>NZ_JBIBUU010000059.1:0-1056 GCF_043079735.1 Streptomyces sp. NPDC015144 | reverse complement strand
CTAGGTGTATTGATCACGAGCGTTGTTGACACTGGTCTGGTCTTGAACATGGCGAAGACCTCCGGTGGGGTGGGAACTGTCTAGGAACTCACCGCACGGAGGTCTTCGTGCCCCACCGTAATGCCCGGCTGACCGTCTTCGGTAGGAGACTGCTGGTCGAACGTGTCTGCTCAGGCCGTCCGGTCGCTCATGTGGCGGCCGAGATGGGGATCTCCCGGGCCACGGCCCATAAATGGATCCGCCGGTGGCGGACCGAGGGCGAGGCGGGTCTGCACGATCGGTCGAGTCGGCCTCGCACCACCCCGCACCGGACCGCCTCCGCGGTCGAAGCCCGCGTCTGCGACCTGCGGCAAAGCCGCAAGCTCGGCCCGGCCCGGATCGGCCCGATCCTGGGCCTGCCCGCCTCGACCGTGCACCGGATCCTGACCCGCCACCGGCTGAACCGGCTGGCCTGGATCGACCGGCCGACCGGAGTCGTGATCCGCCGCTACGAACGCGACCGGCCCGGCGAACTCATCCACGTCGACGTGAAGAAACTCGGCCGGATCCCCGACGGCGGCGGACATCGCGTGCTGGGCCGCGACGCGGGCCGGCCCGTCCGCGGCATGGGCTTCGACTACGTCCACTCCGCCGTCGACGACCACTCCCGCCTGGCCTACAGCGAGATCCACCCGGACGAGAAGGTCGCGACCTGCGCCGGCTTCCTGGCCCGCGCGGCCGCGTTCTTCCACGGACACGGCATCACCCGCATCGAACGGGTCCTGACCGACAACGCCTGGGCCTACCGCAAGGGCCTGGCCTGGAAGGCCGCCCTCGCGAAACTCGGCGCGACCGGCAAGCTGACCCGGGCCTACCGGCCACAGACCAACGGCAAGGTCGAACGCTTCAACCGCACCCTCCTCGACGAGTGGGCCTACCTACGGCCCTACACCTCGAACACCGAACGGACCGAAGCCCTGGCAGACTTCCTCCACACCTACAACCACCACCGCTGCCACACCGCACTCGACGGGCACCCGCCGATCAGCCGCGTCAACAACGCTGCGGGTCAATACA
>NZ_JBIBUU010000058.1:0-1366 GCF_043079735.1 Streptomyces sp. NPDC015144 | reverse complement strand
CGACAACCCCACCCCAGGCGTCCGCACCATCAACCTCGACACCGAACACAACACCCTCACCCAACACCCCACCACACCCCCACACACCACCGTCACACCCGAAGACCTCGCCTACGTCATCTACACCTCGGGCTCCACCGGCCGCCCCAAGGGCGTCGCCATCGAACACCGCACCGTCCTCCACCTCCTCGCCAACTGCCAACCCCTCTACAACTTCGGCCCCCACGACGTATGGACGGTATTCCACTCCTACGCCTTCGACTTCTCCGTCTGGGAACTCTGGGGCGCACTCACCACCGGCGCCCACGCCGTCATCGTCCCCCACGACACCACCCGCAACCCCCACGCCATGTGGCAACTCCTCAAACAACAGAAAGTCACCCTCCTCAGCCAAACCCCCTCCACCTTCCGCGAACTCACCACCCACGCAGCCGAAACCAACCAAGACCCCCTCCCCGACCTCCGCTGGATCGTCTTCGGCGGAGAAGCACTCGAACCCAAACACATCCACACCTGGTTCGACCGATACCCGAACACCCCCACACAACTCATCAACATGTACGGGATCACCGAAACCACCGTCCACGTCACCTACCAACACATCACCGCCCACCACCTCACCAACAACAACCACCGCCTCCCCGCCGGACGACCCATCCCCGGCTACCACATCCACCTCCTCGACCCCCACGGCAACCCCGTCCCCACCGGCATCCCCGGCGAAATCCACGTCTCCGGCAACGGACTCGCCCGCGGCTACCTCCACCACCCCACCCTCACCGCCCAACGCTTCACCGCCAACCCCCACCACACCGGAACCCGCACCTACCGCACCGGCGACCTCGCCCGATGGCTCCCCGACGGCACCCTCGAACACCTCGGCCGCACCGACCACCAAGTCAAAATCCGCGGCTACCGCATCGAACTCGGCGAAATCGAAACCGCCCTCACCCAACACCCCCACATCCACGAAGCACTCGCCACCACCCACCAAGACCCCAACAACCCCAACAGCCACCCCCGCCTCATCGCCTACCTCGTCACCACCACACCCCTCACCCCCGCCCAACTACGCACCCACCTCACCACCACCCTCCCCGACCACATGATCCCCGCCCACTACATCCACCTCCCCCAACTCCCCCTCACCCCCAGCGGAAAAATCAACCGCCGCGCCCTCCCCACACCCACCACCCACACCCAACAAACCACCACCCACCACACCCCACCCCGCACCCCCACCGAACACACCCTCACCACCATCTGGACCAACATCCTCACCACCAACCACATCGGCATCCACGACAACTTCTTCGACCTCGGCGGCGACTCCATCCTCTCCATCCAAATCGTCTCCCACGCCCGG
>NZ_JBIBUU010000057.1:0-1424 GCF_043079735.1 Streptomyces sp. NPDC015144 | reverse complement strand
AACGCCGACACAACCGCCCCCGCCGACCCCTCACTCCCATCCACATCGACCAACACAAACCGACCCGGATACTCCGACTGCACAGCACGCAACAAGCCCCACACCGGGGAATGTCCGAGATCCGTGAGGTCCTCGCCGTCCGATCGGACGGCGACGGCTCCCTCGGTGATGACGGCGAGGCGCGGCCGGGACTCGGCCTCATCGGCCTCGAGGTGTTCCTGAACGACGCTCAGGGCATGTTCGAGTGCCGAGCGGGCCGCGTCCGGTACGGACGAGTCGGCCGATGCCGGGATCCGCAGCAGCGTCAGGTCATTTGCCGGGACGTGCGACGTGGCGGTCTCGTCGACGGATGACGACGGCACCTCGTAGGGCGTCCACTCCAGCTGGAAGAGCGCTTCGTGGCGCCCGCTGCGGCGCACCAGCCGATCAGGATCAGCCGCTCGTACGACCAGTGCCGAGATCGACGCGACCGGCTCGCCGGAGCTGTCCGTCAGCTCCAGCGTCGTAGTGTCCTCCCCGGTCCTGGTGAGGCAGGCTCGCAGATCCCGTGGACCAGGACGGTGCACATCAACGCCCTGCCAGGCGAAGGGGAGCGAGATGGTCGTCGGTGACCCGCCCGCCCGCTCGATGTCGTCGAGGAGCAGCAGATGCAGGGCCGAGTCGAGCAGTGCCGGGTGCAGCACGTACCGATCGGCGCCGTCTGTCTCGTCGTCGAGGCGCAGCTCCGCATAGGTCCGGTCGCCGAGCCGCCAGGCCGACCGCAGGCCCTGGAACGCCGGGCCGTACTCGTACCCGTGGTCCGCAAGCCTTATGTAGGCGTCGTCGGTCGCGATCGGGACGGCTCCGGTGGGCGGCCACGCCGTACCGGTACCGGTTGCGGCCGAGGCCGCGTCGGCCGGCCTCTCCGGCCCGAGCCGGCCGGCAGCATGCCGGGTCCACTCGTCGTCGCCGTCGACCCGCGAATGGAGACGGAGTTCACGGCGGCCCGACTCATCCTCTGCGTCCACCGCTACCTGGAAGGTCACCTCGCCCCGCTCCGGGAGCAACAGCGGTGCTTCCAGGGTCAGTTCCTCTACCGAAGGGAGTCCGATCTCGCGCCCGGCAAGCAGCGCGAGGTCAAGGAAGGCCGTGCCCGGGAGCAGCACGGCGCCGACCACGGCATGGTCGGCCAGCCAGGGCTGGCTACCCCGCGAGAACCGTCCGGTGAAGAGGTGGCCCGCTCCTCCCGCGAGTTCGACCGCGGCTCCGAGCAGCGGATGCTCGGCAGCGGAGAGCCCGACAGTGCCAAGGTCTCCGGGGCTCGCGGGGGTGTCGAGCCAGTAGCGGCGACGTTGGAAGGCGTAGGTGGGCAGGTCGACGGTACGGCGGTCGGCCACGGGGCCGAAGACCGCGTCCCAGTCGGGCTCGAGACCGGTATGGACGTG
>NZ_JBIBUU010000056.1:0-1630 GCF_043079735.1 Streptomyces sp. NPDC015144 | reverse complement strand
TCGGCGGCCCGTTCCGAGACCTGGCTGTGCAGCGTTCCCGGCCACGGGTCGGCGCCCTCGGTCACCGCCCACTCCCGCACCACCCGATCCCACTCCTCCTCGCCGAGGAGGGGCAGTGCGGAGACGGGCAGGGTCGGGTCGGCCACCGCGGCGGCGAGCAGGTGGTTGAGGTGCTCGCCGATGCGCGCGACGGTCTCCTCGTCGAAGAGATCGGTGCTGTACTCGACGAGAGCCCTCAGCCCGTCCGCGTACTCCTCGAACTCGATCGTGAGGTCGAAGAGGGAGGTGTCCCGCTCCAGCGGGTAGTCGGTGACGCGCAGGTCGCCGAGGCCGGGGCCGCTCCCGGGTGCGTTCTGCAGTACCACCATCGCCTGGACGAGCGGGGTGCGGCTGGTGTCGCGCTCCGGCTGCACCGCCTCCACCAGGCGCTCGAACGGGACGTCCTCGTGGGCGAACGCGTCGAGGACCGTCCTCCGCACCTGCCCGAGCAGGGCGTCGAAGGACGCTTGCGGATCGATTTCCGTCCGCAGTACGACGGTGTTGACCAGGAAGCCCACCAGCCCGTCCAGGCCGCCCGCGCCCCGGCCGGCGGAAGCCGTGCCGACGGCGATGTCCTGCTCACCCGTGTAGCGGGTGAAGAGGGCCTTGACCGCTGCCGTCAGAGCCATGAAGAGCGTCGCGTCCTGGGACCGGGCCCGCTTCTTGAGCCCGTCGACGATGTCGGCCGGTACCTCGAAGCCGACGACGGCACCCCGCGAGGAACGCGCGGCGGGTCGGGGCCGGTCGGTGGGGAGTTCGAGCGGGGTGATGCCCTTGAGCTGTTCGCGCCACCAGGTGAGTTGTTGGTCGAGGAGGCCGCCGTCTTCGAGTCGGTCGCGTTGCCAGGCGGCGAAGTCGGGGTACTGGACGGTGACGTCGGGCAGTTCGTGCGGGCGGTTCTGGACGCGGGCGGTGTACAGCTCGCCGAGTTCCTGGGCGATGACGCCCATGGACCAGCCGTCGGTGACGATGTGGTGCATGCCCAGGACGCAGATGTGCTCGTCGTCGGCGAGGCGGACGAGCAGGACGCGGACGAGCGGGCCGTTCCTCAGGTCGTACGGACGGGCCAGCTCCCGCTGGGCGAGTACGCGCGCCTCCTCTTCGTCGGCCGCCTCCTCGACACGCCACTCGGGCTCCAGAACCGGATGGACCGTCTGTACACCCTGCCGCTCCACCACGTCGAAGGTCGTCCGCAGCGCCTCGTGGCGCGCCACCAGCTCACCCGCCGCCGCCCGCAGCGCGTCCGCGTCGAGTGGGCCGGTCAGCCGCAGGCCGACCGCCGAGTGGTATTCGGTGCTGCCCTCGTTGAAGTCCTCCAGGAACCACAGCCGCTGCTGGCCGAACGACATGGGCAGGAGCCCGTTCCGTGGGGCCGCCGGCACGACCGGCGCCTCCGGACGACCCGCCGCATCGTCGAGGTCGACGGCCCTGGCGAGCTCGGCGATCGTCGGGTGCTCGAAGAGGAGCCGCGGCGAGAGCTGGACGCCGAGTTCCTTCCGGGCGTGGGAGACGATTTGGATGGAGAGGATGGAGTCGCCGCCGAGGTCGAAGAAGTTGTCGTGGATGCCGATGTGGTTGGTGGTGAGGATGT
>NZ_JBIBUU010000055.1:0-1796 GCF_043079735.1 Streptomyces sp. NPDC015144 | reverse complement strand
ATATGATAAAGGATAATATTGACGAAAGATTACTTGGAGAGAAGTCTTATTTTTCGAGTAGAGGGTTAAAGAAGCCTGAAGAGTATATTTTGACGGAAAAAGAAAAAGAGACTCTGCTAAAGTCTCATGACGAATATATAACATATTCCAAAAACTATGAAAATGAATATCTAGGCAATATTCATAAGATACAAATTAACTTAAATCGCAAAAGTTAACAGCGCTATTTTAACACATAGAAAATAAAAATACTATGACTTTACCGTTTTCTAATAGCGGGTAAAGTGTTCAAACTTTGACAATGGGACTCCTATAATGGGGTCCTTATTTAATTTCCTTGAAAATATAAAATCCGCCCTTTTGCGTGTGGGTGGGGTGACTCCAGTTGGGGCCCCCGACACCGCAAGGCGGATTTATTTTATTTATAAAAGACCGAGAGAAATAACACTAACCATTATGGTATTGACATGATACCACTTTGATACTATAATGATACCATAAGGAGGTGAAGTTATTGGGAAAAGCGGTTTTTTCTCTAAGGCTTACTGAAGACCTACACGAATGGTTAAAAAAAGAAGCTGAAAAGAGAGGTATGTCGGTCAACGCTTTGATTTCATACATACTGAGCGAATATAAAGACGATAAAGAGTTTTAACGGAGTAGTTCTACGTAGTGAAAGCGTAGCGGTTCCTTTACTTGGAAAGGCGACTCTGATAACCTAGTTCGGTTTGCCACATTAAAGATTTCTAGAAGGTGGCGACGGTGGCAAGTAATCTGGGTCGCAAAGGTTCCGAGTCAAGGATTCATGGAGTAGATCTACGCAGTGGTGATGGTGAAGCGCAACTAAAAAAACAAGAAAAGAGGACGAGCACATGTTTAATATTTCTTATTACAAAACCGAAGACACAAAAGTAATGGTGGTTACATTACACGCACTAAAACAAACTATCATTTTGCAACCAGGATTCTTTTATAAAATTTCAGGAGTTGATAGAAAAGTAATAACCGGCTGCGGCGAATTTAGTGGTACAATTCTAGTAGATTTAGGATTTATATTTCCGTTTAAATCTGATAGAAAAATAGGTTAATATTTAATCGCTATTTCTGTTTCTTACTTAACTTGATTATAGCGATTAATAAGCAGAAAAATTTAGACAAGGAAGAGAGGTATTTTATAATTGAGGTATCGTCACAAACTAATAAAAAGTGGCGGTGTATGGGAATTATTGAGCTACGAGAAAGAGGTAGCAACAGGTAAAGATGCAGTTCGTGAAAATGCTGGTAGGAAAAAACAGTCTGATCATGATTGGATAAATGATGCTGAAACAAAGATGAAGAACAGGTCTGATGTGTTATATCGTGCAAGGAAGCAAGTGTTTAACCAAGCAAATGCCAATGCAAATGCGTGGAACGAGCAACCGAAATTTTTCACACTTACATATGCTGAAAACATGCAGGACATAAAACAATCTAACTATAACTTCAAAAAGTTTATCCAAAGGCTGAATTACACTTTAAAAATAAAACTAAAATACACTGCTGTAATTGAGTTTCAGAAACGAGGGGCTATACATTATCACCTATTGGTCTATAACCTTCCTTACACGCCTGTAGACGTTCTATCGGACATCTGGGGTCATGGGTTTGTTAAAATAAATAAAATAGACCACGTGGACAATGTAGGGGCTTATATAACGAAATATATGATAAAGGATAATATTGACGAAAGATTACTTGGAGAGAAGTCTTATTTTTCGAGTAGAGGGTTAAAGAAGCCTGAAGAGTATATTTTGACG
>NZ_JBIBUU010000054.1:0-2912 GCF_043079735.1 Streptomyces sp. NPDC015144 | reverse complement strand
CACCCGCGACCGCACGGAAATCGTCCAGCATCCCGTCCATCAACGGCGAATGGAACGCATGACTCACCGTCAGGCGACGCGTCCGATATCCCGCCCCCTCCAACAGACCCGCGACCTCCAGGACCGTGGCCTCGTCACCCGACACGACCGTGGAGGAGGGTCCGTTCACCGCGGCCAGCGCAACCCCCGCACGCCCCTCCAGCAACGGGGCCACCACCGACTCGCCCGCCCGGACCGCGACCATCGCACCACCCGCCGGCAACGCCTGCATCAACCGCCCCCGCGCCGCCACCAACCGCGCCGCATCCCCCAACGACAACACCCCCGCCACATGCGCCGCCGCAAGCTCACCCACCGAATGCCCCGCCACAAAGTCGGGCACCACACCCCACGACTCCCACAACCGGAACAACGCCACCTCCAACGCGAACAACCCCGGCTGCGTGAACGCCGTCTCGTCCACGACCCCCTCCCCCACCGCCTCGGCCAACGGCAGCCCCAGCAGACCCTCGAACGCCTCACCCACCGCGTCGAACGCCTCCGCGAACACCGGGAACGACGCATACAACCCACGCCCCATCCCCACCCGCTGACTCCCCTGACCAGCGAACAAGAACGCAGTCTTCCCACGCCTCCCCGCCACGCCCCGAACCACCAAAGCCGACGACTCACCACCCTCCAACGACTTCAGACCAGCCAGCAGCTCCTCACGGCCGGATCCGACCACGACGGCGCGGTGGTCGAACCGGGCGCGGGACACCATCAGCGCATGGCCAACGTCCTGGGGGTGCGGACCACCCTCGGCGGCGACGAGCTCATACAGCCGACGTGCCTGGTCCGCAATGGCCTCCTCCTTCGGGGCGGAGAGCGCCCACAGGGTCGGGGCGTCGCTCTGCGGGGGCTCCTCTCGGCTGGTCCTCTCAGCAGCCTCGTCCGTCTTCACCTGTTCGAGGATGACGTGGGCGTTGGTCCCGCTGATACCGAACGACGACACGGCAGCCCGGCGCGGACGGTCCTCCGCCTCGGGCCACTCCCGCGCCTCCGTCAGCAGCTCGACCGCACCCATCGACCAGTCCACATGCGGTGACGGCTCATCCACGTGCAAGGTCTCCGGCAGGATCCCGTGCCGCATCGCCTGCACCATCTTGATCACACCCGCCACACCCGCCGCGGCCTGGGTGTGACCGATGTTCGACTTCACCGACCCCAGCCACAACGGCCTCCCCGGCGCACGACCCTGCCCATACGTCGCCAGCAACGCCTGCGCCTCGATCGGATCACCCAACCGCGTACCCGTCCCATGCGCCTCCACCACATCCACATCGGCGGCCGTCAGCCGGGCACTCGCCAGAGCCTGACGGATCACCCGCTCCTGCGACGGACCGTTCGGCGCCGTCAGACCATTGCTCGCACCGTCCTGATTCGTCGCGGAACCACGCACCACCGCCAGGACCCGATGCCCGTTCCGCTCCGCGTCCGACAACCTCTCCAACAACAACAGACCGACACCCTCGGAGAAACCCGTGCCGTCCGCCGACGACGAGAACGACTTGCAACGCCCGTCCACCGACAGACCACGCTGCCGACTGAACTCGATGAACGTGTTCGGCGTCGCCATGACCGTCACACCACCCGCCAACGCCAACGAGCACTCACCACTACGCAACGCCTGCGCCGCCAGATGCAACGCCACCAACGACGACGAGCACGCCGTATCCACCGACACCGCCGGCCCCTCCAGACCGAACGTGTACGAGATACGACCCGACGCGACACTGCCGTAGCTTCCGTTACGGAGATACCCCTCCAGCTCTTCGGGGACATGCTGGAGCCGTGATCCGTAGTCGTTGTACATGACGCCGGTGAAGACGCCGGTCCGGCTCCCCCGTACCGCTGCCGGGTCCATACCCGCCCGCTCGAACGCCTGCCACGCCGTCTCCAGCAGCAACCGCTGCTGCGGATCCGTCGCCAGCACCTCACGCGGACTCAGCCCGAAGAACTCCGCGTCGAAATCAGCCGCGTCATAGAGGAACCCGCCATCACGCGCATACGACGACCCCGACCGCGCAGGATCCGCATCGTACAACCGCTCCAGATCCCACCCCCGGTCCTCCGGGAAACCACCGATCGCATCCCCACCCGAAGCCACCAACCGCCACAGATCCTCCGGCGACCCCACCCCACCCGGAAAACGGCACGCCATCGACACAATCGCAATCGGCTCATCCGAAACGACAGAAGCGGAGGAGGTGTGCCGGGCGGAGGACTCGTCGGCCCCGGTCACCTGGCCACGCAGGTGGTCGGCGAGGGCCGCCGGGCTGGGGTGGTCGAAGACGAGCGTGGCCGGGAGGCGGAGGCCAGTGGTGGCGATCAGCCGGTTGCGGAGTTCCACCGCCGTCAGGGAGTCGAAGCCGAGTGTCTTGAACGCCTGGTTGACAGCCACGCCTTCGTCGTCGGAGTGGCCGAGCACGGTGGCGATCTGCTTGCGTACGAGGTCGAGCACCGCCGTTTCGCGTTCGGACTCGGGCAGCGCCACCATCCGCTGGGCCCAGGACTCCGCCGCGCCCGCGCCGCCGGCCGCCTGGGCCACCCGCCGTGCAGGGGTCCTGACGAGGCTGCGGAAGAGGGGCTGGATCGTGTTGTCGGCGCCCTGTGCGCGCTGGGAGGACAGGTCGAGCCTGGCCGGGACGAGCAGTGCGTCCTCGTGGGTGAGCGCGGAATCGAGGAGCGCGAGTCCCTGGTCCGACGGGAGCTGGGCGACTCCGGCACGGGCCATGCGGGCCACGTCCGTACGGTCGAGGTGACCGGTCATCCCGCTGGCGTCGGCCCACAGGCCCCATGCGAGGGAGAGCCCCGGCCGGCCATGGGCACGACGGTGCGCGGCAAGACCGTCCAGGAACGCATTGGCCGCG
>NZ_JBIBUU010000053.1:0-4365 GCF_043079735.1 Streptomyces sp. NPDC015144 | reverse complement strand
CTGTTCGGCAGGAACGTCCCGCCAGCTCACGCTCTTGCACAGCACGTAAACGATGCCCCGCAACGCAGCCCGGTCATCCGCCGGCAACCGCCCGGACGGACGCGGCCGGCAGTCCGGCACCCGTCCACCGCAGCAGGCCGTACAGGGACTGGGTGGCTCCCGGCATGAAGCGGGAGCTTCCGCCCCGGGGCCTCTGCCGGGACCGAGGACGAGGGTGGGCTGCGGACCGCCGGAGCCCGCGCCGGGCAGCCCGATCTGGATGCCGTCGTCCTCCCGGTCGAGCTCGACGTAACCGAGGACCTCGCTCCAGAACGCGGCGAGCCGTTCGGGGCCGGCGGCGTCGATGACCAGTTCGCTGATGCGGCATGCCATGCCCGGCCGTGTACGGAGGCGCTGTGGGCGGAGCCGCTTCCGGTCGCCCTTGGGGGATGCCCTCCGAGGGTCACCAACTCGGCTTACAGAAAAGCGCGTTGGTATTTACGGAAGGGGTCAGATCACACGGAACAGGTCGGCCGCCGCGTGGACGTCGGTGAAGTCCTCGACGGAGCGAAGGTTGTCGCACAGCGCCTCCAGGACCGAGCCCGCCTCGGCAGCGTCCGGGGCGCCGACGGCCACGCCGAAGACCCGGAAGCCGAGCCGGCGCTTGGAGTCGTTCCAGCCGCGCATCCACTCCTCGGTGACGCCGCATTCGTCGTCGGTGATCATCACGATGTCGCCGCGTGTGCGGGCGGCGTCGTTGAACTCCGCCTCCAGCAGCTCGCCGGCGGCCGACAGCGGTGTCTGATAGCTGGTGCCGCCGCCGAGGAAGGTCTCCGCGAAGTCGAGTACCCGGTCGATCCCGGCGGCCTGCCCCGCCGGGAAGCGGAAGACCTGGATCTTGTCGGCCGCGGAGAACAGGATGCCGACGAAGTCGCGTCCGGCGTGGCGGGCCTGGTCCAGCAGTGCCAGGGCGCATGCCTTGGCCCATGCCTCCCGGGTCACCCCTCCGGGTCCCGCCGCGTACATGGAGTGCGAGGTGTCCACGCACGCGATGATCGCGCCCCGGCCGGTGGTCCGCTCGCCCTGGCTGTCGTAGAGCATCAGCTCCCCTGCCGCGTAGCGCGCGGCGAACACCGCGCGCAGCGCGGGCACGCCGAGGCCGGCCAGCTCGGAGGGGATCACCCGGGACAGGTCGTCGCCGAGCGTCACCCCGACCAGCTCCCCGGTGGCGTTCTCCACCTTGCGGGCCCGCTCACCGGCGGCCATCTGCCGGAAGCGGCCGATCAGTTCGGCCCACTGCGCGAGCCGGCTGTCGCGCAGCCGCTCGGCGAGCCGGGTGCGCCGGTCGAACGGCATCCGCTCCAGCTCGCCGGGACCGACCCCCCAGGCCCGCATCAGCGCGGCCTCCTCCCGCGTGGCATCGACGGCCTTCGCCACCCCGCTCCGTGCGGCGGAGCCGATGCCGGGGACCGCCGCAGCCACGGCCTGCGTGGTGTCCAGGGCTGCCTGCCGCCCGGCTGCCTCGGCCGCCTCCACCGCCCGGTGCACGGCGTCGGCTGCCGGGTCCGGCACGGCGCCGTCGTCACCGGCCTCGTCGGCGGCCCGCCGGAGCGCCTCGCCCACGGCGGCCGCCGCGGTCTCCGCGGCCTGCCGGGACCTCGCCGCCTGCTCCGCCCGCTCCCCGGCCTGGCGGGAGCGGGCCAGCATCTCGCGCAGCGCGGAGGCCTGGGCGAGCACGGCCATGGCGGCGGCGTAGGGGTCCTGGGCCGTCTCCCGGTGCAGTCCGGCGTACCCGGGCGACTCCATCAGCGCGCCGACCACCTGGTGGTTGACCAGCCGGGAGGGCGTCATCTCCTCGCGCTCGCGCAGCCGGGGACCGGCCTTGTAGGCGGCCAGGAACACATCGGTCAGGAGGTCGGCGGTGCCCTCGTGACGCAGGCTCAGTTCCGCTGCCAGTTCCTGGAGTCCGGCCGACTGCGCATAGGTGTCGAGCCAGGTGGTCCGGTCGAACCGGTCCGCGACCACGGCCCCGCTGTGTGCTTCTGGAGCGGTGGACGACAGCCCCAGCCATCCGCCCGCCAGGCTTGCCAGGCCGTCGAGCCTGTTCGGTGTCGTATCCATGGCCCTGGCCGCCCCCGGGTTCAGAGCTGAGCCTGCGCCATGCTCGCGTCCATGCCGAGTGCCTCGGTGAGAACGCGGGCGCGGACGGCGCGCTGGCGGCCGGTGACCCGGTCGATGGCGCTGGTGGAGCGGCCCGCGCCCGCCGCCTCCTCGCGCAGCTTCTCCAGCCGCTTGCCCGCCATGGCCAGCTTGTTGTGGGCCTTCTTGATGACCCAGTCGCTCAAAGCCTCGCGCGACTGTCCGGCCATGGCGTCGAGCTGGGCCTCCAGCTCGTCGATGACGTCGGCCAGGTCGAGCGCCTCCTTGGCGTCCGGGTTGACCAGGTGCAGCACCTCCCGCTCCACGATCGGGCGTTGGGCGGGGGAGTCCCACAGCACATGGGTCAGCACCGACAGGTCGGTCTCGGCCACCGCCGGGCGGCCGTCGAGGTAGGCGGAGGCCTGGAGCAGACCCACCGCCTGCCGCCAGCGGCGGTCGGACGCGACGAGTTCCTTGCGGCGCAGGGCGGCGCGCAGGGTGCACAGCGCGTCCACGACCGCGTCGGGGACGGCCACGGCCGGGACGGCTTCGGTCACGGCGTGCCGCAACGCGGACAGCTCGACCGTCGTCCGTACCGGTGCCGCCGGACGGCTCACGGCGGAGCGGACCAGTGCGGCGAAGTTCGACGGGTCCTCCAGATAGCCGACCTCGATCCGCACCAGCAGCCGGTCGTAGATCGCGGCCGTGTCCTCCCCGGAGGGCAGTTCGTTGCTCGCCGTGATGGCGCCGATCAGAGGGCAGCGGATCGGTTCGCCGCCGTTCTCCGGGTGGTAGATCCGTTCGTTGAGAAAGCCCAGCGTCTCGTTGAGCGCCGCCGTGGAGCACTTGAATATCTCGTCGATGAACGCGATGTGCGCGGTCGTGGCACGGCCCTCGAGCACCTGGCGGTACTCGCCCCGGGCCAGCGCGGCGACGTCGACGGGCCCGAACATCCGCGTCGGCGCGGTGAACTTCGACAGGAGGATCTCCCAGTAGGCCGCGCCCTCGACCCGCCCCGTCAGCTCCCTGGCCAGTTCGGACTTCGCCGTCCCGGGCGGGCCGAGCACCAGGGAGTGCTGCCCGGCCAGCAGTGTGACGACCAGCGTCCGCACCACGTCGGCCCGTTCGTAGAAGCGGTCCGACAGCTCATCGCCGATCGCCCGTAGTCTCCTGGCCGTGTCCTGCGCGTCCTGTGCGCCCATGTCCTACTCCTCGCCTGCGACGCCCTGCCGGGCTGCCGCCCAAAATACGTTTCCCCGCCGAGCCCGGTGACAGCCCCTCCCGGCCGGACGTCCGCCCCACCGCTCCGTCCCCGGGCACCTGCTGTTCGGCCTCGACCACATCCCGCTCTACAACCCGCGGCGCCGACCCGGCAGTCCTCCTCGCCTCACGACCGGAACCCGTCCGGCGGGCTCACCCGCTCACGGGCCAGCCGGCGCACCTGCGCACGAGCGCCCGCCGAGGGAGTGCGGCCCTCCCAGTGCAGATGCGCGTTCACGCGCGGACAGCGTGACCAGTCGGCGCCGCAGCGCGTCATGCCTTCTGGCGCAGGGGATGGGCAGTGATGACGCCGTGGATCGGCTCACCGATCACCCCGAGGTCGAGACCCTCGTCGTGCCCGTCGGCGGCGGTGGCCTCGCGGCCGGGACCGCCACGATCGCCAAGCACCTGAACCCTGGCATCCAGGTCATCGGCGCGGAACCGGAGGAAGGCGCCGACACCCTGCTGTCGATGCGCTGCGGCCGGTGTCGGGCAAGCCCGCGTCGGCGAGGGTGGACAGCTGCACCGCGTGCTCGATGCCCTCCGCCCACCTTCGCGTACCGCCGGACGTACGGCGACACCACCCGCAGCTCCTCCAGCGTCGGGGAGAGGTCCTCGATCGTGCGGGCGCACATCTCGCCCGCACGGACGCCGGTGTCGGAGACGACCGCGCCGACCGCGAGCGCGCGATCCGCCGCACCCTGGCTACCCGACGTAATGCCACGGCGCCGCGAACGCGGGACGGCCCACTGCCCGTCAGTAAGGCGTCGAAGCAGGTGGCGGCAGATGTGAGACATATGCAGCCGATGTGGTGCTACTTACTGATCGTTTCAGAATGAAGTTCGGAGTCGTCTCAAACAGATGATGCTGCAGGCGAGTTGGAGTAGGCCAAGGTGAAGGTCGGCGCGTATCTCGTAGCGGATCCGGAGCCGCTTGAACTGGTGGAGCCAGGCGAATGCGCGCTCGACGACCCAGCAGGTCTTTCCC
>NZ_JBIBUU010000052.1:0-4792 GCF_043079735.1 Streptomyces sp. NPDC015144 | reverse complement strand
GGCTTCGTTCCAGTAACGGAGGATGGCCGACTATCGGCTAAAGATTTCTTTGGCCAGAAAAAGCAACTGGTGAGTCTTCAGGACGATTTTAATCAGTACCTGAAGCAAAATGACTTTAATTTGGAAAGAGGGGTCTCGTCGAGCCGTAAACACGTGGAGACGGCTAAATATAAGGCTCAAACGTTTCAAAGCATGGAGAAGGAAGCCCAAGAGAAATATGAGCGGACAATGGGGCATATTCAAGAGATTGATGATAAATCGAAATCGATTGCGAATATCGAAGCTAAAAAGGTTCTAGGGCTTGTTGGAATGAAGGAACAAGACTACAAAAGCCTAGTCGATTATGCGACCAATGGTGTGGCTTATCAGCTACAAGCAGAGAATCTGCAGAAAGAGTTGGAAAAGACTCAAAAAGAAGTTACGCAGCTGAAAGCTGATATGCAAATTGGACAAGATAAAATTCGCTATTACTACAAAGATATTGAAGAGAATTTAGACTCCTTAGCAGAGAAAAAAGCACTGCAAAAAGTGAAGCAAACAGACATTGTAAAGAACTATGGAGACTTGATAGAAAAGTACAATGGACTCGTTAATAAATATAATGACCAGTTGAAGGAGAAAAAGGAGTTAAAACAACAGGTGGACACTCTAAAAATTGAGAACCGGTCTTACCAAAATGAGAATCGGGAATTGAAATTAGAGAACGGAAAATTGAAGGGAAAACTCGTGCAGATCAGCAAGGAGTTTTCTGTTTTTAAAGAGAGGGTGGGCAAAGTTTTACACGCTCAACTTGACCGAGTAAAAACGTTCTTGAGGATGAATGATGTAGACCGAAGTACAATCAAGTTCCTGGATGATAGGCAAGATAAATTAGTCCAGGACTCTTTAGAAAAAATGGAGAAGCCACAAAGGCAAAAAGGGATGGAGATGGAACGCTGATGAAGGTGAAACAATTGGTTGAGAAGTTGGAGAAACTAGACCAAGAGGGAGAATTAATGCTTTTTATGAGGGATAGAAAGAGACCTCATTTAGGTTCTGGAACTCTTATTCCAATAAAAGATATTGGTGTTTTTACAAGTGTTGACCAAGATTCAAATGAGGGCAAATATGCTCTTGAAATAAAGAAAGGCGAGTAGTTATCTACTCGCTTTATTTTAAGTTTTCACGTTCTCTAAGGGCTTTAAATTTATCAAATTGGCTTTTGTATTCAAAGTCCTTGTTTTCCTTTTTGCTGACAAGGATTTTACCATCGTATTTAGCAAATTTCTTTTTGTCATTGCCATCTGTCCAAGCAAGGTCTTCGTTCACTACATAGACGTTTGATGTTCCCATTTTTAAAACATTTAAAAATCCATTCTCCTCTAAAAGCTTTACTGCTCTGTAAACTGTTGACCTTGATTTGCCAAAATAATCTTCAAAAACTGCATAAGAACAAGCTAAAGCATTTCTGTTATCCATGTGTTCCAAGATAAAAAATAATAAAGAACTTGCGAAGTTATGATTTGCCATTAACCATCTTAATTCTGGCATGTTGTCACGATAAAGCTGGATGAAATTATGATTTTTCTTTTTCTCTTCAAATTGCTCTTTGTCTTTGTTTTCTTGCTGTTCAAGATCAATAAGTCTTTGAAGCATTTGAAGTTGTTCAGGGGTTAACTCAACATTAATTTTTCTCTGCTCGTCCAATTTACGCACCTCTGCTGGCATAGAATCCTTCTCTCCCTTGTTATGTATCATCAGCTGTGATACCTATATGTATAATTTATGACACATCATAGGTCAAAAATGAACTATAGTCAAGCAAAAAATGACACATCTTAATTCAACTATGTGTCACAAGCTATGACACATATACGTGTCACAAGCTATGACACATTACCTTAACTAAAACATTGATATATCAACATTTTTTCTGTGTTCCCTTCTATATCTCCTAAAGGGCTTTTCTCCACGCAAGGTTCGGGTAGTATTTTTCGGACAGACCACCGAAAAATCTCCACCCTTTTCTCCTTGCATTCCGAAATTTTGGCGGTGCTGTACTTTCGCCAAGCCGACGTACCTAAAACGAGGAATTCAGGAAATCGGCTTGCTCGAGCCATTATACCGCCAAAACCGCCAGAGCTTCCGTTCATAAATTTTCTCTTTTGCCTTATGGATCTACGCAATATGGGGGCTTCCCCCAAACCCCCTTGCCAGCCTCCACCCTAAAACAAGGGGAGAATTGATGGTGTTCGAATAAAAATCTTTGATATTTAGAAATCTAATTTTAAAGAAGGGAGTTGAGCTTTCATGAATAGTAACAGTAGCATTAATAAAAGTAATTTAAATTTATTAGCCGTAGTAGCACTAGGATTGACGACAATTTACACCGCAATATTAGCGACTCAATTAATGTCCACAAAACATAAAGTTGATTATTTATATTACAAAGAACATTTTCAAAAAAATAATAAGGGGAATAATAATTAATCGCTAAAACAATGAGAGGCGCTCTAGAAGGGGTAGAGTCCTGAAAATGCGGATTTACAACGGTAATGTAATTTTCACCCATAAATAAAGCCGATTTTAAGAAATCGACTGTTGAACTAAAGCTCCCTTTACTTTAAGTACATTTCTTCACAATCTTTAGATTAATTTATTGGATTATTTTTATGTGAAAGAGTGATATTAAATAAGAGCTTTAATTCGATTGACAAAAAAACCGTCCAGAAGGTATATTATATGTATCTAAGTTATGGAGGTTATTATGTCTATTTCAAAGCATGCTAATAAGAAAAAAAATATATTGATTGCTGCATCTGAAATTGTAAAAGAAGAAGGAGTTGTCAAACTCACATTAGAGGCAGTCGCCCAAAGAGCTGGCGTGAGTAAAGGTGGATTATTATACCATTTTCCTAGCAAGGAAGCATTAATTAAAGGAATGGTGGAAGATTGGACAAATAATTATTTCGAATGCATTAATACGTTAGTTAATAACGACGATGATAACGCAATAGGAAAATGGAATAGGGCTTATCTTAAATCTACATTTTCCGATTTAGAAAACAATAATCTAAATTCCGCACTAATGGCTGCTATGTTTATTAATCCAGATTTATTAGATGAATTCCGGCAGAGATACGATATTTTGCATACAAAGTTAATAACTGATGGAATTGATCCTGTCAAAATAACAATTACAAGATTATCCATAGATGGTCTTTGGTTTTCAGAAATATTTGGAATGGCACCATTAAATGAAGAACTAAAAACACAAGTTTTTGATGAACTAATAAACATGATTCAGGAGGACGAATAATGTCATATCTATATTTAGCACTTGCAATAGTGGGGGAGATTATTGGCTCTTCCCTATTAAAAGCATCTGAAGGCTTTTCAAAACTCTATCCTACAATAGGGGTAATAATAGCTTTCGTTGGTTGTTTTTTCTTTTTATCCTTGTCGCTAAAAACAATCCCCTTAAACACTGCATATGCATTATGGGCAGGTTTAGGACTTGTTTTGACTACAGTAATTTCAGTTTTAGTTTGGAAGGAAAAACTTAACATGGCTAGCATTGCAGGAATAACACTGATTCTTGTAGGAGTTGTAATATTGAATTTGTTTGGACCAGGACATGGAGAATCTGGTCATGAAGCAAGCGAAACTATTACAATGAATGAGACAATGGAATAACACATAAAAAAGTCCTTCTTAATAAAGAGAAGGACTTTTTAGCTTAATTAAGGGTATTTTTTGAAGTCCTTATTCAACAAACCTGCGTACGTTAGTTTAAGTGTATCACTTCACAATTCCAATAGAGTAGAGTTTATTGAGACATAATGAAATTAGCGTTTTAAATGACTTCTGACTGTCTCATAAGACTTGTATCAAATGCTTACCGTTGTAAATCCGCATTTCCCTGACGCTACCCCTAGAAGCGTCTTTTTTGCTTTTTAAGGGTTTTTACTAGGGGCAACCTCTTACAAAGGCGAGAGAGGCCCGTATGGCGTCTGTCAACGGTACCGGACCGAAGGGAGGATAAGGAGTTGATAGACTCACTTCACCAAGACCCTCTTGGTGTCTCAAAAGGCAACACCTTTTGAGCTGCCTACCGGCGAGGGAGCCCCTCAAGGATTGAGGGGTTGGGGAGTTCGATTAAGGGGGTCTGGGGAAGAGTTCCCCAGTGGGTTTGGGCAAAGCCCAAGGTTTGGCTTTTAGCGTCGCAGACCACATGAAACTTTGCGTGCAAAGTGTAGTGTGTTACACTTTCTATTAATCTATCGATTTTCAGAAAGGGTGCGTACCCCATGAGTTACTCCATTATCCGAATGCAGAAAATGAAATCAAATGGGATAAAAGGGATTCAATTTCACAACCAAAGAGAGAGGGAAAGTGAAACGAATCCCGACATCAATAAAGCTGATTCTCATCTGAATTATGACTTGATAAACGGTCAAAGGCAGATTGATTACAACGAGAAAATTAGCCAAGTAATTGAGGACAATGTGACCTCTGGAAAAAAGATCCGTAAAGATGCAGTTAAGCTGGCTGAATTCTTAATTACCTCTGACAAGGAATTCTTCGATAAAATTTCACCCAAAGAGCAGAAAAGGTATTTTGAAACGGCTCATGAGTTCCTTGCTGATCGATACGGTGAAAAGAATTTAATCTATGCGACTGTTCACTATGACGAGAAAACCCCTCACATGCACGTAGGCTTCGTTCCAGTAACGGAGGATGGCCGACTATCGGCTAAAGATTTCTTTGGCCAGAAAAAGCAACTGGTGAGTCTTCAGGACGATTTTAATCA
>NZ_JBIBUU010000051.1:1706-3044 GCF_043079735.1 Streptomyces sp. NPDC015144 | reverse complement strand
ATGGGTGGCTGGTCGTTGTTTGAGAACTGCACAGTGGACGCGAGCATCTGTGGCCAAGTTTTTAAGGGCGCACGGTGGATGCCTTGGCACCAGGAACCGATGAAGGACGTGGGAGGCCACGATAGGCCCCGGGGAGCTGTCAACCGAGCTTTGATCCGGGGGTGTCCGAATGGGGAAACCCGGCAGTCGTCATGGGCTGTCACCCGCTGCTGAACACATAGGCAGTGTGGAGGGAACGAGGGGAAGTGAAACATCTCAGTACCCTCAGGAAGAGAAAACAACCGTGATTCCGGGAGTAGTGGCGAGCGAAACCGGATGAGGCCAAACCGTATGTGTGTGATACCCGGCAGGGGTTGCGCATGCGGGGTTGTGGGATCTCTCTTTTGCGGTCTGCCGGCCGTGAGACGAGTCAGAAACCGTTGATGTAGGCGAAGGACATGCGAAAGGTCCGGCGTAGAGGGTAAGACCCCCGTAGCTGAAACATTGACGGCTCGTTTGAGAGACACCCAAGTAGCACGGGGCCCGAGAAATCCCGTGTGAATCTGGCGGGACCACCCGCTAAGCCTAAATATTCCCTGGTGACCGATAGCGGATAGTACCGTGAGGGAATGGTGAAAAGTACCGCGGGAGCGGAGTGAAATAGTACCTGAAACCGTGTGCCTACAAGCCGTGGGAGCGTCGCGCATCGAGCTTGCTCGGTGCGTCGTGACTGCGTGCCTTTTGAAGAATGAGCCTGCGAGTTAGCGGTGTGTAGCGAGGTTAACCCGTGTGGGGAAGCCGTAGCGAAAGCGAGTCCGAACAGGGCGTTTGAGTTGCACGCTCTAGACCCGAAGCGGAGTGATCTAGCCATGGGCAGGTTGAAGCGGAGGTAAGACTTCGTGGAGGACCGAACCCACCAGGGTTGAAAACCTGGGGGATGACCTGTGGTTAGGGGTGAAAGGCCAATCAAACTCCGTGATAGCTGGTTCTCCCCGAAATGCATTTAGGTGCAGCGTCGTGTGTTTCTTGCCGGAGGTAGAGCACTGGATAGGCGATGGGCCCTACCGGGTTACTGACCTTAGCCAAACTCCGAATGCCGGTAAGTGAGAGCGCGGCAGTGAGACTGTGGGGGATAAGCTCCATGGTCGAGAGGGAAACAGCCCAGAGCATCGACTAAGGCCCCTAAGCGTACGCTAAGTGGGAAAGGATGTGGAGTCGCAGAGACAACCAGGAGGTTGGCTTAGAAGCAGCCACCCTTGAAAGAGTGCGTAATAGCTCACTGGTCAAGTGATTCCGCGCCGACAATGTAGCGGGGCTCAAGCGTACCGCCGAAGTCGTGTCAATCCAGCATGAAGCCTC
>NZ_JBIBUU010000051.1:0-1609 GCF_043079735.1 Streptomyces sp. NPDC015144 | reverse complement strand
GTACTGAATCAGGCGATGCTAAGTCCGTGAAGCCGGCCCGATCTCTTCGGAGTTGAGGGTAGTGGTGGAGCCGATGAACCAGACTTGTAGTAGGTAAGCGATGGGGTGACGCAGGAAGGTAGTCCAGCCCGGGCGGTGGTTGTCCCGGGGTAAGGGTGTAGGACGCACGGTAGGCAAATCCGTCGTGCATATAGTCTGAGACCTGATGCCGAGCCGATTGTGGTGAAGTGGATGATCCTATGCTGTCGAGAAAAGCCTCTAGCGAGTTTCATGGCGGCCCGTACCCTAAACCGACTCAGGTGGTCAGGTAGAGAATACCGAGGCGTTCGGGTGAACTATGGTTAAGGAACTCGGCAAAATGCCCCCGTAACTTCGGGAGAAGGGGGGCCATTCCTGGTGATCCAACTTGCTTGGTGAGCTGGGGGTGGCCGCAGAGACCAGCGAGAAGCGACTGTTTACTAAAAACACAGGTCCGTGCGAAGCCGTAAGGCGATGTATACGGACTGACGCCTGCCCGGTGCTGGAACGTTAAGGGGACCGGTTAGCTGACTTTCGGGTTGGCGAAGCTGAGAACTTAAGCGCCAGTAAACGGCGGTGGTAACTATAACCATCCTAAGGTAGCGAAATTCCTTGTCGGGTAAGTTCCGACCTGCACGAATGGCGTAACGACTTCTCGACTGTCTCAACCATAGGCCCGGTGAAATTGCACTACGAGTAAAGATGCTCGTTTCGCGCAGCAGGACGGAAAGACCCCGGGACCTTTACTACAGTTTGATATTGGTGTTCGGTTCGGCTTGTGTAGGATAGGTGGGAGACTTTGAAGCGGCCACGCCAGTGGTTGTGGAGTCGTCGTTGAAATACCACTCTGGTCGTGCTGGATGTCTAACCTGGGTCCGTGATCCGGATCAGGGACAGTGTCTGATGGGTAGTTTAACTGGGGCGGTTGCCTCCTAAAGGGTAACGGAGGCGCCCAAAGGTTCCCTCAGCCTGGTTGGCAATCAGGTGTTGAGTGTAAGTGCACAAGGGAGCTTGACTGTGAGACCGACGGGTCGAGCAGGGACGAAAGTCGGGACTAGTGATCCGGCAGTGGCTTGTGGAAGCGCTGTCGCTCAACGGATAAAAGGTACCCCGGGGATAACAGGCTGATCTTCCCCAAGAGTCCATATCGACGGGATGGTTTGGCACCTCGATGTCGGCTCGTCGCATCCTGGGGCTGGAGTCGGTCCCAAGGGTTGGGCTGTTCGCCCATTAAAGCGGTACGCGAGCTGGGTTTAGAACGTCGTGAGACAGTTCGGTCCCTATCCGCTGTGCGCGTAGGAATATTGAGAAGGGCTGTCCCTAGTACGAGAGGACCGGGACGGACGAACCTCTGGTGTGCCAGTTGTTCTGCCAAGGGCATGGCTGGTTGGCTACGTTCGGGAGGGATAACCGCTGAAAGCATCTAAGCGGGAAGCCTGCTTCGAGATGAGTATTCCCACCAACTTGATTGGTTAAGGCTCCCAGTAGACGACTGGGTTGATAGGCCAGATGTGGAAGCCCGGTGACGGGTGGAGCTGACTGGTACTAATAGGCCGAGGGCTTGTCCTCAGTTGCTCGCGTCCACTGTGTT
>NZ_JBIBUU010000050.1:0-4957 GCF_043079735.1 Streptomyces sp. NPDC015144 | reverse complement strand
ACGATTTCCGTGCGGTCGCGGGTGGGCTGGAGTTCTCGCGGCCCCGTATTCCTGTGGTGTCGACGTTGACGGGTGGGGTGGCTTCGTTCGAGGAGTTGTCCTCGGTGGACTACTGGGCGGCCCATGCCCGTGACGCGGTCCTCTTCCATCACGCGGTACGCACCCTTGAGGGTGAGGGGGTGGGGACGTTCGTCGAGCTGGGTCCGGACGCCACGCTCACCGCCCTCGCCCAGGAGGGAACCGAAGGCGAGGACGCGGTCTTCATCCCGTCCCTGCGCAAGGACGGTCCGGAACCCCGGAACGTCACCGCCGCACTGGCCTCGGCCTTCGCGCGGGGGCTTCCCGTGCGGTGGGAGGCGCTGCTCGGGGAGAGCGGTGCGCGGCCGGTCCCGCTGCCCACGTATGCCTTCCAGCGGCAGCGACTCTGGCTCGACGCTCCCGCCGCCCGATCGGACGCCGCCGGGCTCGGCCTGCAGCCCGTCGGACACCCGCTGCTGAGCGCGGCAGTGTGGCATGCCGACGGTGCGGGCGCGCTGTTCACCGGCCGGGTCTCCCTTCGGAGCCAGCCATGGATCCGTGATCACAGCATTCACGGCACTGTCCTGGTGCCGGGCACCGCCCTCGTCGAGCTGGCGATCCGTGCCGGTGACGATGTCGGCTGCGGCCGGGTCGAAGAACTCACCCTCGAAGCGCCCCTGGCGTTGACCGAGGAGGGCGACACCGGCCTCCAGCTGCTGCTGGGCGCCCCGGACGAGGAGGGGCGCCGGTCCGTCGACATCTACTCCCGGCCGGCGCCCGAGGAGCAGTGGACGCGCCATGCCACCGGACTGTTGAGCCGTGCCTCCTCGGTCGGCGCCATGGCCTCCGAGCCTGCTGCGTGGCCCCCCGAGGACGCCGAGCGGATCCCGGTTGAGGGGTTGTACGAGCGGCTGGCTGCCGATGGTTACGGGTACGGGCCGGTGTTCCAGGGGTTGCGGGCGGTGTGGCGGCGGGGTGAGGAGACCTTCGCGGAGGTGGTGTTGTCGGAGGAGGCCGTTCAGGACGCGGACGGGTTCGGGATCCACCCGGCGCTGCTGGACGCGTCGCTGCACGCGCTGCTGCTCGGTTCCTCCGATGAGGCCGAGGAGCCCCTGAGGCTGCCGTTCTCCTGGACGGGAACGGAGCTTCACCGGACCGGAGCACGGTCCGTCCGGGTCCGACTGGTCAAGAAGGGCGGCACCTCGCTCTCCCTGGTCGTCGCCGACACCGAGGGCGCGACCGTCGCGGTGGTCGAGTCCCTCGCGCTGCGGCCGGTCTCGGCCGACGCTCTCGTCGGGGCCTCCCGCGTGCGCCGGGACTCGCTCTTCGCCGAGGAATGGACCACTGCGCCGCAGGGCGCCGCCGCTGATACGCCGTGGCAGCTGCTGTCCGACGTTCCGGACGGCGAAGTGGTCCCGGGGGTCGTGGTGCTGCCGGTCGCCGCGACGGACGCGGAGCACGTGCCCTCGGGCGTGCGCCAGGCGCTGACCGCCGTACTGGAACCGGTTCAGGCATGGCTGGACGACCCGCGCTTCGACGAGTCCCGGCTCGTCGTGGTGACACGGGGTGCGACGGGCAGTGTCCGCGACGCCGCTGGCACGGACCTGGCTGCCGCATCGGTGTGGGGCCTGCTGCGCTCGGCGCAGTCCGAACACCCCGGGCGCATCGTCCTGCTGGACCTGTCGCCCGAGACCGCCCTGGACGATGCGCTGAATCGTGCCCTTGGCTGCGGTGAAAGCCAGATGTCTTTCTATGAAGGCGAGTTGAGGGTCCCGCGACTCCAGCGCGTCCCCGCTCCCACGGGGACACCGGAACTCCTCGATGGTGGTGGTGATGGTTGGACGTTGGTGACTGGGGCGACGGGGACGTTGGGTGGGTTGGTGGCGCGGCACTTGGTGGTTGGGTGTGGTGTGCGTCGGGTGTTGTTGGTGAGTCGTCGTGGTGTGGGTGCTGAGGGTGCTGTGGGGTTGCGGGACGAGTTGGTGGGGTTGGGGGCCGAGGTGGCTTTCGAGGCGTGTGATGTGGGGGTGAGGGAGGAGGTGGTGAGGTTGTTGGCTGGGTACCGGTTGTCGGCGGTGGTGCATGCGGCGGGTGTGTTGGACGATGGTGTGTTCGGGGGTCTGTCTTCTGGTCGTGTGGATGGTGTGTTGCGTCCGAAGGTGGATGGGGCGTGGTATCTGCATGAGTTGACGCGTGATCTCGGGTTGGTGGCTTTTGTTCTGTTCTCTTCGGTTGCGGGGGTGTTGGGGAGTCCGGGGCAGGCTGCTTATGCGGCGGCGAACACGTTTCTGGATGGGTTGGCGCGGTATCGGCGTGCTTGTGGTCTTCCGGCTGTCTCGCTCGCGTGGGGTCTGTGGGACGACACCAGCACCATGACGAAGGATCTCGCAGCCGCCGACCGGGCGCGGATGGCGCGCAGCGGCGTGGCTCCCATGACCGCCGAAGAGGCGCTGGGCCTCCTCGACGCCGCGCTGCTGTCCGAGCTTCCCGTGCTGGTCCCGGCACGCCTGGACCTGAGCGCTCCGCGCCTTGCCGGAGACCCGTGGGAGATCCCCGCACCGCTGCGCGACCTGGTGCCGGCGGCGCCCCGTCGAGCCGCCGCCACCGCGACCGGTGACACCTCGTGGCTGCGGCAGCTCGCCGGACTCACCCCGGACGAACAGGAGCGAAGCGTCCTCGAACTGGTGCGGACACAGGTGGCGGAGGTTCTGGGCCACGCCTCCGGGGCGGCGGTCGATGTCGGGCGGGCGTTCCATGAGTTGGGGTTCGATTCGCTGACCGCTGTCGAGCTGCGTAACCGTCTCAATGTGCTCAGTGGTCTGCGGTTGCCGAGCACGGTGGTCTTCGACTACCCCGACCCCCGTGCGTTGGCCGGTTTTCTCGGCGGTGAGCTGTTGGGGGCGGGGCCATCGGGTCTGGTGGAGGGGGTGTCGGCGGGGGTTGCCGTCGAGGACGATCCGGTGGTGATCGTGGGGATGAGTTGCCGGTTCCCGGGTGGGGTGGGTTCGCCGGAGGAGTTCTGGGGGTTGTTGGAGGGGGAGGTGGATGCGGTCTCGGAGTTCCCGTCGGGTCGTGGGTGGGATGTCGAGGCGCTGTATGACCCGGATCCCGAGAATCCGGGGACGTCGTATGTGCGGGAGGGTGCCTTCCTGCACGAGGCGGACGGGTTCGACGCGGGCTTCTTCGGGATCAGCCCCCGCGAGGCACTGGCGATCGACCCGCAGCAGCGCGTGCTGCTGGAGGCGTCCTGGGAGGCCTTCGAACGGGCCGGGATCGATCCGACGGCGCTGAAGGGCAGCAGGACCGGCGTCTTCGCGGGCGTCATGTACAACGACTACGCCTCACGGCTGCTGCACGACGTGCCTGAGGAGCTGGAGGGCTTCCTCGGATACAACAGCGCGGGCAGCGTCGCCTCGGGCCGGGTCTCGTACACCTTCGGTCTGGAGGGCCCGGCGGTCACCGTGGACACGGCGTGCTCGTCGTCCTTGGTGGCGTTGCATCTGGCGGTGCAGGCGCTGCGCAACGGTGAGTGCGACCTCGCCCTCGCCGGCGGCGTGACCGTGATGGCGAGCCCGGTGACCTTCGTGGAGTTCAGCCGGCAGCGTGGTCTGGCGGTGGATGGCCGGTGCAAGCCGTTCGCGGGTGCGGCGGATGGTACGGGGTGGGGTGAGGGTGTGGGGTTGTTGCTGGTCGAGCGGTTGTCGGACGCGCGTCGTCGGGGGCATGACGTTCTGGCGGTGGTGCGGGGCAGTGCGGTCAATCAGGACGGTGCGAGCAATGGTCTGACGGCGCCGAACGGTCCGTCGCAGCAGCGGGTGATCCGCCAGGCCCTGGCCGGTGCCGGGTTGTCGGCGGTGGATGTGGACGCGGTCGAGGCGCATGGGACGGGTACGCGGTTGGGTGATCCGATCGAGGCGCAGGCGTTGCTGGCGACGTACGGGCAGGGTCGTGTGCCGGGGAGGCCGTTGTGGCTGGGTTCGGTGAAGTCGAACATCGGTCATACCCAGGCGGCTGCCGGGGTGGCGGGGATCATCAAGATGGTGCTGGCGATGCGGCACGGGGTCCTGCCGAAGACACTGCATGTGGATGAGCCGTCGCCGCACGTGGACTGGTCGGCGGGGGCCGTCGAGTTGCTGACGGAGGCGCGGGAATGGCCCGAGGCGGATCGACCGCGTCGCGCGGCCGTCTCGTCCTTCGGGATCAGCGGCACCAACGCCCACATCATCCTGGAGCAGGCTCCGGCGGTCGAGGCGGTCGAGGCGGTCGAGGCGGTCGACGACGACGCCGTCCAGGACGACCACGGGCCCGTACCGCTGCTGCTCTCCGCCGCGGACGACGACGCCCTGCGCGCCCAGGCCGGCCGGCTCTCGGCCGCCCTCGGCCAGGACGAGAAGGGGGGCCTGCCCGAGCTGGCGCACGCGCTGGCGACCCGGCGCGCTGCCCTCGATGAGCGGGCGCTGATCGTGGCCGGGTCCAGGGAGGACCTGCGGAGCGGGCTCCGGGCGCTGGCCGAGGGCGACGCCGCGGGACACCTGGTGCGGGGATCGTCCGGCAGTGGCCCGGGCCGTGTTGCCTTTGTGTTCCCTGGTCAGGGGTCGCAGTGGGTGGGGATGGGTGCGGAGTTGTGGGCGGTTTCTCCGGTGTTCGCGGAGTGGATGGGGCGTTGTGAGGTGGCGTTGGAGCCTTATGTGGACTGGTCGTTGTCGGAGGTGGTGCGGGGTGGTGGTGTGTTGGACCGGGTGGAGGTGATTCAGCCGGTTTCGTGGGCGGTGATGGTGTCGTTGGCGGAGTTGTGGCGGTCGGTGGGTGTGGTGCCGGATGCGGTGGTGGGGCATTCGCAGGGTGAGATCGCGGCTGCTGCGGTGTCGGGTGCGTTGTCGTTGGAGGATGCGGCGCGGGTGGTTGCGTTGCGTTCGTCGGTGATTGCGCGGGAGTTGGC
>NZ_JBIBUU010000049.1:0-5071 GCF_043079735.1 Streptomyces sp. NPDC015144 | reverse complement strand
CATACAACCCACGCCCCATCCCCACCCGCTGACTCCCCTGACCAGCGAACAAGAACGCAGTCTTCCCACGCCTCCCCGCCACGCCCCGAACCACCGAAGCCGACGACTCACCACCCTCCAACGACTTCAGACCGGCCAGCAGCTCCTCACGGTCCCCGGCCAGGACGACAGCTCGATGGGTGAAGGCCGTACGTGTGGCCGCGAGGGACAGGGCGATGTCGGACGGGCTGAGTTCGGCGTCATCGGTTACGTGTTCACGGAGCCGTTCGGCCTGGCCGGCCAGTGCCGGACCGCTCCTGGCGGACAGCACCCACGGCAGCACGCCGATCGGAGCGACCGCACCGGCCCTCTCGTCCTCCGGTGCCGACTCCTCGGCCGGCGCCTGTTCGAGGATGACGTGGGCGTTGGTCCCGCTGATGCCGAACGACGAGACGGCCGCGCGACGCGGTCGATCCGCCTCGGGCCATTCCCGCGCCTCCGTCAGCAGCTCGACCGCACCCATCGACCAGTCCACATGCGGCGACGGCTCATCCACATGCAGCGTCTTCGGCAGCATCCCGTGCCGCATCGCCAGCACCATCTTGATGATCCCCGCCACCCCGGCAGCCGCCTGGGTATGACCGATGTTCGACTTCACCGAACCCAGCCACAACGGCCTCCCCGGCACACGACCCTGCCCATACGTCGCCAGCAACGCCTGCGCCTCGATCGGATCACCCAACCGCGTACCCGTCCCATGCGCCTCGACCGCGTCCACATCCACCGCCGACAACCCGGCACCGGCCAGGGCCTGGCGGATCATGCGCTCCTGGGACGGGCCGTTGGGGGCAGTCAGCCCGTTGCTCGCGCCGTCCTGGTTGACGGCGCTGCCACGGACCACGGCGAGGACGGGGTGCCCGTTGCGGCGCGCGTCCGAGAGGCGTTCGACGAGGAGAAGGCCGATGCCCTCGCCCCAGCCGGTGCCGTCCGCAGCCGCGGCGAAGGACTTGCAGCGGCCGTCGGGGGCCAGGCCGCGCTGGCGGCTGAACTCGATGAAGGTGCCCGGTGTCGCCAGCACCGTCACCCCGCCGGCGAGGGCGAGTTCGCACTCACCGTTGCGCAGCGCCTGGACGGCGAGATGCAGCGCGACCAGCGAGGACGAGCACGCGGTGTCGACCGTGACGGCCGGCCCTTCGAAGCCGAAGGTGTACGAGACACGGCCGGAGGCGACGCTTCCGGCGCTGCCGTTGCCGAGGAACCCCTCCAGGTCCTCGGGCGCCTTGCGCAGCCGGGTGGCGTAGTCGCCGTACATCACACCGGCGAAGACGCCGGTCCGGCTGCCCCTGAGCGTGGCCGGGTCGATGCCGGCCCGTTCGACCGCTTCCCAGGACGCCTCCAGCAGCAGTCGCTGCTGCGGGTCCATGGCAAGCGCCTCACGCGGACTGATGCCGAAGAACCCGGGATCGAAGCGGTCGGCGTCGTGCAGGAACGCGCCCTCGCGGGCGTACATCTTGCCGATGCTGTCGGGGTCGGGGTCGTAGAGCTCGGCCATGTTCCAGCCGCGCCCTTCGGGGAAGCCGGACACCGCGTCGGTGCCGTCGGCGACCAGCTGCCAGAGTTCGTCCGGTGAGGTCACTCCACCGGGATAGCGGCAGCTCATCCCGACGATGGCGATGGGCTCCCGTCGCTCGGACTCGACCTCTTGGAGCCGGCGTCGGGTCTGGTGCAGATCGGCCGTGACCCATTTCAGGTAGTCGACGAGCTTCTCTTCGTTCGGCATTCGGGGTTCATCTCCTCAAGCCCGTGTCAAACCAGGTCAGCGCGAGTTGCTGCGGCCGAGTTCGTTGTCGATGAAGTCCAGGATCTCGGCGGCCGATGCCGATTCGATCTGGTCGGCCACACCGTCCGCTTCGCCGTGGGAGCCGCCGTGGCCCACGGTGAGAGTCGCCGTCAGCGCCTGCAGACGCTGGACGACCTGGGCGCGTACGTCCGGCCCGTCGGCACCGGACACGACGCCGGCCGGGGCGTCGGTGAGGGCGGGCAGCGACGCCAGCGAGGCTTCCAGTGCGTCGAGCTCTGCCAGTACGGAATCGGCGGGGGTGGTCGGTGCCGGGGCGATCCCGGCGAGGAGGTGCGCAGCCAGCGCGGTCGGGGTCGGATAGTCGAAGACGAGCGTGGCGGGCAGGCGCAATCCGCTGAGCGCGTTGAGTCGGTTGCGGAGTTCGACGGACATGAGGGAGTCGAAGCCGAGTTCCTTGAAGGCCAGGTCGGCGTCGACCATCGCGGCCGAGGAGTGCCCCAGGATGGTGGCGACCTCTCCGCGCACCCACTCCACCACCATCGGCTGCCGTTCCGCTTCGGGGGTGGCGGCCAGTCGCTGGGCCAGTGTCCGGGCGCCTGATGCACCGCTCGCAGTGCGCCGGGCCGTGGTCCGGATCAGACCGCGGAACAGCGCCGGGGGCACGGGGTGGGAGCGGAGCGCGGCCCTGTCGAGTTCGGCGGCGAGGGTGACCGGACGGTCGGCGGCGAGCGCCGCGTCGAAGAGTTCCAGACCTCGTTCGGAGGTCATGGAGGTGAAACCGGAGCGTGAGATGCGGGCCAGATCCTCGGTGCGCAGATGGCCGGTCATTCCGCTGGCCTGTCCCCACTGGCCCCAGGCGATGGCGGTGGCCGGGAGTTGCCGGTCACGCCGGTGCTGGGCCAGGGCGTCGAGGAAGGTGTTGGCGGCGGCGTAGTTGGCCTGTCCGGGGCTGCCGAGGGTGCCGGCCGCCGAGGAGAAGAGGACAAAGGCGGCCAGGTCCAGGCCCTTCGTCAGCTCATGGAGATGCCAGGCACCATGGACCTTCGGACGCAGCACTCCGTCCAGGCGATCAGGCGTCAGACCCGCGAACACCCCGTCGTCCAGTACGCCCGCCGTATGCACCACCGCCATCAGCGGATACTCCACCGGTACGGACGCCAGCAGGTCCTCCACCGCGTTCCGGTCCGCGACATCGCAGGCCGCGAATGCCGCCTCCGCGCCCAGTCCGGCCAGCTCGGCCCGCAGCTCCTCAGCCCCCGGCGCCGCCGGACCACGACGGCTCGTCAGAAGCAGACGCCGCACACCGTGCTTCACCACCAGATGCCGTGCCACCAGGCCGCCCAGTGTCCCCAGCGCGCCCGTGACCAGCACCGTCCCCTCCCGGTCGGCGAGGCCGCCCGGGGTCGGCGTCGTCGGTGGCGCCACCCGTGCCAGGCGGGGCACGAGCACCGCACCGTCGCGTATCGCGACCTGTCCGTCGTCCCAGGCGACGGCCGTCGGCAGCGCGGTCAGTGACGTCGCGGACCCGTCCACGTCGACCACGACGAGGCGGCCGGGGTGTTCGGACTGGGCCGAGCGCAGCAGGCCCCACACGGGCGCGAGTGCCAGGTCGCCGACCGGTTCCCCGGTCCCGGCGGCGACCGCGCCGCGTGTCACGACGACCAGGCGTGACTGCTCGAACCGCGCGTCCGCGAGCCAGTCCTGCACCGTCCCCAGCATCTCGCCGAGTACCGCGCGCACCTGCTCGGGGACCTCGGTGTCGGGTGCCCCCGGTCCGCCTCCCTCGGCGTGTGCCCAGGGCGCGAGCACCAGATCGGGTACCGGCGCGCCGGACTCGACGGCATCGCCGAGCGCCGCCAGGGAGTCGTACGGAAGGACCGGCAGGCCCGGCGGCAGTGCCGCGGCCAGGTCCAGCGGGCTGTCCGGAGTGCCGAGTACGGCCCAGGTGCCCGTCTCCGCCGGCGCGGTGGAGGCGGCGGCCGCGTGGGGCGCCGGGACCCAGTCCACCTGGAACAGCGCGTCGTCGTTGCGGCCGCGGGCGTCGCGTTCCGCTGCCAGTTGCGCGGCCGGGATGGCGCGGGAGACCAGTGAGGCGACTGTGGCGACCGGGGCGCCCTCGGCATCGGCGATCCGCAGCGCGACGGCGTCCTCGCCGACGGGGGTCAGCCGGACCCGCAGCACGGAGGCGCCGGTGGCCCGCAGGGAGACTCCGCTCCACGCGAACGGCAGCCGTACGCCGTCGTCGGCCGGTGCGTCGTCCTTCGTGGACCGGGCCACTCCCAGCACATGGAGCGCCGAGTCGAGCAGAGCGGGGTGGATACCGAAGGCCCCCGCCTCACCGACGGCTTCCTCGGGCAGTGTCACCTCCGCGTAGGTCTCCTCGCCGAGCCGCCAGGCGGCCTGTAGCCCCTGGAACACCGGACCGTACCCGTAGCCGTCGGCCTCCAGACGCTCGTACCAGTCCTGCACGGGGAGCGCCTCGGCGCCCGCCGGCGGCCAGATCTCCAGACCGGATGGTGCCTCGGCGGCCCGGCCGGCCGCCGCGTCGGCCACCAGGAATCCGGAGGCGTGGCGGGTCCATTCACCGGACCCGGTGTCGTCCTGAGGGGAGGAGTGCACGGAGAACGCGCGCCGTCCCGCGTCATCGGGGCCCTCCACCTCCAGCTGGAGCCTGATCGCCTTCGTCTCGGGGATCAGCAGAGGTGCGTGCAGGGTGAGTTCCTCCACGTCCGGGCAACCGACCCGGTCTCCGGCGTGCAGCGCCAGCTCGATGAACGCGGTGCCCGGCAGGAGCACGGTGTCCAGCACCGCGTGGTCCGCGAGCCAGGGGTGTGTGCGCAAGGACAGCCGCCCCGTGAGGGTCAGGCCGTCGCGGCCCGCCGGGGTGAGCGCGGCGCCCAGCAGGGGGTGGTGGACCGGGGCGAGGCCCAGGTCGCCCGCGTCGCCCGGGGCTCCGTCGGCGGTCAGCCAGAAACTCTGGTGCTGGAACGGATAGGTGGGCAGTTCGACGGGGCGTGCGGGGCGGGGTGTGAGCGGGGCGAAGTACGTCGTCCAGTCCACTGCCACGCCGTGGACGGCCAGTTCGGCCGCCGAGGCGAGGAATCGTTCGATCCCGCCTTCGTCGCGCCGCAGCGATCCGGTCACCACCGCGGCCGAATCCGCTGCCTCGATGGTCTCCTGGACGCCCACGGTCAGTACGGGGTGGGCGCTGGACTCGACGAAGGTGCCGAATCCTTCCGCGACCAGCGTCCGCACGGCCGTCTCGAACTCGACCGTCTGCCGCAGGTTGCG
>NZ_JBIBUU010000048.1:0-5119 GCF_043079735.1 Streptomyces sp. NPDC015144 | reverse complement strand
AACGCCGACACAACCGCCCCCGCCGACCCCTCACTCCCATCCACATCGACCAACACAAACCGACCCGGATACTCCGACTGCACAGCACGCAACAAACCCCACACCGCCGCTGCGGCCAGGTCGGTGACGTCCTCGCCGGGACGGGTGGCCATCGCGTGGTGGGTGACGACGACCAGTCGTGCCGCACCGGTCCGCTCGTCCGCCAGCCATGCCTGCACGGTGGCCAGCACCTCTTCGAGGACTGCCTGCGGCCGCGCCTCCGGGGCGGTGTGCGGGCAGGGCAGCAGCACCGTGCGCGGGGATGCGCCCTCCGTGTCCGCGGTGCCGAGGGTGTCCAGCAGGGCCGGCAGATCCGGGTGTACGGGGGCGCCGAGCGCGTCCGGTACGACGAGAGTCCCGCCGAGCGAGCCGAGGACGAACACAGCCGGTGAGTCTCCAGCCGCTTCCGGCTCGGTGAGCGGTGCGTCGAGCGGCGTCCAGTCCACGCGGTGGAGATCGCGATCCACCGCAGCGCGACCGGCCTCGGCCAGTTGTCCGGCGGCAACCGGGCGCAGGACCAACGATTCGACCGTGGCCACAGGGGCTCCGGCGGTGTCGGCGGCCAGTATGCGCACGCCGTCCCGGCCGACCGGAGAGAACCTCACCCGCAGGCTGCGCGCACCGGTCGCCAGCAGCCGCACGCCGTCCCAGGCGAAGGGCAGCAGGGGGCCCGACGCCTCTGTGTCCGACCGCGCGCCGTCCTCCCGCACCACGATGGCGTGCAGGGCCGCGTCCAGCAGCGCGGGGTGAATCCCGAACCGCTCGGCGGAGTCCTGCTGGTCATCGGCGAGCCGCACCTCGGCGAAGACCTCGTCCCCGCTGCGCCACATTCCGGTGAGGCCCTGGAAGGCCGGGCCGTATTCGTAGCCCTGGGCGGCGAGCTGCGGGTAGCGGTCGTCCAGGGCGACGGCCTGCGCGCCCTCGGGCGGCCAGGTCGCCAGATGGCCGGGGGCCTGCGCGGTCTCCGCCGCAGGTGTCCCGTCGGTCGCCGCGCCGGACACCAGGGCGGCCGTCGCGTGTCGCGTCCAGCGGTGCTCGTCCTCGCCGCCCGGGGTGGCGGCCATCGGCCGGGCGTAGACCCGGAGTCCGCGTCGGCCGTTCTCGTCCGGTCCGTCCACCACGAGTTGCAGCTGGATGTCGCCCTGCTCCGGCAGGACGAGCGGCGCCTCCAGCGTGAGGTCGTCCACCCGGTCGCTGCCGCACTCGTCCGCGGCGCGCAGCGCCATCTCGACGAATGCCGTGCCCGGAAGCAGCACGGTGCCGAGGACCGCGTGATCGGCGAGCCAGGGGTGGCTGCGCAGGGAGAGCCTGCCGGTGAGCAGGAGTCCGCCGTCGTCGGCGCCGTCGGCGAGTGCGACCAGTGCGCTGAGCAGGGGGTGGTCGGCGGCGCCGAGCCCGGCGCCGGACACATCGCCGGTGGGGGCGGGGGTGCGCAGCCAATAGCGGTCGCGCTGGAAAGCGTAGGTGGGCAGGTCCACGGGCTCGGCCGGGCCCGCCGTACCGGGAATCCGTGTCCAGTCCACCGGCACACCCGCGGTGTGGGCGGTGGCGACGCTCGTCAGGAAGCGCCGCCAGTTCCCCTCGTCGCGACGCAGGGAGCCGACGACCAGGGCCGCCGGAGGGCCGTCGGTCTCGCCGTTCTGTGCCGCGCCGGACCCGAGGGCGTCGTCGACCGTCTCCTGAATGCCCATGACGAGCACCGGGTGCGGGCTCGACTCGATGAAGGTGGTGTAGCCGTCGGCGGTGAGGGCCCGGACCGCCTTCTCCAGCTGGACCGTGTTGCGGAGGTTCCGGTACCAGTAGTCGGCGTCGAGTACCGCCGTGTCGATCGGCTCTCCTTCGAGGGTCGAGTAGAACGCGATGGACGAGGAGCGCGGTTCGAGCCCGTCGAGCGTCTCCAGGAGTTCCTCGCGGATCTCTTCCACATGGGCCGAGTGCGAGGCGTAGTCCACCGCGATGGTGCGCGCTCGCAGACCCTCGTCGCGGCAGGCCTGCACCAGTTCCGCGAGCGCCGCCGGGTCCCCGGACACCACTGTCGCCATCGGGCCGTTGACCGCGGCCACCGACAGCCGGTCGCCCCATCGTGTGAGCCGTTCGGCCACATCGGCCTGCGGCAGCGGGATGGAGCCCATCCCTCCCTTGCCCGCCAGCGCACCGATGGCCCGGCTCCGCAGCGCCACCACCTTGGCGGCGTCGTCGAGGCTCAGTGCCCCGGCGACGCAGGCGGCCGCGATCTCTCCCTGCGAGTGGCCGACGACCGCCGCCGGCCGTACGCCGACCGACTGCCAGACGGCGGCCAGCGACACCATCACCGCGAACAGCGCCGGCTGGACCACGTCCACCCGGTCGAGGCCGGGCGCGCCGGACGACCCGCGCAGGACCTCGGTCAACGACCAGTCCACGTAAGGGGAGAGCGCCTGCTCACAGGCTTCGATGCGCTCCCGGAACACCGCGTTGGTGTCCAGCAGTTCCACGGCCATCCCGTCCCACTGCGACCCCTGTCCGGGGAAGACGAAGACGGTCCTGCCGGGGGCGGATGCCTGTCCCTGGACACCGGCCGCGGACTCCGCGGCGGCGAGCTCACCGAGCCCTTCGAGGAGGACGGCGCGGTCCGAGCCGATGACGACGGCGCGGTGGTCGAAGGAAGCGCGGGTGGTGGCGAGCGCGTGGGCCACATCGGCCGGGCGGAGTTCCGGGGCGGCTTCCAGGTGCTCCTTGAGGCGCTGTGCCTGGGCGCGCAACGCGGAACGGCTCCTGGCCGAAAGGAGCCAGGGGAGAGGACTGCCGTCAGAAGCCGCATCGGCGGCGGGCGGCTGGGCGGGGTCCTCCTCGGTGTCCGGCGCGGAGGCCGGTTCGAGAGCCTGTTCGGTCTCCGGCGGAAGGGCCGGTGCGGAAGCCTGCTCGGCCGAGTCGGCGGGCGCCTGTTCCAGAATGACGTGCGCGTTGGTCCCGCTGATACCGAAGGAGGACACCGCGGCCCTCCGCGGCCGGCCCGGGGCGCCTTCCGGCCACGCCACCGCCTCCGTCAGCAGTTCGACCGCGCCCGCCGACCAGTCGACGTGCGGCGACGGCTCGTCGACGTGCAGCGTCCTGGGCAGGACTCCGTGCCGCATCGCCATCACCATCTTGATGACGCCGCCGATCCCCGCCGCCGCCTGGGCGTGTCCGATGTTGGACTTCAACGAACCGAGGAGCAGAGGGTGTTCGCCGTCCCGCTGCTGTCCGTACGTGGCGAGCAGTGCCTGCGCCTCGATCGGGTCGCCCAGTCGCGTGCCCGTTCCGTGCGCCTCCACCGCGTCCACGTCCGACGACGTCAGCCGGGCGTTGGCCAGGGCCTGCCGGATCACCCGCTCCTGCGACGGCCCGTTGGGCGCGGTCAGGCCGTTGCTCGCGCCGTCCTGGTTGATCGCGCTGCCCCGCACCACGCCGAGTACCCGATGGCCGTTGCGCCGCGCGTCCGACAGACGCTCAAGGGCAACCATGCCCACGCCCTCCGCCCACGCCGTACCGTCGGCGCCGACCGCGAACGCCTTGGCCCGGCCGTCGGCCGCCAGCCCCCGCTGCCTGCTGAACTCGACGAACATCCCGGGCGTCGCCATGACGGCGGCACCACCGGCGAGGGCTATGCCGCACTCGCCCTGGCGCAGTGCCTGTGCCGCGAGGTGGAGTGCTACCAGGGACGATGAGCAGGCGGTGTCGACCGTCACCGCGGGTCCCTCCAGGCCGAGGGTGTAGGAGATGCGGCCGGAGGCGACGCTCGCGGTGCTGCCGGTGAGCAGGTACCCCTCGTATCCCTCGGCGGTTTCGTGCAGCCGCGGCCCGTAGTCCTGGGACATCGCCCCGACGAAGACGCCCGCGGCGACTCCGCGCAGCGCGGAGGGGTCGATTCCGGAGCGTTCCAGGGCCTCCCAGGAGGTCTCCAGCAGCAGCCGCTGCTGGGGGTCCATGGCCGCCGCCTCGCGCGGCGATATCCCGAAGAACGCGGGGTCGAACTCGTCGGCCCGGTGCAGGAATCCGCCGTGCCGCGCATAGGTCTTGCCCGGACGTCCCGGTACCGGATCGTAGAGGTCGTCGATGTCCCAGCCACGGTTGTCGGGAAGCTCGGAGATCGCGTCCTGCCCGTCGGCGACGAGGCGCCACAGCCCCTCGGGAGAGTCCACTCCTCCGGGATAGCGGCACGCCATGCCGATGATCGCTATGAGGTCGTCCGAGGTGTTCGGTGCGCGGTCGGCCGGCTGCTGTTCGGCGGGCTCGCCGCTGCCGAGCAGCTCGCGGCGCATGTACCGGGCGAGTGCGCCGGGGCTCGGGTGGTCGTAGATGAGCGTGGCGGAGAGTCGCAGCCCGGAGGTCGCGTTGACGCGGTTGGTGAACTCGACGGCGCTCAGCGAGTCGAAGCCCAGCTCCTTGAACGACTGCTCCGCGTCGACGGTGCTCGACACATGCCCGAGAACGATGGCCACGTTCGTGCGCACCAACTCCAGCAGGAGCCGCTCCTGCTCGGCTTCGCTCTCCCCCGCGAGCCGTTGGGCGAGCGCTTCCGCGGCGGACGGCGTGTGCTCATCGACGTCGTTCCCACCCTCGGCCGTGGCGACCGGGGCCGCGGCCGAGGGGAGGGGGAGCGGTGCGGGGGTGTGGGCCGTGTCGAGCCAGTAGCGGCGGCGTTGGAAGGCGTAGGTGGGCAGGTCGACGGTACGGCGGTCGGCCACGGGGCCGAAGACCGCGTTCCAGTCGGGATCAAGTCCGGTATGGACGTGCAGCCCGCCCAGTGCCGAGACCACCGCATGCGCCTCGGGACGGTCCTTGCGCAGGGACGGCACGAACACCGCGTCCTCGCCTTCGGTTCCCTCCTGGGTGAGGGCGGTGAGCGTGGCGTCCGGGCCCAGCTCGACGAACGTCCCCACCCCCTCACCCTCAAGGGTGCGTACCGCGTGATGGAAGAGGACCGCGTTGCGGGCATGGGCCGCCCAGTAGTCCACCGAGGACAGCTCCTCGAACGAAGCCACCCCACCCGTCAACGTCGACACCACAGGAATACGGGGCCGCGAGAACTCCAGCCCACCCGCGACCGCACGGAAATCGT
>NZ_JBIBUU010000047.1:0-5895 GCF_043079735.1 Streptomyces sp. NPDC015144 | reverse complement strand
GGGGGAGGGGGACGCGGCGTTGACGGACATGACGGAGGAGCTCCTCGCGTTGTCGGTACGTGCTCGAGGGGACCGCGGCCGGGCGGTCGCGGTCAGAGGGTGGTGCGGTACGGCGGCATGAAGCGCATGCGCGGCATCTGGTCGGCCAGCACTCCCCCGTCGACGACGATCCGCGCCCCGGTGAGATAGGCCCCGGCGTCCGAGGCGAGGAGCAGCAGCGCGCCGACGCACTCCTCGGGCCGGGCGTACCGGCCGAGCGGGATGCGCTCGCGGTACGCGGACTCGAACGCCTCCCGGTCGAAGGGGAACTCGCCGTCGATGGGCGTCTCGACCATGCCGGGGGCCAGGGTGTTGGCGGTGATGCCGTGCGGGGCGAGTTCGACCGCCAGGGTCTCGGTGAGCAGTTGGGCGGCCGCCTTGGAGGCGTTGTAGTGGGCCAGTCCGGCCTCCGCCACCAGGGCGTTCTTGGAGGTGATGGTGATGATGCGGCCGGCGACGGCGTCGGCCGTCATGTGCTCGGCGACGCGCTGGCTGAGGAAGAAGACCGCGTCGACGTTGACCCGCATGATGTGCGACCAGCTCGCGGGGGTGATCTCGTTGAAGCGTTCCAGCGCCGCCGTGCCCGCGTTGTTGACCAGGATGTGCAGCGGGCCCGCCTCGGCGCGCACGGTGTCGACGAGGCCGGGCAGCGCCTCGATGTCGGCGAGGTCCTGCCCGTAGGTGCGGCAGGTGCGGCCGAGTGCCTCGATCTCGGCCGCGGTCGCGTCGATGCCCTCGGCACCGGGCAGGTCGACGAGGACCAGGTCGGCGCCCGCCTCGGCGAGGCCGACGGCGAAGGAGCGGCCGAGCCCCCGGGCGGCCCCGGTGACGACCGCGGTGCGGCCGGTCAGATCGAAGCGGTCGGTTCCGCGGGGCGGGACGGCTGCGGTCATGGCGGGCTTCCTTAGCAGTGCGGAGTGGAAGTACAGGTCCGGGCCGCCGCGCGAAGGGACACAGGGTGAGGGCGCGGCGGCCCGGGGCCGGCACGGTGCGGGCACCGGGGGGATCGGGCCCGGCACCGTGCCGGCGGTTCGTGGAACGGCCGGTTCAGCCGTTCAGGCCCAGCAGGTCCAGCGAGGGCCGGTGGATGATCTCCTCCACCGCGTCCACGTCGAGCGGCGGCAGCCCGGGGATGCCGGGGATCCGGGCGATCTCCCGCAGTCCCTTCACCGAGTCGTCGACCGTCGTGAACGGGTAGTCGCTGCCGAACATCAGCTTGTGGAAGACCCCGTAGTCCTGGACCAGCCGGAGGCTGTGCCAGAGCTGGAAGGGCCGGTAGTGCAGGGCGCTGATGTCGGCGTACACGTGCGGGTGCTTGCGGATGACCGCGATGCACTCGCCCTCGAAGGGATGGCCGAGGTGGGCGAGGACCATCCGCAGCTCCGGGTGGCGGATGGCGACCGCGTCCAGGTGGCGGGGCATCGCCCACTCCAGGGGCGCGGTCGACACGAAGGTGGTGCCGGTGTGGACCAGGAGCGGCAGCCCGTTGCGTTCGGCGTACGTGTACAGCTCGTCGTACTCCTCGGCGGCCGGGTCGAAGCCCGCGTACATCGGCATCAGCTTGATGCCGCGCAGGCCCAGCTCCTGGTGGCCGTGGCGGAGCTCGTCCTGCCAGCCGGGCTGGGTGGGGTCGAGCGAGAGGTAGCCGATGAGCCGGTCCGGGTGGGCCCCGACGTACGAGGCGACGGCGGCGTCGTCGACCCAGAGGCCGCTGCGCCGGGCCTTGCCGCCGACCACGATGGTGCGGGTGCCCTCGGGGGCGGTGGCCGCGTACTCCTCCCACTTCACCGTCAGGTCGACCTCGCCCGCGTGGGCGCGGGCGGAGTCGGACCGGAAGGGGTCGGTGAAGTCGTGGCTGTGCCGGAAGAGGTGCGAGTGGACGTCGACGATCATGTCCGGTTCCGCTTCTCCCAGCCGTCCGCGAACATGTTCCAGAAGCGGTGGCTGGGCGGGTGCTCCTCGAAGACCTCGTCGACCAGTTCGACGCCGAGTCCGGGGGCGGTCGGCAGGCCGATGTGGCCGTCGGTGATCGGCAGGGTGCCCTTGAGGGCGTCGAAGACGTAGTCCTCCAGGAGGCCGTCGAAGGTCTCCAGGATCTTGAAGTTGGGGATGCCGAGCGTCGCGTGCACCGAGACGGTGGTGCAGAGCGGCGAGTTGGAGTTGTGCGGGGCCACCAGCATGCCGTGGGTGTCGGCGGTCGCGGCGAGCTTGCGCACCTCGGTGAATCCGCCGGCCATGGAGAGGTCGGGCTGGATGATGTCGACGGCGTTGGTCGCGAAGAGCTGCTTGTACTCGTAGCGGTTGTGGAAGTGCTCGCCGCCGGAGATCGGGAAGGCGGCGCGCTGGCGCAGCTCCGCGTAGCGCTCGATGTGGGTCCAGGGCATCGGCTCCTCGAACCAGCCGATGTCGAAGGGCTCCAGCTCGCGCACCAGGCGGGCGGCGGTCGGCATCGCGAAGCGGGCGTGGCCCTCGATGAAGAGGTCGACGTCCGGTCCGATGGCGTCGCGCACGGCGGCGACGAGCTCGATCGAGCGGCGCAGCTCGGCGCGCTCCAGCTCGTGCAGGCCGGGGCCGAAGGGGTCGAACTTGAGGGCGGTGAAGCCCTTGGCGACGGTCTCCCTGGCCTTGGCGGCGAAGGTCTCCGGCTCGCGTTCGCCGGTGTACCAGCCGTTGGCGTAGACCCGGACCTCGTCGCGGCAGGCGCCGCCGGTCAGCCGGTAGGCGGGGACGCCGAGCGCCTTGCCCATCAGGTCGTACATGGCCTGGTCGAGGCCGGACAGGGCGACGCCGCCCATGTCGCCGCCGCGCAGGAAGTCGCCCTGGTAGACGCGGAGCCACAGCTCCTCGACGTCGAAGGGGTCGGCGCCGATCAGGTGGCGCCGGGCGATCGCCTCGGTGAGGTCGCAGACCTCGCGGACCCGGTAGGGGTGGGTGATCTCGCCGATGCCGGACAGGCCCTCGTCGGTGTGGACCCGGACGTAGCCGAAGTCGCGCCAGGAGGTGCCGAGCATCAGGGTCTCGACGCGGGTGATGCGGCCGGCGGGGCCGGCGGGGCGGGTGCGGTTGACGGTGAGCATCAGCGGGTCGCTCCGCCCATGGTGGAGGCGTTCTCCAGGTCGCGGGCGCCGCCCTCGGCGAGCACGGCCCGGACCGCGGCCTCGGTGCCCTCGATCAGGCGGTCCACGTCGGCGTCGGTGTGGGCGTAGCTGATGTGGCTGCGCTTGAGGTTGAGCGGCAGCTCGAACAGGCCGTGCTCCAGGAGCTTGCGGCGGTAGCCGACGAAGAGGGAGGCGTCGTTGTTCAGCAGGTCCGCGTAGGTGCGGGGGGCCTCGCCGGACATGAAGTAGCTGACGAAGACGGAGCCGTAGCCGGTGACGACGGCGGGAACGCCGAGGCGTTCGTACAGCCCGGTCAGTTCGGTGCGGACCCGCTCGCCGAGCCGGAAGACGTGCTCGTGGACCGGCTCCTCGCGCAGCTTGCGCAGGGTGGCGAGGGCGGCGGCGACCACGGAGGGGTGGCCGTTGTACGTGCCGGCGAAGAAGGCGGGGGCGCCGGGGCGGGTGGAGAAGAGGTCCATCAGGTCGGCGCGGCCGCCGATCGCGCCGACGGGGGCGCCGTTGGCGATGGCCTTGCCGAGGGTGGTGAGGTCGGGGGTGACGCCGGAGATCTTCTGCCAGCCGCCGATGTCGTGGCGGAAGCCGGTGATGACCTCGTCGAAGATCAGGACGCTGCCGGCCCGGGTGGTCTCCTCGCGGAGCGTGGTGAGGAACTCCTGGTACGGGAGGAGCGCGCCGACGTTGTGCGGGACGGGCTCGACGATGACGGCGGCGATGTCGGAGCCGTGCTCGGCGAAGGCGCGGCGGACGGCCTCGCTGTCGTTGAACGGCAGGACGAGCGTGGCGTCGAGGACTTCGGGCAGGATGCCGGTGGAGATGGGGTCGTGGGCGCCGACCTTGTCGGGCGCGGAGATGACGTTGAGGCTGACCGCGTCGTGCCAGCCGTGGTAGCAGCCCTGGAACTTGACGACGAGGCGGCGTCCGGTGGCGGCGCGGGAGACGCGCAGCGCGTGGAAGGTGGCCTCGCTGCCGGTGCTGGTGAGCAGCACCTTCTCGATCGAGGGGATCAGTTCGGCGAGCTGTTCGGCGAGGACGATCTCGCCCTCGGTGACGCCGACGCCCATGTGGCCGAGGGTGGCCCCGGCCTCGGCGGTGGCGCGGGCCACGTCGGGGTCGTTGTGGCCGAGCAGCGGCGGGCCGAACGCCGAGTGGAAGTCGGTGTACTCGCGTCCGTCGGCGGTGCGGAACCGGGCGCCGTCGGTGCCGGTGACGACCAGGTCGGTCAGTCCGGGAACGCTGCGCTGACCGCTGTTCACGCCGCCGGGTACGACCTGGCGGGCGCGTTCGGCGAGTCGGGCTCCGGATTCGTTGCCTGCCGGGCCTGAACTCATAATCGCTTGCTCCTTGCGTCGAGAGTCGTCGGTCTTCTCGGGCCCTGCCCGGCCCGTGAGTCCCTGGCGCCATCCGCCCGGCAGTCGCCGCAGGAAGAGGGGTGATCCGTGGTGCTTCAGGTGATACGTGGTGCTGTGCTTCAGGTGTTGCGTTCGCTTTTCCTGAACACTGTTCTGTAGAGCAGAACAGTTCCGGATATTACGTGCGGCTTCTGAGCCGGTCAAGACCCTTCCGCCCCCGAATCCGGGCGTTCTCGCGGTTCCTCTGTCGGCAAAGCGCGTTCGGACCCCCCGGTACGGACTAGACTGTTCGGCTATGACGAACAGTGCTGCCCCAGAAGAGCCGAAGTACTGGGTCAAGAGCGTGGCCAGGGCAGCGGACATCCTCGAGGCGCTCGCCGCCCCCTCCCAGGGGAACGGCCTGAGCGTCACGGAGGTCGGCCAGGCCTGCTCCATCTCCAAGAGCGCCGCCTTCGGCATGCTCCAGACCCTGCGCGCCTACGGACTCGTCTCGGACGACGGCGAGGGCATGAACCGCCGCTACCGGCTCGGGATGAGCCTGGCCCGGCTCGGCGACCGGGCCCGCTCCCAGGTCTCCCTGCGCGGGGTCGCCCACCCGGTCCTGCGCGAGCTGACCCGGAGCACCGGCATGGCCTCCCGGCTCGCCGTGCCCGAGGACGGCCACGCGGTCGTCGTGGACCAGGTCGAGATCGACCAGCGCGTCCGGCTCGATCTGCGGATGGGCCAGCGCGAGCTGCCGCACTGCACCGGCCTGGGCAAGGCGCTGCTCTCCGCCGTCCCGCAGAGCGAGGCGGCCTCGGTGATCGAGCGGTTCGGGCTGCCCCGGCGCACCTCCCGCACGATCACGGACCCGGCGACCTTCCTGTCCCATCTGCGCGACATCGCCCGGGTCGGCTACGCCCTCGACGACGAGGAGGACGCCGAGGGCATCATCTGCATCGGCGCGCCGGTCTTCGACGACCGCTCGGTCTGCGCCGGGGCGGTCTCCATCACCGGCCTCAAGCTCGGTCTGCCGGCCTGGCGCTACCAGGAGCTGGGCGGCCAGGTGCGGGACGCTGCCCGCCGGATCAGCCTCGCGCTCGGCTGGGTCGACGAGGCGGAGGGCACCGAGCCCCTCGACGACGTACCGCATTCCGACGAAATCAGGCCTTGACCAAACTGCTTGGCCCACCGTAGGTTCCCTGCCAACCGAGGTGACATCCCACGGTCACCCGCTCTTTACCCCTTTCCGGGTGGTTCCGGCGCCTGCCCATCGCGCCGCGCGACCTCGATGCTCGGATCCTTTTCAGCCATCCGCCTTATGGCAGTCCCCCGCAGGAACGCTCCCTCCCTTGCCGCACTTCTCGGAAGGCGAAGTCCGCATGAGCGTTCCGCACCACCCCTCCCCT
>NZ_JBIBUU010000046.1:0-8242 GCF_043079735.1 Streptomyces sp. NPDC015144 | reverse complement strand
TTCATGCGGCGTTTGTGGTCGGCGGTGAAGGCGTCCCGGGCGGTCTTCTCCCCCTGGGTGAAGGCGGTGTCGACCTTCTTGTCGAGGCCGGACAGCGTTTCCTCGACGTCCTTCCTGGTGGTGTCGTAGACCTTCTGGAGTTTCGCGGTGGCCTCGGCCCGCCGTTTCTCGTCCCGGGTCTTCGTGTCGCTCTTGCCGCCGTCGACGTGTTTCCCGGCCGAGGCGCGGGTGGCGGTGAGGGCGGTCAGCGCCTTGGCCCCGGACGCGGCGGCCCCGGTTTTCGCGGCGTCGAGCTGCTGGGTTTCGGCGGCCCTGCCTTTGGCGGGGGCTTTGGCGGAGTCGGTCTCGGCGGTCTTCTTCGCCGACAGGGCCTGGTCGAAGGCGGGTTCGTTGCCCTTGGCGAGCTGGTCCTCGGTGACCTCGGCGTCCGCCATGGCCTGGTCGTTGGCGGCGGGGCCCTGGGAGAAGTCGGTGACGGCGGGGGGCTGCTTGGCGGGGACGGCATCGGCGGCCGGGGGCGCGCCGGGGTTGGGGGGTGGCTGGTCGGGGGACATCGGGGTGACGGGTTTGTCCTTGGCCGCGGCGGTGTCGGGCGGTGCCTTGGTGGCGGTGTCGATGTCCTTGGCGGAGGCGGTCTTCCCGTCGGTGACCTTGCCGTCGACCTCGTCCTTGATCTTGTCGGCCTTGCCGGACGTGGAGAACTTGTCGGCGTCGTCGAGGTTCTTCGGGGCCTGGGAGTCGATGGCCTTGTTCACGGCGTCGATGAAGGCCTGTTTGTTGAACTCGCCGGGTTTCGCGGCGTTCATCTTCTCCGCGTTGGCGGCCTTGCCCTGGGCCTCCCTGTCGTCGGGGGGTGCGACGGCGGCGTCCTGGGCGGACTTCGACTCCGTGGTGGCGGGGGCGTGGACGGCCAGGCGGGTCTTCTTCGCCGCGATGTCGGCCTTCACCTTCCGGAACCCGGGGGCCTGCGCGGGTGAGGGCTTGACCGGGGCGGTGTAGCGCTGGGCGACCAGCCGGGACACCGCACGGTTCCCCGCCGCACGCTGGAGATGATGCAGGCGTTGCAGGCCCGGCCCGCCGGGGGCCCCTGGTGCGGCGGGAGAACGTGACACATCGAGGCCGGGAGTCACATCTTTTTGCCGGGGGGCACCACCACCCCGACCAGACCCCGACCCCGACCCGGAAGTGGACACTGAGGAGCCGTCCTGTCCAGGAACCGCCCTCATCAGCCCTCCCGTCCTCCGGAACGCCGCTCACTCACCCACTCGCCCACCTCAGACTGCGTGGGGACGCCACCAGCCACGTAGAAGAACGAGCCAAGCGAAAGGGCAACACCCCCTGCCCTTCAGGGCAGTGGCGCCGGAAACGCGTAAGGAGAGGGCGGCGGGGCAGCGGTGACGGAGTGCGCGGCCGGACGACCGGGGGACCGGAGGACGGAGCGGCAGCGACCGGTCGTGCCTCGACATGGAAAGTCAGTAACCGACGCTCCACGCTGTGCATATGACTAAGCGTCTAATCTGTTTCATCCATGTAGTCCACAGGGGGTCGCATGCACAGCGAGGGTACGTCCGGTCGTGACTCGGGCCACGGGGACGGCGACGGCCTGCCCCGCGGCGCCCACAACGGCTGGTCGGGCGACTCTCCCCCGGGCGGTCCGGCCGAGTCGTCCCAGCCGCGGCCGAGGGCGCATGGAGATCCGGAAACCCCGGAGCCGGGAAACCGGCCCGTGGCCCCCGTGCCGCACATCGTGATCGACGGCCGTTACGAGCTCCTGCACAGCCTCGGGCGCGGCGGCATGGGCGAGGTGTGGGAGGCGCTGGACACCCGCCTGGACCGGCATGTCGCGGTGAAGGGCCTGCTCAGCCGGGACGCCGCCGGGGCGGTCACGCAGGAGCAGATGATGCAGCGGGCCCGGCGCGAGGCCGCGGCCATCGCCAAGATCCGGCACCCCAACGTGGTGGCGGTGCACGACCGGGTCGAGTCCGGCAACCAGGTCTGGATCATCATGGACCTGCTCGACGCGCGGTCGCTCGCGGACCTGATGCGCGAGGAACGGCGGCTCTCGGTACGGCGTACGGCGGCGATCGGGCTCCAGGTGCTCAGCGGGCTGCGCGCGGTGCACGAGGCCAAGGTGGTGCACCGGGACGTGAAACCGGCGAACATCCTCTTCGCCAAGGAGGACTTCGCGATCCTCGTCGACTTCGGGATCGCGACCTTCGACGGAGCCGCCCCGCTCACCAAGGCCGGTGAACTGATCGGCACCTTCAAGTACCTGGCGCCCGAAATCCTCAGCCAGACCTCCCAGGAGTACCCCGCGACGGCCGCCTCCGACCTGTGGTCGCTGGGCGTCACGCTGTACGAGATGGTCGAGGGAAGGCACCCCTTCGACCGGCCGAACGAGTACGAAGTCCTGGTCGCCGCCTGCCGGTCCGCCCCGCTGCCGATGGAGTACGGCGAGGAACTCGCCGGCGTCGTCGGGCAGCTGATGGACAAGGACCCGACCCGCCGCCTGAGCGCCGAGGGCGCGGAGAACATCCTCCGCGACATCCTCCGCAGGACGGCCCCCGTGCCCGTGCAGACCCCGGCGCAGGGGCCGGGCCCAGTACCGGGGCCGGACGGCGAGCCGGTCGCCCGGGGAACGTACAAGAACCAGGAACGGGAAGAACGGCGGAAGCAGACGGCGGAGGAGCCCGACTACTCCGAGGACCCCCGTCCCCCCGTACCGCCCCGGCCCTTGTCCCCGCCCCGGCCGAAGAAGCGGGCCCCGTCGTGGCGGAAGCTCACGGTGGGCGTCGTCTGCGGGGCCCTGCTGCTCGGCGCGGGCTGGTACACCGTGGAGCGGATGCGGGGAACCGGCGAGGCGGAGGCGGGCAAACCACCGGCCCGGGGTGCCCGGTCGGAGCCGTACATCAAGACGCACGACAGGCTGAACGTGGGTGTCAAGGCCGACCAGCCCGGACTGAGCGAGCAGAAGAACGGCACGTACCAGGGGTACGAGATCGACCTCGCCTACGCCATCGCCAAGGAGATGGGCTACGAGCGCTCCCAGGTGACGTTCCAGACCGTGAGCACCGAGAACCGGAGCACGATGCTGCAGAAGGGCGACGTGGACCTGGTCATCGCCACCTACAGCATCACCGAGGAGCGCAAGCACGCGAAGGCCCCCGACTACAGCGTCGCGTTCGCCGGGCCGTACTACGTGGCCAGCCGGGGCTTCATGGTCCTCAAGAAGGCGAAGAGAGGGGCGATCGACGACTCCCGGATGCTCAAGGAGAAGCAGTACGAGGTCTGCACGGCGCGCAGCTCGACGTACGAGTCATGGCTGCCCACGGCCGGCTACCACATGACGGGTTCGCTGCCGAACGGCTACGACCGGTGCGTCCGCGACCTGCTGGACCCGAGGTCGTCGGTGTACGCGGTGAGCACGGACGACGTCATCCTCGCCGGATTCGTCAAGCGCAACCCCGACAGGCTGAAGCGGCTGGACAGCGGGCCGGGCGCGGAGGGGTACGGCGTCGCGATGAAGCCGGACGAGAAGGGGCTGAAGCGCGAGGTGTGCGCCTCGCTGCGGAAGATCATGGACGACGGGGAGTGGCATCGGCTGTTCAACAAGTACCTCGGCCCGCTGCTGGACAGGCCGGACCCGCCGAACAAACCGGAGATGACGGAGTGCGCGTCCGCCTGACGTCCCGGCCCGGCCCGCGCCCTCAGCGGTCGACCGTCCACGATGCGTCGGACGGCGGCCGGCCCGTGGCGAGGATGTGGCGGACGATGCGCAGCCCCTCGGCGAGCGGCACGGTGTCCGCGTCGGGGTACTCGTCCTCCTGCCCGTTGGCGAGTACGTAGCCGTCGCTCCACCCCTCCGCACCGGGGTCCGTGGCATGCTCGCCCGGGTCGCCGGCATGGTCGAGCAGCATCACCATGGCGCGCCCGGTGTTGCTCACGACGAACAGGGTCCGCCCGGACGCGCTCTCCAGCACCGATTCCAGCGCGCCGCCGGCGATCCGCGTCCGGAGCAGTTCCGTCACGTCCTCGGCGGAGACCACGGCGGCACGGCCGGCAAGGACCCAGGATTCGACCATGCCCCGCACACTCCCACATCCCGTCCCGTCGCCGCTCCCGCTGCGGCGCCCGGCGGTGATCGGTAGCCTCGCCGTATGGGTTTAGACATCACGGTGATGGTCGTCGACTGGTCGTGGCTGGGCGAAGTGCCCGCGCCTGGACGGCTGTCGAGGCTCTGGTGCGCCTGGGACGCCGACGAGACGGGGCTGTGGGACTACGAGGCGCCCACGGTCCGGGGCGACTGGGCGTGGCCGAAGGGCCCGCACAGCGACCGCTTCGCCGTCTACGAGTTCCTGTACACGCTCGGGTCGTACAAGCCGCACTTCTGGGTCACGCACCACTGGGACCACGTACGCGACCACGCCGACCCGTCGCTCCGCGCCGAACTGGACGACTTCCTGCTCGGCCTGATCTGGGACGGCCCGGACGGCGAATCGGGCCGGACGGACCTGGAGTTCTTCGCCTCGACGGCCACCGAATCCGCTGACGCGCCACCGTGCGGGACCAGTCTGCTGCTCGCCCGCTCACCGGAGGGCGTCCGCGAACTGGCCGCCACCTGGGAACGCGTACACCCACTCCTCGACGGCCTGCGCGAACCGTACGCGAAGCACACCGCGGCCGTGTCCTCCGACGGCCGGCCCGCCGACTTCGACCACGGCTTCGTCCACCTGCTGACGGAGTGGGCCCGCGTCCTCACCGAGGCGGCGGACCGGGGATGGGGAGTGGTCGGGGTCAAGGGCTGACGGACTCCCCGGCACCAGCCCATCAGATGCGGGCATCGACGTACCGGGCGATCCGGATGATCCGGGGCGCGTCCTCGGGCGGAACCAGATGCTTGTTCCCCCTGACATCGGCGAGGAACTCCGCGGGAAGTTCCACATGGTGCGTCCGGACGTAGAACCAGAGGTCGCCACGCCAGATCCATTTCCCGTCGGAGAGGATGGAGTCGCCCCCGAGTACGGTGCGTCCGGAGCCGAGCACGTCCTCGGAGGTTCCCATGACGCTGAATATCTCGTGCCCGCACCGGAGGTATTGCGCGATCTGCTCGGCGTCCTCGTAGGGTTCCGGCGCGAGGGAATCATGAATGCTTCCCCTCGGGGTTCCGAAAGCAGAGGGCCACAGTTCCTGGAAGAAGTCGGCGATCATCATGTCTCCGCCAGGGCGCTGCCCGAGTAGTGGAGTTCCCTGGCAGGAAATTGCTCAGACATAGAAATCCTCGCATCGGCCCGCGCCCCGAGATCACGGCCGGGTGCCCAGCCATGGGCGACGAGCCACTCACGTACGTCCGGTGTCAGCTGATCGGAACGCATCCGTTCTCTCCGTTGTCGCTTCGCGGGTGTCCGGTACGGGGGAACGCGCCGTTTCGGACCGGTGGCGCATGCCTGCGGTCACGCACGGACCATCGGGCGACGGGAATGGTGGCGGTCAAGACCGTCCTCCTGGCACGGAGTCGGAACCGGGCGGGTCATCCTGGTCGGCCCGCCACTCCTTCGTCAGCTTTCCGTTCTCGTCCCACTCGATGATCTCCAGCTGCCGGAACCCGTTCGCGCTCATGAGTACCCGTGAGGCGAGTCTCCCGTTGGGGTGCCATTCCTTGGACTCGCCGATGGGGAAACCGGCCCGCAGCGTTCCCTCGGACCTCGGTGTCCCGTCCACGTACCACTCCTGGGACGGCCCGTCCTCGACCCCGTCCCGGTAGGTGACGAGGCTGACGAGCGCGCCGCGCTGGTACTCGACCACCTCACCGGTGAATCTCCGCCCTTGGTAGGAGACGACCTCGCCTTCGTCCATCTCGAATTCCGGGTCGTCGATATCGATGCGGGGAAGTGCCATGACGGCCTCCGGTTCTCAGGGCCCGGCGGGTCCTCGTCGGTGTCCCTTACGGGTGCCCCGGGTCAGCTCGCGGCCAGTTCCCGCAGCGTCGCGAAGTCGCCCGCGTGGAGGAGGGTGGCTCCTGCGGCTTGCCCGGCCACGGGGTCCGACGGGGCGCCAGCCAGCTCCGCCAGTGCGGCCGAGGGCGACAGCCCGCGGTCGTAGGCGGCCTGCAGGCGGTCCAGCCAGACCAGGCCGGCCCGGTAGCCGTCCACATCGGCGGCGTCCCGCGGCTCAAAACTGGCCGCGTTCTCGGCGTCCGAGGCCCACAGGTATCCGAGGAGGCCCTTCCCGCCGAGCACCGGGAGGTACTGGACGCGGCCGGTGGCCTGACGGCGGTAGGAGGCCGTGAACGGCGGGGTCTGGCTGAAGATCCCGTTGCGGTGGGGGATCTCGAACCGGCCCCACACGTCGGACGGCGACCCGTCGTCGTCCTCGAAGTGGTTCTCCACGCCCGTTTCGGTGGGGATCCCGAACCAGGTCGGGTCCTCGGGGTCGGTCTCCAGGCCGAGGGCCTCGGAGAGGTCCGCCAGGGCCGCGGCCAGGCGCGGCTGGTTGCGCGTGAAGACGTCGTCCTGCTGGCGCCCCCGGAGGTCGTACGGCATCCAGGCGTCGGAGAACGTCGTCAGCTCCACGTGGAAGAAGCTCTCGGACACTTCGACCGCGAGCCGGAACAGCCCTTCGACCGCCTCGGCCCCGGCGGACGTCTCGACGAGGCCGTCGCAGGACGCGGACAGCTCCACTCCGCCCACCTTGCCGTCGCCGATCCTCCGCACGATCGTCGGTACGAGGGCGTCGTCGGCCGGGAGATCCGCTCGGAGCACGAAGTCTTGGTGCCCCGGCTCCGGAACCAGAACGGTCACCTTTCCGCCGTGGGGGGTGCCCAGGCGGTGGCGGCCGAGGACGCCGAGTGCGGTGGAGAACCTGCGGGCGGCTTCCTGGACCAGGTCGGTCTCATGCCCGGGGTCGGCCCAGGACCATCGGGCGACGGGGGTGGTGGCGATCAAGGCCGTCCTCCTGCCATGACATCAGAGCCGGGCGGTCCATGAGCGTGCCGGGCTCGACGCGGAGCACGCGCTTCGCGGTCACCGAAACGGTTGGCACGCTCACGAACAGGTCACCCTTGGTCGGCGCGCCACTCCTTCGTCAGGTTCCCGTTCTCGTCCCACTCGGTGATCTCCAGCTGCCGCAATCCGTTCTCGCTCATGAGTACGCGTGAGGCCAGCCTTCCATTGGGATGCCATTCCTTGGACTCGCCGATGGGGAATCCGCCCCGCAGCGTTCCCTCGGAACTAAGCGTCCCGTCCATGTACCACTCCCTGGACGGTCCGTCCTCGATCCCGTCCTTGTAGGTGACGAGGCTGACGAGCGCGCCGCGCTGGTACTCGACCACCTCACCGGTGAATCTCTGCCCTTGGTAGGAGACGACCTCGCCTTCGTCCATCTCGAATTCCGGGTCGTCGATATCGATGCGGGGAAGTGCCATCACGGCCTCCAGTTCTCTGGCCCGGGCGGGTCCTTGAGGAAACGCCCGAAACTACTGGGCATGCCTTCCAACATATGATTGCAGTTGCCGCAGAACGGGGCTGCACGGGGAGGAAGATTCGTCACTTCATCCTTTATGAAGGGGAACTGGACCGATGCGCGCATTTCGGTGAGTGCCGTGATGTCGTCGGGAAGACCGAGCTCCTTGCGCGCCCAGAGCAGTTCGTTGGCGGCCTTCACTTCGGCATGAGCGAGGATCGGGGCGTGATGCGGGGGCGCATCGGCGATCTGCTCGAAACGCTCCAGGAGGGTCGGGTGCAGACGGTCCATGGGAATCAAGGTGGGGGCCTTCTTCGGCCCGTTGATTCCCTCGATGATCTTGCCAGTCCGTAGGTCGATCACCGAACCGGCGCAGGCACCGGTCTTCGAGCGGGGGAAGGTTCCGTTCTCCTTGGCTGCCAGGTAGTCCTCGGCGCGCTGGTGTGAGAGCTGGTCCAGGAATTCGCTGACCGGCTGATCGCCGACGTGGGAGATGAGCCCGTCCTCCGTGCGGCGGACGAGGCTCTCGGGCAGAACGCCGAGGACCTTCTCTCCCGCTCCCACCGCAGGCAGCGGGGTATCCCCAATGGCCTCGATCCTCTCCGGCTCGACATCACCGTCGTGCGGGCCGTTGCCGTCCGACCCGTTGCCGTTGTTGTCGTGGCCGGGCGTGGGCTCGTGGTTCTCGCCGTCGTGATGCGGCGGGGTGTCGTCGCCCGTGTGGTGCGGGGTGGTTTCGTCCGGGGCGTGGTGGGCGGCGTCGTCGGCGTGGCTGTTGGGTGTG
>NZ_JBIBUU010000045.1:0-8660 GCF_043079735.1 Streptomyces sp. NPDC015144 | reverse complement strand
TCGGAGCGACCCTCCGCCTTGCGATCGCACGCACCGGACACCGCACGGCCCGGCCTCCGGCCGGACGACGGCAGTTTGAAGACAGGTCCTAGGCCCTGCCTCAGACGTCCCAGACACAGCACGGAGAAGCGCGATGCGGAAGATACTCATAGTCGGAGCAGGTCAGTCCGGCCTCCAGCTCGCCCTCGGACTCCAGTCCAAGGGGTACGAAGTCACCCTCATGTCCAACCGCACCGCCGACGAGATCCGCTCCGGCCGGGTCATGTCCACGCAGTGCATGTTCCACACCGCGCTCCAGTACGAGCGGGACTACCAGCTCAACTTCTGGGAGTCCCAGGCCCCGCGCATCGAGGGCCTCGGCGTCTCCGTCGCGGCGCCCGACTCCTCGCGCGCCGTCGACTGGGTCGGCAAGCTGGACGGCTTCGCCCAGTCCGTCGACCAGCGGGTCAAGATGGCCGGATGGATGGAGACGTTCGCCCAGCGCGGCGGTCAGCTCGTCATCCACGGCGCGGCCGTCTCGGACCTCGACTACTTCTCCCGCGCCTACGACCTCGTGCTGGTCTCCGCGGGCAAGGGCGAGCTGGTCTCCATGTTCGGCCGGGACGCCTCCCGTTCGCCGTTCGACGCCCCGCAGCGCGCTCTGGCCGTCGCGTACGTCCACGGGATGGGCCCGCGCCCGGAGCACCCGGAGTTCGACGCGGTCCGCTGCAACCTGGTCCCCGGCGTCGGCGAGCTCTTCGTGATGCCGACCCTGACCATCTCCGGGCGCGCCGACATCCTGTTCTGGGAAGGCGTCCCCGGCGGCCCGGTCGACGTCTTCCGGGGCATCAAGGACCCCGCGGAGCACCTGGAGACGACCCTGGCGCTGATGGAGAAGTTCCTCCCCTGGGAGTACGCCCGCGCCACCAAGGTCGAACTGACCGACGCCAACGGCACCCTGGCGGGCCGGTACGCTCCGACCGTGCGCAAGCCGATCGGCCGACTGCCCGGCGGCGGTCTGGTGCTCGGCGTCGCTGACGTCGTCGTCGCCAACGACCCGATCACCGGCCAGGGCTCCAACTCCGCCTCCAAGTGCGCCAACGCCTACCTGGACTCGATCGTCGAGCACGGCGACCGCGAGTTCGACGAGGCATGGATGCAGGCCACGTTCGACCGCTACTGGGACACCGCCCAGCACGTCGTGAAGTGGACCAACGCCATGCTCGGCGTACCGCCCGAGCACGTACTGAACCTGATCGGCGCCGGCGGCCAGCTCCAGCCGGTCGCCGACCGCTTCGCCAACGGCTTCAACGACCCGGCGGACTTCGAGAACTTCTTCTTCGACCCGGAGAAGACCAACGCCTACCTGGCCGAGGTCTCGGGCGCCGCGTAGGCGTCCCACCTGCGGAGCAGCGGTCGACGCTGGTGAACGTCGGTGCCTGTGGGCCGTCCTCGGACGGCCCACGGGCGGCCCGGCCGTCGGCCGAGGCGGGGGTGTGGGGGCGGCGGGCTCACAACGCCCGCAGGATGGGCCCCTGGGAGCCCCCGCGGGGGTGCTGTACCCCGAGAGCGCCGGTCGTTGAGCGGCCCAACCCCTAAGGCGGCCCTCCGGGTGCGCCCGGGGATCATCCCGATACCTCATGACCAGGTCGGCCGACACCGTATGGGCATGACCTCGATGCCGCGCGGAACCCGACCGCTCTCCGTCCTCATCCCCTTCCTGCTGCTGTGCTACGGCGTGCTGCGCCTGATCGACGGCATGGACGGCGACCACGGCCCGGGGACGGCCTGGAACCTCGGCCACACGTTCTTCCTCGCCGCCTTCCTCCTGCTCGGCGCCTTCGTCGTGGAGCTGCGCCGCCTCGTTCCCGCGACCACCGCCCGGACCCGAACCGCCGCCGGTGCCGCCGTGATCGGCGGAGTGTTCGGCGCGGGCTGTTTCGTGTGGGTCATCCTCGGCGACCTGTTCCCCGGCCTGGCCGACTCCGCCCCGCTGCCCGACCTTCTCAAGCTTGCAGGCCCGCTCGCCTTCCAGCTCGGCCTGCTCACCCTGCTGATCATGCTGGCAGCCGTACGGCCCAGGCGGCTGCCCGTGTGGAGCCCGGTGCTCGTGTTCGTGTCCTTCGCCCTGATCACGGTCGACCTCGACCTGATCCCGCTCGCGGCCGTCGGCCTCATGGCCGGCCTCGCACCGCTGGCCCGCGACCGCGCACTCCGTACAGCGCCGTAGGCCCCTGTCACGTCAGCGCCCGCAGGTCGGGGGAACGTACCGCCGACGCCACGCATCCTTACAACTGCACCAAGCGGTGTGAGCCACGCAGCCCTCGACAGACGAAGTGAGCACCACCATGAGCGCGTCCCCGGTCATCGCCTCAGTGCCCGGTACGAGTGGAAGATCCTGGGCCTGCGCGACAGCGTCGGCATGCGTCGGAGGGATCCTTCTCGGCGTCCTGACCAACCTGCTCCAGGGCTGGCTTCCGGGTGCGTGGAATCAGATCGTCAACTCCGGTGGGGTCTGGTCCGTCGCCGCGTTCGTCGCGGGCGCGCTGGTGGCCCGGAAGGCCGGCTTGTCCACGGCCGTCGTCGCGGGCCTGCTCGCCGAGTCCGGTCTCGTCGTCGGCTACTACGGCTACGCGGAGGTCGGCCGCGACGGCATGGGCTCCCTGTTCGCTCCGCTCGTCTGGCTCGGCATGGCGTTCGTCGCCGGTCCCCTCTTCGGGGCGGCGGGCTTCGGGTGGCGAGGGAGCAGCCCTCGCCACCGTGTCATCGGCCTTGCCGCGCTGGCGGGCGTCTTCGGCACGGAAGCCATCCACTACGGCTGGGTTCTGCACTACGCCCCTCAGGCGTGGGCCTGCCTCGCCATTCTGGTTCTCGTCCCCCTGCTCATGGGCCGCACCCACAGAGAACGGGCGCTGGCCCTCCTGACCGCCGTTCCCTTCTCGCTGCTGGCCTATTTCGTCTTCTACGAACTGATCCTGACGACACTCCTCGGCTGAGAACGCGCGGGGGACGGGGGAGCGCCCGCAGCCGTAGGGGTACGGGTCGGCCCCGCCACCGTCCCGCCCGTCGCGGTCCGCCGTCCCGGCGGCCTCAGCGCCTCGGGGCGGACGAGGAGCCGTACCCCGTGTGCGAACCCGAGGCGGCGCCCGAGGGGAGCCTCGGCAGCCGGTACGCGGACAGCGGGGCACTGCCGGGGTCGGGGCGTACCGCGCCCAGCAGCGGGTTCGATCCCATCGGCGACACCTTCACCCGCGAGCCCGGCCGGGGCGCCTGCACCACCAGCCCCTTGCCGATGTACAGCGCCACATGCGTGGCCTTCGGGAAGTAGATCACCAGGTCCCCCGGGCGCAGCGCGTTCACCGGGACCTTCCGCAACTGCCGCCACTGCTCCTGGGAGGTCCTCGGGATGGGGCGGCCCGCCTTCGCCCAGGCCCGCGAGGTGAGCCCCGAGCAGTCGAAGGAGTTCGGGCCCTGCGCGCCCCACACGTACGGCTTGCCGATCTGCTCGATCGCGTACGCCACCGCCCGGCGGCCCGCCGCCGACGGCCGCCCGGTCGAGGACAGCGCTCCCGAGGCGGCCAGGGCGCGCTGCGCCTGCGTCGTCTGGCGCTGCTCCAGCCGGGACAGCGCGCCGAGCTGACTGCCGGAGAGCGACGCCAGCATCGTCTCGACGTTCTTGAGCCGGGACCGGACCGCGTCCCGCTGTTTCTTCCGCTTCGACACCAGCGTCTGCTGCCGGTCCAGCGCCGCGCGGGACTCGGCGGCCAGCCGGTCGGCGCGCTTCTCGGCACCGGTGAGCCGCTGCACGGCCGCCGTCCGTACGGTCGCCGCGCGCCGGATCAGATGCTCCTGGTCCAGGAGGCCCTCGGGGTTCCGGGACATCAGCAGTTGCAGATACGCGGAGAAGTCGGACCGGCCCTGGTACTGCTCCCGGGCGAGCCGCCCCACCGCGTCACGGCTGTCGGCCAGCGCGGACCGGGCGGTGACGAGCGCGGCGTCCAGCTTCTTCACCTGCGCCTTGCGCTGCTTCAGCTCCGCCACGGTGCCGTTGTACGCCTCGGTGGCCTCCTCGGCCTGCTGATACAACTGCCGCATTTCTGAAAGTAGTTGGGCGACACTCTTGTTCCTCGGGGTGACCGGCACGGGGGCGGCGACGGCCGCCGGTGCGAGGACGACCGCAGCCAGGGCCGCGGCACAGACCGTGCGGGAGACTCCACCTGGCATGACACACCTCCGGCAACGGGGCGATCATGGGACTACCCCATAAGTGAGCGCAACGAGACAATACGGTCACTCGATGTCGGAGGATTCAAGAACCGTGGCGCGTGGCGCCGGGCGGATTCGCCCGGAAGGGCGCGGGTGTCGAGGTGGGGTGCCGAGCTTTCGGGGGCGTGCCTGCCCGACCGGGCCTACGCGACGTTCCTGTCCACCGTGGTCGTCGGCGCATACGCCCGGTCCGGAGCGGGCGACGTGATCGGATCGCACCCGCCCCGGAGTGACGTACGGATCCGGCCGGTGTGACCCGCCGCCCCGGTCGCATCGCGCGTGCGGCCGCGACCGGGGCGGGGCGGGGCCTCAGTCGACCGGGAAGGCGTAGAAGATCCGGTCGCGCTGGACCACGGCCGTGCGGTCGGCGGGCAGGACGCGGTACGGGGCGGTGACCGTGGGGCCCTTGGGGTCCTGGGCGCCGATGTCCTGGAACTTCCACAGTCGTCGGCCGTCCGCCGAGGCGAAGGCGGTGACCTGGGAGGCGTCCGCGGCCAGCAGTGTTCCGCCGCCCGCGCTGAGGGTGACGGCGGGGGCCGCCGTGCCGATGGCCGCCTCCGTGGAGCGCCGCCAGCGCAGCCGTCCCGTCTCCCGTTCGACGGCGCCGACCTCCTGGTTGCGGCTGGTGACGTGCAGCACCGTCCCGGAGACGACGGGGGTGCCGAACGGGGCCCCGCCGGTGCCGTTCAGCGTCCACTTCGGCTTGCCGCCCGGGGTCTCGAACGCCTGGAGGGCGTCGCCCACCGCCTCGTACAGCAGTCCCCGGTCGTCTCCCGCGACCGCCGCGTCCGGCGCGACCGAGCCGAACGAATGGTTCCACTGCGGCTTCCCGGTCTTCCGGTCGAAGCTCCGGAAGACCGCCTTGCCCTTGTCGGCCTTGACCTGGCCGGGGGCGAGCGTGGCCGAGGTCTGCCGCACGACCACGCCGTCCCCGCGGACCGCGACCAGCCGGTGGACGGGGGTGGCGGTGCCGCGTCCGGCGGGTACCGGGGTCCGCCACAGCTGGGCGCGGCGGGCGAGGTCGTAGCCGAACAGGTACGCCTTGACGACCCGTTGGTCCTTGCCGCGCTTCTTGCCCTTCTTCGGCGGCGGAGCCTTGACCGTGACCGTCTCGGTGGCGGTGAACCACAGCTCCGTCCCCGACGCACCGGTCACCGACGGGGCGGCGAGCGACGGCGTCTCGGGGGAGAGCTCCGCGAGGGCCGCCCGGTGCACGGTCTTCCCGTCCTTCGGTGACAGCCAGAGGAACGCGGACGGGGTCGCCACGAAGCAGAAGTCCTGCCCGGCGTCCGGTACGGCCCGGCCGCCGGCCGCGTCCTTGTTCTCCCAGATCCGGCGCCCGGTCCGCAGGTCGACGGCGGACGCGCCGGACTCGCCGGTCAGCACCAGCAGCCGCTTGTTCCAGACGGTGGCGGTGAGCGACGCCGCGTCGGCCTCCGGGTGCGTGTACACCCAGCGGGGCTGCGGCGGCAGGCCCGCGACGGTGGGGCCGCCGTGGCTCGGCGAGGGCCCGGCTTTGTCGTCGGTGTCCCCGTCGCCGCCCGCCAGTGCGAGCGCGCCGCCCCCGCCGACGAGCAGCCCGGCGGCCCCGGCGGCGAGCCCGATGAACAGGCTCCGCCGCCCGACATCCGAAGCGGCGGAGGAGGGCGGGGCGGCGGGGCGGGTGCCCAGCGGGACCGGAAGCGGCCGGGGGTCCGCCGCGCCCGGCGACGCGGGCAGGGCGGGCAGGGCGCTGGTGGACTGCGGCCCGGCCGGTACGGGGGAGAGCCCGGCGGGCAGCGCCGGTACGGGCCCCGAGGACGGGACCGCAGGAAGCGCCGGGGACGCCGGTGGCAGGGCGGGGCGGCCGGTCAGCTCCTGGGGGACGGCCAGTTGGGTCGTGGGCCGGTCTGTCGCCGGGGCCCGGTGGGCGATGTCCCCGAGCTGGGCGGTCCGGGTGTCCGCGGGCGGTGCGGCGGCGGGCACGGAGGCTTCGGCGGCCCCGGACGCCTCTGCGACGGGTGCTTCCGGTGTTCCCGTCGCCTCCGTCGCCTCCGTCGCCTCGATCCGCTCACCGGACGCGACGACCTCCCGTACGCGCATCCCCTGCTCCGCCACCGCGGCCGCCGTCGCGTCCGGCAGCCAGCCGTCCTCCGCCGACTCCGCCGCGCCCCCGGGGGCCAGCTCGGCCGCGATCTCCTCGGCGCTCGGCCGGGCGGCCGGGTCCTTCTCCAGGCAGCGGGCGATCGGACCGCGCAACTCCGCAGGGACGGCGCCCAGTTCGGGGTCGGTGCGGGCGATCCGTTCGGCGCCCTCGGCGGCCGGCCCCTCGGCGAGCGGGGTCGTGCCGGTCGCCGCGTACGCCAGCAGCAGGCCCAGCACGAAGAGGTCCGAGGCGGGTCCGGGCTCCTCGCCCTCGACCTGTTCCGGCGTCAGATATCCGAGCCGTACCGACAACTGGCCGCCGGGGCCCGCCGACGCGTCGACCGCCGCCCCCAGCGGGCCGAAGGCGATCAGCCGGGGCCCGTCCCCGGCCAGCAGCACCGTGTGCGGGGCCAGCCCCTGGAGCACCGCCCCGGAGGCGTGCACCCGCGCCAGGACCTCGGCGAGCCCCGCGCCCAGCACCCGCACGGCCCGCTCGGGCAGCGGTCCGGTCGTCCCGATGACCTCCGCCAGGGTCAGCGCGGGCAGATACGGGGCGGCCGTCCACTGCAACTCGTCGGCCTCGCCGTCCGGCCCGTCCGGCGAAGGCTGGACCCAACTCCCGGCCAGCTCGCGCGCGGTGCGGGCCTCCGCCTGGAAGCGGCGCCGGAAGACGGGCTGCGAGGCGAGTCCGGTACGGGCCGCGGTGACCACCACCGCGTCGTCCCCGGTGGCCCCGCGCGCCAGGTACAGCACACTGCCCGCGGTCGTGCGCAACCGCGCGAGCACGGTGTACGGGCCGAAGCGGCGTGGATCGTCCTGACGCAGCGCCTCCATGGCGCACCCCCTCGCTGACCGTCCCTGGGCACCAGAGCGTCGATCCTAGGGGGTACGGGCGGCCGTCTCCGCTACCGGGCCCGTCAGTCCGGCTTGGACCAGGGCCACTTGAGGGTGCGGCGCTCCCGGCCCTCCGGGACGTACTCGTACACCCAGCCGCGCTGGATGCCCAGCCGCTTGGAGTAGCCGGCCGGGGCCCTGCGGTACGCGTGCACCGTGGCGGGCCCGCCGTCGGCGGACGGTACCGGGACCTCGTACCACTTGGGCGGGTGACCGGTCGGGCCGACCAGCACGGGCAGCACCCGGCCGTCCAGGGGGCCGCCGGTGAAGGCGGTGTTCTCGCTTCGCACCGCCCCAGTCTGACCGATGGGCCCGCACCCGGCAGCGGTCGGCCCGCCGAGTCCGGGAGTGGGCGGCCCGTCCGCCCACGCGACAGTCCGCCCGTACGCCCGTCTGCCCGTCGGCCGGTCCCGGACGGCGGGCGGCCCGCCCGGGGCGGACCCGTCGCCCGTCCCGGTCCGTCAGCGGTCCCGACCGGTCAGCCGTCCCGGCCGGTCACCGCCCGGCCCCCGGCAGCAGATGGCCCGCCCCGCCGAGCACCGGGCCCAGGCCCTGGGCCAGGCGGCCCGCCGGGCCCTCCGGCCGCTCCAGCGGCAGCAGCGCCGCCAGCACCTCCGCGGTCTGCGGGTCGCTCGCCGCGGTCGCGGCCAGCAGTGCCATCAGATGGTCCACCAGCCAGTCCCGCAGCTCCGACGCGGCGGGCCGCTTCTCCTCGTCCAGCCAGATCAGGGACGCCGCCTCGACCGCCGCGATCCAGGTCCGCACCATCATCCGCAGCCGGGGGCCCGGCTCGGACCGTTCGCCCAGATGGCGCAGGATCTGCTCGGCCGCCGCCCGCCGCACCTCGTCGACGATCGCCGACGTGCGCGAGGTCCCGACGACGCCGCCACCGCGCAGCAGCGCGCTGAACCCGGTGTCGTGCTCGTCGACGAAGGCGAGGTAGCGGTCCAGTACCCGCGTCACCCGCTCGGTGGGCGGTCCCACCGGAGGCTCGGTGAAGCAGAGGATCAGCTCCTCGGCCGCCGAGCGCAGCGCCGCCTCGTACAACTGCTGCCGCCCGCCCGGGAAGTAGCGGTAGACGAGCGGACGGGAGACCCCCGCGACGCTCGCCACCTCGTCGAGCGAGACCTCGTCGGGGGCCCGGTGGGCGAAGAGGGAGAGCGCCGCGCCGAGCAGTTGGGCGCGGCGCTCCTCGACGCTGAGCCTTCGGTACGCACGGGCCGGTGACGCGGCGGCGACAGGGGTCATGACCAAAGCCTAGGGCCTTTCGTCTGGATCACGCCGGGTTCGCGTGCCCCGGCACGCACGCTCGCCGCGTTGTCGTCGGTCGCCGACGCTCCGCGTCGTTTCCCTCCTCCGCCTTGCGATCGCACGCACCGGACCCCGCTCACTGATCC
>NZ_JBIBUU010000044.1:0-8889 GCF_043079735.1 Streptomyces sp. NPDC015144 | reverse complement strand
CCGCGTCGAACGCCTCCGCGAACACCGGGAACGACGCATACAACCCACGCCCCATCCCCACCCGCTGACTCCCCTGACCAGCGAACAAGAACGCCGTACCACCCGCAGGACGCTCAACCCCCGACACCACATGCCCCGCACCCTCACCACGGGACAGAGCCCCCGCCCCGGCCAGCAACTCCTCACGGCCAGCACCGACAATCACCGCACGATGACCGAAACGAGCACGCGAAACCGCCAACGACCACCCCACATCCCCCACCCCGAGCCCCACATCGGCAGACACCCGCTCCACCAACCGCGCAGCCTGCGCACGCACCGCAGCCTCACTCCGCCCCGACACCACCCACGGCACCACACCAACCGACCCCGACCCCACACCCGCCTCGGCAACCACCTCAACAGCAGCCACCACAGGAGCCTCCTCCAAAACCACATGGGCATTCGTCCCGCCCATGCCGAAGGAGCTGACGCCGGCGATCAGCGGGCGATCAGGCCGCGGCCACCCGCTGAGGCCGGTCTGCACCCGGAGATTCAGTTCGTCAAGCGGGATGGCGGGGTTGGGGGTCTCGAAGTTGAGGCTGGGCGGCAGTTCCCGATGCTTGATGCTGAGAATGGCCTTGAGGAGGCCGGCGATGCCGGCGGCGCCTTCCAGATGGCCGATATTGGTCTTGGCCGAACCGACGACGAGGGGGTGGCCGTCCGGGTGTGCCGAGCCAATGGCGGCGCCGAGGGCGGCGGCCTCGATCGGGTCGCCCAACGGCGTTCCCGTGCCGTGCAGTTCGACGTACTGGACCTCCTCGGCGGTCACGCCGGACCGCTGGAGGGCCTGCCGGATCACGGCTTCCTGCGTCGCGCGGCCGGGGACGGTGAGACCGTCCGTCGTCCCGTCGTTGTTCATGGCGCTGCCGCGGATGACGCAGTGGATGCGGTCGCCGTCGGCGATGGCTTGGCTCAGGGGCTTGAGGACCACGAGGCCGGCGCCTTCGCCGCGGGCGTAGCCGTTGGCCCGTGCGTCGAAGGTGTGGCAGCGGCCGTCCGGGGAGAGTCCGCCGAACTTGGCCGCGCCGACAGTGCTTTCCGGGACGATGTTGAGGTTGACGCCGCCCGCGAGCGCGAGCGCGGACTCGCCGCGGCGCAGACTCTCGTACGCCAGGTGGACCGACACCAGCGAGGAGGACTGTGCGGTGTCGATGGCCAGGCTCGGCCCGTGGAATCCCAGGGTGTAGGAGACCCGGTTGGCGATGATGCTGCGGTGCAGGCCGGTGACGGTGTGCCGACCGATGGCCTGGGGGCCGTGCCGGTACAGCAGGGTGGCGTAGTCGTCCCAGATCGCGCCGACGAAGACCCCGGTGCGGCTGCCGCGCAGCGTGGCGGGGACGATCCGGCTGTCTTCCAGGGCCTCCCAGCTCAGCTCGAGGACGAGACGCTGCTGCGGATCCATGGCGGCGGCTTCGCGGGGGGAGATCCCGAAGAAGGCCGGGTCGAAACGGTCGATGCCGTCGAGGTATCCGCCGCGACGGGCGTTGGTCTTTCCCGGTGCGTTCCGGTCGGCGTCGTAGAATTCGTCGACGTCCCAGCGGTCGGTCGGGGGTTCGGTGAGGGATTCCGTGCCCTGGCTGAGATTCCGCCAGAAGGTCGCGGGGTCGGGCGCCCCTGGCAGACGGCACGCGATGCCGATCACGGCGACCGCGAATCCGTCGGAGGCCTTGGTACCAGGAACCGTGGTATCGAATTCGCTCACCATCGCGCGTGACGTCCTCTTTCCGGGAAGGAATCCGCCGTATCGTCCGCGGGGATCTCCGCGGGCCATGGGACGTCGACCAGCTTCTCCGGAGGGACTAACGGACCCCTTGCCACGTTCTAAAGCGACGGTTGCGTGGCGTCGGTACCGCGCGCGGGCACGCGTCGGGGCGGGGAGCCGACATGGTCCCCCGCCCCTCGTTCACCCGGTCAGGCCGTGGCGGGGCGCAGCTCCAGTTCGTCGTCGGCCACGAGAATCGCCTGGTAGAGGTCGCGAAGGGCGCGCGCGGGTTCCACACCCAGTTCGCGGTCGAGGATGTCGCGCGCGTGGTGGAAGACCATGAGTGCGTCGCCCTGCCGCTCGGCCCTGTACAGCGCCAGCATCAGCTGGCGGTGGAAGGCCTCGCGCAGGGGGTACTCGGCCACCAGGCTGTAGAGCGAGGCGATGAGCTCGCGGTGCCTGCCGAGTGTCAGGTCGACGTTGTTCTTCATCTCGATGCACTCAAGGCGGTCCTCGTCGGCCCAGGCGACGAAATCGTCGACGATCGGACCGCCACGGAGATTGCCGAGTACCGGCCCCCGGAACATCGCGAGGGCGGTACCGAACGCCTCGGACGCCATCTCGTGCTGGCCTCGGTGCATCGCACCCCGGCCCAGGGTGACGAACCGCTGGAATGCCACGACATCGAGTTCATCGCCCGGTTCGAGCAGCATCACATAGCCCGGGGAGCGAGTGACGACGGGGTTTGATCCACCGGTTACCTCGCGCAGGAATTTACGTAGTTGAGATATATGGACGTGCAGTGCGGCCATGGCCCGGCGCGGCGGCGCATCGCCCCATATCTCATTGCTGAGTTGATCGATCGTGACGATCTGATCGGCACGGATCAGCAAACTGGCCAGTAACAGTTCTATCTTGCGCGCGCTGATGAATGACGTCCGTGTGCAGTCGGTGACGCGCAGACTGCCCAGAAGCTCGTACTTCATCGATTCCCCTCGTTGGCCCATCGGGCCTGCGCGGCCGGAGCCGGCGCAGACGGTGCGAGCCCGACGTCGCGTCTCCCGACGCGGGCTGTGGGGCAGCACATCGTTGGGCTGCGTCCTGTGTGCTCGCACAGGTCAGGATGCCAACGCGGCCGGTCCGCCCGCATCGGTGAATGTACGTAAGTATTTTCTGAACCCCAGGGGCCCTTTTCGGCCACCCGCCTCCTGGGCGCCGGGCTCGAAACACCGGCCGTGGCAGGCTCGGCGCCGCCCCACCATTCCCGCGCCGGCCCACCGCCTAACGTGAGATGCGCCTCACAGCCCCAAACCGAGCGCCCGGTACTATGAGCTAGAACATCAATTCGGGGGGAGTTGTTGAGTCAGGGTGCGGTACGGCTGAAACCACCGCCCCGCCTTGCGATGCCGTGCCAGTCGATTCGCCAGCTCAACTATCGAAAGTTCTACACCCTACCTCTCCTTCGATTCACAGGCCATGCCGAACGAAGAGGCAAGTCCTTTTTCAGACATTGTGCATGAAGGGGGAACGCACGGTGATCCGTGACAGGGATTCCGGTGAGATCGGCCGGCCCGCCGTCCGGTCCGGGGAAGCGCAACGCCTATGGAGTGCTCTGGACGACCTGGGTCGCGGCCGGGGGCGCACCATCGAGGTGGTCGGTGAGCCCGGCATGGGCAAGACGCATCTGCTGTCCTGTCTCGCCGACGAGGCCGCCCGCCGCTCCTTCATCGTCGCGTCCACCAGATGCACCGAATTCGAGCGTAATCTTCCCTGTCAGGTGTTCGTCCAACTTCTCGGCGCCATCCCGGGTTTCTGCGGCCTGAGCGAGGACTCACGGACCGAGGCCACCCGTTTCCGGGTGTACGACGCGGTGCGCACGATGCTGCGCGACCGTGCCGGACAGGGGCTCGTGCTCATCCTCGACGACTTCCACTGGGCCGACACCACTTCTCAGGAAACCCTTGAGAACCTGCTGAGGATCCCCGTCGACGCCCCTCTTCTCCTGGTCGTCTCCCAGCGCACCCGTCAGGCGTCGACGCGGTTGCGCAGTGCGCTGGCCCACGCCATCGACTTCGGGAACGCCGAACGCATCGAACTGGCTCCGCTCACCGTCGCGCAGTCAGCGGAACTGCTCGGTCGGCCGGTGTCCAGCAGCACCTTGCGCACCCTGCACGCGGCCTCGGGCGGCAATCCCTCGCGGCTGGAACTCGCCTTCGCCGAAAGATGGCATGAATCGCAGGTGCCGCCGGCCATGGACCAGCCCCTGCCGGAGCAGTTCGCCGCCGTGCTGGCCGGCGAGATCGATGCCCTGGCCCCGCATTTCCTCGTCGTCGCCCGCGCCGCCGCGGTGATCGGCTCCCGCTTCACCCTCGACGCCATCGCCGAGGTCTCCGGAATCCACCGGGGCGAGGTCTGCCCCGCCGTCACCGAGCTCATCCGCCGCGATCTGCTGCGCCCCATCTCCCGTACCGCGGCATTCGCCTTCCGCTCCCCGGAGCTGCAACGGCAGGTCCACACCACCTTCGACCCGTGTTCCCGTGCGGCAATGCACCGCCGTGCGCTGGCCATGCTCGCGCGCCAGGGTGCCCCCGCCGTCGAACAGGCGGTCCATATCGAGCAGTCGCTGTCCGAGCTGACCGAGCAGGACCTGCACACTCTGATCCTGGCCGTCCGCGAGGAGCTCCAGACCGCGCCCCACCAGGCGGCGCGCTGGCTTCGGGTGGCGTTGCGGGTGCCCGTCTCCCAACTGCGGGACGAGAACGAGCGACAGGATCTGCTCGGCCTGCTCACCCTGGTCCTCGGCACGGGCGGCAGGCTGAGCGACAACAGCGATCTGGTCCTCGGCCTGCGCCGCCTCGCACCCGCCGAACCCGGCGTCGCCCGGTCCCGGGTGATCGCGTTCTGTTCTCTGCTGCAGGGCTACCTGGGACACCGCGCGGCGGCCCAGACCCTGCTCAACCAGGAGTTGGAGTCCTTCCCGGGCCCTGGCATGCCCGCCGCCGCGGTGCCACTGCTGGTGCAGCGCGAGGTCACCAAGATCTTCAACGAGCAGACGCCCGAGCTGGAGCAGGTCGAGCTGATCCTGCACGCCGCGCGCGAGCACGGTGACCGGATCAACGAGGCGGGGGCACTGGCGCTCCGTGCGCTCGGCCAGGCCCTCACCTGCGGCCCCGAGGACGCCCGGATCAGCGCCGAGGAGTGCGCCTTCGTGGTCGACGGCCTCACCGACGAAGTGCTCTGCGAACATCCGGAGTTCCTGGCCATGCTGGGCTGGGCGGAGGGGTTCCTCGGCTTCCACACCGAGGCCGCCGGGCATTTCAAACGCGGCGCCTCGCTCCTCCCGCGATGCGGCCGCGCCTTCCTGAGGCCCATATTCCTCAACGGCATCGCCTTCTGCTACGTGCAGAGCAACCGTGTCTCCGAGGCGCGCGCCATGGCGGCGAAGGCCAAGCAAGCGGCGTTGGAAGAGGGCGGCGCGGACCTCCCCATCCTGGCACTGGCCCTGGAATCGTGGCTGCTGATGCTCACCGAGATCCGCGGTGAACACCGGGCCCTGCACACCGCCGAGCAGGCGGTGAAGACCGTCAACGCGGGCAACCGCCCGCTGAGCGTGCTGACGACCATCTCGCTGGCCATCGCGGCACGGGTGCAGGGCGACTATCCGCGCGCCACGGCGCTGCTGCTCACGGTCGGCGGCGGACCGGACCTCCTGGAGATCCCGCCCGTGATGCGCCCCGCGCTCTACGAGATGCTCACCGCCACCGCCTCGGGCAACTCCTCGCCGTCGTCCGCGGAGTGGGCCTGGCTCGCCACGTCCGCGGTCCAGGACGTCACTCTGCCCATGCCCCGGGCGTTCGCGCTGATGGCCCGAGCCCATGTGCTGCACGAGACCCCTGCCGTGGCCGCGGAGCTCTACCAGGAGGCGTCCTGCCTGTTCTCCTCGACGGGGGCCAACTGGGCCCAGGCCTGGGCGATGACGCACGCGGCCTCCTGCATCGCGGCCGACGGACGGACGCCGGAAGCCATCACCGTCCTCGATTACGCCGAGGAGCTGGCGCTGCGCGCCGGGGCGTCACGGCTGTTCGAGAACGCTCGTCGGCTGCGCAGGGAACTGTCGGCGTTCGACGAGGAGGTCGAGAAGAAGGAGTCCACGGGTGTGCTGTCGATGCTCACCGTGCGCGAGCGGGAAGTGGCCGGCATCGTCGGCACGGGGAAGAAGACCCGGGAGATAGCTCAGGAGCTGAGCGTCAGCCCGCGTACGGTCGACGCGCATCTGACGCGGATATACCGCAAGCTCAACATCAGTTCGCGAGCTGCGCTGGCACGGCTGATGGCGCAGGCAAGCTGAGCGGCCCGCGGCGGGCGGCCCGAAGACGGCGGGCAGCGGAAGACAGGCGTGCCGGGCCCGGTTCAGAACCGGGCCCGGCACGCACCACGTCCACCGAGGTCATGCCGGGGAGGGCTCCCCGAACCACGTGGTCAGCGCCGTGCGCAGTCCGCCGTCGGGAGCGCCGGCCGCGTCGGCCGGCCCCGCCCAGGCGACATACCCGTCCGGGCGGATCAGCAGCACGGGCTCCGTAACCTGGCCGTCCGCCTCGGCACTGACCACGTCCACCCGGTCCGCCCAGCCGCGCCACTCGTCCGGCCGTGCCGCCCCCTGGGACAGATCGAGGACCACACCCCGGCCCGCGCGCAGGGCACGGGCCACGCTCGTCCGCTCCCCGTCGGCCGTCGTCAGCGTCAGATCGGGCACCCGGCGACCGAGCAGCGGCGACACCGGGACGGACGGGCCCTCGTCCCCGGTCATCCGCTGCCCCGCGTACTCCATGGGGTAGACGGTGTTGATGCCGGTCACCATGTCGTTGAGGTGCCGGGTGACGCTGGTGAACCCGACCAGTCCGCCGAAGAGTTCCCGCAGCGGCGCCACTCGGTCCAGCGGATACATCAGGGCGACCTGGGCCTCGGCGTTCAGGCAGGCCCGGCGGCCCACCGGGTGCCGCTCGTCGTGGTAGGTGTCGAGCAGCCCGTCCCGCGCATCTCCGCGGAGATGGGCGGCCAGCTTCCAGCCGAGGTTGAGCGCGTCCTGGATGCCGGTGTTGAGTCCCTGCGCACCGGAGGGGAAGTGCGCGTGGGCAGCGTCTCCCGCCAGCAGTACCCGGCCCTTCCTGTACTGCTCGGCCTGCTTCGTGGCATTGTCGAAGCGGTGCAGACGGCCTCGCACCTCGCCCAGCTTGACCTCCTTGCCGGTGATCCTGCGAATCGACGCCCGAAGCTCCTCCGGAGTCGCGGGCTCCTCGTCGGGCACACTCGGCCGGTCGAACTCGGTCGTCATGATCCGCACCAGTCCGGGACCGATCGGTATGGCCCCGAACAGACCGGTGGGGTGCAGGCCCGCGTCGAACTGCTCTCCTTCGGGCACCTCCACGTCGCCCCACAGGCCGTAGTACGTCTTGCCGTCCCCCTGGAAGTCGAACCCCGCGAGCCGGGCCACCGCGCTGTTGCCGCCGTCGCAGCCCACCAGGAAGTCGGCGCGGACGGTCTCCTCGCCCGCAGCCGATCGCACGGTCACCGTCACGCCGGATTCGTCCTGCTCGACGCCGACGACCTCCTGGCCGCGACGGATGTCGACCCCGTGTGCGACGGCGTGCTCCGCGAGGACCTGCTCGGTCCGGGCCTGCGGCACCACGACGATGTACTCGCGCTCGTCCAGCTTCGCCACATCCAGCCAGTGGAAGGCGAAGTGGGTGCGCGGCCACGGCATCGGGTCACCCGCACGGATCGTGTCACCGGGACCGCGCAGGTCCAGCGCTTCCAGCGCCCGCGCGTGCAGCCCCAGGGCCCGCGACTGGCCATCGGGCTCGGCGGCCCGCTCGACGACGATGGTCTCGACCCCCGCGAGCCCCAGCTCCCCGGCCAGCATCAGACCGGCCGGGCCGGCCCCCGCGACAACTACGGTGCCACTCATGACGAACTCCTGTGATCTGTATGGATGTTCAGCTCGGAATGGATGAAGGCCACCAGCGCACGGGGTGTGGGGTGGTCGAAGAGCACGACGGGCGGCAGATCCAGGCCCGTTGCCTCGCACAGCAGATTGCGTACTTCCAAGGCGGTGAAGGAAGTGAAACCGATGTCGAGGAAGAGGTCCTCGGCCTCGATCGTCTCCGTCGCCCCGTGCCCGAGGACGGCCCCCGCGTGGACGCGTACGAGGTCGAGCAGGATCAGGTCCGCTTCCTCTTCCGTGGCTGCTTCCAGCCGGCGCCTCAGCTCTTCGGCGCCGGACGCCGCTGCGTCCGGGGCGTCCGCTTCAGACTCTGTGGCCACGGCACTGTCGGCCGCTGCTGCTGCCCTACGGTGCCAGGACGCCAGCACGGGCAGCAGCGCGGCCAGTGGCTCCCGCTGCTCCGTTCCGCTCTCCAGCAGGCTGAGCAGCTCGTCGACGTCCCCGCCGACGACGGCCTCCCAGAAGCGTGTCTCATGCGGAAGCGCCGGATCCGACGAGGACTCCACGGGCGCGTCGAGCCAGAGCCGCTGCCGCTGGAAGGCATACGTGGGCAACGCGACGCGGCGTGCGCCGTCGCGCTCCAGCAGGGTGTTCCACCGGACGGGCAGCCCGTGGACGAACGCTGTGGCCAGGGCGGCAACGGCGCCGTGGGGTTCGGGACGGTCCTTGCGCAGGGACGGTACGAACACCGCGTCCCGGCTCTCGGCACCTTCCTGGGCGAGGGTGGTGAGTGTGGCGTCCGGGCCCAGCTCGACGAACGTCCCCACCCCCTCGCCTTCGAGGGTGCGTACCGCGTGATGGAAGAGGACCGCGTTGCGGGCATGGGCGGCCCAGTAGTCGACCGAGGACAGCTCCTCGAACGAAGCCACCCCACCCGTCAGCGTCGACACCACAGGAATACGGGGCCGCGAGAACTCCAGCCCACCCGCGACCGCACGGAAATCGTCCAGCATCCCGTCCATCAACGGCGAGTGGAACGCATGGCTTACTGTCAGTCGGCGTGTCCGGTGACCCGTCTCCTCCAGCAGAGCCGCGACCTCCAGGACCGCGGCCTCGTCACCCGACACGACCGTGGAGGAGGGTCCGTTCACCGCGGCCAGCGCAACCCCCGCACGCCCCTCCAGCAACGGGGCCACCACCGACT
>NZ_JBIBUU010000043.1:0-9578 GCF_043079735.1 Streptomyces sp. NPDC015144 | reverse complement strand
ACATCCTCACCACCAACCACATCGGCATCCACGACAACTTCTTCGACCTCGGCGGCGACTCCATCCTCTCCATCCAAATCGTCTCCCACGCCCGGCGAGCAGGTCTCCAACTGACCTCGAAGCTGATGTTCACCCATCAGACGATCGCCGAACTGGCCCCGATGGTCCGGCAGGCCGAGCCGGCTACGGACGACAGCGACGCGACGGGCCCGGTGGCCGGCGGTGTCGACCTGACGCCGATCCAGCGGTGGTTCTTCGACGGGCACACCACGGCCCCCGACCGGTACGCGATGTCCGTCCACGTCGTCCTGGCGCCGGACACCGACCCCGGAGTGCTGGCGCGGGCGCTGACGGCGACCGTCGACCACCACGACGCCCTGCGCATGCGGTACGCGGACGACGGTGCGGGGAACTGGACGCAGGAGTACGGCGACCGCCCCGGCGGGATGCTCACCGTGCGGGACATCCCGGCCGACGGCACACAGGCCGCGCTGCACGACGCGGCCGACGAGGCCCAGCGCGCCCTGGACCTGCGCGGTGGAGCCCTGGTGAAGGGCGTCTTCCTGCGCATGCCGGGCGCGGACACTCCGCCGCGGCTGTTCCTCGCCGTCCACCACCTGGTGATGGACGCGGTCTCCTGGCGCATCGTCCTGGAGGACCTCGCCACCGCGTACACCCAGCTCGCCGCGGGGCACCCCGTCGACCTGGGTACCAGGACCAGCAGCTACCAGCAGTGGGCGCGGCGGCTCACCGACCACGTCCGCTCCGGCGCGCTCGACCATGAGACCGGCTACTGGCGGAAGGCGTCGGCGGGCGCGGTGGACCTTCCCTCCGACGGGCCGGCGCGGAGCACGTACGGGGACGTCGCCGTCGAGTCCGTCGTGCTGGACCGGGCCACCACGGACGCGCTGCTGCACCGGGCGCCGGCCTCGTTCCGCACCCGGATCAACGACGTGCTGCTGGCGGCCCTCGGACGGGTTCTGAACCAGTGGGCGGGCGGGCCGGTCGCGGTCGCGCTGGAGGGCCACGGCCGTGAGGAGCTCTTCGACGATGTCGACCTCTCCCGGACGGTCGGCTGGTTCACCACCATCTACCCCGTCACGCTCAAGGTGCCGGAGGGCCCCTGGGGCGAGGCCCTGAAGGCCGTCAAGAAGACCCTGCGCAAGGTGCCCGGCCGCGGTATCGGTTACGGCGCCCTGCGTTACCTGCGGGAGCCGGACCACCCGGACCGTGCCGCGCTCGCGGCTGCCCCGCGCCCTGGGATCAGCTTCAACTACCTGGGGCAGTGGGACGACGCCGACGGTGGCGGCGGACTCGTCCGGGACCGGCTGGACGGCCTCGGCGCCGACCAGGCGCCCGGGGAGGCCCGTCCCCACCTGATCGACGTCGTGGCCGCCGTCAGCGACGGCCGGCTGCGGATCGAGTGGATGCACGCCCCCTCGGCCCATTCCCCCTCCACCGTCCGCCGGCTGGCGGACGACTTCGCCACCGCCCTGCGGCAGATCGCCGCAGCGGCCGGAAACTGACTGCCCTACCGGAAGGCTGCTGTTGTGGCTCGCTATGTTCTGAGTGACGCCGAGAAGGTCGAACTCGCCCGAATTTCCGATGAGTTCCTCGCCACGCACCCGGTCTGGGCACCGCTGGAATACGTGGACGACATCCGCGAGGAGGCCGAGCGGCTGCCCGTGGGGGTGCGCCGGTTCCTGGTGCGCGCGCGAGCCGCCGAGGATGCCATCGTCGTCGTGTCCAACCTCCCCGTCGACGAGGATCTCGTCCCCACCCCGTCGAGCTGGCAGGTAGCGGAGAAGGAGGGTGCGGCGATCCGCGAGGAGCTGGTGCTGCTGCTGGTCGGCTCCGTGCTGGGCGACGCCTTCGGGTGGAACAACCAGCAGAACGGCCGGCTGGTCCATGACGTCTGCCCGTCCAAGGGACTGGAGAACTCCCTGACCAGCGCGAGCAGCCAGCAGCAGCTGACGCTGCACACCGAGGACGTGTTCCACGCCTGCCGGGGCGACTACGTGGCCCTGATGTGCCTGCGCAACCCCGACGCCGTGGGCACGACGGTGTCGCTGGTCGGATCGGTGGAGTTCGAGGAGCCGCTGCGGGAGGTGCTGCACCAGGACCGCTTCCGGTTCTTCCCCGACGACTCCCACCAGACGGCTCCGCTGCCCGCCACCGGGACCCGGCCGGCCCTGGAGGAGCGCCCGCACGAGGTGGCCTCCGTGCTCTTCGGCCCCCAGGACTCCCCGTACCTGCGGATCGACGCCGACTTCACCAGCCCGGTGCCCGGCGACAGCGAGGCCGAGCTGGTCATGGAGCGAGCCGCCGAACTGCTGGCGGACGCCGCCGAGCGGGTGGTGCTCGGTCCCGGTGAGGCCGTCTTCGTCGACAACTACCAGGCCATCCACGGCCGGGACACCTTCACGCCGCGGTACGACGGAACCGACCGCTGGCTCAAGCGCACCAGCCTGGTGCGGGACATCCGGCGCACGTACGTGCGGTCGAAGTCGCGTTCCCGGCTGCTCGGCTGATGCCGGGCAGGACCGCGGAGAAGGGTCCGAAGGGCGGCTTCACGCTGCTGTGGATGAGCTCGGCGTTCGCCGAGTTCGCCTACAGCACCTCCCTGATCGTGCTGCCGCTGATCGTGCTCGCGCTCACCGGCTCGCCCTCGCAGGCCGGGATCATCGGGTTCGTGGACGCGACGGCGATGCTGCTGGCGGGGCTGCCCGCCGGAGCCGTCGCCGACCGGTACGACCGCAGGACCGTGATGCTGTGGTGCCAGGCCGCCCTGGTCGCCGTCTTCGGCTCCCTGGCCCTGCTGCTGTGGGCGAACGCCGTCTCGATGCCGGCGTTGATCGGGATCGCCCTGGTCAACGGCGCGGCCACCGCTCTGACGATGGCGGCGGGCGACGCCATGATCCCGAGCCTGGTGGCCCCCGAGCGGCTCTCCGACGCGGTGGCGATGAACGCGGCGCGGACGTACGGGGGCCAGCTCGCCGGTACCTCCGCGGGCGGATTCCTGCTGGCGGTGAAAAGCGCCTTCCCGTTCGCCGTGGGGTGTCTCGCGCACCTGGCCGGTCTGGTGCTGCTGCTGTTCCTGAAGCGGCAGCCGCCGGTCCGCCCCGCCGACGACCGGTCCGGTGCGGGCGGGCGGGGACTCCTGGAAGGGGTCCGCTGGATCGCGCGCCATCCGTTCCTGCGCGTAGGGCTGGCCTGCGCGACGGCGACCAACTTCTTCTTCGGCGTCATCTATTTCATCGTGATCGCGTCGGCACGGATCAGCGGGATGAGCACCGGTCTCATCGGGCTCATGGCCGCGCTGCTGGGAGTGGGCGGCCTGCTCGGCGCCCTGGCGGCACCGCTCCTCCAGCGGCTGCTGGGCGGGGCCCTGCCGGTCTACGTCGTCCTGTGGGCGTTCGTGGTGCTCACCGTCGGGATCGCCGTGCTGCCCGGCAGTTGGACGCCGGGGGTGCTGCTCGGCGCGGTGGCCTTCGTGGCGCCCACCGCGAACGCCTTCTTCACCACGCAGCAGTTGGCATTCACCCCGGACAGCCATCGGGGCCGGGTGGTCGGCGCCGCCGCCGTCGCGAGTGGGGGCGGCGGCGCGGTGGCTCCGCTCGCGGGCGGCATCGTGCTGGATCTGACGGGCCGCTCCGCCGGGCTGCTGGGCTGCGCGTGCGTGATGGCCGTCGTCGCCCTGCTGACCACGCTCAGCCCCGCCCTGCGCGACGTACCGGAACCCGTGGCGGACGCGTCGCCGGAGCCGGCACCGGCGCCGGCACCGGACACGGTGTGACCCCGCGGTGCCGGTACCGGTGCCGGTGCCGCTCACTCCTCCCCCTCCGACAGACAGATGGAGACCGCTCGGCATGACTATTGATCTGGCCAGTCCCGACCTTTACACCACCGAAGCCCGTTTCGGCATGTGGGAGGAGTACATCCGGTCGGACGCGAAGATCTGGAGCGAACCCGGAAATTCCCCGTCCGGTTTCTGGTCCGTCTTCTCCCACCGCGACGTCTCCGCCGTCCTCTCCCCCAAAGCGCCTTTCACCTCCGAGTACGGCATGATGATCGGATTCGACGCCGACCATGCCGACCATTCCGGCGGCCGCATGCTGGTGGTCAGCGAAGGGGACTGGCATTCCGTTCTGAAGCGGCTCATCGGACCGTTTCTCTCGCGCCTGCGCGCCCCCGAACTGCATTCCGTTCTCCAGCAGGAAGTACGCGAGATCGTCGAACGGCTCCGCTCGGAGGAAACCACCGATATCGCACTCACCGTGGGCCCGCGGCTCCCCGCCGCGATCGTGTGCGAAGTGATCGGTGTACCGCTCAGCGAGCGCGAGCACCTGATCCAGCTCACCAACCACGCCTTCGGCGGGGAGGAGAGCAGCTTCGACAAGATGACCCCCGCCGAGGCGCACACCGAGATCCTCTTCTACTTCCACGAACTGATCGAGCGCCGCCAGAAGGAGCCCGGCACCGACCTGGTCAGCGCGCTGCTGGCGGACGGCCGGCTCAGCACCGAGGACGTGCTGATCAACTGCGACAACGTACTGATCGGCGGGAACGAGACCACCCGGCACTCGATCACCGGCGCCTTCCACGCCTTCCAGTCGTTCCCCGGCGCCCTCGACGCGCTGCGCGCCGATCCGGAGCTGGCGGACCGGGCGGTCGAGGAGGTGGTCCGCTGGACCTCCCCCGCGGCACACGTGCTGCGGGTGGCCACCGAGGACTGCGAGATCGGCGGCCGGCAGATCCGCGCGGGCCAGGCGGTGGTGGCCTGGCTGGCGGCGGCCAATCGCGACGAGCGGCTCTTCGCCGACCCGCACCGCTTCGTGCCGGACCGCACCCCCAACCGCCACCTGGGATTCGGCACCGGCCCGCACCACTGCCTGGGCGCGGCGCTGGCCCGGCTCGAACTGAAGGAGCTGCTGACCCAATTGACGGCCGAGGCACGGTCGGTCGAACCGGCTGGCGAGGTGCGCTGGATTCGATCGAATCTGGTTCAGGGCTACAGAAGTCTCAACGTTTCCATGAAATGGCGCTGACACTCCGCACATCGATATAGCGTCGATACAGTCTCGGATTGACCAAACGGGGAGCGGTTCGCCATGTTGGACATATGCCTCGGCCTGGAGGATTTGGCCCGTATCCGCATCATCGGAACGCTGGGATCGGCCTTCGAAACACATCTGGCCTGGGGGCAGTTGGCGAAAGAGCAGCGCGGCACCCTTTCTGAATGGCGCCGCACCGCGCGGAGCAGATTACGACGGGCCGGAATCAAACTGCCGAAGACGCGCTCCACCTCTCTGGTGGAAACGCTGACCTCGCCGATTCCACCTGAAACGGACGCGTTCCACCGGGTGGCGGTGGAGCCGTTCTGGGACGGAATTCATCGGTTACTGATGGCTGAACGGGAAGCCTGCGGACGGGAGATGCTGGACGGGGGTGTCGAGCAGATCCTCAACAACCGTCACAGCGCCATACGGTGGGAAGCCCCCCTGCTCCGCGTCGACACCGCCCAGCCGCCCCGGCGCACCAACCTGGCCGGCCAGGGCATGGCACTCGCCCCCTCCCTCTTCGCCCCGCACCCGATCCTGATCGACGACAGCATGGGCTGGCGGGGCACACCGGTCCTGGTCTACAACGTCGTCCCCGAGGCGGAGCCGGCAGCCGCGCTGTGGCAGGGCCAGGAAGGCGAATCGGCCCTGCCCGCGCTGCTCGGCCGGACCCGGGCGGACGTCCTGGGGGCGCTGCGGGAGACCGGCTCCACGGGCCAGGTCGCCGACCGGCTCCGCATCTCCAGCCCGTCCGCCAGCAAGCACCTCACGATCCTCCGCCGCGCCGGGTTCGTGACGACGGAGCGCCGCCAGAACCTGGCGGTCCACAGCCTCACCCCGCTGGGCGAGGCCCTTCTCGGCTGAAGAAACGGAACTCTCCGCATGCCCACCTCCTCCCTCACCCGCCACACCACTCCCACCGCGCCCACCCATCGCCTGGTCTGCTTTCCCCACGCGGGCGGCGCGGCCAGTTTCTACCGCGGCTGGCGCCAGTACGCCCCGCCGGGCACCGAGCTGCTCGCCGTGCAGTACCCGGGACGCGAGAACCGCATGCGCGACCCGTTGGCCACGACGATGGGGGAGCTGGTGCCGGCGCTCGTCGACGAGCTGCTGGCCCTCCCCCCGCTGCCCACCGTGTTCTTCGGCCACAGCATGGGCGCCGCCGTCGCACACGAGACGCTGCTGCGCATCGAGCAAACGGGTGCCACCCACGTCACTCGTCTGTGTGTTTCCGGACGCGCCCCGCAGCGCTCCCCCCCGCACCCTCGCCCGCACGGACGAGGAGGTCCTGGCGGCTGTCCTGGCGCTCGGCGGCACCCAGACCGCGGTCTTCGAGGACCCGGATCTGCGCGCGCTGCTCCTCCCCGTCATCGCCAACGACTACCGCCTGATCGACCGCTACCACCTCGCCGCCGGCACACCCCCGCTGCGCGCGGCCGTCCACGCCCTCATCGGCTCCGACGACCCCCAGGTCACCCCTGGGGAGGCCGAGGAGTGGCGCACCGCGACATCGGGCCCCTTCACCCTCACGGTCCTCGAAGGCGACCACTTCTATCTCGTCCCGGAGGCCGGGCGGGTCGCGCGAACCGCCCTGGAGCCGGAACCGCACCTACCGGTTTAGCGGTACGAGGATGGTCCGGAGAGCGGCTGGCCCATGCGGGGGTGTGCCGGATTCTCTGATGCGCGCCAGAACCGCACGCTTGCCCCATGGCTCGGAACCGACTTCTGATCATCCTCACCCTCCTCCTCTGCGCCGCGGGCCTCATCGCGACCACGCTCCCGCCACCCGAGGATCGGGCCCGCCTTGCGGCGGCCCACCACGCCCACGCGCTGCGCACCACCGACCCCACCGGCGGCCTCGACGACCTGCGCCCGCTCGGGCGGATCGTGGGCGACGCGAAGGTGGTGGGCCTCGGCGAGGCGACGCACAGTTCGCACGAGTTCTTCACCATGAAGCACCGCGTGCTGCGCTACCTGGTGGAGGAGAAGGGCTTCCGCGCCTTCGCCCTGGAGACGTCCTGGAGCACCGGCCTGCGGCTGGACGCGTACGTACGCACCGGCAAGGGCGACCCTCGGCGCATCATGCGGGAGGAGTTCCAGGACACGTACGCCTGGTGGAACACGCGCGAATACCTCTCCCTCGTCGAGTGGATCCGGAAGTGGAACACCCACCACCCGAAGGACCCGGTGCGCTTCCTGGGCGACGACTTCGCCTACGCGGGCCCGGAGCTCTACGACCGCGTCCTGCGCTACGCCGCCCTTCACCAGCCCCGCCTGCTCCCCCGCCTCACCGCGCTCTACCGCGGCCTGCGTCCCACCACCTCGTCCGGCACGTACATGAAGAACTACTTGACCCGCCCCCTTGCCGAACGCCGTGCCCTCGCCTCCCGCACGTCCTCGGCGCTCTCCCTCCTCACCCGCAACGCGCCGTCGTCCGCCCCGGCCGGCCAGGCCCGCGCGTGGGCCCTCCAGCACGCCAGGGCCATCGACCAGACCGCCCGCGGCTACGCCTTCGACTTCGACGACCCCACGGACCTGCGGGCGTCCATGGGCTACCGCGACCGCCTCATGGCCGACAACGTCGCCTGGTGGCACGGGACGACCGGAGAGAAGATCCTCGTCTCCGCCCACAACAGCCACCTCGCCTACCGCTCCTCCGACCCCCGCTACCCCCGCATGCAGGGCGCCTTCCTCCGCGACGAGCTGGGTACGTCCTACCTCAGCATCGCCATGACCTTCGGCACCGGCTCCTTCAACGCCTCGGCCCCCGACGGCGCCACCACCGTCTACACCCTCGGCGCCCCGGCCCGGAACGCCACCGAACACTTCCTGAACACGATCGCCGCCACCGACTACTACCTGGACCTCCGCACGCTCCCCTCCCCCGCCCGCACCTGGCTCTCCACCCCCCGCCCGACCCACAACATCGGCACGTCCTACCCGGAGCCCACGCAGCGGGTCGCCCTGGCGCGCTCCCATGACGTGGTGGTGCATCTGCGGCGGGTGACACGGGCACTGCTGCTGGCCACGCCCGGCGGGTAGGCCCCGCCCGCCGGTGGTTCAGCGCGGGATGCCGGGTCCGACGGGCGTCCCGTCAGAGCCAGTCCTCGCGGGGCGGGTCGCAGAGTTCGAAGACCACTTCGCCGGTGTCCGGTCCCTCGACGGCGACGGGGCGCACCCGGGCGCCGACCGTCACCCGGTGCGGGGCCGCGCCCACGACGCGGCAGCGGAAGACGAAGCCCTCCGGCAGCCGGACGAGGGACTCGTTGCGGGCGGCCTCCGTGTAGCGGTGGACGACGCCGGACCGCACGACGACGCCCTGTCCGTCGCTGTGCTCGGGCTTCAGGTCGCTCGACGCGCACACCGGGCAGAGCAGTTTCCGGAAGGAGGCCGTGCCGCACCATCGGCACCGGTGGTAGTTCAGGCCGGCTTCCTCCCGCACCATCCCCGCGGTGCCCTTCACGGTGCCATTCGACGACTGGGACACGGTCGACCCCCTGCGCTCGGCTCGGACGCGCCGTACGTGCGCGTCGACGCGTCCGCACCATAGGGCACTGAGTGCCGAAACGTAAAGACACTCAGTGCCAGAACATGGCTTCCGGGGGCTCGCTCCTACCCGATGGCCGCCTCGATCTGCTGCACCACGCGCCACATCGGGGCCCCCTTCGCGGCGACCATCACCACCACCTCGCCGTCACCCGCCGGCCCGACGACACCCCCGGCCGGCGCACTCGTACCGGCCCCGCTTCCCCACACCCGGCGCACCATGCCCAGGGCGTGGTCGACGGCGGCCTCCGCGTCCCCCTCGCCACCCGAACGCAGCCAGGTCCGCAGCCCGTTGTTGTGCGCGGCCACCACGGAAGCGGCGACGACCTCGGCGCGCAGCGCCCCGTCCTCCGCGTCGCCGTACCGGTCGCGCAGATAGCCGGCGAGCGTCTGCTCGTACCGCCGTACCACGGACAGTTCGTAGGTGCGCAGACCCGGCACCTCCCGGGTGAGGCGGTAACGCTGTACGGAGAACTCGGGGTTGGCCGCGTACATGCGCAGCACCAGCCGGGCCGCGTCGCTCACCGCGTCCACCGGGTCGGCGTCCCCGGCGTCGGCCAGGAACTCGGTCATGTCGGCCAGGCACCGCTCGTGGTCCGGGAAGACCGCGTCCTCCTTGGAGGGGAAGTAGCGGAAGAACGACCGGCGGCCGACCCCCGCCCGCGCCACGATGTCGTCCACGGTGGTCCGCTCGAAGCCGCGCTCCAGGAAGAGCTGGAAGGCCGCCTCGGCGAGCACCTCCCGCATCGGGGCCTTCTTGGCAGGTCTGCGCGCTTCAGTCATGCCGGGAACGTAACACCGGAAGGCCCGTTCTGGCACCAGGTTCCTTTACAGAGGGTACTGAGTGCCATATCGTCGTCCGTACAAACCGCACCAGGTAGGAGAGCCGGCGTGAGCTTGAGGATCGTTGTCTGTGTGAAGTATGTGCCGGATGCGACGGGTGACCGGCGTTTCGCTGATGATCTGACGGTG
>NZ_JBIBUU010000042.1:0-9990 GCF_043079735.1 Streptomyces sp. NPDC015144 | reverse complement strand
AAAAGCTAGAGTTTAGCAATGAGCTAATCTTACTCTTTATCGGAGAGTTTGATCCTGGCTCAGGACGAACGCTGGCGGCGTGCCTAATACATGCAAGTCGAGCGGACTTAAAAAGCTTGCTTTTTAAGTTAGCGGCGGACGGGTGAGTAACACGTGGGCAACCTGCCTGTAAGACTGGGATAACTTCGGGAAACCGGAGCTAATACCGGATAATCCTTTCCTACTCATGTAGGAAAGCTGAAAGACGGTTTACGCTGTCACTTACAGATGGGCCCGCGGCGCATTAGCTAGTTGGTGAGGTAACGGCTCACCAAGGCGACGATGCGTAGCCGACCTGAGAGGGTGATCGGCCACACTGGGACTGAGACACGGCCCAGACTCCTACGGGAGGCAGCAGTAGGGAATCTTCCGCAATGGACGAAAGTCTGACGGAGCAACGCCGCGTGAGTGATGAAGGTTTTCGGATCGTAAAACTCTGTTGTTAGGGAAGAACAAGTACGAGAGTAACTGCTCGTACCTTGACGGTACCTAACCAGAAAGCCACGGCTAACTACGTGCCAGCAGCCGCGGTAATACGTAGGTGGCAAGCGTTGTCCGGAATTATTGGGCGTAAAGCGCGCGCAGGCGGTCCTTTAAGTCTGATGTGAAAGCCCACGGCTCAACCGTGGAGGGTCATTGGAAACTGGGGGACTTGAGTGCAGAAGAGAAGAGTGGAATTCCACGTGTAGCGGTGAAATGCGTAGAGATGTGGAGGAACACCAGTGGCGAAGGCGACTCTTTGGTCTGTAACTGACGCTGAGGCGCGAAAGCGTGGGGAGCAAACAGGATTAGATACCCTGGTAGTCCACGCCGTAAACGATGAGTGCTAAGTGTTAGAGGGTTTCCGCCCTTTAGTGCTGCAGCAAACGCATTAAGCACTCCGCCTGGGGAGTACGGCCGCAAGGCTGAAACTCAAAGGAATTGACGGGGGCCCGCACAAGCGGTGGAGCATGTGGTTTAATTCGAAGCAACGCGAAGAACCTTACCAGGTCTTGACATCTCCTGACAATCCTAGAGATAGGACGTTCCCCTTCGGGGGACAGGATGACAGGTGGTGCATGGTTGTCGTCAGCTCGTGTCGTGAGATGTTGGGTTAAGTCCCGCAACGAGCGCAACCCTTGATCTTAGTTGCCAGCATTTAGTTGGGCACTCTAAGGTGACTGCCGGTGACAAACCGGAGGAAGGTGGGGATGACGTCAAATCATCATGCCCCTTATGACCTGGGCTACACACGTGCTACAATGGATGGTACAAAGGGCAGCAAAACCGCGAGGTCGAGCCAATCCCATAAAACCATTCTCAGTTCGGATTGTAGGCTGCAACTCGCCTACATGAAGCTGGAATCGCTAGTAATCGCGGATCAGCATGCCGCGGTGAATACGTTCCCGGGCCTTGTACACACCGCCCGTCACACCACGAGAGTTTGTAACACCCGAAGTCGGTGGGGTAACCCTTCTGGGAGCCAGCCGCCTAAGGTGGGATAGATGATTGGGGTGAAGTCGTAACAAGGTAGCCGTATCGGAAGGTGCGGCTGGATCACCTCCTTTCTAAGGAAAAATGGATTTATTCCATTCATAGATTGTTGATAGTTTGTTGTTCAGTTTTGAGGGAGCAATTCCTCATGATATAAAATTGTTCTTTGAAAACTAAATCATATAGAAGAAAAACCAAGATAAAACCGAGTAATCGCCATCTTAGATTCTCTATGTAAATAGAAGAATTAGGGTAAAGAGTAACATCTTTAGCCAAATCAAGTTAAGTTAGAAAGGGCGCACGGTGGATGCCTTGGCACTAGGAGCCGATGAAGGACGGGACTAACACCGATATGCTTCGGGGAGCTGTAAGTAAGCTTTGATCCGGAGATTTCCGAATGGGGAAACCCACTATCCGTAATGGGATAGTATCGTTACTTGAATACATAGAGTAACTGAAGGCAGACCCGGGGAACTGAAACATCTAAGTACCCGGAGGAAGAGAAAGCAAACGCGATTCCCTTAGTAGCGGCGAGCGAAACGGGATTAGCCCAAACCAAGAGGCTTGCCTCTTGGGGTTGTAGGACACTCTACATGGAGTTACAAAGGAACGGGGTAGATGAATAGGTCTGGAAAGGCCAGTCACAGAAGGTAAAAACCCTGTAGTCGAAACTTCGTTCCCTCCTGAGTGGATCCTGAGTACGGCGGGACACGAGAAATCCCGTCGGAAGCAGGGAGGACCATCTCCCAAGGCTAAATACTCCCTAGTGACCGATAGTGAACCAGTACCGTGAGGGAAAGGTGAAAAGCACCCCGGAAGGGGAGTGAAATAGATCCTGAAACCGTGTGCCTACAAGTAGTTAGAGCCCATTAATGGGTGATAGCGTGCCTTTTGTAGAATGAACCGGCGAGTTACGATTACATGCAAGGTTAAGTTGAAGAGACGGAGCCGCAGCGAAAGCGAGTCTGAATAGGGCGATAGAGTATGTGGTCGTAGACCCGAAACCAGGTGATCTACCCATGTCCAGGGTGAAGTCCAGGTAACACTGGATGGAGGCCCGAACCCACGCACGTTGAAAAGTGCGGGGATGAGGTGTGGGTAGCGGAGAAATTCCAATCGAACTTGGAGATAGCTGGTTCTCTCCGAAATAGCTTTAGGGCTAGCCTCAAGGTAAGAGTATTGGAGGTAGAGCACTGTTTGGACTAGGGGCCCCCATCGGGTTACCGAATTCAGACAAACTCCGAATGCCAAATACTTATCCTTGGGAGTCAGACTGCGAGTGATAAGATCCGTAGTCAAGAGGGAAACAGCCCAGACCACCAGCTAAGGTCCCAAAGTATACGTTAAGTGGAAAAGGATGTGGAGTTGCTTAGACAACCAGGATGTTGGCTTAGAAGCAGCCACCATTTAAAGAGTGCGTAATAGCTCACTGGTCGAGTGACTCTGCGCCGAAAATGTACCGGGGCTAAACGTATCACCGAAGCTGTGGATTGACATCTATGATGTCAGTGGTAGGAGAGCGTTCTAAGGGCGTTGAAGCTAGACCGTAAGGACTGGTGGAGCGCTTAGAAGTGAGAATGCCGGTATGAGTAGCGAAAGATGAGTGAGAATCTCATCCACCGAATGCCTAAGGTTTCCTGAGGAAGGCTCGTCCACTCAGGGTTAGTCGGGACCTAAGCCGAGGCTGAAGAGCGTAGGCGATGGACAACAGGTTGATATTCCTGTACCACCTTATGAATCGTTTGAGCGATGGGGGGACGCAGGAGGATAGGGTAAGCGTGCTGTTGGATTAGCACGTCCAAGCAGTTAGGCTGGTAATGAGGCAAATCCCATTACCGTGAAGGCGGAGCTGTGACGGCGAGGGAAATATAGTACCGAAGTTCCTGATTCCACACTGCCAAGAAAAGCCTCTAGCGAGATTCAAGGTGCCCGTACCGCAAACCGACACAGGTAGGCGAGGAGAGAATCCTAAGGTGAGCGAGAGAACTCTCGTTAAGGAACTCGGCAAAATGACCCCGTAACTTCGGGAGAAGGGGTGCTCTTTTGGGTGCAAGCCCGAGAGAGCCGCAGTGAATAGGCCCAGGCGACTGTTTAGCAAAAACACAGGTCTCTGCGAAGCCGTAAGGCGAAGTATAGGGGCTGACACCTGCCCGGTGCTGGAAGGTTAAGAGGAGGGGTTAGCGTTCGCGCGAAGCTCTGAATTGAAGCCCCAGTAAACGGCGGCCGTAACTATAACGGTCCTAAGGTAGCGAAATTCCTTGTCGGGTAAGTTCCGACCCGCACGAAAGGTGTAACGATCTGGGCACTGTCTCAACGAGAGACTCGGTGAAATTATAGTACCTGTGAAGATGCAGGTTACCCGCGACAGGACGGAAAGACCCCGTGGAGCTTTACTGTAGCCTGATATTGAATTTTGGTACAGCTTGTACAGGATAGGTAGGAGCCTTGGAAGCCGGAGCGCCAGCTTCGGTGGAGGCATTGGTGGGATACTACCCTGGCTGTATTGACATTCTAACCCGCACCCCTTATCGGGGTGGGAGACAGTGTCAGGTGGGCAGTTTGACTGGGGCGGTCGCCTCCTAAAAAGTAACGGAGGCGCCCAAAGGTTCCCTCAGAATGGTTGGAAATCATTCGTAGAGTGTAAAGGCACAAGGGAGCTTGACTGCGAGACCTACAAGTCGAGCAGGGACGAAAGTCGGGCTTAGTGATCCGGTGGTTCCGCATGGAAGGGCCATCGCTCAACGGATAAAAGCTACCCCGGGGATAACAGGCTTATCTCCCCCAAGAGTCCACATCGACGGGGAGGTTTGGCACCTCGATGTCGGCTCATCGCATCCTGGGGCTGTAGTCGGTCCCAAGGGTTGGGCTGTTCGCCCATTAAAGCGGTACGCGAGCTGGGTTCAGAACGTCGTGAGACAGTTCGGTCCCTATCCGTCGTGGGCGTAGGAAATTTGAGAGGAGCTGTCCTTAGTACGAGAGGACCGGGATGGACGCACCGCTGGTGTACCAGTTGTCTTGCCAAAGGCATAGCTGGGTAGCTATGTGCGGAAGGGATAAGTGCTGAAAGCATCTAAGCATGAAGCCCCCCTCGAGATGAGATTTCCCATAGCGTAAGCTAGTAAGATCCCTGAAAGATGATCAGGTTGATAGGTTTGAGGTGGAAGCGTGGTGACACGTGGAGCTGACAAATACTAATAGATCGAGGACTTAACTAAAAAGATTACTTGGTTCTTGTGTTTTTCTTCCTATAGGATTTAGTTTTGAGAGAACAACTCATAAAAACATAATAGTCTGGTGGCGATAGCGAGAAGGTCACACCCGTTCCCATACCGAACACGGAAGTTAAGCTTCTCAGCGCCGATGGTAGTTGGGGGCTCTCCCCCTGTGAGAGTAGGACGTCGCCAGGCACCGAAAAGGATAGTAGTCATTAGACTACTATCCTTTTTTTTGATTTTATCGTGGAAGTTTACTTCTTTCCTCTTATGAATTAAGATATTAAGTAAGTACCAAGTCTGGATTTAGGGGTGATAAAGTGCAAAAATCTAATGTTATTAGTCAATTTGCAGACTGGCTTGAAACAGAAGGGAAATCTGTTAATACAGTCACTACTTATCAACGTGAAATGAAAAAATTTCAAGACTGGCTCTACAAATATCCTACTTATTTAGAGAATATATCTCAAAAAGATGTTCAAGATTATCTCTCTTTTTTAGAGCAACAGCGCAAAAGTCCAATAACTATCGATAAAATACTTGGCTCTATTAGAACGTTTGCTAAGTTCTTGAAACGTCCAGAAATAACTTTAGATATTAAAGTTATGCCTATAGAAAAAAAGGGAGAATTGGAAATACTAACTCCTTATGAATACAATCAATTACTTCAAGAAGTGAAAAATGATGGTCACGAAAGAAATATAGCTATTGTTTACTTATTACTTCATACAGGTATTAGAGTTTCGGAATTATGTTCTCTAAATAAGTCGAATATTGATATTAGAAAAAGGCAATTAACCGTTAGAAATGGGTTAACTGGTGAAGAAAGGTATATTCCATTATCGGAAGAAGCTAAGAAATATCTTCTTAAATACTGTGACTCTTTTTATAGTGAGGATGCTTTATTTACTTCAAAATCTAATGAACGATTAACAGAAAGATCGATTCAATATATGTTGAAAAAGTATAATGTTCATCCGCATAAATTAAGACATACTTTTTGTCAAAAGCTTATAGATAAAGGAATAGGCTTAGAAGTTGTCTCGAAACTTGCTGGACATAAAGATATAAATGTTACTAAAAGATATGCAAAATCCAGGATGGAACAATTCGAACTAGAAGAAGCAATACAAAAAACTTTTATTAACGATACACTAGGATAGGTTGTTTAGTATTTAATTGTCTTTTTAAAGTTAACATCAACCGATGGGTAAGCTTAAAGTGAATTCAGATTTAGAACGTTTCAGGGGCTATTTTAGCTGATTTTAGGTACTTCCCTTAGTTAAGTTCGTTTTTAGAAAAAGGACAGTATTATAGATCGAATATAAAAGCCTAAAGACGTTCGACAATGGAAATTCTATTCGTTTTTTATATTTTAAAACTGATATTAGATATTTCTTTTTAAAAAGGATGAAAAGAATTGGACAATAAAGCGCAAATATATCGTTCTAATGTATCCATATCACAACTCGAAACAACGCTAAAAGAAAAAAATCTTTTAGCGTTGTTTGTGCAAAGACAGGAAAAATCCAATGAAAATTTTGGAATACAACTATATCTCTAGAGATATTACGGTATATCTACACTATATCTCCCGAGCCAAAAAGTGATATCAATTTAAACTCCTTGAAACCTAATAGGCACCGACTATTCATCACCTTTTATCAGAAGGTGATATCAGGTTTCCTTATGCTCTTTTTTTAAAAGGATAGATAAGCAAAGAAAATAGACATATAGATACTCCATACAGCATTATAAGCATTGTCCATGCTTCAAAAATGTTTGGAATGTCAAATAGATAATGGAATAGGATCCAGGAGGAAATAGAAGAAATAAAGAGATAGTGTTTTTGAATTATAGTCTTCATTTTTGATTATTTCCCGAAGGGAAAAAGACAGAATTTGCCCGAATATGGCCGGATTCCGTCTTTTGTTTGGGGTGCTGCTTGGGATAAGACGCATTATGTTAACTACTATTAAAAATAATTTTACGTACCCAAGTTTGGATGCATCAAATTATTTACCGATATTATTTAAATAGTCCTCTAATGCTTCTTCAATTAATATATAGATGTTTTTTTCTTGTAATAAAGATTGCATTTTTAACTCTTTATGTAAGTCTGTTCGTAAATCGAATGAGACTCGTTTTCTTATCAGTTGTAGTGTAGAAGCTTTTTCCTCACTAATCTCTTCAGCGAGAGCCTGGGAAGGAGTAATCTGTTTCTGAAGACGTTTCATATTTTTTATATCGTTTACTTTGGACACGTTTAATCAACTCCTTATAAAATTCTTCATATTGTAGTAAAGCCTGCTTTAATTCTGAGTTTTTATTAAACCCATATAAGGCTAAACGACCAATAGGAGCTCTTCTAGTAATAACCGTTTTAAAAACTTCATCAGGGTAATCCTCTGTGATCATTTCATTAAAGGCCTTAGCATCACTTCTTCTTAAGTCATTCAATGTTCTTAGAATCCCTATTACTTCAGTATTTCTATTACCATGATTTTTAGCACTTGTGACAGACTCCATAAAGTTAGGTATTGCTGAATAGCACCAGTTAGAGCACTCGAATAATACCACTACATACTCACTAGCACATAGGGCATTAGTTGTTTGTTCTGATAAAGAAGGTGGCGTATCAATAATAATGAAATCATACTCATTTCTGATTCCATCTAAACTTTTATCTAGAATTAAACTAGGAGTTCCTTTAAAAGGAATTGTATCGCCTTTATAAGTCTTTCCGGTATATATCCACCTGGGGAATGTAGCTAAAAAATTTGTAGCAGGCAACAAATCTAAATTTTTCTCTATAGGTAGAATATACTTTTTTACATCTTGTTTCTGCATAGCTTCTAGTACTGATTTTCCAATGAATTCATTGGAAGGTTGATTAGATAATAGTTCTGTTAAGTTCCCTTGAGAATCCAGATCGATTGCCAACACCTTATAACCATCTCTACTTAGTAAATATGATAGTATGCCTGCAGTAGTTGATTTTCCACAACCACCTTTTTGTATCCCCATAGTAATTGTAATCGCCAAAAATGATCCCTCCTTCTTCCAACGTTCTTTTCTTCCTTTCTTCCTTTCTTCTTTTCTTTCTTTTTTTATACTTTCTAGGAAATTAATTGAAAATCCTCTAAAAAAGTGAACTATAACACCTAAAAATTAGGTGTTATAGTTCACTCAGTTTTTGTTATAGTTCACTCAGTTTTTGTTATAGTTCACTCAGTTTTTGTTATAGTTGTGACTCAGTTTTTGTTATAGTTCACTCAGTTTTTGTTATAGTTCACTCAGTTTTTGTTATAGTTCACTCAGTTTTTGTTATAGTTAGGTCCCTCAAACCCTTGATACATAAGGGTTTTTTACCTCCTAAAACAATTAAAACAATTAAAACAATTAAAACAAATAATTGATAAAACAATCAAAACAAGAGAGATTTGTAAAAACTTGTTTTTTTATTATTTTGGTAATTAAGAATATTTTAAAAAAATAAAAACTTCGTTTATCGAGTGTGTGTTTTAAATTTTCTGAAATATAACACAAGTAGACTCTCATTTGTGTTTTTTGTTATATTTTAGAATGATCAATAAAAAGGAGTTTTAATATGGGATCCAAGATAAGTGCAGACAACTTAATTACGAAATCAAATCAGCTTATTGAAGCAGCATATAAATTAAACGAGATAGAACAAAAAATCATCTTAACCCTTATTAGTTTAGTTCAACCAAATGATAAGGAATTTCAATCTTACACTTTCACAATCAAAGATTTCATAAAATTGATTGGCGGAAACAGTAATACAAGGTATAAGGAACTAGAAGAAATTACGAGGAATATGTTAGCTAAAATTTATGAAATAAGATTCGAAGAAAGATTAGTACAAGTTCAATGGTTATCCCAAGCTGATTATAACTATAAAAAGGGGACAATCGAGCTTACACTACATAAGTTTCTTACCCCTTATTTATTAGAGTTGAAAAAGGAATTTACATCGTATCATTTAAAAAACGTAAGTAAACTAAAGGGGCATTATTCTATAAGGATATATGAACTGCTTAAGCAATATGAACGTCTACAAGAAAGAACCCTCACTATGGAGGACCTAAGACATAAGTTGGGCGCAACAAGTATATATCCTGCTTACGGAAACTTTAAACAGCGTGTAATACTCCCTTCTCAAAAACAGATAAATAAAAAATCAGATATCACATTTGAATTTCAAGAGATAAAACAAGGAAGGGCAGTTAAAGAAATTAAATTCTTTATAAAAACCAAAGATTCTATTATTCAACCTTTACCTATTCCGATATCTCATTCCAGTCAAAATGCAGTGTTAGATACAGAAGAACTTGAAAATGATCTTTTTGTTGTTTCTAAAGACGATATTAAAGATATTAAAAGTTTGGCGAGTGATTTAGGAGTTAAAGTTCCGAATAAAACTATACAAAGTTGGTTGAATTATGGGAAAAGAAATGTAATTCAAGTGATGGAGTCAATTAGAGATGATCATAAAATAGAAAATCCAATAGGGTTTATCACGTACAAATTAAAGAATGAGATAGATAAAAACATTATTGAGATAAATCCTTCAGATGATGCCATTCAAGATTTTGTTAACAGTCATATACCAAAACGTAAAATCAAAAGAGTAGAATTTTTAACAGACTGGATGATGAAACCGGAAGCTTTAAAAACTTTTAGTAAATACATGAATGAAGATGATGCTTTAGATTTATGGAATTCAAAGAAAGAAGCAATAATGCAGGAACTAAATGATCGCAGGGGAAAAATGATATTAAATTAAAAGAACAAAAACCATATTGGTTCTTGTTCTTTTTTATCGGAATTATTAACGTTGAACTATCTATTGCTGTAAGAGAGTTTATTATGTAGAATAGAAAAACATTTCAACTAGTAGAAACCTCTAAAAAGAAGTTGACTTCCACGAATGCGAATGGTATATTAGTAGATGTCGCTAATTCGAAAAAAACATTCTTTCTTTTTTTAAAAAAGTTTGTTCGTAGAAGTTGACCACGGTGAAATGCTGTGTTATTATATAAAAGTTGCTCCTAACAGCAACATTAAATTGCTCTTTGAAAACTGAACAAACAAACGTCAACAATAATCGTTTTTATAACTTTCGTTATAGAAACAAAACAAGTAACAAAAGCTAGAGTTTAGCAATGAGCTAATCTTACTCTTTATCGGAGAGTTTGATCCTGGCTCAGGACGAACGCTGGCGGCGTGCCTAATACATGCA
>NZ_JBIBUU010000041.1:0-10458 GCF_043079735.1 Streptomyces sp. NPDC015144 | reverse complement strand
CGCAACCTGCGGCAGACGGTCGAGTTCGAGACGGCCGTGCGGACGCTGGTCGCGGAAGGATTCGGCACCTTCGTCGAGTCCAGCGCCCACCCCGTGCTCGCGATGGGGCTGGAGGAGACCATCGAGGACACCGGTGGCCGGGCCGTCGTCGTCGGTTCGCTGCGGCGCGACGAAGGCGGCTGGGGGCGGTTCCTGACCTCCGTGGGGCAGGCGTGGGCCCGAGGTGTGACGGTGGACTGGGCCGCCGTGCTGCCGCCGGTCACGGGGCGCCGTGCCGAACTGCCGACCTACCCCTTCCAACGGCAGAGCTACTGGCTGAACGCCACGCCTCGCACCGGTGATTGGACGACGGCCGGACTGGCCGACGCCGGACACCCGCTGCTGTCCGCCGCCCTCGAACGCGCCGACGGCGACGGAGTGGTGTTCACCGGCCGGCTGTCGCTCGACGGCCACCCCTGGCTCGCCGACCACGAGGTACTGGGCACCTCTCTCGTCCCCGGATCACTGTTCCTGGAACTCGCCCTGCACGCGGGAGAGACGACCGGCTGCGCGCGCGTCGAGGAACTGACCCTGCACGCCCCGCTCGCTCTTCCCGAGCACGGCGGCGTTCAGCTTCAGGTCACCGTCGGTGAGCCGGACAGTGAGGGCAGGCGCCCCCTGGGAGTGCATGCCCGCCCCGACTCCGGACAGGCCGATGACGGCGCACAGCCGTGGACCCACCACGCCGAGGGACTGCTCGGCCCCGACGGGCCGCCGGCCCCGGACGCCGCCCCGGACGACTCGGAGTGGCCGCCACGCGCGGCACAGCCGCTGTCCGTCGACGGCTTCTACGCGGAGCGTGCGGCCGAGGGCTACGGCTACGGACCGGTGTTCCAGGGGCTGCGGGCCGCCTGGCGGCTCGGCGAGGAGATCTACGCCGAGGTGGCACTGCCCGAAGAGGCGACGGACGGCGTCGCACGCTTCGGCCTCCACCCCGCGCTGCTCCAGACCGCCCTGCACGCCCTGCAGCTCCCGGCCGCCGAACGCCTCGTACCGGGGCCGGCGGACGGACCGGTGGTGCCGTTCATCTGGACGGGGGCGACCCTGCGGGCCTCCGGTGCCACCGCGCTCCGGGTCAGGATCGCTCCTGCCGCCGAAGCGGGCACGGTGTCCCTGGAGGCGTACGACCTCACCGGGGCCCCGGTCGCCTCGCTCGCGTCGCTGACGCTGCGTCCGGTGCCGCGCGAACAGCTCGCACGGCTCGCACGGAGCGGGGCGGGTGGCCGGAACGGCGATGCGCTGTTCGAGTTGGGCTGGGTGCCACTGCCCGCGGCGCAGAGCGCGCCACCCGCGTTCGAGGGCCGGTGGGCGGTGCTCGGCGAGGCACAGGCGTACGCGATCGCGGGACAGCTCAAGACGGACGGGCTGGACGTGGTGGAGTACGACGCGCCGCACGACATCGGGGACGAGGTACCGACAGTCGTACTGCTGCCGGTGGCGGGCCCGGCGGCCCACGGCGACGGAGCGGCCGGTGGCGGTGACCGCGGCGAGGACCTTGCCGCGCGGACCCACACCCTGCTCCTCGACGTGCTCGACACGCTTCAGGAGTGGCTCGCGGACGAGAAGTTCGAACGGTCCCGCCTGGTGGTCGTCACCCGGGGCGCGGTCACGGGAGTGCCCGGAGGACACAGCCCGGATCCCGCCACCGCGGCGGTATGGGGGCTGCTGCGCTCGGCGCAGACGGAGAACCCCGGCCGCTTCCTCCTCCTCGACGCCGATCCCGGCGAGTACGGCTCCCTCGCCGGGGCCGTCACCGCGGCCCTGGAGGCGGACGAGCCCCAGATCGCCCTGCGGTCCGGCCGGCTCCATGTGCCGAGACTGGCCCGGATCACGGCACCGCCGGCCGCCGCGAGCGCGCCCTTCGGAACCGGAACGGTCCTGGTGACCGGCGCCATGGGCACCCTCGGTGCCCTGGTGGCCAGGCATCTGGTGACCGAGCACGGAGTGCGGCGGCTGCTGCTGACCAGCCGTCGTGGTCCCGCCGCCGAGGGCGCCTCCGAGCTGAGGGCGGAACTGACCGGCCTGGGCGCGCGCGTACGGGTGGTGGCCTGCGACATGGCCGAACGGGAGGACGTGGCCACGTTGCTGGCGTCCGTACCGGCCGAGCATCCGCTGACGGCCGTGGTGCACACCGCTGGAGTGCTGGACGACGGCATCGTCGCCGGGCTGACCCATGAGCAGGTGGCCTCGGTACTGCGGCCCAAGGTGGCAGCGGCCTGGCATCTGCACGAGTTGACACGGGACTCGGACCTGGCCGCCTTCGTCCTCTTCTCCTCGGCCGCCGGCACCCTCGGCAGCCCCGGACAGGCCAACTACGCGGCGGCCAATGCCTTCCTCGACGGCCTGGCACACCACCGGCGGGCCACCGGCCTGCGGGCGCTCTCCCTCGGCTGGGGACTGTGGGCGGACGACAGCGGCATGACCAGTGCCATGAGCAGCGCCGATGTGGCCAGGATGGCCCGCTCCGGCGTGGCGCCGATGGCCGCGGACGCCGGACTCGCGCTCCTCGACGCGTCCTTGTCGGCGGACCGGGCGTACCTGCTCGCGGCGCGGGTCGACACCTCGGCCCTGCGGGCCGCCGCCACGTCCGGTCCGACGCCCGCCGTCTTCCGCGGCCTGGTCCGTACCTCGTCCCGCCGTGTCGTGAGCGACCAGGGCGGGCACCACGGAACCTCCGGCTCCGTCTGGGCGCGGGCGCTCGTCGGCCTCGACGTGTCCCAACAGCGGGAAAAGGTACTGGAGCTGGTGCGCGGCGAGGTCGCCGCGGTACTGGGGCACGGCAACCCGAACAAGGTGGAGGCCGACCGCGGGTTCAAGGACCTCGGTTTCACCTCGCTGACGTCCGTGGAGCTGCGCAACCGGCTGGCCAGCGCCTCCGGGCTGCGGTTGCCGACGACCCTGGTCTTCGACCACCCCACCCTCGAAGCACTCGCCGAGCGGCTGCGCGGCGAACTCGCCCCCGACGGCCACGACCCCGACACCTCCCTGCTGGCGGAGATCGAACGACTGGAGCGGACCCTGCTCGACCGGTCCGCCGCATCCGCCGCCCCGGAACCCTCCGGGCCCGACGGCACGGCGGTCGACGCGGCCACCCACGAGAAGATCGGCGCCCGCCTGCAGGCTCTGCTGTGGAAGTGGAACGACCTGCGCGCGGCACCCGATGAGACCGCCCTGGACGAGGACCTGACAGCGGCGACCGACGACGAACTGTTCGACGCCCTCGACGACGAGCTCGGCATCTCCTGAAGCAGTCATCTCCCGAAGCAGTCGGACCTGACAAAGACCTGGCCACCTTGAAGGGGTTTGCCGCCATGGCTCAATCGGCACAAGAGGAAAAGCTCCGCGACTACCTCAAGCGGGCGACGACGGAACTGAAGCAGGTCAGAAGGCGGCTGCGGGACGTCGAGGACAAGGACCAGGAGCCGATCGCCATCGTCGGCATGGGCTGCCGGTTCCCCGGCGGGGTGCACTCCCCGGAGGATCTGTGGCGGTTCATCGCCGCGGACGGCGACGCCATCGGCGACTTCCCCACCGACCGGGGCTGGGACCTGGCCGGGCTCTACGACCCCGACCCCGACAAGCCCGGCACCACCTACGCCCGCGCCGGCGGCTTCGTGACCGGCGCCGACCGCTTCGACGCGGACTTCTTCGGCATCAGCCCGCGCGAGGCGGAGGCCATGGATCCGCAGCAGCGGCTCCTCCTGGAGACGTCCTGGGAGGCGATCGAGCGCGCCGGTATCGACCCGGCCACCCTGAAGGGCAGCCGGACCGGCGTCTTCGTCGGCACCATCGCCCAGGACTACGCCCGCCGCCCCCAGGAGGTCCCCGACGGCTACGAGGGCTATCTGCTGACCGGCAGCACCACGAGCGTCGCCTCCGGCCGGGTCGCCTACACCTTCGGCCTCGAAGGGCCGGCCGTCACCGTCGACACCGCCTGCTCGTCCTCGCTGGTCGCGCTGCACCTGGCCGTCCAGTCGCTGCGCAGCGGCGAATGCGCACTCGCCCTCGCCGGCGGTGTCACCGTCATCACCGCCCCCGGCATCTTCACCGAGTTCAGCCGGCAGCGGGGGCTCTCCGAGGACGGCCGCTGCCGCTCCTTCGCCGCCGCCGCGGACGGCACCGGATTCGCCGAGGGCGTCGGACTGCTGCTGGTCGAACGCCTCTCGGACGCCCGGCGCCACGGGCACCCCGTCCTCGCCGTGGTCCGTGGCAGTGCCGTCAACCAGGACGGCGCCAGCCACGGCCTGACCGCGCCCAACGGGCCCTCCCAGGAGCGCGTCATCCGCCAGGCGCTGCGCAGCGCGCGGCTGTCGCCGGCCGACGTGGACGCGGTGGAGGCCCACGGCACCGGCACCGGCCTCGGCGACCCGATCGAAGCACAGGCACTGCTGGCGACCTACGGGCAGGGCCGGTCCGAGGAATCGCCCCTGTGGCTCGGCGCCGTCAAGTCCAACATCGGGCACACCCAGGCGGCGGCGGGCGCGGCCGGGGTCATCAAGATGGTGATGGCACTCCGGCACGAGGTGCTGCCCAGGACCCTGCACGTGGACCGGCCGACACCCCATGTCGACTGGTCGTCCGGCGCGGTGTCGCTGCTCACCGAGCCGGTGCCGTGGCCGGGGTCCGCCGACCGTCCACGCCGCGCGGGGGTGTCGTCCTTCGGCATCAGCGGTACCAACGCCCATGTCATTCTGGAACAGGCCCCGATGGAGGCCCCGGAAGACGCCCGACAGGCACCTGCCGCGGCCGCCCCCGCCGCGCGTGCGCCACAGCTGCCCTGGGTCCTGTCCGCGAAGACCCCTGCCGCGCTCCTGGGCCAGGCCGGACGTCTCCTGGAGCAGTTGACCGCCGATGACGCCCCGGCCGACAGCGCCGACATCGGGTTCTCCCTGGCCACCTCGCGCACCCGCTTCGACCACCGCGCGGTGGTCCTGGCCGAGGACCGCGACGGGTTCCTGCGCGGGCTGGAGGAGCTGCGCGACGGTGCCGTCTCCACCGCCGGGCTGGTCAGGGGCCAGGTTCCCGACGGCGGCGGCAGGACGGCCTTCCTCTTCACCGGCCAGGGCAGCCAGCGTCCTGGCATGGGCCGCGAGCTCCATGCCGCCTTCCCCGCGTTCGCACAGTTCTTCGACGAGGTGTGCGCGGCACTGGACCCACACCTGGAGCGCCCGCTGCGCGAGGTCATCGACACCGAACTGGTGCACGACACCGCTTACACCCAGCCCGCGCTGTTCGGACTGGAAGTGGCGCTGTACCGGCTGGTCGAGTCCTGGGGCATGGTGCCCGACCTGATGATCGGCCACTCGATCGGCGAACTGGTCGCGGCCCATCTGGCCGGGGTGCTGACCCTGCCGGACGCGGCCCGGCTCGTCGCCGCACGCGGAAGGCTGATGCAGGCGCTGCCGGAGGGCGGCGCCATGACCGCGGTGGAAGCCACCGAGGAAGAGGTGCGCCACCGCCTCGGCCCCTGGGCGGGGCGGGCCGACGTGGCGGCCGTCAACGGACCGTCGGCCACGGTGATCTCGGGCGACGAGGAGGCCGTCCTCGCCGTGGGCGCGGAATTCGCCGCGGAGGGCCGACGCACGCGACGGCTACGCGTCAGCCATGCCTTCCACTCCTCGCACATGGACGCGATGCTGGACGAGTACCGCTCCGTCGCCGAGGAGTTGACGTACTCCGAGCCCCGCATCCCGGTCGTCTCCAACGTCACCGGAAACCCTGCGCTGCCCGGCGAACTGGGCTCGGCGGACTACTGGGTGCGGCACGTCCGTGACGCGGTGCGCTTCCGTGACGGCGTCGCCGCGCTGCGCGCCGAGGGCGTCACCGCCTTCGTCGAGATCGGCCCCGACGCCGTGCTCACCGCGATGGCGGCCGACTGCCTCGCCGCGCACTCCACGGAGACCGGCGAGCACCACCCCGTCCACACCATCGCCCTCCAGCGCGGCGACCGCCCGCAGCCTGAGTCCGTGCTCACCGGCATCGCCCAGGCCTTCGTCCACGGCGTACCTGTCGACTGGCCCGCGCTCCACGCGGGGAGCACCGCCCGGCAGGTGGAACTGCCGACCTACGCCTTCCAGGGCGTGCGGCACTGGATCGAGTCCATGGCCCCGACCGGCGACCTCACCGCCGCGGGCCTGACCTCGGCCGGACATCCGCTGCTCGGCGCCTCGGTGTCCCTGGCGGACGGCGACGGTCTCGTCGTCACCGGGCGGCTCTCCCTGCGGACCCATCCCTGGCTCGCCGACCACACCGCCGCCGACGTCACCGTCCTCCCCGGGGCCGCCTTCGTCGAACTCGGCCTCAGGGCAGCCGACCTGGTGGGCTGTGACGGCATCGACACACTCGACATCACCGCCCCGCTGGTGCTGCCGGAGCAGGGTGCGGTGGAGATCCAGCTCGCCGTCGGCCCCGCCGACGACGACGGCCACCGGACGCTACGCATCCACTCCCGCACCGGGGAAGCCTCCCCGGCCGCGCCGGAGGACGAGGCAGGACGGGGCGAGTGGACCCGCCACGCCTCCGGCGTCCTCGCACCGGCCGGCCGCACGGCGCCGCCGGAACCGGAGCGCGGCGCCTGGCCGCCCCCCGGAGCCGTACCCGTGCCGGTGGCCGGTGCCTACGAGCGGCTGGCTGCCGGTGGTTACGGGTACGGGCCGGTGTTCCAGGGGTTGCGGGCGGTGTGGCGGCGGGGTGAGGAGACCTTCGCGGAGGTGGTGCTGTCGGAGGAGGCCGTTCAGGACGCGGACGGGTTCGGGATCCACCCGGCGCTGCTGGACGCGTCGCTGCACGCGCTGCTGCTCGGCCGGGCCGAGGGCGACGGTGCCCCGGCCGACACCCTTCCGCTGCCCTTCTCCTGGACGGGGGTCGCGCTCCACGCGACCCGGGCCCGGACCGTGCGGGTGCGCGTCGCGCCCGTCGGGAACGCCGAGGACGGCGGGTCGGCGGTCTCCCTCGCGATCCACGACCCGGCCGGTACACCCGTCGCCACGGTCGAGTCGCTGACGCTGCGGGAGATCCCCACCGCCCGGCTCGTCGTCGACACCACCGCCCGCCAGCGCGACCGGCTGTTCCACCTCGACTGGACCCCGCTCCCGCTGCCCACCGGCACCGCCACCACCCCGGCCGCCGGCTGGCCACGGCTCTCCGAGGCGGCGGATCTCGACGAGGTGCCCGACGTGGTGGTGCTGCCGGTGGTGGCGCCCGATGGCGAGGACGACCTCCCGACGCGGGTGCGGCAGACCCTGGCGGACGTGCTCGAAGCCGTTCAGGCATGGCTGGCCGACCCCCGCTTCGAGGAGTCCCGGCTCGTCGTGGTCACGCGAGGCGCGGTCGCGGTGGGGGCGGAGGACCCGGTCGCCGAGCTCTCCGTCGCACCGGTGTGGGGCCTGCTGCGCTCGGCGCAGACCGAACACCCCGGCCGCATCGTCCTCGCGGATGTCGACACCGACGACGACAGCGCGCACACCCTCCTCGGCCGTGCCGTCGCGACGGACGAACCCCAACTCGCCCTCCGCGCCGGCACCGTGCACGTGCCCAGGCTGGCCGGACTGCCCGACATCGCCGGCCAGGACGTCTCGTTCGCCCCGAAGACGGACGGAGACGATGGTCGTGGTGATGGCTGGACGTTGGTGACTGGGGCGACGGGGACGTTGGGTGGGTTGGTGGCGCGGCACTTGGTGGTTGGGTGTGGTGTGCGTCGGGTGTTGTTGGTGAGTCGTCGTGGTGTGGGTGCTGAGGGTGCTGTGGGATTGCGGGACGAGTTGGTGGGGTTGGGGGCCGAGGTGGCTTTCGAGGCGTGTGATGTGGGGGTGCGGGAGGAGGTGGTGCGGTTGTTGGCTGGGTACCGGTTGTCGGCGGTGGTGCATACGGCGGGTGTGTTGGATGATGGTGTGTTCGGGGGTCTGTCTTCTGGTCGTGTGGATGGTGTGTTGCGTCCGAAGGCGGATGGGGCGTGGTATCTGCATGAGTTGACGCGGGATCTCGGGTTGGTGGCTTTTGTTCTGTTCTCTTCGGTTGCGGGGGTGTTGGGGAGTCCGGGGCAGGCTGCTTATGCGGCGGCGAACACGTTTCTGGATGGGTTGGCGCGGTATCGGCGTGCTTGTGGTCTTCCCGCTGTCTCGCTCGCGTGGGGTCTGTGGGACGACACCAGCACCATGACCGGCAGCCTCGACCGGAGCGACCGCGCCCGCATCGGCCGGACCGGACTGCTTCCGCTCTCCGCCGACGAGGGCCTGGCGCTCTTCGACGCGGCGCTGAGCACCGGCGAACCGCTGGTGGTTCCCGCGAAGTTCGACCTTGCCGCGGCCCGTCGTGAACAGCTCCCCGTCCCGCCCGTGCTGCGCGCACTGGTACGTACGGTGCGCCGCACCGCCGTGTCCGGAACCGATCCGAACAGCACCTCGCTCGCCCACCAGCTGGCCGCGTTGCCCGCGCCGGACCGCGAGAAAGCACTCCTGGACCTCGTACGGACACAGGTGGCGACCGTGCTCGGACACCGCGCCCCGGGTCTCATCGACCTCGGGCGGGCGTTCCATGAGTTGGGGTTCGATTCGCTGACCGCTGTCGAGCTGCGTAACCGTCTCAATGTGCTCAGTGGTCTGCGGTTGCCCAGCACGGTGGTCTTCGACTACCCCAGCCCCCGTGCGTTGGCCGGTTTTCTCGGCGGTGAGCTGTTGGGGGCGGGGCGGACGGGTGTGGTGGAGGGGGTGTCGGCGGGGGTTGCCGTCGAGGACGATCCGGTGGTGATCGTGGGGATGAGTTGCCGGTTCCCGGGTGGGGTGGGTTCGCCGGAGGAGTTCTGGAGGTTGTTGGAGGGGGAGGTGGATGCCGTTTCGGAGTTCCCGTCGGGTCGTGGGTGGGATGTCGAGGCGCTGTATGACCCGGATCCCGAGAATCCGGGGACGTCGTATGTGCGGGAGGGTGCCTTCCTGCACGAGGCGGACGGGTTCGACGCGGGCTTCTTCGGGATCAGCCCCCGCGAGGCACTGGCCATGGACCCGCAGCAGCGCGTGCTGCTGGAGGCGTCCTGGGAGGCCTTCGAACGGGCCGGCATCGACCCCGGAACGCTCGCGGGAAGCCCGACCGGAGTCTTCGTCGGCGCCATTGCCCAGAACTACGCGCAACGAATGGGCGCCGCACCGGACGGTGTGGAGGGCTACCTCGTCACCGGCAACACCAGCAGCGTGGTGTCCGGCCGGGTCTCGTACACCTTCGGCCTGGAGGGCCCGGCGGTCACCGTGGACACGGCGTGCTCGTCGTCGTTGGTGGCGTTGCATCTGGCGGTGCAGGCGCTGCGCAACGGCGAGTGCGACCTCGCCCTCGCCGGCGGCGTCACCGTACTCGCCGACCCGGCGACCTTCGTGGAGTTCAGCCGGCAGCGTGGTCTGGCGGTGGATGGCCGGTGCAAGCCGTTCGCGGGTGCGGCGGATGGTACGGGGTGGGGTGAGGGTGTGGGGTTGTTGCTGGTCGAGCGGTTGTCGGACGCGCGTCGTCGGGGGCATGACGTTCTGGCGGTGGTGCGGGGCAGTGCGGTCAATCAGGACGGTGCGAGCAATGGTCTGACGGCGCCGAACGGTCCGTCGCAGCAGCGGGTGATCCGCCAGGCCCTGGCCGGTGCCGGGTTGTCGGCGGTGGATGTGGACGCGGTCGAGGCGCATGGGACGGGTACGCGGTTGGGCGATCCGATCGAGGCGCAGGCGTTGCTGGCGACGTACGGGCAGGGTCGTGCGCCGGAGCGGCCGCTGTGGCTGGGTTCGGTGAAGTCGAACATCGGGCACACCCAGGCCGCTGCCGGGGTGGCGGGGATCATCAAGATGGTGCTGGCGATGCGGCACGGGGTCCTGCCGAAGACGCTGCATGTGGATGAGCCGTCACCGCACGTGGACTGGTCGACGGGCGCGGTCTCGGTGTTGTCCGAGGCGGTGGAGTGGCCGGAGACGGCGGAGGACCGTCCGCGTCGGGCGGCCGTGTCGTCGTTCGGGATCAGCGGGACCAATGCCCACGTCATCCTGGAGCAGGCTCCGGCGGTCGAGGCGGTCGACGACGACGCCGTCCAGGACGACCACGGCCCCGTACCGCTGCTGCTCTCCGCCAGGAGTGAGGAAGCCCTGCGCGCCCAGGCGGACCGCCTGCGCACCCTGCTCGCCGGTGACGGGGCGATCTCGCTCCCCGACGTAGGACACGCACTGGTGACCCGACGCTCGCATCTCGACCACCGGGCCGTGCTCGTCGCAGAGGACCGTACGGAAGCGCTGTCCGCCCTTGAGGCGCTGAGTCTCGGTACGTCCGCTCCCGGTGTGATCACCGGCAGCGTGACGGACACCCGGGGCCGTGTTGCCTTTGTGTTCCCTGGTCAGGGGTCGCAGTGGGTGGGGATGGGTGCGGAGTTGTGGGCGGTTTCTCCGGTGTTCGCGGAGTGGA
>NZ_JBIBUU010000040.1:0-13294 GCF_043079735.1 Streptomyces sp. NPDC015144 | reverse complement strand
GAATATGCTCTTTGTTTGCAACGCAAACCGCACACAAACGAAGTTTGTATAAGTGCGCCCTTCTTCACTTTGTTCATTGGGGTGATTATACCACAGGCAGAGTGAAGATACTATTATGTAATTCTAGTGTTTCTGCGATAGTTTGATTATAATAGAGAAAAACAAGGCGGTAGGGGAGTGAGAGCTTTGGCTCGAAAGACAGAAGAAGAAAGACTATTAGAGATGGATGAAAAAATTAAGAAGATGCAAGCCGAGAAGCAAAGGCTTGCTAACCAATTAAAACAAAAGGAAAGAAAGGCAAGAACACAAAAGCTAATTAGAATGGGTGGATTATTAGAAAAACATTTAGGAATAACAGGAGAAGAAGAAACTATTAAGTTGATTGCTTCTTTCCAAAAATCTATTTTGGAAAATAAAGATAGAGTAAATGCCATGGACATTAATCAAGCTAGAAATATACTAGGGATTCAAGTCCAGAGTTCAAAAGAATCTTAATCCATATTTTATTGTGTTTCTACTCTAGGTTAGATAAAAGATACCGATTTTGAAATTTATCAAAATCGGTATCTTTATCTAACTCTATTTATAAAAGGATGTATTTTCTTCTTTAAAATCGAAATTAAATGGGACCAGTTACATAATACATAAATAATAATATAGAAGACAAAATGCCTATACTATTTAAGATTTTCCCCATAAAAATATAATTGTTTTTTCTCTCTTTAATTTTTTTTGCTTGTTTATATCCTATAACTCCTAATATTATTGCAACTAAACAAAACCATAAAGAAAATACAGTCAAATAAGCAGAGATCAGAGCAACAAAACCTATTAAAATAGCTTTTACTTCCTCCTGCACAATATATACCTCCCTAAACATTCTTTGTTTTTCCATTTTTTATTATATATGTTATTAATTTGAAGAAATATTCGGATTGATATAAAAAATTAAGGGACATAATTTTAACTTTTAATAATATAGTTATTTTTTAAAGATTTTTAAAACCTTTTTACTTATTTATAGGAGCTTGAAACCCTTGGGGCTGTAAGTCTCAAAAATTTAAAAGTGAGTTTTGGTGCACTTAAAGTGAGTTTTGGTGCACTTAAAAGTGAGTTTTGGTGCACTTAAAGTGAGTTTTGGTGCACTTAAAGTGAGTTTTTTAGAAAAACTTGTTTTTTAACTCACTTTTAAATATGATAGTTATATCAAGAGTTATGAAAGGAATAAAGAAATGGCAAGGAGATTAGAAAAATTATCTGATAGAGTACCAAAATTAAAAGAAATGGAAACACGTAATTTCCCCGTTGTTAAATCTAATCATCTAATTCAAAAAACTCGTTTTGATTTAACATTGGTTGAACAAAAATTGATATTGCACGTAATCCAAATGATTGAGCCAAAAGATGATGATTTTAAAACGTATCGTTTTTCAATTAAGGATTACTGTAAAATTTGCCAAATCAGCGATAGAAGTGGGAAAAACTATTCGATTATTAAAAGTTCCCTGAAAAAGATAAGCGACAAAAGTTTTTGGATGGAACAAGAAGATGGTACGGAAGTGTTAATGAGGTGGATCGACAAAGTAGTTATAGACCATAAGAAAGACATAATTGATATTAAATTGGATAAAGATTTAAAGCCTCATTTGTTGCAGTTGAAGCAATTTTTCACTAAATATAATTACTTATATGTAATGACTATGAAAAGCCAATATAGTATTAGGCTCTATGAAATATTAAAGTCTTACGAAAATGTCCAAGGGATTATTTATGAAGTGGATGAATTAAGGAAAGTCCTAAATCTAGATGATGATACATTACCTAGATGGGTTGATTTCAAGCGTTTTGTGATAGAACAAGCTATTAAAGAAATCAATAAATTAACTGACATTACGATTACATACGATACGATTAAAAAGGGAAGAAGTGTTTTCGAAGTTGTATTTAATATTAAATCCAAGTCTGAAACACAAAAAATTATATCTCAAAGATTAATTGAAAGAACATTAGATAAGAAAAATAAAGATAATGATGATGATACTCCTTACTAATAGCATTGAGAACGTTTTAAAGGGGTTATATTGAGCCCTTTTTTAAAATAACGCATTTAAAGGTGTTAAATGGATAACGGCCTTCTACGGGCTTTGTATACACTTTAAAGGGGGAGTTGATAGTTATGGAATTTGATGATTCAAAAAAAATCATAAATGGGGAATTTGATATGAACCGCACTTGGTATGTAGGATTTGAATACAAAAGGGATTACGCAAAAAAGCCTTTGTCTGGGGAGGAAAATGAAAAACTAGTGGATGATCTAATCCAGGTCTTTGCAAAGTATGAAATGCAGTGGAAAATGAAATAAAAGGCTACCCAAAGGCAACCTTTTTATCGTTTTATTAAAGGTTCGGATTTAAAAAGAACTTTTTTTGTTTCAGCATCAACAATTATATTTTTTATATCTTTACCATTTTCAGATACTGTTAAATAAACATATACTTGTCTATTAGGATGAAAACCATCACCTGAAACTCGATTTTCACCAATAAACTCATCTACTTTTGACAACACCTTGTTCACATCTTTAAAAGAGACTTTTTCTCTAATGTTAATTTTAGCGTTCTTGTATTCAGTATATTGTTTTTGGTCTATTGAGCTATAAAAAGAATTTGGACTAGCAAACTTTTCACTAGAGTTATCAGGATATTTGCTCCATGATTCTTTTGCTGGTTCCTTAGCTTGAATTGAATTTGTGCTTATTCCCATTACTAAAACAACTAATAATATCATTGCAGTAATCATTTTCTTCATTTTGTATTCAACTCCTTTTTTGTATTATTTGATTGATTATCTGTTTTTATAAACAAATCTCTATAAGAAATAAAAAATGACCTCCCTACGGCTTGGCGCTGTTTGGAGGTCATTTCACTGATCTATAAAATATAGAGCCAATTCTTAAAAGAGTAGGCTAGCTACAGATGCTGTCACATCTGTAGCTTTTTTGAATATAGCATGATTACCTTTCTAACCCAATGTTTTGCCCTTTTAAGCGTTGCTTTGGTTTTTGCTTAGCATTTACTTTGTGTTCCTGCTTTTGGGCTTGTTCTACCCCTTCTAGGATGGCTGAAAGAAAGTCATTGCTTTGGCTTAGGCTTTGCGTTTCTTGTTGAACTTTTTCAAGTGCTGGAGCAACTTTCTCTATTTCTCTTTTATGTTGTTCCAAATGCTCCCGATCTTCATAACCGATGGTTCGAATAGCTTGAGTTAACTGTTCTCGTTTTTGTAAATCTTTCTGATAAGCTTGTTGTTCTTCCTTGGAAAACAGAATTTTTCCTTTTAAGTAAGGATTCGATTCGATTCGTTCAATTCGTTTTTCTAGTTCAGTAAGATGATTAAAATAACTTTCTGCATTTTGAGCATTCCGAACAGCCAGATTATAGTTTTGAATACCTTCTCGATTTAATTCAATTTTATGCTGTCTTTGTTCTAAAGTATGTTTTATGTTGTCGAGCGATATAGTTTTTCCTTGTTTCTCATTTAGTCGGTTCAATTTAGATGCTGTCTTGTAATCCAAATATTGTCCTGCTGTTTTCAATTCAGGATATTGGATAGCTACTTTACGAATTAGCTTTTGCTTTAGTATTTCTTCTGTCTGGTTTAGTATTTGTTTTTGGTCTACAGATTTTAAGATGCTCCCGTTTAAAGTTCGAGTAGACGTATCAATTTGTTTACTTAATTGCTTTTTAGCTAACTGGATCTCTTCACGTGCAGATAAACCAGCTTCTTTTAAACATGTATTTAAGTGGTCATGCTGGCTGATGATTTTATCTTGTAAAGTGTTGATACTAGCACGCAAATTTTCTTTTTCCTTACGTTGGAAAAATCCTACTTTATCAAGTTTTCCCTTTAATTCTTCTAATGTTTTTTCATAATGAGAAAGCTGTTTTTCTGCTTGTTCTGCAATAGAAACTATGTGATTTTTTGTCTTTAAAGATTCTAGTGCTTTTCTTTGTTGTTCGGTCTGTACTTCTAATGATTTTCTATAGTTGGCAATTGTTGCTACCGTTGGAATTTCGCCAATAATTTGTTTGGCTGCCTCCACATTTTTTTGTTCTTCAGTAGTTAATTCTACAGACTTCTTTTGCTCCTGTTGTTTTAACTCTGCTTCTATTTGTTGCTTCTCTTGGCGGTATCTTTGTAAGTCATAAACAATAGCATTATGCTTTTGTACTTCACGATTAATATTACCTCGCTCAGTTTTCATCCCCTTTTTCTCCATATCAGAAGCGACATGCCCCATATGAACCGTAGGTAAGATTTCAAGTCCACGTTCAGCGTGAGATTTATGTGTAATTCGTTCTTTGATGTTTGATTGTTCTAATGCTTTATTTGCGTATTCTGACCATTGTTCTCTCCACTGCTCCAGCAGTTCTTTTTTGTTCCAATCACGATTCTTTGTAGTAAAGCCTTCTTCTGAAATTTCTCGTGTTGTTAACATTATGTGAGCGTGAGGATTGTTGGAGTCATCTCTATGAATAGCGATATCAGCAACCATGCCTTTATCTACAAATTGGTCTTGGATGTAGCCTTTGATTAATTCAGTTTGTTGTTGATTGGAAAGTTCTTTAGGTAAAGCAATATTTATTTCTCTGGCTAATTGAGAGTTCTTTCTTTTCTCAGAACGTTCAATTTCATTCCAAAGAATCTCACGATTTTTAACCCAAACAGGGGAATTTTCAGGAGCAAGAATATGGGTTTCCGGCTTCACTTCTCTTTTGTAAAATTTACTTTCATTAGTTTGTTCATCAACTAAACGCTGACCAGAACGATAGGCAGCTGACGCAATTGCTGATTGTCCTTTTCCTCTGGAAATCATTTGTGCTGAGAAGTGATAGATTGCCATATGCTTGAACCTCCTTTTCAAAAGATTTTGTAGTAGCCGTAATAAAAATGATCGTACCGTAAGGTGGGAGAATTTTTATTATGGAATCGTAAGAAATTAATTAGACGAAATGGCATTTTGCCAATGAGAAATAATTAATCTCTTACGATGAGTTTTTGTATTCGTCACAAGACGGATACTCATTCGCACATCAGCGAATGAAGGATTTTAATTTTTATATTCGCAACAAGCGAATATGCTCTTTGTTTGCAACGCAAACCGCACACAAACGAAGTTTGTATAAGTGCGCCCTTCTTCACTTTGTTCATTGGGGTGATTATACCACATGCAGAGTGAAGATACTACTTTGTTATTCTAGTGTTATAGCTATAATTTGATTATAATGGAGGAAACAAGGTTATAAGGGGAGTGAGGGCTATGGCTCGAAAGACAGAAGAAGAGAGATTGCTAGATATGGATGAAAAGATTAAGAAGATGCAAGCTGAGAAGCAAAGGCTTGCGAATCAATTAAAGGAAAAAGAGCGTAAATCTAGAACAAAAAGACTCATTCAAATTGGGGCATTAATGGAGAAGCATTTAAAGATAGAAGGGGAGGAAGAAGCAATCAAGCTAATCGCTTCTTTCCAAAAGGCCATCTTGGAAAGAAAAGAACAAATTCAAGCAATGGATATACATTTAGCTAGAGAGATATTAGGAATTGAAAATAAAAAGTAACTCTCTTAAACTAGTGTTGACCACAGGGTCAAATAATGACCAATAGGTCAACGTTGATGTTTCTTTGAATAAAATAAAATGACCTCCTTCGATTTATTCGTAGGAGGTCATTTCATACTTTAGTATGGGAGCCAACCCTATAAAGAGTTGGTCAGGCTATAGATCTGAAGTATCTGTAGCCTTTTTTTATTATAATATGTAACCACATTCAAAAGATAGAATTTTTGCTTTTTGAAATTAGAAAACAGAATGATCCAATTCAAAAGAACAACCATTATTCTAAAGAACTATTGGCGACTAGTCTCTTTAAATCTTTCCTTCATAGCTTAATCTTTTTAGGAAAAACTAAAGTTACAGAAAGGAGAAATTTGATATGCGTGTTTTATTAACCATTGGTATCATGATTTTTTGCACCATCTCTAATGCTTATTTCACTCACTACATTCAAGAAAAAGCAAGAAAGCGCGGACTATACAGCGGTATTGTTTTGACTATCCTAGGTTTAGGTTACTCTACTTTTCAAACATTATTTATTATAAAAATGCAAAAAAAAGAATTTGAAAAAAAGAATTAGATATGAACCGCACTTGTTATTAGGATTTGAATACAAAAAGATTGTTAAAAAGCAGGCAATAGATAAAATCCCCCTGTATAAAGTTAATCCAAACTAATAAAATTTAATTAACCTACTGTAGAGTATGAACTTCGGCTAAATAGTCGGAGTTTTTTTGAGCTGATGATTAAAGGAAATACAAATACAAAAAAAGTGGTCATTTTTAGAGATAAAATTCCTCTCTAATGCTCACTAGACCTTCATAATCACTTTTTAAAGCGTTGCTTTTTAAATAAGAGTAGTTAAATAAGTAATTTAAATAAAATCGCTAAAATAAGGCTTAAAACAACTCTTGTTAAGTGTCCCAAAATTAATATACCCCTAAATCATTTACTTCTTCGATTGAATAAATGACCTCCCTTCGGTTTAAGTTGGCTTTACATTTAATGACCATCATGTTTATTTTTCACTAACTTCGTTTTATCCTTAGTTCCTGGTGGTTGTTCAAGCCAATTATTCTTTATCATAATGTCGGCTCCCGACTTTGCAAATGTAGCAATTTCAAGGGATAGGCGTTCATAACTAGTTGCTAGATCGTTGCGTTGACTAGCTGCGGCTGCAGTAGCATAGTTACCAGTTCCACTTGCACTTAGTAATGCCATATGGAACATGATTAATTTGTCTGAAAACGTTTGGGTCGTGGAATCAGAAATACCATGATCGGGTGACATGGGTGCTTCAATATCACAACCAAGCAAAGAATCCATAAAAATTTTCATATGTTTTTTGGATATCTCTTTACCAGTTAACAAAAAGTCCTGAACTTCTTTTAATGGCGAAGTCTGTGCAAAAGCAAGGCTAATTTTCATCCCTATATGATTGGTTTGAATATTTAAATATAAGTGAGAAATTTCAATTGCATTTAAAGGACGCTTGTCGCTTAATAGATTAAATCCACCTAAATACTTTTTACTGTCTATGTAATCCGTCTCAGTTGGAACAGGTATATAGGGTGCTCTTAAAAATATCCCTTTATTTAGCATTACTTGTGTGCTTTTATCATATAATTTAGTCGTTTCAGAGATTCCCTCTATAAAATAATCCCTTATATCTTTTCTAATACTCATGCCAAGAGAACCACCATAGGCTAATAATCCAGCTCTTGCCATATGATTGACATAGCTTATACAAAATAAATCTGTAAATAAACTCGGTGCATTCATATTAACATCTGCTTCAGAAAACCCATTCGGTATAATATAGTTTTCATGTTTAAATATAGTGATGAGTTTTTCTATATGACTAGCTGACAGATCATATGAAAACTGAATAATTGGTTTAATCTCTTTGTCCTCTATATGTTTTAGCATATAACCTAAAATACATTTACTCATGCTGTCATTCATATAGGCAGTCCAAAGAATTGCTATTTCAGAAGCTGTTAAATCTACATGGTTTCCTTTCATGTGAAACCCTCCTAAGTGGCTTAATAAAAAGCTCTGTTTAGGGTTTAGGAAAAAACAAAAAATGCTACTAATCCCCTTTTTTTAGGGTGTCTTATTCAAAGAAACTTATACAAAACGTAAAGTTAGCAGGCATAGTTCAATGAAGTTGGGATTATAAACTCAAAGTGTATATAATCGCTTTGAAATACGTTTTAAATGGCATTTTAATTTTCTAACCAATTGTAGAAAGGTACCTTTTTAACAGGTTCTTTTCCTAACATGCCTTTGACCTTCTCATATGATTCGTTATGTGCTTGCTGTTTAGCCTTAATTTGACGATTATTTTCAGCATAAAGAGCTTGCCATTCTAATTTTGTAACCAATGTATCTACGTAACTGGACATGTATGTGATTTTAGTGCCTTTTTTTATGGAATCAGTAACTCTATTAGTTACATATTGAATTATTTTATTAGCTTGCTTATATATATTATTTTCTTGTTTTTCAGGTACTAGATAGGTAGAAAAAGTTTCCCCTTCTTTTTCCCTACTGCCAGAAGGCTTTTCGCTGTTTTCTGTTTCGCAATCTGTTTGGAAATTAGTCCTATCAAGTCCTAATAAATTCACCCAATATTGGAAGTAAGGATGATTAACAAATAGATAGACTGGGTTCCCCCGACCGTTACACTTTCTGGCACGTCGATATACTTTTATAACTTGTCCCAGTTCTACTAGCTCTTTCAGGCGATATTGGATAGTTCGGTCACTGATCCCGTTCCTTTTTGCCAGGTATTCGTCACTCGCATAAAAGAATCCTAACTCCGTACTGAAGAAACAGACCATATCAAAAGCCTGTCTTGTTCCTTCTTTTAGTCGGTACCATTTATCCCCTATGGACTCTTGAATAGATTCTAATAAACTGTACTTAACTTTTTTCTTTTCTGTTTTTGTTTCTACATATGGTGTGTAAGATATCATTTGATTAAATTGGTGTGATTCCACAAATACTGTCATGTTCAATTTCTCCTTTTTCGGAACAAAAAAAGACACTATTATCCCATAAACCAATGGGAAACAGTGTCTTTTATCAAAAGTTATCGAAAAAAGGAAACTTTTTTTCCTTGAATAAACGTGTTTTATACACTAAAATGATTGGTATATAATACTTAACGTTATATGTTCAAAGGACTTCGACAAGTGTTTCCCTACCGAGAATAGGGAGACGGTTAAAGGGTGCGACCAACACCACTTTAACAGTTGGAGTTCTTTTTCATTATCCGGACTATTTAGTTATCTGTAATTTTATACCTATCAATCTATTCTAGCAATACTAATTTACTAGATTATATTTGAAATTAATAAAATAAAAAGCATAGGATCGTCTCCTATGCTTTTTTTCTTTTTATCCTAATACGAAATAAAAAGTTCATATTTTAAATGAAATGTAATTTTTTTCTATAAAAGGAGGTATTTTCTTTTTTAAAACCGAAATTAAATAGGACCGGTTACATAATACATAAATAGCAGTATAGAAGACAAAATCCCTATACTATTTAATATTTTCCCCATAAAAATATAATTGTTTTTTCTCTCTTTAATTTTTTTTGCCTGTTTATATCCTATAACTCCAAATATTATTGCAACTAAACAAAACCATAAAGAAAACACAGTCAAATAAGCAGCGATTAGAGTAACAAAACCTATTAAAATAGCTTTTACTTCCTCCTGCACAATATATACCCCCTAGAATATTCTTATTTTTTTCCATTTTTTTATTATCTATGTTATTAATCTGGAAATTATTCGGATTGATATAAAAAATTAAGGGGAAGGAAGATTGTTTCTATGAGTATGAAAAGAATTGTTTTTGTGTTAGGTTCACTTGTATTTTTATTAATTAGTAATTTTGGTTTAGATTTAAAATCAGCTAATGCAGAAAGTATCTCTACTGAAGATGGACTGAAGTATATTGAATCACCAGCTAATTATATTGAGTATTTAGAAAAGGAAAGCAAAATAGATGACTACGCAGCAGAAGGATTAGAAGCATTTAAAAATTTAAGTGAAGAAGAACAAAACACTTTTCTTTTAGCATTACAACCAGATAATTATATGAAATTAATCGGTACAGCAAATGCTAATCCTGGCGTATCAAACATTAACATAGAAGGAAATAAAGTACCTGTAGAACTACAAACAAATACTAACCCTTCAATAGGAGTATTAGCGACTGGGAAAAAAACTGTAACTGCTACCTATAAACTGTATGTTTTAGGTATTAAAACAACTACATTATATAGTACAGTTGTTTTTAACTATTCAGGTTCAACAGCTACAAAAGTTTTAGATAATTACGGAAGCCACAGTAACATAAATCCTTCTATGATATGGCAAAAAGGAATTGGAAAAGGTTATTTAAGTGGTGGAGATGCCTATGGAAGAGCTTCATGGACAGTATACTCAACTGGTAGTTTAGGTTTCATTAATGACTCTGTTGATTTTTATGCTCGTGGAGATGGAAAAAACAGATACTATAAAGTGGATTCTACACGGTCAGACTGGAAAACTGGTGGATGGATTTCTTTCTAAAAGTTGATTCCAATAAAAAAGCCTAAGATCTTAGGCTTTTTTATTTTTTCTTGAGAAATTTTATAAGTAAATATATTCCTCCTATGATAACTATAAGCCAAAAAACGAAAGGAATAATACCTAAAATATCCATAAAAACCATCCTTCAATTTTTTAAATTTTCTTTTTGCTAATCAAGTTTCTGTTGTTAAAAAAAAAACGTCTAATGAATCCAACAATTAATCCAAATCCTAATATTATTAGAACTATATAGCCATTAGACAATTTTCCTTGAAGTAGTAGAAGAAACAGCAATACCGAGATTACTACAACCACGAATAGTAAAACAACATCAATTCGCTTCATGAAATCATCTCCTTTTCTTAGTTGATACTTTACTCCCGTTGTGTTGGAAATCATAACTAATAATAACATTTTTTTCTTATTCTTATTTTGTAAGTGTTTAATAGAATTAGATAGTATTTTGCTAGTTAGTTAACATAATGCGTCTTATCCCAAGCAACCAACAAAACAAAAGACGGAATTCGGCCATATTTGGGCAAATTCCGTCTTTTTAGGTTTGGGAAATACATATAAACTTGGAACAATAATGATATCGGCGATCTTTCATTTTCTTTTAATTGCTGCGGATTGCTAGTTAGTTTCATGTTTGACAACAAAAATCAAAACAGAGACAACTCCCTCAGTTGTCTCTGTTAAGGATTACATAATAAGGAGGTATTACATGATCAATAATATGTTTGAAATGAAAGAAGTATGAATTGCTCACTCTCTTTATCAGTGTTAATCACCGTTCCAACTCATTTCTTTGCCCTTTTAAGCGTTGTTTTTGCTTCTCATTAGGATTTACCCCTCGAGTTTGGTTTCGGGCCTGTTCTAGGCCTCGGATGATGGCTGACAAGAATTCTGTGCTTGCTCCATAACCACCTTGATGCTTCCCTAACTGTAAATCTTCGATTTCTTTTATTGTTTTATCTTTCAAGTCCATATTACTTAGAATCTTATCTCGATTATGAATAAAGTGGTCTTTATCTCGAAATCCTTCTTTTTTTAAAGATTCTTGGCACTTACTCTGTATGTTTAAAAGGTCGTCATAGGCTTTCTTATTTGTTTCAGAATGAAGTACCTTTCCTTTTAACAAGGGATTACTATCAATTTTTTGCAAACGTTGTTCAATCTCTAATAATTGATCAAAATACTTTTCTACCCTTTGGATTCGCTGAATACCTACTTGGAACTTTTGTAAAAAGTTTTTATGTTCTTCAATATGTCTGTTCCGAGCACGAATAGTGGATTTAATACTATCTATACCGACAATCTTTTCAGCTTTTTTATTAAGGTTATTTAGCTTTTGCGCAGTCTCATACGATAAGAATTTTTCGGCATTTTGAAGTTCAGGATAGTGAGAAATGACTTTACGTATGACTTGCTGCTTTATTATTTCTTCGGTTTGCTTTAGAACTATTTTCTGTTCAATGGATGTCAGATTGTTTTCTTGAAGCTTTTGAGTAGCTACTTTCAGTTGTTTATTCAAATTCTTTTTAGCAAATGGAATCTCTTCCACTTTAGCCAAATTAGCTTCTTTTAAGCATTGAGCCAAATGCTGTTCTTGCTCTGGAATTTCACCTTGTACTTCTGTAATCTTATTGCGTAAAATTTCTTTTTCTTTTCGTTTAAACAATCCTGTCTTATCCAGTTTTCCCTTTAATTCTTCTAAGGTTTTTTCATAATGAGAAAGTTGCTTTTCGGCTTGTTCAGCTACGGAAACGACATGATTTTGTGTCTTTATAGATTCTATTTCTTGTTTTTGTTTTTTGGTCTGTATTTCTAATGATTTTCTATAGCTAGCAATGCTTGTCATAGTTGGTGTATCACCAATAATCTGTTTAGCTAGGATAACTATTTTTTGTTCTTCAGGAGTTAATTCTACTTTCTTCTTTTGCTCCTGCAGTTTTAACGCTGCTTCTCTTTGTTGCTTCTCTTGACGATACTTTTGAAGGTCATAAACAATCGCATTATGCTTTTGAACTTCACGATTAATAGCCCCTCGTTCGGTTTGTATGCCCTTTTTCTCCATATCAGAAGCAACATGCCCCATATGGACAGTAGGTAAGATTTCAAGTCCACGATCTGCATGGGATTTATGTGTGATTCGTTCGTTGATTTGTGCTTGTTCTAATGCTTTGTTTGCATACTCGGACCACTGCTCTCTCCATTGCTCCAGCAGGTCTTTTTTATTCCAATCACGATTCTTCGTAGTAAATCCATCTTCTGAAATTTCTCGTGTTGTCAGCATGACGTGAGCATGAGGATTGTTGGCATCATCCCGATGGATAGCGATATCAGCAACCATGCCTTTATCTACAAATTGATCCTGGATGTACCCTTTGATTAATTCTGTTTGTTGTTGTTGAGAAAGTTCTCTAGGTAGTGCTACATTGATTTCTCTGGCTAATTGAGAGTTCTTCCTTTTCTCGGAATGTTCCACTTCATTCCAAAGAATCTCACGATTCTGAATCCAAACTGGCGATTTTTCAGGGGCAAGAATATGGGTTTCTGGTTGCACTTCTCTTTTGTAAAACTTACTTTCATTTGTTTGCTCATCGACTAAACGCTGACCAGAACGATAGGCAGCAGCCGCAACTGCGGATTGCCCTTTTCCTCTGGAAATCATTTGAGCAGAGAAATGATAGATCGCCATATCCTTGTACCTCCTTTTTAAATTTAAATTGAATAACAAACTCCATAATGGAACAAAATATTAAAGCCAACTGTTGAAATTCATGTATCACACCAAAAAGGGAGTAGAAGGCTATCTACTCCTTTTTTATTTTTTAAAAATGAATTCGGAGAAATTATAAAGACAAGTTGAACAATTGCTGACATTGCCAACGAGTATTTATAAAAATCTTCCGAATCCTTTTTTGTATCCGCATTATGGCGGATACTCATTCGCCCACTAGCGAATGGAGGGTTTTGATTTTGTATTCGCACCAAGCGAATATGCTCTTTGTTTGCAACGCAAACCGCACACAAACGAAGTTTGTATAAGTGCGCCCTTCTTCACTTTGTTCATTGGGGTGATTATACCACA
>NZ_JBIBUU010000039.1:0-18576 GCF_043079735.1 Streptomyces sp. NPDC015144 | reverse complement strand
AGCCCAGCCGGGCATAAAGAATTGCGATGCAATTCTAGAGCGAATCCGAATTCCTCGCGCTTCGCGCTCGGCGGCTTTCGCCGCCCGAATTGGTGACATATTCGGGCGGCGAATTAAATTCCTCGCGCTTCGCGCTCAGGCCTCATTTTTTGCTTTTTCGCTCGCGGCCTTGGATGCCCATTCCGAGACCTGTAGAACTGTTTTCCATCGCTTTCCGCGTGCCGCATCCTGTGCAATTCTCAGGGCGGCGCGGATTTGCGCTTCCGTCGCATTCTCGGGTTTCTGGGCGAAGATATCCGGGGTTTCTTCCGGCATTATCTGTCCCCTTTCTGGTCGTTTTTTGGAATGATTAGGAAGGTATCAGAGGGAGTCCCGAACATGCAAATAGGCCCCCTCCGGAGAGGGGGCCTATCGCGTTTTTCCAGGTCAGACCGCGTCGCCCTGATCGGCTCCTTCCTTGCTTTCCTCTCGCTTCGTGAGTCCACGCTGCTCGTAGAACGTGATGAGCTGGCCCAGCGTGAACTTCTCGGTGCCGTCCATCTCGATTCCGGTCGGAAATCCAGTGGTTTCCCTGCGCCGCTTGTGCTGGCGGATCAGGCTCGCTTCGATCTCGTAGCCGCAGGCCTGCATCTCGCGGGCGATCTCGGCGATCGTGAGGAGCCTGGGGGCCTCCAGGGGGTCCTCAGCGGCCTCGGGGGCGCCCTGCCCGGGGATGAGCCTGAGCCTGTCACGCGGGGCCGTCACATCGCCTGTCACGCCACCCTGGTGTGTGACACCGTGACCTGCGGTTTCGTACATGAGACCCCCCTCAGGAGCCCCGATCGGGCCGTTGGTGCCCGTGTCGCGTGACAGGGGCTCCACCCGGCCCCTGAGGAGCTTCGGGACGCCCCGGGGGCTGACGGCCGGCGGCTCGGTGTAAAGGCCGCGGTCGCTGTAGCCGAAGCGCTCGCGCAGGTCCCGGTAGTACTGGTTATAGAGCTCGATCGATTCGGTTTCGGTGGCGGGGCGCTTTTCGTCACCTTCCCCCGTGGGAACGAAAAGGTACGGCGTCTGGTAGGTGATCGGCCTCCCCTCGCTAACCATGGCCATACGCCCGGCCTTTTCGACGTTCGGGGGCATTACCGTCTTGTTCAGACCGGTGATTCGCTCCCATTGCCGCACGTCGTAGTTCCCGAGAATCTTGAGCCGGAAAAGAGGCTGGAGCGACGTCCCACCGAATTGGTTGTCCTTGAAATCCTGGAACACCGCAATCAAGTGGACGTTCGCGGCCCGACCGAACCGGAGCATGTACGCGACGACGTCCTCCCAAATCGGATCAGCCGCCTGCTCCTTTTCATCCCCGGTCTTGATTCGAATTCGATTCCAGACCGCCCGGAGGAGCCCACTGAGCTCGTTGCTTTCCTCCAGGAAGATGTACAGCGGCGGGAATTCGGTCTCCGTCCCCTGCTCAATTTCAAAGAATCGCGCCGCAGTGACATCGGCCGCCCATTCCAGACCGCGACGCATGTCAATCGCATTGTCTGGATCCTTGTACAGGTGAACCCCGGGAATTCCCTCCAGAGGCTTGAGACTGATGAGCTTCGGGTCGATTCCCACAATGGTTCCGGACTTCATGACCATCTGGACAGCGAGCCACTGGAGGGTCGTCGACTTCCCTCCGCCGGATCCGACCGAGAAGGCCCAGTGCGACAGCTCTCCGGACATCTTCCGAATCACGAGTTCACCGTGCGCGTCCACACCGAGGAGGAACTCCTCGGGCCCGAGAGCGGCCAGCGCCTCTTGAATCCGGGGGTCGGAGAGGTCCACCCGGTCCGGGCACTCGGGCTCGGGGGCCGGGGGCGGAGACGGCGGCTTGTGGGTGTAGATCGCCGAGTACTCGTCGTTCTTGAGGAAGTGCCGGCCCTGCCAGTCGCCCGGCACCCGGGAGTCGATGAGGTTCGCCAGCTCCTGGCGCTCGTGGTCGGTGCCCCTCCACGTCCAGGGCAGCCGGATGGCGATCCGGGCGTCGGGGGCGCGCAGGTCGTCGGACAGCTTCAGCCAGTGCTCGCGCTGCTCCTCCTCGCCCAGCTTCAGGTCGGCCTGGAGGACGGCCCAGATGCGGGGCCCGTACACCGCGTCGTCGGAGAGTCGTCCGGGCCGGGTGCGGCGCGCGAGGGCGACGCAGGGCACGGCGGCCGCTCCGGCGACTGCCCAGCCTTCCGTGGTCCAGGCCGGGACGATCTGCGCGACCACGAGCGATACGCCCGCGATGCGCGCGAGGCCGCGGGCTGCGTACGGCCAGCAGCCCCACGCGCCGAGCACCCGGTACGCGTGCTGCGTGCCGCGTGCCGCGCGGCCGGTCACCCGGGCGGTGGCCAGCGCGACGCGGACGGCGCGGTCCAGGGCTCGCGCCCCGCGCCCCTGGTACCCCTTGACCCACCCGGCGGTGTGCCGGGCCCAGGGGCGCGCCCCGCGCCGCCTCTTCTTGACCAGGCTCACCTTGGGCGGGGCCGCGGCGACGGCCGCCATGGCGGCTTCCTGGTCGGTCGGGCGACGCTTGGGTCGCGTGCGGACGCCCGGCTGCCAGAGGGTCGCGGTACTGGTCGGCCGGCCGTCCAGTTCCCGTCCCGCGACGAACCGGGCGACGGCGCGTACGGCCCCGCCGACGCCCTTGGCGGCGGTGATGGTGCTCTTGGTGGCCTTGACGATGGCGCCGAGGGACTGGGCGAGTGTGCGGGACTCCGGGGAGCTGGTGCGGCGCCACTTGACGATGGCCCAGGCCGTCACGGACAGGAGGAGGGCGGTGCCCCCTCCGATGCCTCCGGTGGTGCCTACGGGGGTGGACGGGCCGGAGGCGGCGGCGACGGCGATGGCGGCGGACGAGATGCTCAGCACGGGGTCCCCTTGGGGTAGGAGTCCCGCCCGGGGCCGGGCGGGACTCAAGGTCTGGTGCCGGGGGTCCGGCGGGGGTGGTGGAGGTGTGGGCTCGGCTAGTCCGTGGCGGTGGCCGAGGCGACGTCGGCTCGGGCGGCGCGGAACGTGCGGGTCACTGTGGAGCGGAAGGTCGGGTCTTCGGCGTCTCGGCCGTGCCTCGTGGCGATCGCTTCCGCGATGACCCGGACGTCCTCGATCCCGGCGGTGACCATGTCCCGGACGTCTGCCGCGATGGACGTGGTGCGCTTCTTCTCGCCCTGGATGACCTTCAGATTCGGGCGGACGCTTTCGGTCTCTTCTGCCTGGTCAGGGGCGGCGTGGGGCGGATACTCGGCGCTGTCCGGGCGGATGGTGGGCTCGTGGTCTCCCGGCGTCGTGGCGTCACCAGCGGACGCAGGAGGGAGGGCGGGGGTGCCCTGGGCGGATCCTGCGGAGAGCGCGGGCGCGGAGGCGGAGGCGATCGGGGCGAACATCCGCTCCAGCGCCACGGTCGCCCCCTGTGTCAGCTTCTCCCGCTGGACGTCCAGCAGCGCTGCCCCCAGGGTCGCGTCACCCGTGCCGACCTTCGCCGCGAGCCGCCATGCCTTCTTCGCCGACCGGGTCCGCGTCCGCTTCTCCGGGTGGGCGGCGGCCCGTGCCTGGTGGTAGGCCAGGTCCCGGACGAGAGTGGCGGACCGGGCCTCCGCCTCCGCGTCGTGGCCATCGACGTGGACGACCGCGAGCCGGGCGAGGTAGCCCACGCTCTCCGCAGCAGCGGTGATCGCCATCGGTGTCAGGGCGTAGACGATGGTCTGTCCGGTCCCCTGGGCGGCGGTGGCACCCATGGTCGCGGCGGCGGCGGGCAGTGCCCACAGGCCGAGCCGGACGATCCGGGGGGCGGAGCGGCCGAACACTGTGGTCACCAGCATCACCAGCGCCAGGACCGCGGTCGCGCCTTCACCGGCGGCCAGCGCGCCAAGGGCGGTCTCCCCGCCGTACTTGTGGCTGAGGTTGGAGTAGGTGCCGACCCCGCCGAGGATGCCGATGCCGACCATGACGGCTGCGGTGATCCCGAGGAGGGCCTTCTTCGCCCACCCGAGCTTCCTCTTCTCCATGTCTGAACTGCCTTCCTTTGTCTCTTGTGACGTCACGGCGTCACGCCGCCACGGATGCATCAAGCGTTTTCTGGGGGACACCCGGGCACGTGGCCGGGTGGGTGGCGCGGACCGTACGAATGAACTCCAGGAGCCCCTCCCCGGTCACAACCTGGGTCGTCTCGCACACGAGGCACTCGTACTTGGCGGCCGGGCGGTGCCCGCACCGGATGGTGAGGGCGCCGGTGATCTGGCGCCCGTCCGGCAGCCGGTAGGCGGTCACGGTGCGGTGGTCCGGGGGATGCGCCGGCCGCAGCGGTCGCAGTCGTACTTCGCGGCGAGCGGCATGCGGGACTGCCGGATGCCGGACGGCTCCGAGGCGGCCATGAGCGGCGCGCAGTCCAGGCAGTAGAAGTAGACCCCAGCCACGTACATGCGCACGGGGTCGCTGCTCTCGGCCGAGAGGTCCGGGTCGATGTCCGGGTGGGTGAACGCGACCGGCTTGCCGAGCTGCCGGGCGTAGGCGATCTCGCTGCGGGTGCTGTCGCCGATGTAGTCGCCGACGATGAACACGAGGTCGGCCCGGCGGATCTTGGCGCGGTGCAGGTGGTCCAGCTCGGTCTTGAGTCGCTCCTTGGCGGCAGGGTCCGGCCACAGGTGGTGGTCGCTCTTGAGGTCGCACGACGGCTTGAGGACGATCCAGCCCTCCGTGGTGAGGATGCGGTCCTGTTCGGCCATCTCGGTCATGAACCGGGTGGACCCGCAGAGGGTGACGGTCCGGAACTCGGGGAGGGTCTCGATGTGCTGCATGGGATGGTCCTTTCGGGTTCGTGACGCCACGGACTCGCGGGTCCGTGGCGTCACCAGACGGCTGGCGCAGGTGGGACTACTTCTTGGGCTTGTGCTGCTTGGGCGTCTCGCGCAGTGCCTTGATCCCGGCGGCGACGGCGATGACGCCGATCCCGATCCCGATCCCGCCGTACGCGAGGGACTGGCCCATCGCGAGAACGGCCGGCGCGGCGACGACCAGGAGCACGGTCGCCGGGGTGCACAGGATCAGCAGCCCCACCGCGACCAACAAGGCGTTGCGGAGCCACGGCGGGATCGGGGTCGTGGGCATCTGGACGACGACGGGCGGCTGGGCGGTCTGCGGGACGTAGACCGGCTGGCCCTGCGGGGTGTACGCCACCATCACGCCGGGCGGAACCTCCATCGGGGCGGGGGTCTGGTGCGGGATGAACGGCTGGAGATCACTCATCGGTCAGCCCTCCATCGGCAGCGCGCGGCAGGTCTCGGCGTGGGTCTGGGCCCAGGTCCTGGCCTCGGTCTCGGACCAGAGGTCCTCGTCCTCCCCGGCGGGGTCGGCCCAGTAGGAGTCGGCCCAGGGCCAGTACTCCGCGGCCGGGCAGCCTCCGCACTCCGCGACGGTCACGCTCACGGCGTCTCCGCTCGCGTCGCAGCCGATCGAGCGGATGGCGACGGGGGCGCCGGCCACCGTGAGGTAGCGCGCCAGAACGGGCGGGGGCTCGGCCGTGCGCTCAACGCTGCCGATCTTGGTCTGGAGCCACGCGGGCAGGGGCATGACGTGTCCTTTCAGGCCGCGGTCGCGGCGGGAGCGGCGTCGCATCCGGGGCAGCAGCCCAGGGACGTCGGGATGGTGTAGGGGTAGGTGATAGCGCAGACCGGACAGGTCCGGCGGGCCCGGAGCATGGCGTCGACTGCTCGTTGGCGGGCGGGGGTCATCGGCCGGACGGGGGCGGCGCGGTCGATGCGGTACAGGTAGGCGGCCCGGACGATGCGGGTGCCGGTGGTCTGGTCGCGGCGGCCGTGCCAGAGGATCTGGGCGGCGATGGCCTGTCCGGCGGGGCGGAGGCCCTGGGCGCGGAGCTGGCGCCGGGTGGCGAGTCCCTCGGGGGCGAGGCGGCGGGGGTAGGTCGGGATGCCGTACCGGTCGCCGGTCGGGTCGTAGAACCGCATCGGGGGCCTCCTTCGCTGGTCAGTGATAGTGCGGTGGTGTCGTGGCGGCGTAAGTTTGTGGCGTCACGACACCACTACGACAGGGGTCCGGGCCTTACTGGGTGTGGCGGGGCGCCGGGGTGTCCGGCAGGTACGGAAGGGCGACTGCGAGGGCCACGGCAGCGGACGCGAGCATCGCGATGACCAGCACCAGGAGCCCCGGCCCGATCGGCGCCCTGCCCGGCATCGCGGCCAGCGCCAGGAGCCCGGTCGCGACCAGGAACGCGCCGATCGGCTTCGCCCACGCCAGGACTGCCAGCACCGGGAGCGTGACGAGCGCCCGCATCAGATGCCGTCCGGGCGGGCCATCGCGCGGCACATCCCGGCGTGCTCCTGCGCCCACTCCCGGGCCGCCTGGTCGGCCGCTTCCACGTCGCGGACCTTGTCGTCGAACGTGAAGCGCTGGATGACCCGCCAGTGGCTGAACTCCTGGATGGCCCCGCATCCCGTGCAGCAGCTGGTCGTGTGGTTTCGGGTCTCGCCGATCCCGTTGTCGGTGGCGTAGTAGCGGCTTCCGTAGGTCAGGTCGACGGTGGCCGTGCCGACCGTGAGGTAGCGGGCGACGACGTCCTTGGGCCAGGTGTTGGTGGTGTTCTGCGAGAACATGAGGGCCTCTTTCGAGTGGTCAGGGTTGGTGTAGTGGCGTCATGAGCTGGTGAGTCCATGACGCCACCACGGGGTAGTTCATTCGTCGTCTTCGGTCGCGCCGCGCATCCCGTTGTCGTCACTCGCGAAGATCGGCTCGTCGGTCTCGTCGTGCATCACCAGGCCCTCCGCTCGTCCGGCACGATCAGCGCGGCCGGGTGGCCGTTGCGCATGTGGTCCACGCAGGCCGGGCAGTCCTCTCGCGGACCCAGGTGCGCGTGCTGGGCGCGGGAGTCGTACGCGTGCTGCCAGCACTGGCGGCACTCGCCCGACGGCGGGTTCAGCGCCTTCTGGCTCGCCATCACCACCACCCCGACGTCTTCTTCTCGCGGCGGGCAGCGGCCTCCTCGTCGACCAGTCGCTGGCGCTCGGCCTCCAGGACTCGAACGTCCGCAGCCGCGTCCTCCTCCGCGCTCTTCCAGATCCGATCCGCCGCACGCTCAGCCATCGGCGCGGACTTCAGCCGCAGGGCCTTCGCGAACGCCACCCCCGTCAAACCCGCGAGCTTGGCCTGCTCTCCCGCAGGGAGAGCAGCGGACTCCTGGGCCCGGATGCGGCCCAGCTTGTTCTTCGCCGCCGCGATCTCGCGGTCCAGCTTCCTCGTGTTCGCCATGATCAGCCCCTCTTTCCTGACTTGTCGTGGGATGAGTTGTCGTTCTGTTCCTTGAGCTGCCGCTTCATCTCGGCGCGCTCGGTGTCGGTCATCACGCCGCCGTCCCGAGCGTGTGGCCGCGGCGGCGGGCGTAGGTCGCCTGGGTGGCCGCGGTCCGGCACGCCTGGCAGCTCTCTCCCTTGGCCAGGTGGCGCCGGTAGCCCTGCGGGGTCCCGCACTGGGTGGCCCCCTTGCGGGTTCCACCCGGCCTGAGCTCGGCGGGGAACCACTCTCGGATGCGGTCCTTGGAGAGGCGGAGGCGCTTCGCGACGCCACTGACGGTCGCTCCGTGGGCGATCAGGATTCGGGCCGCCTCACGCAGCTCGGCCATGGTCATGCCCTCGGGGCGGCTGTCGTTGACCGCCCGCTCGATCGCGATGAGGTCGAGCGGGCCCCGGGTCGTGGAGGTGGTCACCACCTGGATGTAGCTACGATCCGACACAGGATCGCTCCCTTCTATGCAGGTAGACGGGGTGGTCTCAGGCCCTGGGGCAGGCGGTAGGACGCCGACCCTGGGGCCGCTCTGGTCTAGCGAACGGCTCCACCATGACAGGGATTGTGGCACAATTCAAGCGGTGGCAACGCAATGAAAAAAATGAAGCCACCGAAGAAGGCAAAAGTGCCGCACAGTGATACGTTGTGTGGTGATCGAACGTGAGTCGCCAACGACTCTTCACTCAAGGAGGGGCCCAATGACCAGCGAGAAGCCCACACTGTCCAGCACCATCGCGGCCCTACGCGCCGTCGTGACGGCCCAGGAGCCCGGCACCGCCCTGCCGTCCGAAACCGCACTGGCCGCTGAGATCGGGAGCACCCGGACCCTGGTGAACAGCGCGGTTGGTCAGCTCATGTCAGAAGGCCGCCTAATCCGCCAGGGAAAGAAGGCAATCGTGCAGCCGATCAAGACGATCCTGCGGCAGGTACCCACCCGTTACACCGCTACGTACCGAGAGGCCCATGGGGCCCATGGCGCGTTTGACGCCGAGGTCCGCGAGCACGGGATGCAACCCCGGTGGACCACCCAGCCGTCCCAGGGGCCCGCGCCCCAGACTGTGGCTCACCTGCTGGGCATCGAAGCTGGCGACGAGGTCACCATTCGGTCCCGCCAGATGTTCGCCGACGATGTACCCGTCCAGATTGCGGACACCTACATCCCCGCCGACGTCGCTACCGCCGCAGGGGTGACCAGCGTCGACAGTGGCACCGGCGGAATCATCAGCAGGATGAGCGACACCCAGGAGCGGCAGTCGTCCGTCACCGAGACGATCCAGGTCCGCGTGCCGTCCGAGGATGAGCAGCAGACTCTCGGCCTGCCCGCCGACGCCCGCGTCTACGTGTTGACCCACGTCGGTCGCACCGCCGAGGGCCGCGCGGTTGAGGTAACCGTGCACGTCATGCCGGTTCACCTGTGGGACCTGTCCTACACCTGGGACCTCAGCTGACCCCACCGGCGAAAGCCCGCTCATAAAGCACAAAAAGCCGCAAGCCCTACCCGGGCTCTCAATCAGGGTTCGAAGCCTGAGAGCGAGTCGAAGTCCCGGAGAAGGGCTACGCGGCGACCACGCAAGGTCTGCTGCCGAGTGTAAGCCAGAGGCCGGAGGAAATCTCCTCCGCCTCTGGCTGCTGTCTCGAACAGCCACTCTCGCGGCGGGCCGCAGGAAAGGACTGCTGTGCCCCCGAAGCCGCAGACTCAGGAGTCTGCTGACATCCCTCAGCAAAAGCCGAAGCGCGGTCGCGTGCGCACCCTGGAGCGGGGCGGCGTCCCGCCCGGGTGCCGCGCGATCGCCGGTATGAAGAAGGGGTGGTTCTACCAGGAAACCACCCGTGCGATCCTTCACCAGCCTGACGCGGACGGGACGCCGACCGTGATCGGGTACGTTCCCGAGATCACCGCGACGATCGCGCACTACACGGACGACGGCGAGTACATCCGAACCGAGTTCCTGGCCCGGGGGAAGCGCCAGCGGAACCCCCGCATCCTGTCCGAGGACGAGCTGGACCGTGGCACGTGGGCCGCGAAGTGCGGGCAGCGCCGGCCGACCGGCAACGATGAGCGGCACGCGTTCGCCCGGATCATGCGGGAGGAGGGCGACAAGGCCGAGGAGGTCCCCGCCCGGACCTACTACAACGAGGCCGGGGACCTCGTTTTCCCGGAGGCCCACGCCCAGACTCTCGGGTATCGGATGCTCCGCGGCACCGAGCAAGAGGCTCGCGACGCGTGGGAGGAGATCGGGTACTGGACCACGGAGTGCGGAAAGTCCGCGCTGGTCCAGGGCGCGATGTTCGCCGGGCCGGTGCTCGACTCGCTGGACGTCCTTGCCCACATGGTCAACTGCTTCGGGCCCGGCCAGCAGGGCAAGTCCACGATCCTGACGATCTGTGCGGGAACGTTCGGGGACATCAAGCCCCGCCGTCAGCAGCTCATGATCACGTGGAACGCGTCGAAGCAGGGCATTACCCAGTCCCTTCGCCAGCGCGGGTTCCTCCCTCTGTGCCTGGATGAGCACTCCTCCTCGGGCAGGAAGATTCAGGAGTCCTCGCGGGAGATCTCCCAGATGGTGGCGGGGGCGATCCGGTCCATGGGCACCGCGGACGGTGCCCCCCGCGAGTCGGACGGGTTCTGGCTGTCCTGCGCGGTCTCCTCCTCGAACGAGCCGCTGAAGCACGAGGGTCAGACCGAGGATCTGGCGACCCGGTTGCAGGAGTTCCAGGCCCCTTTCTTCCCGGACAAGATGCTGCTGGCCGATGGAAGTCCGGCGCCCGCGGGGCACAAGGGTGCCGAGCACGTGTCCAAGCGGCTCAAGCGGCTCGCGAAGGGGTACGGCGGCTGGCCGCTGGAATGGGCCATCCGCAAGGGAATGTTCCGCACCGAGAACCTCCGCCGGATCAAGGAACGTCACCTGGAGCTGTGCGCGAAGCACCGGCCGGCGTCCGGCGGAATCGCCGCCACGATCGCCGAGCTGCACATGGTGTGGGTCGTCGGCGCCTACATGCTCGGGGAAGCCATCGGCGTCCCCGAGATCGGCGTGGCGGCCGAGAAGGAGGCCGCGGCCCGGCTGACGGAGGCGATCGTCCGTGCCGACGAAGCGAACGTACCGGACCACGAGAAGCTGTGGTCCGCCCTTGACTCCCTCCGTATCGAGAAGAGCGCGTTCCCCGACATCGACAAGTTGCCCGCCGCAGCCGAGGAAGGGTTCCGGCGGCTGCGGGGGTTCCTCAACCCCGAGACCGGCGAGTGGTGGGTCGTCAATCCCGTCGTTCAGGAAGCCGCCGTCCAGGCCGGGGTCGACAACCTCACGGCAGCACTTCAGGCCCTGGACACCCTTCAGATCCACATCCGGGGTACTGGCAAGAACGCTCAGAGGAAGCTTCCCCAGTCGATCCGGAAAGCCGGGCTGGGCGAGCGGATGCACTGCTTCAACACGCTCAGGGCCGCTGAAATCCTCTCCCCTGACGACGACTCCGAGGGTGGCCCCAACAACGTCTTTAGTGACGAGTTCCCGGGTGGGGCGACCCCCCAGGGCGACCCTGGGGCGACCGGGGTCGCCCCGGAAAGCAACGCTCTGACCTGCACCGGGGCGACCGGGGCGACCGGGGCGACCCCTTGGCTCTTCGACTTCTCTATGGAGAGTGACACTGGCTCCGGGGAGGAGCCCTTCGGGCCGGTGGCTCCTGGTGTCGCGGCGCCGCGACTTCATGACGTCACCAGCCCGGTTCAAGCTCCGCCCCGGCCCACTGCTCCGCCCCGGATCGTGTTCCCGAGGGCCGCCGAGCTCGTGGAGGACAAGGCGTTCGCCGCCCTGGCCTCACGGGCGACGGGGCGCACCCTGTCCGCGACCAGGTTCGGTGTGCTGGGCGACGGCGTCCTGCATCTGCCCAACCGCGAGCCGGTGAAGGTAGCGGTGCCCCGCAGCGTCGACGACGTCCCCGCCCTGGTAGCCGCGTACGGGCTCAAGACCCTGTGGGTCCATCAGGACGCTCTGGCCTCCATGGGTCTGCCGACCTTCGAGGAGCGGCGGGTCCTCGGCACCGCCCAGGCCCGCGCGGAGCGGGGGCTCAGCCCCGAGGACCCCGTGCCCGCCCCTGGGGCAATGAACCCGGTGGCCCACCCATGGGTAGTGCCGTCTCCTGGATCTCCTGTCGCCGCAGTACGCCCGGCCGGGCTCACCGCGTGGATGACGTTGATCCTGGTCGACGAGAACGCGCAGGATCAGCGGGTGACCGTGGCTGTGCCCGCCTACGAGCACCGGTTCGACAAGGCGAAGCAGCCCGGCCGGGGCGGCTGGGGCGGGGCCGAGACACCGGAGGTCCTGCTGGACGCGCTGATGGTCTATCTGATGTCCACGCTGCACGGCCCGAGCGAGCGGCCCAAGGTCGTGCCCTACTTCCAGGGCCCGAACCAGACCGGCGAGGACTTCGCCGGCGGAAAGGGCCGGACCGAGGTCCTGTGCCAAGCCATCCGGGACGGAGCCGTGCCCCCGGCCGCCCAGGGATTGCGCACCGTGCCGCTGATGGTCCCGCAGCAGTGGCACCGCGAGCCGACGCCTGCCGAGCGGGCGGGCGGCTGGCTCCACCGGTACGACAAGACCGCGGCGTGGCTCGCCGCGTACGGGCCGACGAAGCTCGGCATCGGCGAGCCGACCCACGGCGGTGAAGGGACCCAATTCACGAAGGCGCACGCCGGGTACTGGCGGCTGGCCGACGTCCCCGGCACCGGCCCGGAGGGCCTGCCTCAGTTCCAGTTCCGTGAGGTCGAAGGCGGCGGGTACTGGCTGCCGACGCCGAGCGTGGAACTCCTGATGGAGACCTACCCGACGTGGACTCCGAAGGTGCTGGAGTCGTGGCACTGGGAGACGTCCCGCGCTGCCCTGTCCGGGATGTACAAGCTGATGGCAACCAGTCGCAACCGGATCGTGGCCGCGATGGAGGAAGGACGGCCGGGCGGAAAGTGGGCGAAGCAGGTGCACGGCCGGATCTACCAGTCGTTCCGTGGCTACCTGAGCCGCAAGGAGCACAAGACCGACCACGCCACCGGCGGTGACTGGCAGAAGGACGTCTACTTCCGTCCCGACTGGGCTCACATGCTGATGGCCCACGCGACCGCGAACCTGTACCGGAACCTGGCCAAGTTCGCCAATGAGGACGGACGACTCCCGCTCAGTGTCTACGTGGACGCCGCTACCTACGTGAGCGACTCCGCCGACCCCACGCAGGCACGGCCCGCGTCCATGCAGATCGGCTCCGCAGGCGGCACCTGGAGCATCGAGGGGCAGGCACCCATGGCCGAGCTCCTTCCGCTCCTGGACGACCCCACCCACAAGACCGGCGCACATGGCGCGCTGGACCGGTACCTGTCCGAGCGAGGGAAGTGACCCATGGCCAAGTGGTGGAAGTTCGGGCTCGGGAAGAAGACCGAGGAACCCGCAGCAGCACCTCCGGAGAGCCCGGCTCCCGCACCAGCTCCGGAGCCGGTACGGGAACCCGCCCCCGCCCCGGAGCCCGTACGGGAGTCGAAGCCTGGACTCTTTGCCCGTCTGTTCGGCCGGGCGAAGAAGGGCATGGCCGAACAGCCCGAAGAGCAGCCGGAGCGGGAGGAGCGGGAGGAGACCCCCGCCCCTGAGGAAGTCGACGAAGGCGTCGCCGGGCCCCCGCCCGCTCCGCCACGTGAGTACCCGCCCTTCCTTCACGTCTCGGCCAGCGGGATCTGGGTGATCTCGGACACCGAGTGGGAAGGGACCATGTCCGGGACCCTCCACGGGGCCGATGTCAGGGAGTTCATCGATGCGATGGAGGCCGAGGATGGGCCGAAGTACGGCATCGCGATCCCGCTCATCGCCGACGCCTACGGGATCCCCGGCCACCTGATCAACATGGACCGGTCGGGGGTCTACTCAGTGACCTACTGATCCATGGCATGGGGGAGGGCCCGCACCATGTGGTGCGGGCCCTCCCCCATGCCATGGATCAGGGGAGATCCGCCCATGCGTCCCTGAACGGCTGGAGACGGCCGGTCAAGTCCCCAGGGTCTCCGTCCAGCACGAGCATGACGTAGTCGATGACCACGGCCGCGAGCCCTGCTGACGCATGGTGGTAATCGGGCACGGGCTCGTCCGCGACGTCAGGCTGGGCGCTCTCGGCCCACATCTCCAGCGCGCGAATGAGCGTGTCTTCGAGGGCCGCAGCATGATCGCGGCGGCCCGCTTCCTCTCCTGTCTGCTCCTCCGCGACCGCGACGCTCCGCACCAGGAGTCGCATCAGGTCCGCCAGGAGGTAGCGCATCGGCGGATGGCCGACCGCTTCGAGCCGGTCCATCGCGTCGCGGTCCGAGTCGTGGGCTGCGACCACGTACTCAAGAGCGCGGGTCATCTGAGCCTGGGTCATCAGCGGCTTGGCAGTCATGGGGCCACCGTAGGTGGTGTCCGCCCGTGGCCGTGCCCACTTGGTCGAACCGGGCCGCCTTTCTGCATATGTGGCGCCATGCAATCGTGACGCCACCAAGGCATACCCTGCTGTCACCACTACGAGGAGGCCCGATGGCACGACGCATCGCAATCGGCAACAACAAAGGCGGGGCCAAGAAGTCCACCCACACCGTCCGTCTCGCCGAGGCCCTGGCAAAGGCGGGGAAGGTAGTCGGTGTCGCCGAAATGGACCCCCAGGGCAACGCATCACGGCGGCTCGGGTACAAGGACGACCCCAGCAAACTCACGGTGTCGGAAGCGATCGCGGCGAACGCCGAGGGCGTCGCCGCCCAGGTCTGGCACCCGATCGGCTGGCAGACCGAGTACGCCGACCGCATCACCCTGCTGCCCGCCCGCCACACCCTGGAAGACCGCGCGCTGGAAGCCGGACAGCGCGGCGCCTACCGCCGGTTCGCCAAAGCCCTGCACGGCGCCGACGACCACCTGGACTACCTGCTGATCGACTGTCAGCCGTCCTTCGGTCACCTGACCCAGATGGCGCTGGCCGCGGCCCACTACGCCGTCGCCAGCACCGAGTGCGAGCACGATTGCATCGGCGGGGCCGTCAAGTACCGGGACTTCGTCGCGGATGCCGGGATCGACCTCGCCAACCCCGACCTGGAGTTCCTCGGGATCATCGTCGGGGAGTACGACCAGCGAGTCCCTGACCAGCGCGACCAGGTCGCCGGGGTTCGCGAAATCTTCGGGGACGCAGTCTGGGGCGTGATCCCCCAACGGGCGGTCATCGCCTACGCCGACGGACAGGCTCTCCCCCTGGACCAGGTCCCCAGGAGCGGCCCGTCCCGGGCCGCGTTCGAGCTCCTGGCCGAACGACTCATGAAGGAGGTACCCGCATGACCCGCCGTAAGGCCAACATCCCTGCGGCCACATCCCCGCTCGCCCCTCCGATCCTCACTCCAAGCACCGACCGTCTCAAGGTCGGGGAGGCCGCGGAGCCCGAAGCGACCCCGCGCCTCCGGGCGCCGGCCGCAGCCGGGCGGACCCGCGGTGGCCGGCGCCCGCCGCCCGCAGCTGCCGACGCCGTGCCGACGACGATCCGGTTCGACCCCGAGGAGGCCGCGGCGGTCGACTTCTTCGTGTTGGAGCTGAGGGAGGACGCCGGGCGGCGGACGCTGGACAAAGCCGAGGTTTTCAGGGAGCTGATCCGGCTGGCTCAGGAGCACGAGCCGACCAAGCGTGCGCTGCTGCGGCGGCTGCGCTGAGGCTGCCCCGAAGCGCCATGCGGATGCTCCCCTTCCCTTGCCATCCTGTACGGAAGTCCGTACAGTCATGGATGTACGGACTTCCGTACACCAACCCGCAAGGGAAGGAGAGCTCTGCATGGACATCAACTTCCGCGAAGGCCCCGAGGCCTCCATCACCGGCGGCACCGACGTCGTCATCAGCCTCACCCCCCAGGAGGCACGCGCCATCGGCGGCGAACTCGGCCCCCTGGCCGACGCCATGAGCGGCGCGCTGTGGGCCCTGGCGATCCTCCGCACCGGGCAGGTCCCGGCCGACCAGGACGCACACCCCGACGCCCGCCCCACACGGGAAGCCACCCCCGCCACCTGGGCCACCGCCATCGCGGACCTGGACCAGCGGCTCATGCCCCGCCTCCAGGGCATCCGCGACGCCGCCGTCCGCGCCCACACCAACAGCGGCGGCAGCGTCGGCGGCCTCGCCCGCGCGATGGGCGTCGCCTCCCGGTCCACCGCCCAATACCGCCGAGACACCCTCCAGGACACCCCGCCCAGCCCCATGGAGATCTGGGCCACCACCGGCACGACGCCGGGGGACTGACGGATGGGGTGGCCGCCACTGCCAGGCGCCGGCCACCCCGTCCACTCCCGCCCAAGACACGAGACAGGAGACCACCATCATGACCGAGACCTCCCAGGCCACCCGCCACACCGCCGACATCGTGATCGTCGACACCGACCGCAACATCCTGCTGATCGAGCGCAGCTACGCCCCCTACCCGGGCCACTGGGCCCTGCCCGGCGGGCACGTCGACACCGGCGAGACCCCGCTGGAAGCTGCCGGGCGCGAGCTGCGCGAGGAGACCGGGCTCCTGGTCCCGGCCGCCGACCTCCGCCACATCGGCACCTGGGGCACCCCCGGCCGAGACCCCCGAGGCCACTACGTCACCCACGCCTACCTCGCCGTCGTCCGGCCGGGCATGTCGACCACCGCCGGAGACGACGCACGCCGAGCCGAGTGGTGGCCTCTGGACGCCATGCCGGGACAGCTCGCCTTCGACCACGCCGACATCATCGCCGCCGCGGCGAACACCCTCTGATCACGTCACCACACCAGGAAGGACCACCCCCATGGGCATCCAGTACTACAGCGCTCAGGTCAACCTCTCTGACGGCGGCGACATGATCACCATCTGGCACGACACCGCCGGACGCCCGGGCATGCCCGCACGAGAGGTCCGGAAGAACGCGGAGCGGTACGCGCTGAAGCAGGTCCCCGGCGCCCGAGTCATCGGCTCCAGGGTCACGACGGACGGGAAGATCCACTAGTCACCCGACCAACCAGAAGGGCTCGTCCACGGACGGGCCCTTTTCTGTGCCCTGCGGGAGAAAAGTCTGCACTGCAACAGGCACTGCAACACAGGCAGCGTTGCGCCCCTGACCTGCGGAAACACCGTCGCCCATACCCCGTACACCCTGTTGCGGCCGGACCCTTTATGGTGTCGTGGCGTTGCGGCGTCGTGACGTCACAAAGAGGCTTGCGCAATGCGCACGCCTATGCCATCCTCTTCTTAGTGCACAAAGCGCACACCGACCTTCAGGAGGGGCCCACCATGTCCGTCACCGTCACCAAGACCTCCGGCCGCACAGCACAGATCACCTGGACCGCAGACGACGACCTCCAGGGCTACCTGGACCGCGCCGTCGAGAGCGACCAGCTCGCCGACGCGCTTCAGTCCCTGGGGCAGCCGGTCCTGCACGGCACCCCGGACCAGATCCTGACCCAGGCCCAGCACACCGCGACCCTTGCCCGGCTGCTGGAGCGCCGGGCGGCCTCCCAGGTCGTCCAACTCCGCGACATCCACGGCCTGTCCTGGCGCAAGATCGCAGCAGCCATCCTGGACGCCCCCGAGAAGCAGTCCAGCGTCCGCCGCATGTACGAGAGCGGCCGTCGCCAGAGCGGCTCCATCACCGGCGGCACCTACGGCGGCGAAAACCGCGGGATCGAGGGCGGCACCTTCCATGGCGACGTCCACATGCCCGCCACCGACCAGTAAACCCGCCAAGGATCAGCCCCCACCAAACCCACTCGAGAAGGGAGAAGGCCAGCATGCCCGACACTGCCACCCTCTTCGCCACCACGTTCATCACCCTGCACATCGGACACTCAGTCGGGGACCACTGGGTCCAGTCCTCCTGCCAAGCTGCCACCAAGGGCCTGCCTGGCAGGGCTGGCCGCCTCGCCTGCGGCCGACACATCCTGGGCCTCACCCTGACCAAAGCCCTGGCCCTGATCCCCTCCCTCCTCATTCTCGACCTCACCGTGACCGCCCTTGGCCTGACCCTCGGCCTCGGCCTGGACGCCGCTTCGCACTACTGGGCCGATCGTCGCACCACCCTGGCGAAACTCGCCCAGACCTGCGGGAAGGCCGAGTTCTACAGCCTCGGCACACCGACCCACCCGGCCCACCCGGTCACGGTCGCGGGCACCCCAGCCGCCACCCTCGGAACCGGGGCCTACGCCCTGGACCAAAGCTGGCACACCCTCTGGCTCGGCATCGCCTCACTCATCATCGCGACCACCTGACACCCACATCCCGGACCGGTAGGCGCTGCCCCCTGACAGGGGGGCAGCGCCTACCGCGCTGGCGCTCTCCCCACCGCCGGGCCCCGTGCCCCCTCACACGCCACCACCGTTGACCCGGCATGACCACCCCCTCAGCCACCCTGGTTCGACTGTGCGCCACCGGCGACCTACCCTCCCTCCAGAACTTCTTCGACACCCTCCTCGCCACGATCGGCGCCCAAGGACACCTCCACCCGGCATACGACGCCCTAGACCGTGCCCTCTGCTCGGGCCTGGCAGCCCGGTACGGGACAAAGCCCGAGCCCGGCCGGGCACAGATCGCGGCCGAGCTCGTCCTCACCACCCTGGGCCCTTCTTCCCGCGTACGCGCAGCCGTCCGGCGCGCGGCCGCCGGCGACCCCCGCGGCCTCACCTCGCTCGTATCCGCCGAGGAGCGAGTGCTCGCATTCGCCGCCACCTGCGCCGCCCTGGACCAAGCAACAAACTGACCAGCTCCTGGCGTGCCCCCCGAACTCGGGAGGGGGCACGCTCACGCCGGGGGGGACGAGGCAAACCCTCCTGACCTGCGGTTATCCACCCCGTGCCCCCGAACCCGCCCCCCCGTGCCCCCCGAACTCGGGAGGGGGCACGCTCACGCCGGGGGGCACGGGGCAAACCCTCCTGACCTGCGGTTATCCACCCCGTGCCCCCCGTGCCCCCCGTGCCCCCCGAGTTTTGGCTCCCCTCTAGGCGCTGGCGCCGTTCGTAGTACCAGCGTCGCCCATACGGACCAGGAAGCCGGACCGGGGCGCCTCCCGCAGCAAATGAAACAGGGATAAACCCCTAATTCCCGAATTCACTAAACATGAATTCTCAAAACGGTCCCCCTTGGGATGAATCACACTCACCCCAAGAGATTCATCCGGAATTCTCTTAAGAAACCCCTGAGTTTCGGTGGCATTCGCTTCGCGAATTTGGCCCTTTTCTCCTTCGGAGAAAACAACCGAGCCCTATTGGCGCATCGCGCCAAATAGTGCCCGGCTGTGAG
>NZ_JBIBUU010000038.1:0-19575 GCF_043079735.1 Streptomyces sp. NPDC015144 | reverse complement strand
CGATACTGGATGTATCGGGGTGACCCCGACAACGCGGCGAGCGTGCGTGCCGGACACCGCACGGCAGGCGGCAGTTTGAAGACAGGTCCTAGGGGCGGCGTGCCACGAACACGAACTCCCGGCCCGGCCGGTCCGGCGCGTCACGCACCTCGTCCACCACATAGCCCTGCGCGGCCAGCGCCTCCCCGATCTCGTCCCGTTCCCGGAACCGCAGCGTCGAGTCCGAGGTCATCACCCGCCCGTCCGCGAACACACAGGTCGAGCGGAACGTCACCAGCGGCAGCGCCACCTCCACCAGGTCCACCCAGCTCTCCACCGGCCCGGTCCCGGCGACCTCCACCACGCTCCACGACCGCTCCCGGGTCCACTCCTCCCAGGCGCGCCGGGCCGGATCACGGGTCTCGAAGACCAGCCGCCCGCCCGGCTCCAGCGCATCGAACGCATGCCGCAGCGTCAGCTCCCAGTCCCGGGGACCGGTGATGGCCTGGGCGACGTTCGCCGTCATCGTCACCAGGTCCGCCCGCACCGGCAGCGGCACCGTCGCGTCCCCGTGGACCCACCGCACCCGCCCGCCGCCCGGCTTGCCCCGCGCTACCTCGAGGGACGCCAGGGCCGGTTCGACACCGGTGACCTCGACACCCCGGTCGGCCAGCAGCAGCGCGAACACGCCCGTCCCGCAGCCGACATCCAGCACCCGCCGCGCCCCGAACTCCCGCACCATGTCCAGATAGGCGTCGAGATCGCTCCGGTCGGGATCGAGCGGATCGTAGAGCGCGGCCAGTACGGGATCCGTGAAGCACTCATCAGCCATGCCACCGAAACTACGCACCTCCGTCCCCTTGCAACCACCGGTTTATTCCCCGTAGTTGCCCCCCCGGGCAGAAGAGGAGGGTGCTGCTCAGAGGTCGGACTGGTCGGTGGTCCCGAAACGCCTGCGGTACTCGGTGGGCGTGATGCCCAGATGCCGGGCGAAGACCCGGCGCAGCGTCTCGTCGCTGCCCAGACCGCTCAGCCGGGCGGCCGAGGTGATGCCGTGACCGTCCAGAAGGAGCTGCCGGGCACGGTCCAGCCGGACCCGCTCGACCCAGCGCGCCGGGGTGGTCCGCAGCTCGGCCCGGAAGAGCCGGGAGAGATGGCGGGTGCTCACGCAGGCGGTGGCGGCCATCGTGGACGGGCTGTGATCGGCGGACGGGTCGGCCAGCACGGCAGCAGTCAGGGAACGCAGCAGATCACCCCGGACCGGCGGTGTGGCCAGAGCGGCGGAGAACTGGGACTGCCCGCCCGGCCGCTGCATGAACACCACCAGCTCACGGGCGATCCCGCGCGCCGCCTCGGGACCGTGGTCCTGCTCCACCAGCGCCAGCGCGAGATCGATCCCGGCACTGATCCCCGCACTGGTGTGGAAACGACCGTCACGGACATGGAGCGCGTCGGCCTCGACCCGCACCCGGGGATGGCGCAGGGCCAACGCCCGGGCATGCCGCCAGTGCGTGGTGGCCCGGCGCCCGTCGAGCAGCCCGAGCCCGGCCAGGACGAACGCCCCCGTGCATACGGACGCCACCCGCCGCGCCCGCCCGGCCAGCACCCCGGCCGCCTCCAGCAACGCCCCGTCCACCCCCTGGCCCGCGAGACGGTCGGCCCCGGCGACCACCAGGGTGTCCAGCTCTCCCGCGTCCCCGGGCGCGGCGGTGGCCGCCAGCACGACCCCGGCGGACGTGGTGACGGGGCCGCCGTGCGGGGAGACCAGGAACGTTCCGTAACCGTGGCCGCGTCGCGCCGCCTGGTCGAAGACCTCCAGCGGACCACTGACGTCGAGCAGGGTCACCGCGTCGAAGACGAGGAACCCGACCCGCCGCGTCATGTCCGGATCCGAGGGGTGCATGGCCGCAGAGACATGGCGCCAGCCTAGACCGCGCGGGACCGTGGAGAGGACCACGGAACACACCCCGAGGGAGACCCGCCATGACCACCCAGACCGCCCGGACGATCGCGGGCGTACGCATCCCCGACAGCACCCTGGCGAAGGAGGCGACCGAGCTGGTGCGCGAGGCCGCCACTCCGCTCCTGTTCGACCACTCGCGCCGCGTGTTCCTCTTCGGAGCCCTGCGCGGTGCCCAGCAGGGACTGGATTTCGACCCGGAGCTGCTCTACATCGGGGCGATGTTCCACGACCTCGGCCTGACCACCCGCTACGCCCGTACCGACCAGCGCTTCGAGATCGACGGCGCGGACGAGGCCCGCCGCTTCCTCCACGCCCACGGCATCACCGGCGAACCGGCCCAGCGGGTGTGGACCGCCATCGCCCTGCACACCACACCCGAGATCCCCCTCCACATGGACCCCGAGATCGCCCTGGTCACCCGTGGCGTCGAACTCGACGTCCTGGGAATCGGCTACCAGGCGGTCACCGACGAGCAGCGCGCCGCCGTGGTCGCCGCCCACCCCCGCCCCGACTTCAAGAACCGTATCCTCGCCGCTTTCACCGACGGCATCAAGGACCGCCCCGACACCACCTTCGGCAACGTCAAGGCCGATGTACTGGCCCACTTCGTCCCCGGCTTCCGCCGAGGCGACTTCGTGGAGGTCATCCGTCACTCCGACTGGCCGGAGTGACTCCGCGGAGGCCGCGCGGGAACCTCGAAGCCGTCGGGCTCCGCCAGGACATGAACACCGCCTCGCCGGTCCAGCGGTGCGATGCCGCCCCCGCCCGCGCTCCTTTACAGGCCGCTGCCCGCCTTCTGCCGCCGGGTCTTCCGCCGGGCGGTGTGCCGCTGGGGCGTGGCGGTGGAGGTGGCGCCGGACGGGCGGGTGCCCGGGGCGCCGTTCCACTCATGACCGAGCATGAGGACGGGGTCGAACATCACGATCGCCGCGGCGATGACGAGGAACACGGCGGGGCCCAGGAGCATGGGTACGAGGAGCTGTGTGCCTGTCATGCCGCCGCTGTGCGAGCCGTGTCCCGCGCCCGGTTCCACGTCGAGTGCGGCCATTCCGGTGTAGTGCATCGCGGCGACCGCGACGCCGAAGATCAGGCTGGCCCGCAGGCTCGCCCGGAACCCGTACGCCGACATCGCCGACCACAGCGCGGCGGTCGAGGCGGCGACCGCGATCACGACGGACAGCACGACCAGAGGCATGGAGTACGTCACCCCGGACCCCACGTGCATCGCCGCCATGCCGAGGTAGTGCATGCCCGCGATGCCCAGGCCCATCAGCACACCGGCCGTCACCAGCGCCGGCCGGCGGGCCCCCAGGTAGCCGACGGTGAAGATGCCGACGCCCACGACGGTGACCGCCACGACCAGGCTCGCCGCGGTCAGCGGGCCGTCGTAGGTGATGGGTGATTCCGCCACGCTGAAGCCGAGCATCGCGATGAAGTGCATCGTCCAGATCCCGACCCCGATCGACGTGGAGCCGAGCGCGAGCCAGCCCGCCTTCGCGCCGCCCCCGCTGTGCATCGACCGGTTCGTGCACCGCAGCCCGAGGGCACCGCCCAGCCATGCCACCAGGAATCCGGCGACCGGGGTCACGAACCCCTGGCTGAATCCGTCGACGGTCGCGGATGCCATCGCTCCGCCCCTCCCTCTTGTCCGAGCCGCACGAACTCCCCTCCGGAACCCGTCCGATGACGATATGCAGCCACAATGGCCGAAAATCCACTACTGGATAACCAAATGATTAAGAATCATCAAGATTGATCTTGAAACGGACTTTCTGTGACATGGCGCACGGACAAAGTGCCCATATGGGTTCGTGGTGTTTCCGGACCGAGACCTGATGAAATGTCACTCCGCGCCGCTCCGGGCGGCCCGACCCATCAGCCTCGGCAGGAGACCCATGCGTACCGAAACACTGCAGATCCCCACCGCGGACGGCACGGCCGACGCCTTCGCCGCCCACCCCGGTGACGGCGGGCGCCATCCCGGTGTGCTGATGTACATGGACGCCTTCGGGATCCGGCCCGTCCTGCGGGAGATGGCCCGCGAACTGGCCGGGCACGGCTACTTCGTCCTCGTCCCCAACGTCTTCTACCGCACCGGCCCGGCACCGGTGGTCCGGCTTCCCGAGCACATCGGGGAGAAGGACCGCGACGAACTCATCAGCCGGCTGATGCCCCTGATCAAGGAGCACACCGCGGAACGCACGCTGAGCGACGCCGACGCCTACCTCGACTTCCTCACCACCCGCCCCGAGGTCGCCCCCGGACCGGTCGGCGTGACCGGCTACTGCTTCGGCGGCCTCCTGGCGATGCGGACCGCCGCGGCCCATCCCGGCCGCGTCGCGGCCGTCGCCGCGTTCCACGCACCCGTGGCCGCCGACGGTCCCGGCCTCTTCACCCCCGTCACCGCCCGGGTCCATCTCGGCCACGCCGAGGGCGACCTGACCCCCCAGGACCTCGACGCGCTCGGCCGGGACCTGGACGCCGCGGGGGTCGACCACACCTCCGAGATCTATCCCGGCACCGTCCACGGCTTCACCATGGCCGACACCGACGCCTACGACGCCGCCGGGCTCCAGCGCCACTGGGACCGCCTGCTGCCCCTCCTCGCCGCCACCCTGACCGACGGCTGACCCCCGAGCGCCTTTCCGCGCCCTCGCGGGGGCGCCGAACGGCCCCCGCGAAACCGGCGGCTCCCGTAGGGTGAGCCCCATGCCCGCCCTCTACCCGCGCGTGCTCACCGACGACTACCCGGCCGCCTTCGCCTTCTACACGGCCGTACTGCCCGCACTGGCCGGACACGTGCCCGCACGCGGCGACGCCGCCTCCGGATACGCCAGCTGGGACACCCCTCGGGGCGATACCGCTTTCGCCGTGATCCGGCGGGACGCGTTCACCACCGCGGTGCCCGGTGCCCCGACGGCCGGCGGTACGGTCCTCGTCCTGCCGGTCGCGGACGCCGCCGCGCTGGACGAGGCCGTCGCCCTGTGCCTCGCGCACGGTGCCCGCACGGTGGCGCCGGCCAGTGATCTGCCGGGATGGGGACTGCGCGCGGCGTATCTCTGCGACCCGGACGGCAACCTGCTGGAGATCCAGACGTACTGACCGTCCCGCCCCCGGTTCACAGCAAGCCCGACCGCTGTGCCTGGAGGGCCAGCTGGAAACGGTTCGCCGCGCCCAGCCGGGCCATCAGAACCTGTAGCCGGCGGAAGAGCGTGCGACGGCTGATGCCCAGTTCCCGGGCGATCACGTCGTCCCCGGCCCCGCCCGCCAGGAGCCACAGCAGCCGCCGGTCGGCGGGCGGCAGGCCGCCCGGGCGGGTGGTGCGCCCGTGCAGCGGCAGGGCCCCGGCCCAGGACTGCTCGAACAGTGCGATCAGCGCGGACAGCAGACCGCACGGCTGCACCACCAGCATCGTGTTGTGTACGTCGGCCTCCCGGATCGACAGCGACACCAGGGCGTACGCCTCGTCGATGATCACGAGTTTGACCGGGACCGACGGCATCACCCGGGCCTGCTCACCGGCGCGGACACACGGCTCGATGACCTCCGCCAGGTGTCCCGGATGCTCCAGCGACTCCCGCGAGTACACGACGCGCTGCGTGATCCCGCGTGCCAGCGTGGCCAGCGCGTCGTCGGTGGTCTCCGGCATCGGGAAGTACGGCGGTGACTCGAACTGCCGGATCTGTTCCCGGGCGCTGGCCCAGGCCTGCCGCATCCGCGGCCCGACCGCCTCACCCGTGACGACCTCCACGAGATCGTCGTTGTACGCGGCCAGCCGGTGGCGCCTGAACGATTCGAACGCGCCCCCGACGGCGATCCGCGACTCCTCGATCTCGGCCGCCCGGTGCCGGGCGAGGATCTCCAGCCCCGCGGCGGGCGGTACCGGGGCCACCACGTCCCCGTCCTTCCCGGCGGCGCTGGCCAGCCCCGCCGCGACCAGCGCACCGTACGCCCCGGCCAGCTCCTCGCCCTCCAGCCCGGCCGCCTCGCCGACCGCGCCCAACGAGGCCGGTGCCAGCTCCAGCAGCGCCAGGTAGACCCGGACCGAGGCGGGCCCGATCCCCAGCATCCGGAGCGCCTCGCCGGGCTCCGCGTTCTCCATCCTCATGCGCCCATTGTCGGCCTCCGCGCACCACGCCGTGGCCGATCCGTGCCAGTGGCACTCCTCGGCTCCACGCACGGGCATTTCCCGGTAGCGTCCGGGAAACCGCCGCCGGACGGCGGACACCCGCCCGCGACCCCCGGGAACCCCGGGGCTCATGGGAATTTCCGGAACTCCAGGAACCCCCGGCATCCCCGGGATACGGACGAGAAGAAAGGTGTACGCCGTGGCGAAAGGCCGCAAGAACGGTCTCTACGCAGGGATCTCCGAGGAACTGTCCGCTCTGATGCGTACCGGCTGGGCGGACACCGAACGGCACGATCTGACCCCCGACGCGCAGGCCCCGCACGCGGCCCGCCGCCGTGCCGCGCTCTCCGCGCGTTTCCCCGGCGAGCGCCTCGTCGTCCCCTCGGGGAACCTCAAGGTCCGCTCCAACGACGACACCTATCCCTTCCGGGCGTACTCGGGCTACGTCCACATGACCGGGGACCAGGCCCGCGACGGCGCGCTCGTCCTCGAACCCCGCGCGGACGGCGGCCACGACGCCTACTGCTACCAGCTGCCGCGCGACGCCCGCGACAACAACGAGTTCTGGACCGGCGCCACGGCCGAACTGTGGATGGGCCGACGCCGCTCCCTGGCCGAGTCGCAGACCGTCCTCGGACTGCCCTGCCGGGACGTGCGCACCGCGGCCGAGGATCTGGCCGCCTCCACCGCCCCGACCAGGATCGTCCGCGGCATCGACCCGGCCCTGGAGGCCGCCGTCACCACCGACGAGGACCGCGACGCCGAGCTGGAGGAGGCGCTCGACGCCCTCCGTCTGGTCAAGGACGACTGGGAGATCGGCGAACTCCGCAAGGCCGTGGACTCCACCGTCCGCGGATTCACCGACGTCATCGGTGAACTCTCCAAGGCGGTCGCCTCCTCCGAGCGGTGGATCGAGGGCACGTTCTTCCGCCGGGCCCGGCTGGAGGGCAACGCCGTCGGCTACGGCACGATCTGCGCCGCGGGCGACCACGCCACGATCATGCACTGGACGGACAACGACGGCCCGGTGCGCCCGGGCGAGCTCCTGCTGCTCGACGCCGGGGTGGAGACGGACACCCTCTACACCGCCGACGTTACCCGCACCCTCCCGATCAGCGGCACCTTCACCCCCGTGCAGCGCGAGGTCTACGACGCGGTGTACGAGGCGCAGGAGGCCGGCATGGCGGCGGTCAAGCCGGGTGCCGCCTACCGCGACTTCCACGAGGCGTCCCAGCGCCACCTGGCGGCCCGGCTGGTCGAGTGGGGCTACATCGAGGGCCCGGCCGACCGCGCGTACGAGCTGGGCCTGCAGCGCCGGTTCACGATGGCGGGCACCGGCCACATGCTCGGCCTGGACGTCCACGACTGCGCGCAGGCCAGGAACGAGGAGTACGTCGAGGGGGTGCTGGAGCCGGGCATGGTGCTCACCGTGGAGCCGGGGCTGTACTTCCAGCCGGACGACCTGACCGTGCCCGAGGAGTGGCGGGGCATCGGCGTCCGGATCGAGGACGACCTCCTTGTCACCGAGGACGGTCACGAGAACCTGTCGGCGGGGCTGCCGAGGTCCGCGGAGGCCGTCGAGGCGTGGATGGCCCGGTTCGCCGGCTGAGGTCCGGGCAGAGAGTACGAGGGGGAGGGCCGCCGGCCCTCCCCCTTCTTCTGCTGCTTCCGTGGGTCAGGCGGTGAAGCCGCCGTCGACATGGAGTTCGGCCCCGGTGATGTAGGCGCCGTCCTCGCCCGCGAGGTGGGCGACGGTGGCCGCGATCTCGGTGGTCCGGGCGTAGCGGCCCACCGAGGTCAGGCCCGCGATCGCCTGGGCGTTCGGCCCGTCGGCGGGATTGGCGTCGGTGTCGGTGGGGCCGGGGTGCACCAGGTTCACGGTGATTCCGCACGGGCCCAGTTCCCGGGCCAGCCCCCGGGTCATCCCCGCCAGGGCGGTCTTGCTCATCGAGTACAGCGCCAGCCCCGGGAAGGGGGCGCGGTCGGCGACGTTGCTGCCGATGCTGATGATGCGCCCGCCCGGACCCATGTGGCGGGCGGCGGCCTGGGCCGCGGTGAACGGGGCCCGGACGTTCACCGCCAGGGTGCGGTCGATCTCCGCCGCTCCCCAGTCCGCCAGGGGTCCGACGAGGAAGACCGCGGCGTTGTTGACCAGGATGTCGAGCCTGCCGAACGCCGCGACCGCCTCCTCCACCGCGGCGGCCGGCGCCCCGGGCCGGGCGCTGTCGGAGCGCAGGGCCAGGCCCCGGCGCCCCGCGGCCCTGATCCGTCCGGCCACGGCGTCGGCGCGTTCCGCGTTGTTCTCGTAGGTCAGGACGGTGTCGGCGCCCTCTTCGGCCAGACGCAGCGCGACGGCGGCGCCGATGCCCCGGCTTCCGCCGGTGACCAGGGCAACTTTTCCTTCAAGTCGTGTCATGCCATGGAGCTTCGCGGGCGCCGGGGCCGGGCGCTGGCGGGAATCCGACCCGGTGTTCGGCCCGTAGTCTTCGCTACCGGCCGTAGAAGTTCACCGACCGCCCTGGAGGTGCCGTGCCCGTCCCCACGAGGATGAAGTTGACCGCCGTCACGTTCGACTGCCCCGACCCGCTGGCCCTGGCGGCCTTCTACCGGCGGGCCACCGGCTTCGAGCCGCACCCGGCGTCGGACGCCGACTTCGCGGGCCTGACCCGAGGGGACGGACTCTTCATCGGCTTCCAGCGGGTCGACGACTACCGATCCCCGCAGTGGCCCGGCCAGACCGTCCCCCAGCAGATGCACCTCTGCTTCGACGTCGACGATCTCGACGCGGCTGAGGCGGAACTGCTCGAACTCGGCGCGGGCAGACCGGACCACCAGCCGCACGACGCCACCCGGGCACGGGTCCTCACCGATCCGGCCGGCCACCCCTTCTGCATCTGCCAGGGCTGAGAAGCCGCACTGGACGCCGTGCCGGGTGCCGGACGTCGGATGCTGGACGGCGGTCTCCCCGGACGGCGGAACCTCTCGGTCGGGCCGCGGACCCGGCATGTCCGCCGTGGTCGGCAACACCGTCTGCTTCGTACGCCCCGACCCCCTCGCGCTGCGGCCGCTGAACCTTGCCCGGCCAACCGCCGTCCGGCACCACACCATGCCCACGTGCGCCGCACCTGCTCGGCGGTGCGGGGGAGGGGCCGACCGGTACCCTGCGCCGATGGAATCAGAACCCGGAACCCGGGGTCGGCCGAAGCGTTTCGGCGCGGGAACGACCGTTGTCCGGCGTGATGTCCACCGGTCCGGGCGAGTGTGGAGCGAGCATGCCCTGAGGGTCCTGTCCGACTCCGGCGAGGCTCTGGTCACGGCTTGTGCCCCTGGCGCCCAGGTCCGTCGGCCCGTGCCGCGTTCCGTTGCCCGCGCGGGCCACGGCCACGCATCCCACACCGGGGCGCTGGACGCTTTGGTGGAGGGGGAGCGGGCACTCGTTCCCGGGGTCTGGCGGGACACGGAGCTGCTGCTGTGGAAGCCGCCGACGGCGTGGTTCAGCATCAACGCCTTCTTCACCGCGGCCGGCCTGCGGAACTGGTACGTCAACTTCGAGCACCCCGCCCGCCGCACCGACGACGGGTTCGACACCTTCGACCTTGCCGTCGACCTTGTCATCGACCCCGATCTGACCACCCTCACCTGGAAGGACGAGGACGAGTACGCCCACGTCCGCCGCCTGGGCATCGTCACCGACGCCGAACACCGCTGCGTGGAACTCGCCCGCTCCCAGGCTCTCGCACTGATCGAGGACCGGGCCGGGCCGTTCGCACAGGCGGACCGGTGGAGCGCCTGGCGCTGGGATCCGGTCTGGGCGGTTCCGGGATTGTCATGAGCTACATCATCCGGTGGAACCACCCTGCCGACGACCGGCAGCTCCAGCAAGTCGTCGGCAGGGTGAACGTTGCGTGATGCGGCTGGCCGGACCAACGAGAAACCTGGGGGCGGGAGTTGGTCCGTGGGGGAGGTAGTCGTTACTCGGCGTCGGGCTTGACGAGGTCGGGCAGTTTGGCTTCGAAGAGCTTGTCGAAGGTGAGGGCGGGCAGGATGTGCCCCTGGTTCGGTGCTTGGTTGGCTATGTCCGCGCCCCACCTGGACGTGTTGTAGCGCTGGGTGGGTGTGCCGTGGTGGCCGGAGCTGGTGAAGCTGCAGTCGCCGACCTGGTAGAAGGATTTCTCGGCCTTCAGGACGCGGGCGGCGTTCAGTGACTCGCCGCGTGAGTGGGTCAGGTAGTACGTGCCGAAGGCGTCCGCCATGAGTTCGGTGCGGCGGGTGGCTTCCGGGCCGGTGAGGTCGCTCTCGAAGAGGTTCTTCTGGTACTGGACGTGGTGGCCGAACTCGTGGCCCAGGATGCCGCGTGGCGCGATGTCGCCCAGGTTGACCTTGGTCATGCCCTGCAGGATGCCGTCGCCCATGATGATGCGGTCCGTGACGCCGAGTGGCTGCGGGTCGTCCTTCTCGCTGTAGGCGAAGGCGTTGAAGGTGAAGATCGGGTTGGCGCCGCCCCGCAGGATCGGTTCGGAGTCGACCAGTTCGATGAGCATGTCGGCCAGATCGAGGTTTTCCTGCGGTGTGCCGCCGTAGAGCACGGACAGGGTGCGCGAGAGCCGGTCGGGGCTGGCGAAGACGTCCGCGCCGTGCATGGGGATCAGTTCGATGCGTGCGGAGTCGATGTCCCAGAACCTCTTGAGGTTCTTCATCTCGGAGTTGAGCTGCCGGGTGTACTCGCCGTTGACACCGAACGTGTTCGACGGTGATTCCTTGCCGTAGATCAGCGCGTCGTAGGTGGGCATGTCGAACCCGCCGAAGAGCGAGAGGATGAAGATGTTCCACGGGTCCTGGGCGCCGTCCAGGAGGGCGTTGGCGTACTGCGACAGTTCGGTCGTCGCGCACTGGTAGTCGCCCGGGTCGATCGCGCTGTCGCGGATCTCCTGCCACTGTCCGTCCTGCAGGCCGTACTTGGCCTTCGCGGCGTGGAGGCGGGCCTCCCAGTCGGCGGGCAGTTTCGCCAGGATCCGGTCGACGACGGCCTGGTGCTGCGGGTCCATGGAGGAGAGGTCCAGAGTGGCCCGCGGCGACTGTTCCGCCGTGGCCGTGACGCCGGTCGTGTCAGCCGCGTGCGCGGGGAGCGTCATGCCAAAGCCACAGGTCGCGGCGATGACCAGACTCGCTGCCACGGACAGGGTCTTCTTCACGAGGTCTCCTTTCGGGGGCGCCCGGGACGAGGCGCCCGAGGGCGACGCCCAGTCTGCGGGTCCGGCCACCGGATCAAGAACAGCCGGTCACTGTCCGAAACCGGCATGTCTGGAACCTGACAACCTCGCCCGGACGGCTCCCACGGTCAAACCGCCCGGGCCGGGACCCCGCGGTCCCGGGCCTGCGTACCGTCTCCCCCCGTCCACCCGGCGGTCCTCACCGGCACGGTCGGAAAGGGGGCCGGCGCCGTACCGGCCAGGTGTCGGGCGGCGCCGATGCTGGGCGGGTGTGCATCAACTGCCGTTCGTGTAGGGCCTGTTGACGGCTCTCGCTCGACGCTGCTGTAATCCATTCGCCTTTGGGAACAGCGTTCTGCACCGCAGAACAGAGGGAGGGTGGGGTCGGATGAAGCTCGGCAGGATCACGGCGGTCACGGCGGTCGCGGCCGCGATGCTTGTCGGGAGCGCGGCATCTCCCGCCGCGGCCGCGGCGGACTGGACGCGAACCGCGCATTATGAACGATGGACCGGGTTCAACGCGCTGGAACGCGGACAGGGCGTGGCGACGGACGGAACGTACTTCTATTACGCCGGACCCGGCGGGATGGTGAAGGCCGCCGTCGCGAACGACTCCGAGACCGCCTCGTCACCAACCCCCATCCCCTGGGACATGTACACGACGTACGGCAGCGACCACATAGGCGACGTGGAGTACTACGGCGGTTACGTGATCGCCCCGATCGAGGACGGCAGGAACGGCTACCAGCACCCGCTGCTGGCGCTCTACGACGCCGGCAGCCTCGGCTACACCGGCCGCTACGTGCAGCTGCCCCTGGACCGGATGCCGGGCGGGGTGCCGTGGGTCGCGGTGGACGCGGCGGCCGGACTCGTCTACACCTCGCCCTGGGACCATGATGCCGCCCGGGGCACGGACGTCCTGGTCGCCTACCGCCTCGAGGATCTGCTGAACCTGCCGGCCGGCTCGGTGCTCCCCGTGGCGCGGACGGTGAAACTCTCGCAGCCGCTGAGCCGGATCCAGGGCGCCGCGATGTGGCAGGGCAGGCTCTACGCCTCCGTCGACGACAAGGCGAAGTCCGTCTACTCCATCGACACCGGCTCCGGCCAGGTCGCCTACGAGTTCCACCAGGACGTGGAGTCCGGGGACGAGGTCGAGGGCATCGCTGCCTGGGACTTCGGCCCCTCGGGCGGTCAACTGCACATCGTGAACGTCGGATCCGGCTGGAAGTCGATCTTCCTCTACCTCCAGCACTACACCCGCAACGGCTGAACCACCCGGCCCCGAACCCCATAGCCGCCCGGCCGTCGCCACGCGCCCGGCCGGGCGGCCCGCACCTACCTCAGCCGCCCGGTCGTCGCCGCCCTCGAACTGCTCACCGGATGCGGCATGGACCCGCCTGACTGTCCACTGGACCGGTAAGGGGTAGGGGTGCGGGGCGGGCAAGTCAGGCCCCCTATGTGGGGGTTACTTGGTGGTGGCGAAGCGCATGAGTGCGTGTTCGTTGCCTTGTTTGATCTTGCCTGTCGTGTTGATGACTTCGAGTTTCCAGGTGTTGTCGGTGCGGATGGCTTTGGCTACGGCGCAGCCGTTGTCCTGGGTGAGGAGGCTGGGCCAGATGTCGGCGACTTGTTCGGAGCTTCCCCCGGTTGCGTCGTACACCTTGAAGCTGATGTTGCGTGCTTTCTGGAAGGAGCTTCCCTTTTTGTAGGCGGCGGCGATGAAGACGATCGAGGTGATGTGGGTTGGCAGCCGGGCGAATTCGACCGTGACTGTCTCGTCGTCACCGTCGCCGTGTCCGGTCTGGTTGTCGCCGCTGTGGACGAGGGATCCGTTGCCCATGGGGTCGAGGGAGTCGAGTCCTGCCAGGCGTACCGGGTCGCCGTCCTGCATGGCGATGGCGATCAGGTCGAGGTCGGTGCCGGACTTGCGGCGGAGCATCCCCATCATTCCGCCGCTGCTGCCGGCGGTCGGGTCCCAGGACACCCCGATGGACAGGTGGGTCACCCCGTCCAGGTCGGCCGGTCCGTCTTCCTTCTTGAGCGTAATCATGGGTTAAATCATCCTCTGGGCCAGGAACGTCTGACACACCGAGTGTGCCTTGCGTCCTCCCGGTCCACGGCGCCCGGGGATCACGGGGGCAGGCCCGCGGGTGGCGGGGGCGGGTGAGTGGTTGGTCGAGTGCGGGTTTGTGGGCTATCGGGTCAGGGTGAGTAGTTCGTCGAGTGCTGGTCCCTCGTTACCGCTGTGGGTGAGGTGGGCGATGGCGGCGAAGGGGGCGATGACCTGGCTCCAGGCGTGGAGCCGGTCGTTGTCGAGGCCGCACGCCGCTGCGATGCGTGTGCAGCGGGTGCTGATGCCTTCGAGTCCGGCGCCTGCTACGACGAGGTCGACGGCGTCGTAGCAGGGGTCACCGGTGCAGGCTTTGGGGTCGATGGCCATGAGGCCGTGTTGGCCGCCGTCGAGGGCGTTGCCCGGGTGGAGGTCGCCGTGGAGCAGCACCGTTGTCGTCTGTGTGTCCAGTAGCCGTTCGCATCGCTGGGTGGCCCTGTTCCATGCGGTGGTGTCGATGCGTGTGCTGATCGCGGGCTCGGAGAGGCGTCTGCCGACCCGGGTGAAGGCTTCGTGGCATCGTTCGCGCAGTGTGCGTACGGGTGTGGGCGGGGAAGGCACGTTGTGCAGGGCGGTGAGGAGTTCGGCCCATGCTTTCGTGAGCGCGGCGGCGGGCATGTTCTGTGCCGGTGTCCCGGGCGTGATCTCTTCCAGCAGCATCGCGCCTGCCTCCTCGTCGAGGGCGAGTACGGACGGCACGCGGCCCGAGGGGGCGAACCACTCCAGCATCCGGGCCTGTTCGGCCAGGAGGGCGCGTTCCGGAGTGATCTTCAGTACTGCGGGTGTGCCGTCGGGCCGGCGGCAGCGCAGTGTGAGTGACGAGGCGCCGTCCGGCAGGGGCCCGCCGAGGACGAGTCCCCACCGGGACGCCAGCTCCGCGAGGACGCCCGGTGCGTCGGCGCACCATTGGGTGGCCCGAGGGCCGAACCGGCACACCAGCCGCGCGGTGACGTTCTGCATGTCCACCGGTAGTCGTTCCATCCGGTGCAGTGTGCCCTGCGCCCGGCCACGTGTCACCAGATTCCGGGACCTGGTGACACGGGAAATGGGATCCCGGGGCGCGGGGTTGGGGGAGCTGGTGGCGCGTGGGCGCCCGGGCGGTTGACGTGATTGGTCTGTACCAGATGTGGTGTAGGTCTTGCCGGGGTGTCGTGGTCGTGGGCAGGATCTGAGTGCGACCGGGCAGGCGATCACCTGTTACCCGTTGTCGTGGGCGTGGTGTCTGCGTTGTCCGTGGTACCCCATGAGACTTCGCCTGTGGAAGCCGGACCGGTCCGGTTCTGTTCTGTTCCGTGCTCCATCCGTGTATGCGCCCTTTTTCCGTCGTGTGTTGTCATCGGACGAAGGAGTTTCCCGTGTTCATGAAGTCCCTTTCCCGTAAGCGCGCCACCAGCGCGGCTGTGGCCTTCGCCGCGACCGCGGCCGCGACCGCGGCGGGTTTGGTGTTGGCGGTGGCGCCCGCTGCACAGGCGGTGCCTGGTGACTGCACCGTGTCGTCCGGGAGCGGCTCTCTTTCGAGTTTCTGTGCCAGTGGTACGGGGCTGCACCGGATCCATGCGGTGCTCAATCCGCTCGATCCCAGACTCCCGCAGCGCGTGGTCCTGGGTGAGTGGGCGCCGGTTGGTCAGTCGTCGGTGGTTTCGAATCCTTGGGGTGCGGGGTATGTCGCGAATGTCTGGGTGGATCGCACCGACTGACGCCCCAGTCCCTTCCTGACCCGCTCCGCCCGGTTCCTGATGGGCCGTGCCTGTTTCTGACGTGCCATGTCGGTTCCTGGTGTGGGGTGGGGGCGGGCCGGCCCGCGGCCCTCGTGGGCCGGTCCGTGGGCCGGTCCCGTGGTGCTGTGGGTCGGCTGGTGGGGTTGGCTCTGTGGTGCTGGGGTTGGTTGGTGGGTTGGGTTGTTGTTGTGTGGTGTGTGGGTGGGGGTGTTGTTTATGTGGCGAGGATGCCGCCGTCGACTGCGATGTGGCTGCCGGTGGCGAAGGAGGCGTGGTCGCTGAGTAGCCAGAGGGCTGCGTGGGCTATTTCGTGTGGTTCGGCCATGCGTTTTTGGATCTGGCGGGTGATGAATGTTTCTTCGAGGGTGGGGTCGTTCTCGATGGCGGTGTTGATCATTTCGGTGCGGGTGGTGCCTACGATCAGGGAGTTGACTCGGATGTTGTGGTTGCCGTATTCGGCGGCTGTGGCTTTGGTGAGGCCGAGTACGGCGTGTTTGGCGGCGATGTAGGGGGAGGGGGCGCCGGTGGCGATGAGTCCTGCCGAGCTGGCGGTGTTCACGATTGCTCCGTGTCCGCGTGTGAGCATGGCGGGGATCTGGTGGCGCAGGCAGTTCCATGTCCCGCGTACGTTGATGTCCATGATGTGGTCGAAGTCTTCTTCGGGGAGTTCGTGGGTCCGGCCGAAGACGGAGCCGGCGTAACCGGCGTTGTTGAAGGCGCCGTCGAGGCCGCCGAAGTGCTCGAGGGCGGTGGTGACGGCGCGTTCGACGTCGTGGGCCCGTGTCACGTCGCCGGTGCTGTGGGTGGCCCGGCCGCCGGTTGCCGTGATCTCCCGGGCCAGGGTTTCCAGCCGGTCCTCGCGGCGGGCCATGAGGACGACGGCCGCGCCCTCGGAGGCGAACAGCCGGGCTGCGGCCTCGCCGATGCCGCTGGATGCTCCGGTGATCATCACGGTGCGGCCGGTCAGCAGGCCGGTGTTCTGTATGGGGGATGTCCGTTCGTTCATGTACGCGAGTAAACCCGAAGCGGCCGGCCGCCATACGCGCTTTTCCCGGACCGATGCCCCGGACCGATGCCCCGGACCGAGAGCCGCGGGTTCTGGGGCGGTCGGCGTCCACGGTCAGGCGGGGATCGACGCCCGGGCGGTCGGCGGCGTCTACCGGCCCTAACGGGCCCGGCGGGCCTGGGTCGGGAGCCGGTCACGGCCCAGAGCCTCCGAACTCGCCGCGGACGGTCCGCTGCGTCGGTACGTTGAGGGCAAGCTGCGCGGCGGACACACGGCCGGGGGGTGCCCCTATGTCTTTGGTCAAGCTGTGTGGCTCACAATGCGGGCATGGATGACCAGGGTGGGGACTCGGTGTCGGTGTGGCGGGTGGGTGGGACGGCTCGCGTGGCGGGCTATGCCGTCCCGGCCGTTGTCGGGGTGAAAGCGTTCTTCGGCTGGGCGGGTTGGGTTTCCTCTCCGGAAGCCGAGACGGCCCGGACGGCCGGGCTGTGGTCGGGGCTGGCCGTCGGCGTCGCGTTGTTCTTCTGGTGGGCGATCCTCAGGGTCCGGCTTGAGGTCGGCCCTGACGGGATCGTGGCGGTCAACCCGTGGGGGACCCACCGCCTGGCGCTGGACGAGGTGGCCTCGGTGCGGCTTGGTGCGTGGGGCGCGGAGTTCTGTCACGGAGACGGTTTCAAGACCACGGCCTATGCGCTGAGCGAGCTGGCCGCGGGAACCTCACAAGACCGGCGCTTCGCGGAGCTGCAGGCTGTCCTGGAGGCGAACCCCGATTCCTCACTGCGGTGACGCCTGACAGAGACGGCGATCAGGAACTGGCCGGCCGCGGTTCGTAGAAGGTTCCGTCGCGGAGCATCGCGAACAGGACGTCGGCCGGGCGTCTGGCCAGGCGGAGCAGGGCCTGGGTGTTTGTGTCCTGAACGCGGAAAGAGATCTGTTTGTAGGGCAATCCCTGGAAGCGATGCTGTGCGAGAGATGAAGGTATGGCCCTTCGGAGTCACCCTGCGGGGGGAGGCTTCAAACCGCCTAATGCTGCGTTGGCTGAAGACCGTCGTGGTGAGCGATGAGGAAAAGGCATCCAAGAGGTGTCAGGTGGGGACTGGGAAGACGAGTGCAAACGAATCACTGCTGACGTGTCGTAAGACCTTCAGATGGCATCGAAACCGGGGCGTATGCCCAGCTCCGGGATAAGTCTGGCGGGTGCCCGTTTATTGGCCAGATGGTGTCCGGCATGCAGGTGACGTGAGCCCAGTCTGCTGCTCTCGCATGGAACAGGAGAAGGCAGGTCCCGACACTGTCCGCCTTTCTGGGTGGGCGAGAGGGAGAGCCCCAAGCGGCCGAAACCGTGAGGGGTTGAGTACCGAGGCGGGATGTGCCGGCGGACCGGTTCGTAGTAGTGGTGAAGCGCCTGTAACGGGGGTGGAGCGAAGGGGCCGGGTCGTTCGTGACTGAGTGTGTCGTATCAACCGGAGCTGTCCGGGAGGAGTCCGATGGACCAGTTGAAGTCCCCAGCCAAACCGTTCGATATCTCGAAGTGGGAAGTCAAGGAGGCGTGGGAGGAAGTCAGAGCAAACAAGGGCGCGCACGGAGTGGATGGACAGAGCGTCGACGAATTTGAGAAGGATCTGAGGAACAACCTCTATAAGGTCTGGAACCGAATGTCATCGGGCTCATACTTTCCTCCCCCCGTGCGTGCGGTGGAGATTCCAAAGCCTCATGGTGGTGGCATGAGAATGCTCGGCATTCCAGCTGTTGCCGACCGTGTTGCTCAGACTGTGGTGGCTCGGCATCTGATGCGAAGGGTGGAGCCTATTTTCCACCAAGATTCCTTTGGATACCGGCCCGGGCGGTCTGCGCTGAACGCGGTGGAACGTTGCAGGGAACGCTGTCGGAAACGGGACTGGGTGGTGGAGTTTGACATCGCCAAGTTCTTCGACAGCGTGCCCTGGGACCTCCTTGTCAAGGCGGTGGAAGCTCACACTGACGCCGTTTGGGCGAAGTTGTATGTGGAGCGGTGGCTTGCTGCACCGCTCAAGATGCCCGACGGTTCCCTGATGGACCGCGAGTGCGGGACTCCCCAAGGGGCTCCCGTATCGCCGGTCCTGGCGAACCTGTTCCTGCACTATGCGTTCGATCTCTGGATGGACCGGGAGTTCCCCACCGTCTGGTTCGAACGGTATGCGGACGACGCGGTGCTGCACTGCGTCTCGGAGCGACAGGCCGTGAAGGTGCTGTCCGCTCTGGAGAACAGGATGGCTGAGGTCGGATTGCGGCTGCATCCGGACAAGACCCGGATCGTGTACTGCAAGGACGGGAAGCGTCGGGGCTCCTTCGGAGCCACGGCTTTCACCTTCCTCGGGTTCACGTTTCGGGCCAGGTGCAGTCAGGATCGCAACGGCAAGCTCTTCTTGTCGTTCGACCCTGGCATCAGCAAGGACGCTCTGAAGAAGATCAGTGGCGAGGTGCGGTCCTGGCACCTGCATACGCGTTCGGATCTGTCCTTCACCGACCTCGCCCGCAGGATCAATCCTGTGGTGGCGGGGTGGATCAACTACTACGGCCGTTTCAGGCCCAGCGAGTTGGCCCGTTTCTGGAAGCGCATCAACGCCTACTTGGTGCGTTGGATCCGACAGAAGTACGAACGGCTCGCGCCGCTGCGGAAGGCCCTTGCGAAGCTGCGAGAGATCGCTCAGCGATATCCCCGCATGTTCGCGCACTGGCGCTGCACGACGGTGGCCGCATCAGGTTGGTGATCAGAACGGCAAGAGCCGTGTAACGGGAGACTGTTACGCACGGATCTGTGAGAGCCGAGGGGTGAGACCCCCCTCGGCTACTCGGCGGTGCTTGCCCTGGGCGATCTTCTTGTCTTAGTAGGCCCGGGACGTCGGATCGCCCAGGGCGGCGAATGCGGAGAGGAAGAGGGCTCGTTTGAGCTGTTTGTTTCCTCTCCTGGAGGGTTGCTCGCCTCGGATGGAGGAGCCCGAGCTCCGGGTTGCCGGGGCGAGTCCGGCGTAGGCGGCGAGGTGGCCGGCGGTCGGGAAGGTGCTGCCGTCGCCGGCCTCGATCAGGATCCTGGCTCCGGTCCTGATGCCGACGCCCGGCATCGACGTCAGGACCTTGGAAAGAGGGTGGACTCCAGCAGTTCCTCGATCCGCCCGGCCGGTAGCTTGCGCTGGTCGAGCACGGCCGTCAGCGAGGCGGCCGGGCTCGGGACGATTAGCGTGGCCGCCTCGGTCCCGGAACGGTGACGGTCTGCTCGGCCAGGGCGGCGAAGATCAGATGCCCGGCGTGCCCGGCGTGCCCGCGGCCCCGGTGTCCCGGTGTCCTGGGGCCGGGTGGCGGGGTGTCCGGGGGGTGGGGGTTTCGGCGGCGGGGTTTTGGTGGGGTGGTGGTGTTCTGGGTGTCAGGTGGTGCTCACTGCCTCGAGGACGGACAGCATGGTCGGTGTCGGCGCGATGCGTCG
>NZ_JBIBUU010000037.1:0-21649 GCF_043079735.1 Streptomyces sp. NPDC015144 | reverse complement strand
AAGACCCGCCTCGCCCTGGCCACCCTCGTGGTCTCCTCCGCCAACGTGCTGCTCCTGGACGAGCCGACCAACAACCTCGACCCGGCCAGCCGCGAGGAGATTCTCGGCGCACTGCGCACCTACAAGGGCGCCGTCGTCCTCGTCACCCACGACGAGGGAGCGGTCGAGGCCCTCCAGCCGGAGCGCATCATCCTGCTGCCGGACGGGGTCGAGGACCTGTGGGGCGCGGACTACCGGGACCTGGTCGCACTGGCCTGATCCGCCCGCCGCCCGGCCCGGTCCCCCCTGTCTGGATCATTCGGCCTACGCGTGATCCATCATCTGCGTGAGGGCGTCTCGTACCCGGTCGTGGGGCCCGGCGGAAACCCGCCGGGCCCACCCGTATGGCGGGCCGAGCCGCCCGGACGGCCCTGACCTGCCGATTCGCCCCGGACCGTGTCCCGGCTGCCCCCACAACCCCACGGAATACGGGGTTCCCGGCGGGTCCGGCCCCCGTCCGGCCGGGAACGCGCGCGCACGGACCTTGCCGAATGGGTGGCCAGGAAGCCCCCGAGGGGTGATCATGAGAAGTCCAGAGCGCACTTCCCATGAGGAGGCACGGGTGGCCGAGACTCTGAAGAAGGGCAGCCGGGTGACCGGCGCCGCGCGTGACAAGCTCGCGGCAGACCTGAAGAAGAAGTACGACTCCGGTGCGAGCATCCGGGCGTTGGCCGAAGAGACCGGCCGCTCCTACGGATTCGTCCACCGGATGCTCAGCGAGTCCGGAGTGACGCTGCGGGGACGCGGCGGAGCGACACGGGGCAAGAAGGCCACCACGGCCTGACGGTGATGGCCGGGGCAGGCCGCAGGCCCGTCCCGGAGCTCATCGGTTCGGTGGTGCCACCCGGTCGGCAGCGATGCGGACCGGGTGGTTACTGTTCAGTCACTTAGCTCCGCATGCCGACTGAACCGATCCGGAGGCGCCCCATGACCTCGCTCGACCCCGTGCTCGACAAGGACGGCGTACGACTCACCGTCGACGACGCGGTCGCCACGGTGACCCTCACCAATCCGGCCAAGCGCAACGCCCAGTCTCCCGCTCTGTGGCGGGCGTTGACGGAAGCCGGTCGGGCCCTGCCCGGCAGTGTGCGGGTCGTCGTGCTCCGCGGCGAGGGCAAGTCCTTCTCCGCGGGGCTGGACCGGCAGGCGTTCACCCCCGAGGGGTTCGACGGTGAGCCGTCCTTCCTCGACATGGCGCGCGGCTCGCAGGACGAGCTGGACGCGACCATCGCCGAGTACCAGGAGGCGTTCACCTGGTGGCGCCGGAACGACCTCGTGTCGATCGCGGCGGTCCAGGGGCACGCGATCGGTGCCGGCTTCCAGCTCGCCCTCGCCTGCGATCTGCGGATCGTCGCCGAGGACGTGCAGTTCGCCATGCGCGAGACCAGTCTCGGGCTGGTGCCCGACCTCACCGGTACGCACCCCCTGGTGCACCTGGTGGGGTACGCCCGCGCGCTCGAAATCTGCGCCACCGGCCGCTTCGTGCACGCCGAGGAGGCCGAGCGCACCGGCCTGGCCAACCTCGTGGTGCCCGCCGGTGAGCTGGACGCGGCGGCCCGGGACCTGGCCGGCGCGCTGCTGGCCGCCCCGCGCGACGCCGTGGTGGAGACCAAGGCGCTGCTGGGCGGTGCCGTCGCGCGCGGTTACGAGGAGCAGCGGGCCGCCGAGCGCGCCGCGCAGGGCCGTCGGCTGCGCGACCTGGCGGGCCTCTCCGACTGAACCCCGGCCTCACCCGGCCCCGCGGGGCGGATCCGTACTCCGGATCCGCCCCGCACCCGTTCCCGCCCTCCGTTCCCCGCTTTCGGCCCTCCGCCTTCCATTCCCCGTTCCTCGTTCCCCGCTTTCCGCACGGGCCGTCGCCCGTCGTCCCTTCCCCGGCATGCCGCACCCGTGGCGCGCGACCGGGCAACCGCCCCTAATGTGGGCAAAGAGGCACATTCTGCCCTGAAGGGAAACATGGCGATGACCGAAACCACGCAGCGGAACCGGCCCGACAACCCCGACAAGGAATCGAGCCCGCTCACCAGGCGCGGCCAGGGAGCCCCCGCCACCCGCGGCCGTACGACCATCTCCGACGGGGTGGTCGAGAAGATCGCCGGCATGGCGGCCCGCGACGTGGTCGGCGTCCACGCGATGGGCAGCGGCCTCTCCCGGACCTTCGGCGCGATGCGCGACCGGGTGCCGGGCGGCGGCAAATCCGTCACCCGAGGGGTGAAGGCGGAGGTCGGCGAGGTCCAGACCGCGCTCGACCTGGAGATCGTCGTCGACTACGGCGTCTCGATCGGCGAGGTCGCCCGGGACGTCCGGGAGAACGTGGTCGCCGCCGTCGAGCGGATGACCAGCCTGGAGGTCGTCGAGGTCAACATCGCGGTCAGCGACGTGAAGCTGCCCGACGAACCCGATGACGACGATCAGCCCGAGCCACGTCTCCAGTAGGTCCGGTCGGCCCGCACAGTCGAGGAGCGCACGATGAGCATGGCGGTGGTCGGCATGGTGGCCGGCATGGCACTCGGATTCGCCGGGTACTTCGGCGGATTCGGGGCCTTCCTGCTGGTGGCGGCCCTGGGAGCGGTCGGCTTCGTCGCCGGCCGCCTCCTGGAGGGCGATCTGGAGCCCGGTGACTTCTTCCGGAGCCGCGACCGCGGCGACCGACGGCGATGACGGCCGTGCCGGAGGCGGGCGCCCGGATCGCCGCGGGGGAGCGGGGGGAGACCCGGATCGCCGACCGGGTGATCGCGAAGCTCGCCGCGCAGGCGGCGAAGGAGGCGGTCGGCCGGCCGCCCGAGGGAGGCGCCGCGCCGCGCGCCACGGTCACCGTGCACCGGGACACCGCCCGCGTCCGGGTGAGCCTGGAACTCGGCTACCCCTGCGACATCGGCCACCGGTGCGGTGCGGTACGGCGCCGGGTCGTCGAACGGGTGGAGGCCCTGGCGGGGATGGACGTGCCCGAGGTGACCGTACAGGTCGAACGGCTGCACCCGACCGGAGCGGGCGCCGCTGCGCGGGGGTGGATCCGGTGACCGGACCCGAAGAGCCCGGGCACGGCACACCGTCCCCCGACGCGGCCGGAACCGAGCGGGGCGAGGTCCTCCAGCTCGACCGGTCCACCTTGTCCACCGCCCGCGAACCGGCCCCCGGGCGGCGGGCGGCGGGCGGCCGGGCCGCCCGCTTCTGGGCGCGGCGCCGCATCCCCGCGGCGCTCCTCGCGCTCGTGGTCCTCGGCGGAAGCGGGCTGCTGCTCTACGACGTGGCTGCGGTACGGGCCGGCCGCCCCGCGATGCGATGGCGTCGCGACCTCGCCGACCAGCTGGCCGAGCGCCCGCTCTCCGACGTCTGGCTGCTCGGCGCCGCCGCCCTCGCCGTGCTGATCGGTCTGTGGCTGCTCCTGCTGGCCGCCACCCCCGGCCTGCGCGCCCTGCTGCCGATGCGCCGCGACCGCCCCGACGTCCGGGCCGCCCTCGACCGCTCCGCCGCCGCCCTGGTGCTGCGCGACCGGGCCGTCGAGATCGCCGGGGTGCAGTCGGTGCGGGTCCGGATGGGCCGGCGCCGGGCGGCGGTGCGCGCCGTGTCGCACTTCCGCGCACTCGACGACGTACGGGCCGATCTGGAGACCGTGCTCCGGACCGGGGTCACGGAGCTGGGGCTGGCCCGGCCGCCGAGCCTGTCCGTGCGGGTGCGCCGGCCGGCGAAGAAGGGATGACGTCGATGCTCAGGACCGTCAACCGGGTGCTGCTCGGGCTGGCCGGGCTGGTGCTGGTCTGCGGCGGCGGCGCGGTCCTCGCCGCCGGGACCGGACTCTCCGTACCGTCCTGGTGGCCCTGGCGGGGCAAGGACGACGTGCTGCTCTCCGTGGCCGACCGGAACCGCTGGCGCGGGGAGGGCTGGTGGTGGCCCACGGTCATCGCCGTCCTCGCCGTCGTGGTCGTCCTCGCCCTGTGGTGGCTGCTGGCCCAGACGCGCCGCGCCCGCCTCGCCGAGGTGCTGGTGGACAGCGGCGACGGCGAGGGGGCGCTGCTGCGCGGCCGGGCCCTGGAGGGGGCGGTCGCCGCGGAGGCGGGGGCGCTGGACGGGGTGGACCGCGCCCAGGCCGCGCTGACCGGCAGACGGTCCGCGCCACGGGCCCGGATCACCCTGCTGATGGAGCCGCACGCGACCCCGGACGAGGTGCTCGGCCGCCTCACCGACGAGACGCTGGCCCACGCCCGCGACTCGGCGGGACTGGCCGATCTGCCGGCCGATGTGCGGCTGAAGGCGGTCGGACACCGGGCCGAGCGGGTGAACTGACCCACCACCCACCCCCGGCGCGTGCGCCGGGGGCCGCGGGACGCGCGGACGGTGGCGGACGGTGGCTCAGAAGCCGTGCCGGGAGCCGCCGTCGACCGGCAGCATGATGCCGGTCAGGTACGAGGCCGCGGGCGACAGCAGGAACGCCGCGGTCCGGCCGAACTCCTCCGGGGTACCGTACCGGCGCAGCGGAATCCGCGCCGAGTTGGCCGCCCGGGCCGCCTCCGCGTCGCCCGACAGGGCGTCCAGCTCCCGCACCCGGTCCGTGTCGATCCGGGCCGGGAGCACGCCCACCACCCGGATGCCCCGGGGACCCAGCTCGTCGGCGAGCGACTTCGCGAAACCCGCGAGACCGGGACGCAGCCCGTTGGAGATGGTGAGCCCGGCGATCGGCTCGTACACGGAACCGGAGAGCACGAAGCCGATCACCCCGCCCTCGCCGAGCACCGCCGCCGCGGCCCTGGCGAGCCGCACCGCCCCCAGGAACACCGACTCGAAGGCCGACTGCCACTGCTCGTCGGTGTTGTCGGCGACGAACCCGGGTGCCGGGCCGCCGACGCTGATCAGAATGCCGTCCAGCCGGCCGAACCGCTCGTGCGCCGCCTCCATCAGGTGCCGCGCGGAGTCGGGGTCGGCGTTGTCGGCGGCCAGCCCCACCGCGTCCGGCCCCAGCTCGGCGGCGGCCGCCTCGGCGCGTCCCGCGTCGCGTCCGGTGACGATCACCTTCGCGCCGTCGGCGGCGAGGGCCCGCGCCGTGGCGTTGCCCAGCCCCCGGGTCGCTCCGGTGACGATGTACACACGGTCCTTCAGTCCAAGATCCATGCCCCTATCCTGCCGCGTCCGGCTCCAGGGTGTCCTCACCGGCCAGCGCCATGGCGGTGCCGACCAGGCCGATGTGGCTGAACGCCTGCGGGAAGTTGCCGAGCAGACGGCGGCCGACGGTGTCGTACTCCTCGGAGAGCAGCCCCACGTCGTTGCGGAGCTCCAGCAGCTGTTCGAAGAGCTCCTTGGCCTCCGCCTTCCGTCCGGTCATGACCAGTGCGTCGGCCAGCCAGAACGAGCAGGCCAGGAAGGCTCCCTCGGTGCCGGGCAGTCCGTCGATCGAGGCGCCGTCGGTGCTGTAGCGGCGCAGCAGGCAGCCGTGGCCCAGCTCGGCCCGGACCGCGTCGACCGTCCCGGCCAGCCGGGGGTCGTCCGGCGGCAGGAACCCGGTCCGGGCGATCAGCAGGGTCGCGGCGTCCAGGTTCCGGGAGCCGTAGGACTGGGTGAAGGTGTTGCGCACCGGGTCGTACCCCTTCTCGCACACCTCCCGGTGCACCGCGTCCCGCATGGCCCGCCACCGCTCGGCGTCACCGGCCAGCGAGGGATTGCCCTCCAGGGTGCGGACGGCGCGGTCTGCGGCGACCCAGGCCATCACCTTGGAGTGCACGAAGTGGCGGCGCTGGCCGCGGATCTCCCACAGCCCCTCGTCCGGCTCCCGCCAGGTCGACTCCAGGAAGCCGAGCAGGCTGAGCTGGAGGTTCCAGGCGTGCGGTTTGTCGTCCAGACCCGCCTCGCGGGCGAGCCGCAGCGAGTCGATGACCTCCCCGTACACATCGAGCTGGCGCTGGCGGACCGCCTCGTTGCCGATCCGGACCGGGGCGGAGTTCTCGTAGCCCGCCAGCCACGGCAACTCCGTCTCGGGAAGTCTGCGCTCGCCCGCGAGCCCGTACATGATCTGGAGGTCGGCCGGATCCCCGGCGACCGCCCGCAGCAGCCAGTCCCGCCAGGCGGCGGCCTCCTCCAGGTAGCCGGCCGAGAGGAGGGCGCCCAGGGCCAGGGTGGAGTCCCGCAGCCAGCAGAAGCGGTAGTCCCAGTTCCGTACGCCGCCGATCTCCTCCGGCAGCGAGGTGGTGGGCGCCGCCACGATGCCGCCGGTCGGGCCGAAGGTCAGCGCCTTCAGCGTGATCAGCGAGCGGACCACCGCCTCCCGGTAGGGGCCCCGGTACTCGCACCGGGCCGACCATTCGGCCCAGTCGGACAGGGTGTTCTCCAGCGCCTCGTGCGGGTCCACGAGGTCGGGGCGGGGCGAGTGCGAAGGATGCCAGGTCAGGACGAACGCGACCTTCTCGCCCGCCGTGACGGTGAACGACGAGCAGGTGGAGAACTGCTGGCCCCAGGTCTTGACCGGCGGCTCGCTGCGCAGCCAGGCGGAGTCCGGCCCGGCGACCGCCACCCGGTGCCCCTTCGAGCGGCGCATCCACGGCACCACCGAGCCGAAGTCGAAGCGCAGCCGGATCACCGAACCCATCTCGACGGTGCCGCTGACGCCCTCGACGATCCGCATCACCTCGGGCTCCTTGTCCCGGTGCGGCATGAAGTCGATGACCTTGACGGTGCCGGTACGGGTCTCCCAGAAGGTTTCCAGGACCAGGGAGTCACCCGCGTAGCCGCGCCGGGTGCAGACCTCCGCGCCGCGCGGGGCGATCCGCCAGTGGCCGTTCTCCTCGTCGCCGAGCAGCGCGGCGAAGCAGGCACCCGAGTCGAAGCGGGGCAGGCACAACCAGTCGACGGACCCGTTCCTGCCGACCAGGGCGGCCGTCTGGAGATCGCCGATGAGGGCATAGTCCTCGATGAGTGGGGTCACGTACTGCCGTGTTCCCGGAGGGACGCCCGGTTAAGCAGACCCGGACGGCGGAGGTCACCCGGCCGGTACGCCGTGCCCGCATCCGGCGGACACCACCGGCCCGGCGGGCCGGACATCAGGCCGTGGCGGGTTCCGGTTTCTCCGGCGACCCGGGCCCGGCGGGCTGTTCCCCGGCGGCCGCCTTCGCCGCGGCCTCCAGCCGGTCGCGCTTCTCGCGGCGGGCCAGGACCACGTAACCGACCGGGACACCGGCGGCGAAGAGCCACCACTGCACGGCGTACGCCATGTGCGGACCGATCGAGCCGTCGTCCGGGGCCTCGATCAGCTCCGGGAGGCCGCCGAGGGGCTCGGGGGCGGTCAGCTCGATGTAGCCGCCGAACACCGGCCGGGAGAGCCGCTCGGCCTGCTGGGCGCTGTTGATCAGCATCACCTGACGGTCCGGAAGGTCGGAGATGTCCTTGATGCCGCTGCCGCTGGTCGTTTCGTCGGCCTTGAGCCGTCCGGTGATCCGCACCTCGCCCTCGGGGACGAGCGGGACGTCGGGGAAGGCGCTCTGGCTGGCGGCGGAGGGCACCCAGCCGCGGTTGACCAGGACCGTGCCGCCGCCCTTGAGATCGAAGGGGATCAGCACATGGACGCCGATCCGGCCGTCGGCCGCGGTCCGGCGGCGCACCACCACCTCGTGCTCGCTGTCGTACGTACCGGTGGCCGTCACCGTCCGCCAGTAGTCGGAGCGCGGGACGGTGTGACCCGGGGAGGTGAGCGAGGCGACCGGGACCGGCTTCGCCTTGAGGTTGCGGGAGATCAGGGCGTTCTGCGCGACCTTGTGCTCGTGCCGGTGCAACTGCCAGAAGCCCAGCTCGACCATCGCGGGGATCAGGACGAGGACGAGCAGGGCGAGGGCCAGCCACTGCCGGGTCAACAGGAAGCGGTACACCCCACGACCGTACAACCGCGTCGTGGGGCGCCGTGCGCAGGGGTGGGGGAAGCGGGCGGGGGGCGGTGGGGGCGCCGCTCCGGCCTGGTCCGTTCAGACCTTGTCGATGATGCCCACCTGCCCCTCGGCGCGGGAGCAGTGACCGCCGCAGAACCAGTGCCCGTCGACCTCGACGCCCTGGCCGATGATCTGGACCCGGCAGTGCTCGCAGATGGGCGCCATCCGGTGAATGGCGCAGGAGAAGCAGTCGAAGACGTGCACCGCGCCCTGCGCGTGCACCTCGAAGGACATGCCGTAGTCGTTTCCGCAAACCTCACAACGTGCCATGAGCCACAGGGTGGGACGGGAGGACGGCGACGGGCGAGCGGCGGGCGGGCGAGTCGCGCCGGTTCACTCCGATGACGGCGGAGCCGCCGACGACGGAGCCGCCGCCCGGCCCGACGCCGGGGCGACGTCGCGCAGCAGGTGGGTGAAGGCGCTCTCGTCCACGATCGGGGTGCCGAACGACTTGGCCTTGACCGTCTTCGACGTCGCCGAGTCCGGGTCGTTGGTGACCAGCAGGCTGGTCAGCCGGGAGACGCTCGTCGCCACATGCAGCCCGGCCTCCACGGCCCGGTCCTCCAGCAGCTCGCGGTCTATCGAGGTGTCGCCGGAGAACGCCACCCGCATGCCCTGCATCAGCGGCTTCTCCTTCTCGTACCGCCCCGGGTTGGGGTACGGGCACGGCGGGCGCTTGCGCGAGGGGCGCCAACTGCCGTGACCGTACGAGGACTGGTAGCCCACCCTCGGGGTGACCGGCGACTCCGACCACTCGGTCAGCGGCCGGCACTCCAGCAGCGGCAGCCGCACCCCGTCCCGCGCCGCCGCGTGCAGACTCGGCCGGAACGCCTCGGCCAGCACCCGGGCGTCGTCCAGCGCGTGGTGGGCGCGCTGCTGCACGACGCCGAAGTGCGCGGCCAGCGACTCCAGCTTGTGGTTGGGCAGCGGCAGCCGCAGCTCCTTGGCGAGCGCGATGGTGCACAGCCGCTGCTCGACGGGGGCGACGACCGAGGCCCGCGCGTACTCCCGGGCGAGCATCGACCAGTCGAACGCCGCGTTGTGCGCGACGAGCACCCGCCCGGCGAGCCGCTCCGAGAGCTGGGCGGCGATCTCCGGAAAGAGCGGAGCGCCCTCCAGCACGTCGCTGGTCAGTCCGTGGATCCAGACCGGGCCGGGATCGCGCTCGGGGTTGACCAGGGTGTACCAGTGGTCCTCGACATCGCCCTGCGCGTCCAGACGGTAGACGGCGGCGGACACTATCCGGTCGTCCCGGGCGAGTCCGGTGGTCTCCACGTCGACGACCGCGTACCCCTGCGGGTACGCGGTCGGCCACGGTGCTGCGGTCTGGCGGTCGTCGAGCATGGTCACAGAGAATACGGGCCGCCACTGACAGTCTCCTATTCGGGAACGGAAGGAGCCCGCGGGTGCCCGGACATCGTGTGACACCCGGCGGGGCGCCGGCCCAATGCGCCGCGCGGCGCCGCCCGGGGTGAGACCATCCCCGGGTGACGGATATCCCGACGCACCACGAACCGCACGGCAACGGACTCGGCGCCCGGCTGAACTGGCTGCGCGCCGCGGTCCTCGGCGCCAACGACGGTGTGGTCTCCACCGCGGGCCTGGTCGTCGGCGTCGCCGGCGCCACCGGCGACCGGGGCACCCTCCTCACGGCGGGCCTCGCCGGGCTGCTGGCCGGCTCCATGTCGATGGCCGCGGGGGAGTACGTCTCGGTCTCCACCCAGCGGGACTCGGAGCGGGCCGCCCTCGCGACGGAGAAACGCGAACTCATGGAGGCCCCGGAAGCGGAGCTCGACGAGCTGACCGGCCTGCTCGAGGGCAAGGGGCTGAGCCGCGAGGTCGCCCGCGAGGCCGCCGCCCAGCTCACCGAACGCGACGCGCTGCGCGCCCACGCGGCGGTCGAACTGGGGATCGACCCGGACGAACTGACGAACCCCTGGCACGCCGCGGGCGCCAGCTTCCTCGCCTTCACGGTCGGCGCCCTGCTGCCCCTGCTGGCGATCGTGCTCCCGCCGTCCGACGTGCGGCTCCCGGTGACCGTGGGCTCGGTGCTGGCCGCGCTGGCGCTCACCGGCTGGTGGAGCGCCCGCCTCGGGGAGGCCCGGATCGGCCCGGCGGTGCTGCGGAACATGGCGGGCGGCGCGGTGGCGATGGCGGTCACCTACGCGGCGGGGGAGTTGCTGGGGGCGGTCGGGGTGTGAGGCCCGGTTTCCTCAGCCGAGCCGTACGAGCCGTTCGGGCGGGAAGAGTTCGGCCCCGATGACTTCCGTCTCCTTGCCGAGGGTGATGGTGAGGCTGTCCCGATCGGCCAGGGGGGTCAGGTCGGCCGGCCCGTCGTTCCAGTGCGCGTACAGGGTCAGATGTGTCAGTGCGGGCAGTTCCCGGAGGTGAGCCAGACCCTCGGTGAGCAGACAGTGGGTGAGGACGAGCTTCTGGAGCCCGGTGAGGTCGGCGAGTGCGCTCAGGGCGGGAAGCGCCATCCCGCTGAGGTCGAGCCGGGTGAGACGCTGGAAGAACGGGTTCCGATGCATGTACCTGACGTGTCGCAGGTCCTGCAGGCCGAGCACGTTCAGTTCGGAGCACTGCTCGATGCCCTCCAGTCCCAGGTTGCCCACCTGGCGGCCGAGGACCATGGTCCTGAGACGCGGTCCCAGCGGCAGCTCGGAGAGGCTGTCGACAGGGAAGCGATGGCTCAGGTTGAGTCCGTGAAGCCCCGTGATCGACTCCAGATGGTCCTTGGGCAGGTCGGGGTGCAACTCGACCAACGAGAGCCAGGTCAGTGCGAGATCCGACAGCGGACTCAGATCACGGACCTCGGGGCACCGGCTGAGCAGCACTTCCGTGAGTGAGCGCATCGAGGCGAGTGGGGAGAGGTCGGTCAGCGCCTCGTTGTCGAGGACGATGAGCCTTTCCAGATCGTGGCGTGTGACCAGGTCGGAGAGATCCGGGCGATCGCCGTGGAGCCGAATGCTCCCGGCCCTGTCCACGTGCCGCAGGGCCGCCAGTTGCCTGTCGTTCGCCACGGCCAGGGGGACCGCGTTCCACTTCTGCGCCGCGAGTACCTCCCGGGCGTAGTCGTCGGTGTCGAATGCCCCCCACGCCTCGGACAGCTGGGCCGCCACCCAGTCCCGCCCGTCGTTCCGATACCCCTTGATCACCTCGAACGCCGCCTCACCCCCCACCAGTGCCGCCGTCCGCACCACGTACCCCGCCGCGTACTCGCCCGCCACCTCCTGCGGCTCCGGCAGCAGCCCCAGGACCAGTTCGCCCACCTCGGCCAGCGCCTCCGCCTCTTCGTGCGTACGCGGCGGCAGCAGCTCCGCCGTCCGTTCCCGGACCTCCGCGCGCACCGCCGGGTCCAGTTCCGGGGCGTGGTCCAGGGCGGCGGCCGCCAGGAGGACGAGGCGGCTGCCGTGCTCCTTCGTCCGGGCGGCGCGCTTCAGCAACTGCCGCAGCAGCTTCGCCCGTTCGTCCGCGCGGGCATGGCCCACCGCCATCTGGACCACGTCGTGCCACTGGTCGTCGTGCCCGTGCTTCACCAGGACGCCGAAGTCGCGGGCCTCCACCGCCGCCCTGGCGCCCAGGTAGTCCTGGAACGTCCGGTGCACGAACCCCACCGCGCCCGGGGCCGGTTCACGCAACAGGCCGCTCCGGATGAGGAGATGGGCGAAGACCTCCTCGGCGCCGCCCCGCACCTGGGGCATGGCCGTCAGCCACTCGCCCACCATCTCCTGGGCCTCGGCGCGGTCGGCCTCGGCCTGGCCGTTGCGGATCAGCCAGTACGCGAGGCGTTGCAGCAGCGCCGTCTGCTCCTCGCGGGTCAGGTCGACGCCCTCGACCCCGAGGATGTCGCGCTCGGTGTCCCGGCGCACCAGCAGCATGTCCAGGGCTGCGTCGTACAACTCCTTCCGGGCGCGCGGGAGCTGGGTCCTGCGGTCCCGGTTCAGCGCGCACAGCAGGGCGCACATCAGCGGGTTCGTCGCGAGCCGGGCCAGGTCCCGGCGGGTGCCCACCGCGCGCCGCAGCGACGCCTCGTACGCGTCGAGCCGTTCACGCTCCAGCGGGTCGGCGCACTCCGTGCGGGCGGCCCTGTGCCAGTGCTCGACGAACAGCCGGATGTCCTCCCGGCCCATCGGCAGCAGCACGTGCGGCGCGAAACCGGGCCCCGGACCGGACAGCCAGCCCTCCGGCACCGCCGACGGCCGGGTCGTCACCACGTACCGGGCGTTCGGGTACGCCGTGATCAGGTCCTTCAGCCATTTCTCGGTGCGCCGCCGCTGCCGCATCGGGACCTCGTCCACCCCGTCGACCAGGACCAGCGCCCGGCCCTCGGTCAGCAGCCGGTCGGCCCACCCGGCGGGCGCCGCGCCGTGCAGCGGGACCCCGCTCGCGCGGAGGAAGTCGTCCGGCGCGGGCAGCGGATCGTCCGAGGTGAACGCGCGCAGCCGCAGGACGAACGGCACGCAGCGGTTCCACTCCGCCAGGGCGGGGCCGAACGTCCGGCGGGCGGCGTTCACCGCCAGCCACTGCACCAGGGTGCTCTTGCCCGAACCGGCCGGGCCCCGCAGCAGCAGCCGGTCCGACCCGGCCAGGGCCTGCTCCACGGAGACCGCCACCGCGGCCGGGTGGTCCAGCCCGTCGTGGTGGCGGACCGCGTTCGTGCTCACCGTCAGGCTGATGTAGGCCGTCTCCAGCGGCCATTCGGCGGCCGTCCGCCCGAGCGTCAGCCCGAACAGCCCCATCCGGCCGTGCGAGGTGGCCATGAACCGCGCGTACCGGTGCTCGAACTCCAGCGCGGCGGCGTCCGGGCGCGGGCCGACCCGGTCCCGTACGTCCGCCACCAGATCGCGCGTCCGCGCCACCGAGCGGGTCTGCTCCACCGCCGCACGCGCCAGGAAGGACGGCTCGGCGGTCAGCTGCTCCACCAGATGCGCGCAGCACCGGACGAGCAGCTCCCCGTACAGCCCGGCCGCCCGCTCCGACAGGCCCGCGTCGGGCGGCGGCAGTTCGGCGGCCAGCCGTTGTGGATCGAGGTCCACGGCGAACAGCCGCTCCGGCGTCGGGCCGCCCGCCGCCGCGAAGGCGTCCCGTACCGCGTCCACCGCCGCCAGCCGCTCGTGCTCCGGCAGGTCGGCGTAGGTGGCGGCGAGCCGGTCACCGAGGACCCGGGCCAGCCGGTCCGGCTCCGCCGGGCGGGGGAGCGGGCGCACCGGATCCGGGACGAGCCCCGCGCCCGGCTTCTTCGTCAGCAGCGACCTGGCCACCGTGGAAGCGACCGTCGTCGCCAGCCGGAGCAGGGCAACTTCCAGACCGGACAAGCGCGTTCCCTCCCCGCCGGACACCTCGACGGAGGGATCGTACGACGCGTGGACGGCCCTCCTTGGCGGAAGCCTCCAAAGACTGCTGACAGCTTGTCTCGCATACTTGTTGGTAACCACCTCTAGTCCCCGGCCGACCTGCGGCTCTACGGTGCAGGCATGCCGCCGAACCTGCCCGATGTCGTGCTCTGGTCCATACCGGCCTTCGTCCTGCTCACCGTCCTGGAAATGGCCCTGCACCACTTCCACCCGGACGAGGAGACCGCCGGGTACGAGGCGAAGGACACCGTCACCAGCATCACCATGGGGCTGGGCAGTCTGGTCTTCGACCTGCTGTGGAAAGTCCCCATCGTCGCGATCTACACGGCGGTCTACGAACTGACCCCGCTCCGCGTCCCCGTGCTGTGGTGGACGATCCTGCTGATGCTGCTCGCGCAGGACTTCTTCTACTACTGGTCGCACCGCGGACACCATGTGATCCGCATCCTCTGGGCCTGCCACGTGGTCCACCACTCCAGCCGGAAGTTCAACCTCTCCACCGCGCTGCGCCAGCCCTGGACCTCGCTGACCGTCTGGCCGTTCTACCTGCCGATGATCGCGTGCGGGGTCCATCCGGCGGCGCTCGCCTTCTGCTCCTCGGCCAATCTCGTCTACCAGTTCTGGGTGCACACCGAACGCGTCGACAAGCTGCCCCGGCCCTTCGAGTACGTACTGAACACGCCGTCCCACCACCGGGTGCACCACGCCTCGCAGGGCGGCTACCTGGACCGGAACTTCGGCGGCATCCTGATCGTCTGGGACCGGCTCTTCGGCTCGTTCACCGCCGAGACCCAGCGCCCCGTCTTCGGCCTCACCAAGAACATCGAGACCTTCAACCCGCTCCGGGTCGCCACCCACGAGTACGCAGCGATCGCCCGTGACGTGCGGGCGGCGGGTACCTGGGGCGAGCGGGCCGGGCGGGTCTTCCGGGGCCCCGGCTGGCAGCCGGCCACCGCCCCCGCTCGTACCGCCCCCGCTCCCGAGGAGACCGCCGGATGACCACCGACACCACCCCGGACCCGCGGGAGCGTCTGGTACGCCCGCTGCTCGTCGCCTTCCTGGTGGCATCCGCCGTCGACCTCGTCGGGGTGCTCGCCGACCTCCCGGCCGCCCACCAGACGGCCAAGCCGCTGCTGATGCCGCTGCTGGCCGGGTACGCCGCCGCCCGGCGCGGGCCCCGGCTGCTCGTCGCGGCGCTGCTGTTCGGCTGGGGCGGCGACACCTTCCTGCTGTTCGACTCGGACCTCGGCTTCCTCGTGGGGATGGGCTCCTTCGCGGTGGGCCACGTCTGCTACCTGTGGCTCTTCGGACGGGTCCGCTCCTCGGTCCCGGTCGGGGTCGGGTACGCGGTCGTCCTGGCCACCGTCGTCGCGCTGCTGTGGAGCGGGCTGCCGGAAGGGCTGCGGATCCCGATGACCTGCTACAGCCTGCTGCTCGCGGCGATGGCCTACCGGGCGGGCACGCTCGGCCGGTACGCGGCTGTCGGCGGGGCGCTGTTCCTGCTCTCCGACACACTGATCGCCACCGACATCGCCGACTGGCCGCAACTGCCCGCCCCCGGCTTCTGGGTCATGTCCACCTACCTCGCGGCCCAGTTCCTGCTGACCGTCGGGGTGCTGGGCGCACAGGGGGCGACCGGGCGCGCGGCGGAGGGGACGGCGGAGCCCGTCAGTCCGTGAGCCAGTCGGCGGTGTCGGCCCCGAGGTGGCCGGGCGGCCGCGACCAGCCGGCGGGGCCGCCCTCGAACGCCACCGGTGACACCGCGTGCCGCAGCCGGCCCAGCGGACTGCCGGTCTCCGTCAGCCACCGCTCCGGCTCGTACGCGGCCCCCGTGCCCTCCCGGGCGGCCGGGGCGGGCAGTTCGCCGAGCAGCCAGGCGGCGGTGCGGGCCAGCGAGAGCGTCACCAGCCGGGAGCCGCCCGTGTCGTGCTGCTCGGTCAGCGCCCGCAGCACGGCGGCGGCCAGCAGATAGCCGGTGCCGTGGTCGAGCGCCTGGGCGGGCAGCGCGCCCGGCCGCTCCCCGTCCCCCGCCTCCACCGCCGCGATGCCGGTGGCCACCTGGACGAGGCTGTCGAAGCCGCGCCGTCCCGCCCACGGGCCGGCCGTCCCCCAGGCGGAGAGCCGGGCGACCACCACGCCCGGTCGGCGCGCGGCCAGTTCACCGGGTGCCAGCCCGAACCGGTCCAGCGCCCCGGGCCGGTAGCCGGTGACCACGACGTCCGCCCCGGACAGCAGCCGGTCGAGGGCGGCGGCCCCCGCCGGGGCGGCCAGGTCCAGCTCCACCGACCGCTTCCCGAACCCGGTGTCGGCGTGTGCGTCCTGGCTCTCCGGGAAGCGCGGCGGGTCGATCCGCAGCACGTCCGCGCCGAGCAGCGCGAGGGTACGGGTGGCGACCGGCCCCGCGATCACCCGGCTGAGGTCGAGGACCCGCACTCCGGCGGCGGGCAGCAGCGGATCGCCGGTGAGCGCCGCCGAGCCGCGCGCCGGTGCGTCGTCGAGCCGCTCCCGGCCCACCAGCCCGGTGGCCGCGACCGAGGCGCCCTGCGGGCCGGCCGCCCACTGCCCGGGGGTGCGGGCGGCCACGGCGAGACCGCCCGCCGCGTACACCGTCCGCTCGATCTCCTCGCCCCGGCGCCCCGCGAACGACGCGGCGACGGCCTCCACCGCGGGCCCGTCCGGGGTGTCCGGCGCCAGCCCCAGGGTGCCGAGCAGCCGGGACCGGTGGTGCGGGTAGTTGGCGTGGGTGCGGACCCAGCCGTCGGCGCAGGGCCAGAACCGGGACAGCGGGGCGAAGGTGACCGGCGCGCGTCCGTCGATCCGCAGATGGCGTTCGCTGACGAACGCCGTTGCCACCGCGGCCTCGTCGACCCGGACCCGGCCCACCGGGCGCCCGGTGCGGCGCGCGGCCAGTTCGGCGGCGGCCAGGGAGCACACCGCGACGGCGGACCGGGCCAGCTCCCGCACCGGCAGCCGGGACGGCAGCAGTCCCCCGGGGCCGTCCGCCCCGACCCGGTCGAGCAGCGCGGGATCACCGCCGAGCGCCGTCCACGCCTGCTCCGTACCGGACTTACGTGTCATCGCCATCCGCTCACTATGGCACCGGGTGCCACCTCGGGGAAGCGCCCCCGGCCGGGACGGCGGACGGCCACAGAAGACTGCGGGAGGGACCGGCCGCGTGCTCCGGTCCCTCCCGCCGCGTCATGGCGTACCGCTACCAGCGGACCGCGTTCAGCGCGTTCACCACACCGGCACCGTAGAAGCCGTTCTTCTTCTTGCCGCCCTCGCAGACGGCGTCGACCGTGCCGTCGCCGTCGATGTCGTACGGGGCACCGCACGCGGTGGCGTCCGCCTCCGCGAGCAGCAGCGCCTTCACCGCGGCGGCCGAGGCGTGCGGGTGCGTCGACTTGATGAGGGCCGCGACCCCCGAGACGTGCGGCGCGGCCATCGACGTACCGGCCTTGTAGCCGTACTGGCCGTTGGGCAGCGTCGAAAGGATCAGACCGCTGGTCGCCGGCGGGGCGGGCGTCTGGTAGACCGTCGAGTCACCGCCCGGGGCCGACACGTCGATGACGCCGTTCCCGTAGTTCGAGTACGAGGCCTTCAGGCCCTTGGCGCCGGTCGCGGAGACCGTCACGACGCCCGGCAGCTGCGCGGGGATGTCCAGGCACTCGGACGGGTCGATCGTCCGGGTACCGGGCGTGGAGTCGTTCGGGCTGGTGGTGTCCTCGATCGCGTCGGAGGCCAGGTCGAAGGCGCTGTTGCCGGCCGAGGCGACGTTGACCGCGCCCTTGCCCTCCGCGTACCGGGTGGCCCGTGCGACGGCCTCGACCAGGGCGCCCTGGTCGGCGTCGTTCTTGCAGTTGAACATCCACGGGTCGGTGTAATAGCTGTTGTTCGTGACGTCGATCTTGTGCTCGGCGGCCCACATGAAACCGCAGACGATCGACTCGGTGTAGAAGAACCCGTCCGGGTTCGCGACCTTGATGGCGGCCAGCTTGACGCCCGGGGCGACGCCCGTGATGCCGACGCCGTTCTTCGCGGCCGCGATGGTCCCGGCGACATGCGTGCCGTGGTTGCTCTCGCCGGCCTTCGGGCGCCAGGCGCCGTCCGAGGTGTCCGCCACGCCGGAGGCACAGCTCGCGGACGCCGACCGGTCGAAGTTCGGGGCCAGGTCCGGATGGGTGTCGTCGACGCCCGTGTCGATGACCGCGACCGTGACCTTGCTGCTGCCCAGCGTCTTCTTGTGCGCCTGGTCCGCCTTGATCGCGGGCATGTCCCACTGGAGCGGTTCCATCGGGTCCTGGTCCGCGGTCGCCCCGGCCGCCGCCGCCTTCGCCTGCGCGGCGGTCAGCGGCTGCTCGGCCCCGGTGTCCGTGGTGGCCTGCGGGACGATCGGGTTGGTGCGGGTGGCCCCCACGGAGTCGACGCCCTTGACCCGGCGCATCGTCTGCGCGAAGTCCGGGGTCTGCGCGTGGACGACGATGACGCCGATCTTGTCGTAGGAGGCGACGACCGTGCCGCCGGCCTGGGATATCGCCTTCGTCACCTGCTTGACGGTCCCGGGACCGCTTCGCGTGTTGACCACGTAGGAGAGCTTCGGGCCGTCCGTCGACACCGCGGCCGCGGACGGCGCGTCCACGGGGGCGGCGGAGGCGGCGTTCGCGGGCAGGAAGCCGAGCGAGGCCGTGAGCGCCAGTCCGACGGGCAACGTGAGCGCGCGGGTCCGTCTGGAACGCAGATGAGCCATGGGGTCTCCACATCATCCGTGCCGGGCGACCGGACGCGGGCGCACCCGGTCGCGTACATGACCAGTGAAGTTATCGCTGATCATGCCCGCTCATCAATGAGTAGGGACGCCCTGATTCGGCCGGACGGGTGTCGAACATCGTGCGGGAGAAGTCCGCGGTCCGGTGAACCGACGCGCCGCGCCCTCCGTGCCGTTCGTCGGGGAAGGCGCGCCGACACCTGTTCCGCCGCTGCCGGACCCTCCTGTGAGACCCGCCGTCGTCCGACACCACCGCACCCGCGTCGCGAGGAGATTCCGTGGCTACCGATGCACCGCCGCCCGAGGCCGCCCAGGGGGAGGCCGGCCCCGACCGGCCCACGACCGAGGCCTTCCTCGCGATGCAGGAGAGCGAGGAGTTCGGTGAACTGCGCCGCTCGTACCGCTCGTTCGCCTTCCCGCTGACCATCGCGTTCGTCCTCTGGTACCTGCTCTACGTACTGCTGTCCAACTACGCGGGCGGCTTCATGGGCACCAAGGTGTTCGGCAACATCAACGTCGCCTTCGTCTTCGGCATCGCCCAGTTCGTCACCACCTTCCTCATCGCCTGGTTCTACTCGCGGCACGCCGCGGCGAAGCTCGACCCCAAGGCCGAGGCGATCAAGTCCCGTATGGAGGCCGACGCATGAGCGCCGCACACCCCTCGCACACCGTCCTCCAGCTCGCCGCCTCCTCGACCACCGAGCACCGGCCGCTGATCATCACGCTGTTCGCCGTCTTCGTCGCAGCCACCCTGGGCATCACGGTCTGGGCCGGCCGCCAGACCCGCAGCGCCGCCGACTTCTACGCGGGCGGCCGCCAGTTCACCGCCTTCCAGAACGGGCTCGCGGTCTCCGGCGACTACATGTCCGCCGCCTCGTTCCTCGGCATCGCCGGGGCCATCGCCCTCTTCGGCTACGACGGCTTCCTCTACTCCATCGGCTTCCTGGTCGCCTGGCTGGTGGCCCTGCTCCTGGTCGCCGAACCGCTGCGCAACTCGGGCCGCTACACGATGGGCGACGTCCTCGCCTACCGGATGCGCCAACGCCCGGTCCGTACCGCCGCAGGCGTCTCCACCATCGTCGTCTCGATCTTCTACCTGCTGGCCCAGATGGCGGGCGCGGGCGTCCTGGTCTCCCTCCTCCTCGGCATCACCAGCGACGCCGGAAAGATCCTCATCGTCGCCCTCGTCGGCGTCCTCATGATCGTCTACGTCACCATCGGCGGCATGAAGGGCACCACCTGGGTGCAGATGGTCAAGGCCGTCCTGCTGATCGCGGGCGCCCTGCTGATGACCTTCCTCGTGCTGCTGAAGTTCGACTTCAACATCTCCGACCTGCTCGGCACCGCCGCGGCGAAGAGCGGCCACGGAGCGGCGTTCCTGGAGCCCGGACTCAAGTACGGTGCCACCGGCACCTCCAAGCTGGACTTCCTCTCCCTGGGCATCGCCCTCGTCCTCGGCACCGCCGGCCTGCCGCACATCCTGATCCGCTTCTACACGGTGCCGACCGCCAAGGCCGCCCGTAAGTCGGTCAACTGGGCCATCGGCATCATCGGCGCCTTCTACCTGATGACGATCGCGCTCGGCTTCGGCGCCGCCGCCCTGATCGGCCCCGACGAGATCAAGGCCAAGAACCCGGCCGGGAACGCCGCCGCCCCGCAACTCGCCGAATACCTCGGCGGCGTCGGCTCCACCAGCGGCGCCGTCCTGCTCGCCGTGATCTCGGCCGTCGCCTTCGCCACCATCCTCGCCGTCGTCGCCGGCCTCACCCTCGCCTCCTCGTCCTCCTTCGCCCACGACATCTACGCCAACGTCATCCGCAAGGGGAAGGCCACCGAGAAGGAGGAGATGAAGGCCGCCCGCTGGGCCACCGTCCTCATCGGCGCCGTCGCGATCGTCCTCGGCGCCTTCGCCCGCGACATGAACGTCGCCGGACTGGTCGCCCTCGCCTTCGCGGTCGCCGCCTCCGCCAACCTGCCGACCATCCTCTACAGCCTCTTCTGGAAGCGGTTCACCACCCAGGGCGCCCTCTGGTCGATCTACGGCGGCCTCGCCAGCTCGGTGATCCTCGTGCTGTTCTCCCCGGTCGTCTCCGGCAACCCGAAGACCTCGATGTTCAAGGGCGTCGACTTCGCCTGGTTCCCGCTGGAGAACCCCGGCCTGATCTCCATCCCCCTGGGCTTCCTGCTCGGCTGGATCGGCTCCCTGCTGTCCAAGGAGGAGCCCGACCGGGGCAAGTACGCCGAGCTGGAGGTCAAGTCCCTCACCGGCGTCGGAGCCCACTGACGAGCCCACTGACCCGGGCCCGCGACCGGCGAGAACCCGGCTCCGCGGCCGTGTCGTAGATCCCTACGACACGGCCGCGCCCTCCTCGTGCCAAACGGGCCCCGCCCGCGGGGCCGCTCTCGCGTAGGCTCGGAAGAGGGCCGGAGATACCGGCCGGAGCGGGCGGGGGCCGGTACCCGCGACCGCGAACGGGGGAGGGGGACCACATGCTCATCGACACCTACGACCGGGTGGCCACCGACCTGCGCGTCTCGCTGACCGACCGGTGCAACCTGCGCTGCACCTACTGCATGCCGGAAGAGGGGCTCCAGTGGCTGGCCAAGCCCGACCTGCTCAGTGACGACGAGATCGTCCGGCTGGTCCGCATCGCCGTCACCCGCCTCGGCATCACCGAGGTCCGCTTCACCGGCGGCGAACCGCTGCTTCGCCCCGGGCTCGTCTCCATCGTCGAGCGGTGCGCCGCCCTCGACCCCCGCCCCCGGCTCTCCCTCACCACCAACGGCATCGGCCTGAAGCGCACGGCCGAGGCCCTCGAAGCCGCGGGCCTGGACCGGGTCAACGTCTCGCTGGACACCCTGCGCCCGGACGTCTTCAAGACCCTCACCCGCCGCGACCGCCACCACGACGTACTGGCCGGCCTCGAAGCCGCCCGCGACGCCGGACTCAACCCCGTCAAGGTCAACAGCGTCCTGATGCCGGGCCTCAACGACGACGAGGCCCCCGACCTGCTCGCCTGGGCCGTGGAACACGACTACGAGCTCCGCTTCATCGAGCAGATGCCGCTCGACGCCCAGCACGGCTGGAAGCGCGACGGAATGATCACGGCGGGCGACATCCTCGCCTCGCTGCGCACCCGCTTCACCCTCACCGAGGAGGACGCCGGGGCCCGGGGCTCCGCCCCCGCCGAGCGCTGGATCGTCGACGGCGGCCCCCACCGGGTCGGTGTCATCGCCTCCGTCACCCGCCCCTTCTGCCGGGCCTGCGACCGGACCCGGCTCACCGCCGACGGCCAGGTGCGCACCTGCCTCTTCGCCCGCGAGGAGACCGACCTGCGCGGCGCCCTGCGCTCCGGCGCACCGGACGAGGAGATCGCCCGGATCTGGACGCTCGCCATGTGGGGCAAGAAGGCCGGATCGGGCCTGGACGACCCGTCCTTCCTCCAGCCCGACCGGCCGATGTCGGCGATCGGCGGGTAGGAAACACGCCCTAGGTGTATTGACCCGCAGCGTTGTTGACGCGGCTGATCGGCGGGTGCCCGTCGAGTGCGGTGTGGCAGCGGTGGTGGTTGTAGGTGTGGAGG
>NZ_JBIBUU010000036.1:0-26109 GCF_043079735.1 Streptomyces sp. NPDC015144 | reverse complement strand
ATCGGAGCGACCCTCCGCCTTGCGATCGCACGCACCGGACACCGCACGGCCCGGCCTCCGGCCGGACGACGGCAGTTTGAAGACAGGTCCTAGACGTCCTGCGCCCGGGACTCCCACTCCGTCAGCGTCACGACCTCCTTCAGGAAGCCCCGGACACCGAGGAACGACGACAGGTGCTCCCGGTGCTCCTCGCAGGCCAGCCAGGTCTTGCGACGGTCCGGGGTATGCACCTTCGGGTTGTTCCAGGCGAGCACCCAGACCGCGTCGGCCCGGCAGCCCTTGGCGGAACAGATGGGTGCGGCGGCGGCGGCGCTCTCGGCCGCGTTCTCAGGGGAGTTCACGGACTCAACCCTAATGTCGGACCCCGCACCATCAGGAAAAAGGCGACGCCGGGCAGCCACGGGGGGAGCTGCCCGGCGTCAGTCCGTCGCTCCGACGGGGGATGCGGAGCGCGCTTCGAAGTATGTCACGCAGACCGGGGTGCGGTGCACCGTAACTTCATGATTGATCTGAGCATTTCTTGAGCATCGGCCGTCATCCGCAGGTCGGCCCAGGCTCAGGCCGGTGCCCCGCCGCCGTGCGCCCCGTCACCCTCCGGGCCGGATTCGGCCGCCCCGGACACCGGCGCCGCGTCGAGCGCCGGACGCATCGGCGCCGGGATGAAGGTCGAGGGCAGCGAACGAGGAGTCTCCCGGCCCGCGTTGGCGATGACCACCGCCACGTACGGCAGCAGCATCCCGAGCGCGAGCGCCACGATCGCCACGTACCGCTCGACGTTCCACAGCGTCGCGGCCAGGACCACCGACAGCGTCCGCACGGACATCGAGATCACGTAGCGCCGCTGCCTGCCGCGGACATCGTCCGCCAGCCCCTGCCGGGCCCCGGTGATCCGGAAGACCTCGCCGTCGCTCCGCTTCCGCACCATGTCTCCCTCACCCTTCCCCCGACTTCCCCCGACCGGCCGGGGGCACCGCGGACCCGCCCCGGCCGCCCACGGACCGGACCGCAACCACGGTACGCCCGGCCCCCGGCGGTCACGAGACCGGGGCGGGCACGTTCGTACATTTCGGTACCAGGGCCCCACGCACGGACGCGTCCGGCATGCGGTCGCCCGACCCCGGCCCGAGACTGGTCCGGACGGGCGCGACGCCGCGCCCCGCGAGGAGGCGGACATGGGCTGGCTGTGGGCAATCATCGTGGGCCTCGTGCTCGGTCTGATCGCCAAGGCGATCCTGCCCGGCAAACAGAAGATCCCGCTCTGGCTGACGGTCGTCTGCGGCATCATCGGCAGCGTGCTCGGCAACACCGTCGCCACCTGGATCGGAGTCAACGACACCAAGGGCATCGACTGGACCCGCCACATCCTCCAGCTCATCGGCGCGATCGTCATCGTCGCGGTCGGGGACGCGGTATGGGCCGCGGTCCGCGGCAACCGGAGCAGAAGAACCTGACCCTCCGGCACCACGCACCGCGGCCGGACACCCCGTGAGGGCGTCCGGCCGCGGCGCAGTGGATACGGGTCCGGGCTCAGCCGGTGACCTCGACGGCGGCGAGGTTCTTCTTGCCCCGGCGCAGCACCAGCCAGCGCCCGTGCAGCAGCTCCTCGCGGCCCGGCGCGGCCTCACCGTCGACGACCTTGACGTTGTTCACGTACGCGCCGCCCTCCTTCACCGTGCGACGGGCACCCGACTTGCTCGGCGCCAGACCGACCTCCACCAGCAGATCCACCAGCGGGCCCAGCTCGGTGACGCGCGCGTGCGGCACCTCGGACAGGGCGGCGGCCAGCGTCGCCTCGTCCAGCGCGCCGAGCTCGCCCTGGCCGAACAGCGCCTTCGACGCCGCGACGACCGCCGCGCACTGGTCGGCGCCGTGCACCAGCGTCGTCAGCTCCTCGGCCAGCGCGCGCTGCGCCGTCCGGGCCTGCGGACGCTCCTCGGTGACCTTCTCCAGCTCCTCCAGCTCGGCAGGGCTGCGGAAGCTGAGGATCCGCATGTACCGGGAGACGTCCCGGTCGTCCACGTTCAGCCAGAACTGGTAGAACGCGTACGGCGTGGTCATCGTCGGGTCCAGCCAGACGGCCCCGCCCTCGGTCTTGCCGAACTTGGTCCCGTCCGCCTTCGTCATCAGCGGTGTCGCCAGCGCGTGCACCTCGGCGCCCGGCTCCAGGCGGTGGATCAGGTCGAGGCCCGCGGTGAGGTTGCCCCACTGGTCGCTGCCGCCCTGCTGGAGCGTGCAGCCGTAGCGCCGGTACAGCTCCAGGAAGTCCATGCTCTGGAGCAGCTGGTAGCTGAACTCGGTGTAACTGATGCCCTCGTCGGACTCCAGCCGGCGGGCGATCGACTCCTTCGTCAGCATCTTGTTGACGCGGAAGTGCTTGCCGATGTCCCGGAGGAACTCGATCGCGGACAGCCCCGCGGTCCAGTCCAGGTTGTTGACCATGACCGCGGCGTTCTCGCCCTCGAAGGACAGGAACGGCTCGATCTGGGCCCGCAGCCGCGCCACCCAGGCGGCGACCGTCTCCGGGTCGTTCAGCGTGCGCTCCGCGGTCGGCCGCGGGTCGCCGATCTGACCCGTCGCGCCGCCCACCAGGGCCAGCGGACGCAGCCCGGCCAGCTGGAGCCGGCGCATGGTGAGCACCTGCACCAGATGGCCGACGTGCAGACTGGCCGCGGTGGGGTCGTAGCCGCAATAGAACGTGACCGGGCCGTCCGCGAGAGCCTTGCGCAGGGCGTCCTCATCAGTGGACTGGGCGAACAGCCCGCGCCACTTCAGCTCGTCGACGATGTCCGTCACGGTTCTTTCTCTCCTCATAAGTGCGGCACAGGGCAACACCCAGTTTAGGCGGGTCACACGCCGGGGCTCACCGAGCTCATGTTGAAGTCGGGGATCCGCAGCGCGGGCATCGCGGCCCGAGTGAACCAGTCGCCCCACTCGCGCGGCAACGTCGTTTCGGTGCGGCCCGCCTCCGAGGCCCGCGACAGCAGGTCCACCGGCGACTCGTTGAACCGGAAGTTGTTCACCTCGCCGACGACCTCGCCGTCCTCGACCAGGTACACCCCGTCACGGGTCAGCCCGGTCAGCAGCAGGGTGGCCGGGTCGACCTCCCGGATGTACCAGAGGCAGGTCAGCAGCAGCGCGCGCCCGGTCGTCGCGGCCACCATCTCGTCCAGGGAGCGCTCGCCGCCGCCCTCCAGCAGCAGGTTGTCGATGGCCGGGGCGACCGGCTGGCCGGTCAGCTCCGCCGTGTGCCGGGTCGCCGTCAGCCGCTCCAGCCTGCCCTCGCGCACCCAGTCGGTCGACGCCAGCGGCAGCCCGTTGTCGAAGACGGAGGCCCCGTCCCCGGAGGCATGGGCGATCACGAACGGCGCCGACTCCAGCCCGGGGGCGTACGGGTCGCTGCGCAGCGTCAGCGGCAGCCCGGACAGCTGCTCGCCGATCCTGGTCCCGCCACCCGGCCGGGAGAAGACCGTCCGGCCCTCCGCGGCGTCCCGCGCGGTCGACGACCACAGCTGGTAGATCAGCAGATCGGCGACGGCCGTCGGCGGGAGCAGCGTCTCGTACCGCCCGGCGGGCAGCTCGATACGGCGCTCCGCCCAGGCCAGCCGCCGCGCCAGCTCCGCGTCGAGCGCGGCCGGGTCGACGTCCTTGAAGTCGCGCGTCGAGCGGCCCGCCCAGGAGGACCGGGTGCGGTCGGGCGACTTGGCGTTCAGCTCCAGCGTCCCGGTCGGCTGGTCGTGGCGCAGCCGCAGCCCCGTCGACGTCCCCAGATACGTGGAGCTCATCAGGTGGTGGGCGAAGCCGTACAGCTCGCGGCCGCCGGAGCGGGCGCGGGCGAAGGCGTCGCCGAGCGCCGGGGCGAAGTCCGCGAAGACCTCCGAACCGGTCTCGGCCGGCGCGTCCGTGAAGTCGGGCGACGCGGCCACCCCGCTGACCAGCGGCTGTGCGTCCTCCGCCGGGGAGGCCCCGCGCGCCGCGGCCTCGGCGGCGCGCACCAGCGGCTCCAGGTCGTCGGCGGTGACCGCGGCCCGGGACACCACGCCGGACGCGGTGCCCCGCGCGCCGTCGACGGTCGCGACGACGGTGAGGGTCCGGCCCCGGGTCACCCCGTTCGTGGTGAGGGCGTTGCCCGCCCAGCGCAGGTTCGCCGAGGAGTGCTCGTCGGCGATGACCACGCAACCGTCGGCGGTCGACAGTTCGAGCGCGCGCTCGACGATCTCGTACGGCTTGCTGACACGGCTCATCGACCGGCCTCCTGCGTCGTGTTGAGGATGTTGACGCCCCGGAAGAGCGCGGACGGGCAGCCGTGCGAGACGGCGGCGACCTGCCCCGGCTGCGCCTTGCCGCAGTTGAAGGCGCCGCCCAGCACGTACGTCTGCGGGCCGCCGACCTTCTCCATCGAGCCCCAGAAGTCCGTCGTCGTCGCCTGGTAGGCGACATCGCGCAGCTGACCGGCGAGGCGCCCGTTCTCGATCCGGAAGAACCGCTGACCGGTGAACTGGAAGTTGTACCGCTGCATGTCGATCGACCAGGACCGGTCGCCGACCACGTAGATCCCGCGCTCCACCCCGCCGATCAGGTCCTCCGTGGACAGCCCGCCCGGCTCCGGCCGCAGGGACACGTTGGCCATCCGCTGCACGGGGACATGGCCGGGGGAGTCCGCGTACGCGCAGCCGTTGGAACGGCCCAGGCCGGTCAGCTTCGCGATCCGCCGGTCCAGCTGGTACCCGACCAGCGTCCCGTCGCGCACCAGGTCCCAGGACTGCGCCGCGACGCCCTCGTCGTCGTACCCGATGGTCGCGAGACCGTGCTCGGCGGTGCGGTCACCGGTCACGTTCATCACGGGGGAGCCGTACGCCAGTTTGCCCAGCTGGTCGAAGGTGGCGAACGAGGTCCCGGCGTACGCCGCCTCGTACCCCAGCGCCCGGTCCAGCTCGGTGGCGTGGCCGATCGACTCGTGGATGGTCAGCCAGAGGTTGGACGGGTCGACCACCAGGTCGTACGTCCCCGCCTCGACGCTCGGGGCGCGCATCTTCTCGGCCAGCAGCCCGGGGATCCGCTCCAGCTCACCGGCCCAGTCCCAGCCGGTCCCGGTCAGGTACTCCCAGCCGCGGCCCACCGGCGGGGCGATCGTCCGCATCGAGTCGAACTCGCCGGTCGTCCCGTCCACGGCCACCGCGGTGAACTCCGGGTGCAGCCGCACCCGCTGCTGGGTGGTCACCGTCCCGGCCGTGTCCGCGTAGAACTTGTTCTCGTGGACGGTGTTCAGCGACGCGTCCACATGCGCGACGCCCTCCGCCGCCAGCAGCCGGGCGCTCCACTCGGCGAGCAGCCCCGCCTTCTCCTCGTCCGGCACCTCGAACGGATCGACGTCGTACGCCGACACCCAGGTCCGCTCGCCGTGCACCGGCTCGTCCGCCAGCTCGACCCGCTCGTCGGAACCGGCCGCCGCGATCACCTTGGCGGACAGCTTCGCCATGGCGACGGCCTGCGAGGCCACCTTCGCCGCGGCGTCCATCGTCAGATCCACCCCGGACGCGAACCCCCAGGCCCCGCCGTGCACCACCCGTACCGCGTAGCCCAGATCGGTGGTGTCCGACGACGCGGCGGGCCGGGCGTCCCGCAGCCGCCAGGAGGCGCTGCGCACCCGCTCCATACGGAAGTCGGCGTGTTCGGCACCCAGCGCACGCGCGCGGGCGAGCGCCGCGTCGGCGAGGGCCCGCAACGGCAGGGCCAGGAACGACTGATCTACCTCATGGGGCACGGCGGATTCCCTTCTCGATGCACCACGGAAGTGAACCACGCCGGAGGGTGACCGCACCTGGCGTCAACCGGACACCCTCGCCGCGACCCGGCGGCGGCCCTCCCGGGAGGACCGCGCACTGTAGGAACCCCACAGTGCCCGGGGGAAGGCCCTGTCAGGGGCCGATTGCTCGCGGAGCGGACGGTACCGATAGGTTTTCGACGTACCAGACCGCTAGGGAAAGGGTGATCCGATGAGCCGCTCGGTTCTCGTCACCGGAGGAAACCGGGGCATCGGCCTCGCCATCGCCCGCGCCTTCGCCGACAACGGTGACAAGGTCGCGATCACCTACCGATCCGGAGAGCCGCCCGTCGTGCTCACCGAGGCCGGTGTCCTCGCGGTCCGCTGCGACATCACCGACGCCGAGCAGGTGGAGCAGGCCTACAAGGAGATCGAGGAGAAGCACGGCCCCGTCGAGGTGCTGGTCGCCAACGCCGGTATCACCAAGGACCAGTTGCTGATGCGGATGTCCGAGGAGGACTTCACGTCCGTCCTGGACACCAACCTCACCGGCACTTTCCGGGTCGTCAAGCGCGCCAACCGCGGCATGCTGCGCGCCAAGAAGGGCCGGGTCGTCCTCATCTCCTCCGTCGTCGGGCTCCTCGGCTCGGCCGGGCAGGCGAACTACGCCGCCTCCAAGGCCGGTCTGGTCGGCTTCGCCCGCTCGCTGGCCCGTGAGCTCGGCTCGCGGAACATCACTTTCAACGTCGTCGCGCCCGGCTTCGTCGACACCGACATGACGCAGGCGCTCACCGAGGAGCAGCGCAAGGGCATCGTGGCCCAGGTGCCGCTTGGCCGCTACGCGCAGCCCGAGGAGATCGCCGCCGCGGTGCGTTTCCTCGCCTCCGACGACGCGTCGTACATCACTGGAGCCGTCATCCCGGTTGACGGCGGATTGGGCATGGGTCACTGATCACCATGAGCGGAATTCTCGACGGCAAGCGCATCCTCATCACCGGTGTGCTGATGGAGTCGTCCATCGCTTTCCATGCCGCCAAGGTGGCCCAGGAACAGGGCGCCGAGGTCATCCTCACGGCCTTCCCCCGGCCCACGCTGACCGAGCGCATCGCCAGGAAGCTGCCGAAGCCGGCCAAGGTCATCGAGCTGGACGTGACCAACGCCGAGCACCTGGACCGGCTCGCCGGTCTGGTCGAGGCGGAGCTCGGCTCCCTCGACGGCGCCGTCCACTCCATCGGCTTCGCGCCGCAGGACGCCCTCGGTGGCAACTTCCTGAACACCCCGTTCGAGTCGGTCGCCACCGCGATGCACGTCTCGGCGTTCTCGCTGAAGTCGCTGGCCATGGCCTGCAAGCCGCTGATGAACAACGGCGGCTCGGTCGTCGGCCTCACCTTCGACGCGCAGTTCGCCTGGCCGCAGTACGACTGGATGGGCCCGGCCAAGGCCGCCCTGGAGGCCACCTCCCGCTACCTCGCCCGTGACCTGGGCAAGGACGACATCCGCTGCAACCTGGTCTCGGCCGGTCCGCTCGGCTCGATGGCCGCGAAGTCCATCCCGGGCTTCACCGACCTGGCCAAGGTGTGGGACACCCGCTCCCCGCTGGCCTGGGACATGGGTGACCCGGAGCCGGCCGGCCGCGCCATCGTCGCGCTGCTCTCGGACTTCTTCCCGAAGACCACCGGCGAGATCATCCACGTCGACGGCGGCGTGCACATGATGGGCGCCTGACCCGTACGACGGGACTCGACCCGGCCGCGTACCGCCCGATCACGGGCGGTACGCGGCTTTCGTACGTCCGGAGGCGGGGTGCGTGGCCCGTCGGCCGAGATCGACTCGAAAAGGTAGTCGATCCACCGCAGAATGTGATGAACCGGACTTCGGGCCAGGCTGCGGGAGGAGGTCGTCATGCGCTCCACACGTCGCCGGACCGGCGCGCTGCTGGCGGCCGCCATAGCGCTTGCCGGGCTCGCCGCCCCCGTGGGGATAACCCTGGCGGGCCGGGCCGGAAGCGGGGCGTCCACCCCCGCCGCACCCAGCCCGGAGCCCGCCGGAGCCGAATGCCTCACCTCGATACGGGGCTCACGCGTCGTCGCCCTCTGCCACAACCCGTACCCCTCCACCGACCGCGTACAGCTGCACACCGAGTGCCGTCAGTGGTGGGACGTGGACGCCGACTCCGCCCCGGTCGACGTGGAACCCGGGCGGACCGTACGGATCGACGACCGCTGCTGGAAGCAGGTCGCCTCCGTCTGGGTCACCCACCGGACGCGGGGCGTGCCGGACACCCGCTGAGGGGGAGTCTCACGAATGCCTGCGGCGTCGCTCCTTCACCCACACCCACTTTGTTCAGACACCCCTAGGGACGATCCGCCGGGCAGCTCAGCGCATGGCTCGCCGCCTCGGCCGCCGCGGTCTCGCCGTCCCCGGCCCGGATCGCCTCGACCAGCCGCCCGTGGTCCATGTGGTTCTCCGGCCGCAGCTCGTGGCCGATGTCGCCCCTGAGGTAGTCGCGCAGCAGATCCCCCAGGTCGGCGTAGAGGGCGGTCAGCACGTCGTTGTGCGAGGCGGCGACCACGGCGTGGTGCAGTGTCGCGTCCGCCTCGACGAACGCCTCGGCGTCCCCCGCCGCCCATGCCTCCTCGCGGCGCGCCATGAGCGCGTCCAGCTGCTTCAGGTCCCGCTCGGTGCGCCGGGCCGCGGCCAGCCGGGCCGCCGACGACTCCAGCGTGGAGCGCAGCTCGGCGATGTGGCGCGGATCGGCGGAGGCGAAACGGCGGTGCATCACCCCGGCCAGCTCGCTGGTGGCCACGACATAGGTGCCCGACCCCTGCCGGATGTCCAGCAGCCCGTTGTGCGCGAGGGCGCGCACGGCCTCCCGGACGGTGTTACGGGCCACCCCCAGCTGCTCCACCAGTTCGGGCTCGGTGGGAATGCGGGAGCCCACGGGCCACTCGCCCGAGGTGATCTGATTCCTGAGCTGGGCAATCACCTGGTCGGCGAGTGCCGAACGCCGCGGGGACGTCAGCGCCATGGTGCTCCTTGGTCCGGTTGCTGGTGCGGGCGGGGTGCCGGGAGCGGCACGAGGGGCGGGGGTGGTCGCACCCGGAGCGAATGGTCTCAGAACGCGCCAGGTCCGCCGAGTTCCGGTCGACTCCTCGCCGACTGGACAATCAATCATCCCATGATTCTATGATGGGTCTCATGTCCGATGAAGAAACCAGCACACTGAGCCCCGCCCCCGCGGCGGACGACCCCACGAGAACCACGGCCGCACAGGCCCCGCAGGGCCGCCGGACGGCGCCGGCCGGTGACGGCACCTCCCCCTGGGTGCTCCGGCTGGTCGCCGTCGGACTGGTCCTCACCGCCCTGAACCTCCGCCCCGCCATCACCAGCCTCGGCGCCCTCCTCGAAGAGGTGCGCGACGGTCTGCACATGAGCGGCAGCGTCGCCGGTGTCCTCACCTCCGTACCGCCGCTCTGCTTCGCGATCTTCGGGATCATGGCGCCCAGGCTGGCCCGCCGGTTCGGGCCGGGCGCGGTCGTCTGCGCCGGGATGATCGCCATCACCGCGGGTCTCGTGATCCGGCCGCTCGTCGGCGGGACGGCCGGCTTCCTCGCCGCCAGCGCCCTCGCCCTCATGGGCATCGCGGTCAGCAACGTCCTGATGCCCGTCATCGTCAAGCACTGGTTCCCCGACCGGGTCGGCTCCATGACCGGGCTCTACTCCATGGCCCTGGCCCTCGGCACCTCGCTCGCCGCCGCGGTGACCGTGCCCATGACCAGTGCGATGGGCGGCAGTTGGCGTCTGGGTCTCGGCGTGTGGGCCGTGCTCTCCGCCGCCGCGATCCTGCCCTGGCTCCCGCTGGTGCGCGACCGGCGCGCCGCGAACCGGCCGTCCGGCGGCCCGGTGGCCGCCCAGGCCGCCCCGGAGCTCCGGATCACCCGCAGCCGCACCGCCTGGAGCCTCGCCTGCTTCTTCGGTCTGCAGGCCACCGCCGCGTACATCACCATGGGATGGATGCCGCAGATCTTCCGCGACGCCGGGGTCTCGGCCGGTACCGCCGGTGTGCTGCTCGCCGTCACCATGGCGATGGGCGTGCCGCTCGCCTTCGTCATCCCCCGGGTCGCGAGCCGGATGCGCAACCAGGGCCCGATCGTCCTCGTCCTCGGCAGCTGCGGCCTCGCCGGTTACGCGGGCCTCTACCTCGCGCCCGCCGGAGGGGCCTGGGCCTGGGCCCTGCTCCTGGGCATCTCGAACTGCTCCTTCCCGCTCGCCCTGACCATGATCGGCATGCGGTCGCGCACCGGGGCGGGTGTGGTGCGGCTGTCCGCGTTCGCCCAGTCCGTCGGCTACCTGATCTCGATCCCGGGGCCGCTGCTGATCGGCGTGCTCTACCAGCACAGCGGCGGCTGGGAGCTGCCCATCGCGCTGATGGCGGGCCTCATGGTGCCGCAGATGGCGGTCGGCTTCCTCGCCGGGCGGGACCGGACGATCGAGGACGAATGCTGAGATGCGAGACTGGGGCCATGTCTCCTGTGCTCGACCCGAACCCTCAGAACGGCCAGAAGAAGCTTCTCGCCGTGCTCGGCGCGATGCTGCTGATCACCGTGGTCGTCGCGGTGATCGCTTCGATCGCCTCCCCCTGACGCCCGGTACACCTCACAGGTGGGGTTAACCCCCCTGTCCCCTAGGGGGCAGGGGTGGGGGTGAAGTGGGTGGACTGCCGGATGGGCCCGGGGCCCCGGCGTCCGTAGGTTCTTTCGTAGAGAACCGATGACCCACGGAGGCGGACATGCGGGCCCCAACGCCCACCCGGACCACCCACCCGGCCACAGGCGGTGTCGACGTGCGGCTGCCGTGGTGGGGCATCGTGCTGCCCGCCCTCGGCTTCGCCGTCCTGCTGCTGCTGATCGTCAGCCCCGGCGAGGCGCAGGCCACCGGCGCCGACCCGGCGATCAGCCGGGTCCTCGCGCACCTCCTCGCCCTGGTGACCGGCTGAGCCCGTGCCTCGCACACCGGCTCGTCAACCCCCTGCGCCGGACCGCACGTTTCATGCGAAGCTGAGGTGTATGAGCGTCGACACACCTCGCAGGATCGTTCTTCTCCGGCACGCCAAGGCGGAATGGTCACAGGATTCCGACCACGAACGGCCGCTCGCGGAGCGCGGCCGCAAGGACGCCCCCGTCGCGGGCCGTCGGCTCGCCGGAGCCGGGATCGACCTCGACCTGGCCCTCTGCTCCACCGCCGCCCGGACCCGCGAGACCTGGAAGCTGGCCGTCCACGAGATGCCGCGCCGCCCCAGGACCGTCTACGAGGACCGGCTGTACGAGGCGTCCCTCGGCGAGCTCATCGCCCTGGTCAACGAGACCCCCGAGGACGTGCGCGACCTCCTGGTCATCGGCCACAACCCCGGCATGCACGCGCTCGCCGACGCCCTCGCCGGAGAGGCCGAGGGCGACACCCTGGCCCGGATGAGCCGCAGCGGGTTCCCCACCTCCGCGTTCGCCGTCGTCGAGTTCAACGGTTCCTGGAAGGGCGTGGAGCACGGCGTCGGCAAGCTCGTCGAGTACTGGACGCCCAACGGCTGACCCCGCCCGTACGCACCGGTGCCCCGGGACCGCTCGACGGTTCCGGGGCACCGGTGCGTGGACGGGTGGACGGATCAGTCGACGAGGCCGTCGGCGGCCTCGACCTCCTCGCGGGTGATGCCCAGCAGATAGAGCACGGTGTCCAGGAACGGCACGTTCACCGCGGTGTGCGCGGCCTCCCGGACCACCGGCTTGGCGTTGAAGGCCACCCCGAGCCCGGCGGTGTTCAGCATGTCCAGGTCGTTGGCGCCGTCACCGATCGCGACGGTCTGCGCCAGCGGCACCCCGGCCTGCTCGGCGAAGCTGCGCAGCAGCCGGGCCTTGCCCGCCCGGTCGACGATGTCGCCGACGACCCGGCCGGTGAGCTTCCCGTCGACCACTTCCAGCGTGTTGGCGGAGGCGAAGTCGAGCCCGAGCCGCTCCTTCAGGTCGTCGGTGACCTGGGTGAAGCCCCCCGAGACCACGCCCACCTGGTAGCCGAGACGTTTCAGCGTACGGATCAGCGTGCGGGCCCCCGGCGTCAGCCGCACCTCGGCGCGCACCTTGTCCACCACCGAGGCGTCCAGCCCGGCCAGGAGCGCCACCCGCGCGTGCAGCGACTGCTCGAAGTCCAGCTCGCCGCGCATCGCCTGCGCGGTCACCTCGGAGACCTCGTCCTCGCAGCCCGCGTGGGCGGCGAACAGCTCGATGACCTCGTCCTGGATCAGCGTCGAGTCGACGTCCATGACGACCAGCCGCTGGGCCCGGCGGCTCAGCCCGGCCGACACCACCGCGACGTCCACACCGATGCCGGCCGCCTCCGTTGCCAGGGCGGTCCGCAAGTCCTCGGTCGCGGTGCCGGACACCGCGAACTCCACGGCCGTGACCGGGTACTTCGCGAGCCGGAAGATCCGGTCGATGTTGCCCCCGGTGGAGGTGATGGTGGCCGCTATGGCGGCGGTCGACTCCGCGGTCAGCGGATGCCCGAGCACCGTCACGTGGGAACGCCCGAGACCCCGGGGCCGGTTGTCACCGGTACCGGAGATGATCTCGGCCTGGAGCTTCAGCGACTCGGCCCAGCTGTGCACGGTCGCCCGCAGGTCGCCCTCGGTGGTGGTGCCCGCGGCCGGGGCCGTGACCAGCGCGCACAGCACTATGCGGCCACGGGTGACGACCTGCTCGATGTCGACGACGTCGACGGAGTAGGCGGCGAGGGTGTCGAAGAGCCCGGCGGTGATGCCGGGACGGTCCTTCCCGAAGATCTTCACGAGAAGGGTCGGGGTGCTGGTGTCCCGACGGGACTCAGGAGGCTCAGGGGACTCGGGAGACGAGGAGGACTGAGATGGCTGAGATGCGCTCATGGTGCTTCCACCGTATCGGGCCGCCGCCGGGTGCCGAGGTTCCGTCCCGAGGAACGGACAGCGCGCACGGCCCGCGCCCCCGCACCGGACCGCGGGCGCCGTGACGGACCGCGCCCGTCCCCTTCCACCCGGTACCCGGACGAGGTGGAGCGGCACCCGGTCTGCGCCGTTCGGTGGCGTTTCGTGCGCGCTGGGGACGCTTGCCGCGCTCTTTGCCGATTGTTCGTGTCGGCCCCGTAACGATGCAGGTCCAAGCAGGTACCAGGACCGGTCCGACTTTCGTATCCGGGACTGCTCCTGGAATAGTTCCCCACGATGTTCAAGCATCCCTAGACTCCCTGTGATGGGGGTAACTCGGGGGACAACTAGTGGGGCGCGGAGTGCCGGAACTCGTACTGGAATTGAATGGAAGGACCTGGACGCTCGATCCGTCCAGGTCGTACACCCTCGGACGCGATCCTCAGGGCGACCTGACGATCGACGACGCCAGGGTGTCGTGGCGGCACGCCACGATCAGCTGGGGGGGCCGGAACTGGTTCATCGAGGACCACGGCAGCACCAACGGCACCTATGCGCAGGGCAGCAGGATCCAGCAGCTGGAGATCGGCCCCGGCACCGTCATACACCTGGGCAACGCCACTGACGGACCGAGGCTGAGCGTCACCGCACCCGCGGGCGCGGACGTCTACGGGGGACAGGGCGCGGCCGCCCAGCAGGCTCCCGCCCAGCAGCCCCCGCAGGGCGGCCCCGGCTGGGGCAACCAGCAGGCCCCCGCGCAGCAGCCGCAGGCCCCGCAGCAGCAGGGATGGCAGCAGCAGCCCCCGGCCCAGGCGCAGCAGCAGCCGTACGTACCGCAGCAGCAGGGCATGGCCGGTCCGCCCGGCGCGGGCGGGGCCGCGGGGGCCCCGCCGGTCCACGGCGACCGCAGCCCGACCACGTTCCACCAGTTCGCGCTCGGCCGGGTCATGCGCATCGGTCGTGCCCTGGAGAACGACCTGGTCGTCTCCGACCTCCAGGTCTCCCGCAACCACGCCGAGTTCCACGCGACGCCCGACGGCCGCTTCGAGATCCGGGACCTCGGATCGCACAACGGCACGTACGTCAACGGCCAGCCGCTCGCCAAGTCCGGCTCCGCGTTCATCGGACCGAACGACACGGTCGGCGTCGGCCACTCGACCTTCCGCCTGGTCGGCGACCGGCTCGAAGAGTTCGTCGACACCGGTGAGGTCTCCTTCTCCGCCCGCCACCTCACGGTGACCGTGGACGGCGGGAAGCAGATCCTCAAGGACGTCTCCTTCGGCGTCCCGGAGAAGTCGCTCATCGCGGTCATCGGCCCCTCGGGCTCCGGAAAGTCCACCCTGCTCAAGGCGCTCACCGGCTACCGGCCCGCCAACCAGGGCGACGTCCTCTACGACAACCGGAACCTGTACAAGCAGTTCGCCGAGCTGCGCCAGCGTATCGGTCTGGTCCCGCAGGACGACATCCTGCACAAGGAACTCACCGTCACCAAGGCCCTCAAGTACGCGGCCAAGCTCCGCTTCCCCGCGGACACCACCGAGGCCGAGCGCGAGGCCCGCATCCACGAGGTCCTCGCCGAGCTCAAGCTCGACATCCACAAGGACAAGAAGGTCACCTCGCTCTCCGGCGGCCAGCGCAAGCGCGTCTCCGTCGCCCTGGAGCTGCTCACCAAGCCGTCGCTGATCTTCCTGGACGAGCCGACCTCCGGCCTCGACCCGGGCATGGACCGCGACGTCATGCAGCTGCTGCGCGGGCTGGCCGACGACGGCCGTACCGTCCTCGTCGTCACCCACTCCGTGGCCGAGCTGGCGATCTGCGACAAGCTGCTGGTCATGGCGCCGGGCGGATCCGTCGCCTACTTCGGCCCGCCGGAGGAGGCGCTCAACTTCTTCGGCTACACCACCTGGGCCGACGTCTTCTCCGCGTTCGAGAACTACCGCGACTACGACTGGGCCGGCCGCTGGCGCGGCTCCCAGCACTACCAGATGTACGCCGCGGACATCGACGCCGTCGCCGCCCAGCCGGTGCAGATGCCGCCGCAGCAGATCCACCCGCCGAAGCCGCAGAGCTGGTCGGCCCAGCTGTGGACGCTGATCCGCCGCTACCTCTCGGTGATCGCCTCCGACAAGGGCTTCATGGGCCTGATGGTGATCCTGCCCGCCGTGCTCGGTGTGGTCAGCGTGGTCATCCCGGCCAAGTTCGGCCTGGCCCCGCCGGAGGCCCCGTCCCGGTTCAACGGAGCCGCCGGAACGATCATGCTGATCCTCGCGGTCGGCATGTGCTTCTCCGGCGCGGCCAACTCCGTACGAGAACTGATCAAGGAACGCGTGATCTACGAACGGGAACGGGCCACCGGCCTGTCCCGCTCGGCCTACCTGATGTCCAAGGTGATCGTCCTCGGCGTCATCACGGCCTTCCAGGGCGTCATCATCTGCGGCATCGGCTTCGCCACCCGCAAGCTCCCGGACGAGGGTCTGATCATGCCGCCCGCCCTGGAGCTCTGCCTGACGATCATCGCGCTCGGCTTCACCTCGATGATGTTCGGCCTGGTCATCTCCTCGCTGGTGAAGACCTCCGAGAAGACCATGCCGCTGCTGGTCATGTTCGCGATCGTCCAGGTCGTCTTCACCGGCATCCTCTTCCAGGTGTACGGCTCGCCCGGCCTGGAGCAGTTCGCCTGGCTGATGCCGTCCCGCTGGGCCATCGCCGGTACGGCCGCCACGCTGGACCTCTCGCACCTGATGGCGCCGTGGGACCCGAAGGACCCGACCAACCTGGACCCGCTCTGGGAGCACTCGGCCGGCCAGTGGGGCATCAACATCACGGTGCTCCTGGTGCTCGGCATCGCCTGCGGCTTCGTCGTCGCGCGACTGCTGCGCCGCCACGAGCCGGAGGTCATGCGCAAGTAGCGCGGACCCCGGCACACCGGACGGACGAAGGGCGGCACCCCGCACGGGGGTGCCGCCCTTCGGCGTCGACGCGGTGACCGCCCGGGGGCCGGGCCGCCGGTCAGTACGCGCTGTTGACGTTGTCGATCGAGCCGTACCGGTCGGCCGCGTAGTTGGCGGCGGCCGTGATGTTGGCGACCGGGTCGTAGATGTTCGTCGAGGTGCCCGGGACGTGGTACGCGTTGAACGTCGGCTGGATCACCTGGAGCAGACCGCAGGACGGGGTGCCGTTCTGGGCGTTGATGTCCCAGCCGTTGACGGCGTTCGGGTTGCCGGTCGACTCGCGCATGATGTTGCGGTGCAGACCGTTGTACGAACCGGGGATGCCGTGGGCCTGCATGATGTCGAGGGCCTGACGGATCCAGCCGTCCAGGTTGTTCCCGTAGACCGGGGTGCGGACCTCGGAGCGGCTGGCGGCCTGCGGCTCGGTGCGCTGGGCGGCGACGGCCTCGGTCCGCACCGCGGCGGCCCGGGCCTTGGCCTCGGCCTTCGCCTGCGCCGCCGCCTTCGCCTCGGCGGCCTTGGCCTTCGCGGCGGCGGCCTTCTTGGCCTTGGCGAGGTCGGCGGCCTTCACCAGCTGCTCGGCGGTGGAGTGCTGCTCGATGATGCTGGCCTGCACGGCCTTGGCCTGCGGCGAACCGGCGGCCGACGCGAGCACCACGGGGACGCCGGTCACGGCGGCCGATGCCTCGGTCTTGGAGTCGGCGTTGGCGGGGACGAGCGAGAACGAGAGCGCGGCGGCGGCCATGGCGGATATACCCGCGACGGAGAGCTTCTGGGTCTTGTTCAGGCGGCGGCGACGGCTGGTGGTGCTGGACGCGAGCATGCAGACGTACCTCTTCGAATCGCGGGAGTCCTCACGGAGGACGAAGACGGGAGGCGTTCGTTCGCATCTCCGTCGGGGACGAGAGCAATTCTTAGCGGCAGCAAAATCTGCTGGCAACGGTGTGACGTACGAACCCGGGTAGTGGAGCAGGGGGCCGCTCGAACGTGACCGCCCCCGCTCATCGCCACTCATGCAGCGCTTATCTCTCCACTAGCGGGCTTCGTAAGTGACGTGGGTCCTATGTGCGGCCTCACATCGGCTCCGTAACGAACTGACCAACCGTTGCTTCAGCAATTCGGAGGGTGAGGCTCTGGGCCCACGGGGGGAGACGTCGACCCCCGGACCTAGGACAGGTCCTAGGCCCGTCGCCCCACGGAAGAGCCACCCACGGGCCGATACGGCGCCCGGACCCCCGCCGGTACGGTGAGGCACATGAGCCACCGCCCAACGTCGGGCCTCGCGGCCGTGAGCGCCGCCCTGCTCGCCATGAGCCGGCACCTCGAAGTGCGCGACGTCCTGAAGACGATCGTCGCCTCCGCCCGCGAGCTGCTGGACGCCGAGTACGCCGCCCTGGGCGTCCCCGACGACCACGGGGGCTTCGCCCAGTTCGTCGTCGACGGCGTCAGCGACGAACAGTGGAAGGCGATCGGCCCACTCCCCAGACAGCACGGCATCCTCGCCGCGATGCTCCACGAGGCCCGGGTCGAGCGCCTCGCCGACGTCCGCAAGGACCCCCGCTTCGAGGGCTGGCCCGATGCCCATCCCGACATGTCCGACTTCCTGGGCCTGCCCATCAGGGACGGCGAGGAGATCATCGGCGCCCTCTTCCTCGCCAACAAGCGCTGCCCCAAACCCGAGGGCGGCTGTGGCTTCACCGCGGAGGACGAGGAACTCCTGGCCATCCTGGCCCAGCACGCGGCGATCGCCCTCACCAACGCCCGCCTGTACGAGCGCAGCCGCGAGCTCACCATCGCCGAGGAGCGCTCCCGGCTCGCCCACGAGCTGCACGACGCCGTCAGCCAGAAGCTCTTCTCGCTGCGGCTCACGGCCCAGGCGGCGGCCGCCCTGGTGGACCGAGACCCGGCACGCGCCAAGGGCGAGCTCCAGCAGGTCGCCGCGCTCGCCGCCGAAGCCGTGGACGAGCTGCGCGCCGCCGTCGTCGAGCTGCGCCCCGCCGCACTCGACGAGGACGGACTCGTCGCCACCCTCCGCACCCAGATCCAGGTCATGGACCGGGCCCACACCGCCCGGGTCACCTTCGAGAGCCAGGGCGTCCGGGCGGTGCCCGCCGCCCAGGAGGAGGCGCTGCTCCGCGTCTCCCAGGAGGCCCTGCACAACGCGCTGCGCCACTCCGGGGCCGACCGGGTGGACGTCGTACTGGCCAGGCACGGCGGCGGCACACTGCTCCGGATCACCGACGACGGATGCGGCTTCGAGCCCGCGGCGACCCGGCAGGCCGGCCGCCACCTGGGCCTGGTCTCCATGCGGGACCGCGCGAACGGCGTCGGCGGAAGGCTCACCGTTGAATCGGCGCCCGGCAAGGGCACCACGATCGAGATGGAGGTACCCGGTGGCTGACAGAACCATCAGGGTGCTGCTGGTCGACGACCACCAAGTGGTCCGTCGCGGTCTGCGCACGTTCCTGGAGGTCCAGGACGACATAGAGGTGGTCGGCGAGGCGGCCGACGGCGCCGAGGGCGTGGCCAGGACGGAGGAGCTCCGCCCCGACGTCGTCCTGATGGACGTCAAGATGCCCGGGACCGACGGCATCGAGGCCCTGCGCAGGCTCCGCGAGCTGGAGAACCCGGCCAAGGTCCTGATCGTCACCAGCTTCACCGAGCAGCGCACCGTGATCCCCGCCCTGCGCGCCGGAGCCTCCGGCTACGTGTACAAGGACGTCGACCCGGACGCCCTGGCCGGCGCCATCCGCTCGGTCCACGCGGGCCACGTCCTGCTCCAGCCGGAGGTCGCGGGCGCCCTGCTCGCCCAGGAGGAACCGGGCGGCGGCACGGGCCGGGGAAGCACGCTCACCGAACGGGAGCGGGAGGTACTGGGGCTGATCGCCGACGGCCGCTCCAACCGGGAGATCGCCCGCGCCCTGGTGCTCTCCGAGAAGACGGTCAAGACACACGTCTCCAACATCCTCATGAAGCTCGACCTCGCCGACCGCACCCAGGCGGCCCTCTGGGCCGTCCGGCACGGCGCCGCCGACTGACCGGCCCCGGTGCGCGGCCGGACGGCCCCCGGACCCGCCCGGCCACGCACCGCCCGAAGGACCTACCGCCGCCGCTCCAGCTCCTCCACATACGCGTTGTACGCCGCCACCTGGGCCCGCCGTGCCACCCGCTCCACCGGCCGCAGCGCCTCGCCCCGCGCCGCGATCTGCGAGGCGCTCACCGCCCCGCCGTGCCCGTTCTCGTACGCCACCGAGATCAGCAGCCCCACCCGCTGCGCCAGCTCCAGCACCCGCACCGCCCGCGGCGGATACCCCGGGGCCAGCACCTCACGCCCCCGCTCCGCCCGCGCCCGGTACGCGTCCACCGCCGCCTCGGCCACCGGCCCCGAACCGGCCACGTCCAGCCGAGACAGCACCGCCGTCGCGTCCCGCAGCCCCTCCGCCAGCTCCCGCTCCGCCTCGCCCAGCGACGGCACATCGGCCGGCGGCGCCTCCCGTACCGCCAGACACCGCCACACCACCTCGATGTGCAGGTCCCCCTCCGGCCCCGCTTCCCGCACCTCGGGAACCAGCCCGTACGGCGCCCCGAAGGCCACCACCGCCTCCTCGGCCTCCAGCGCCCGCGCGTTGAACTCCGGCGGACCGCTCAACCCCAGCGGATGCCCCGGAGCCGGCAGCGCCACCCGGAAACCCGTCACCCCCAGCCCCCGCAGCCGCCCCAGGGCCAGCGTGAGCCCGACCGGCCCCGCTTCACCCGGAAGCCCCTCGACGCGGTGCACCGCGTCCTCCCCGACGATGGCGAGCGCCGCGTCGTCCGGCGACACCAGCCCCGCCAGAAGCGCGTTTCCCCATGAGGCCAGCCGTCCTGAGCGTGGTTCCGAAAGCATGGGGACAGCGTAGAGAACCGGCCCCGTCCCCGTCGTCACGCGGGCCCAGGGCCGGGCACACTCGTCCGGTGGCGTAGATTTCCTGGGGAGCCGTGCCCACAGGCACCGACGATCTCGACACTGCATGGGGAGACAACGCGCCATGAGCGATGTACTGGAGCTGGTGGACGTATCCGTGGTCCGCGACGGACGCGCTCTGGTGGACGATGTCTCCTGGTCGGTCAAGGAGGGGGAGCGCTGGGTCATCCTCGGCCCGAACGGCGCCGGCAAGACCACCCTCCTCAACATCGCGTCCAGCTACCTCTTCCCGAGCTCCGGCACCGTCAGCGTCCTCGGCGAGCACCTCGGCGGCGTCGGCACCGACGTCTTCGAGCTCCGCCCCCGCATCGGCATCGCGGGCATCGCCATGGCCGAGAAGCTGCCCCGCCGCCAGACCGTGCTGCAGACGGTGCTCACCGCCGCGTACGGCATGACCGCCACCTGGCACGAGGACTACGAGGCCGTCGACGAGGAGCGCGCCCGCGCCTTCCTCGACCGGCTCGGCATGACCGAGTACCTCGACCGCAAGTTCGGCACCCTCTCCGAGGGCGAGCGCAAGCGCACCCTGATCGCCCGCGCCATGATGACCGACCCCGAGCTGCTGCTCCTCGACGAACCGGCCGCCGGTCTCGACCTCGGCGGCCGCGAGGACCTGGTCCGCCGCCTCGGCCGACTGGCCCGCGACCCGTACGCCCCCTCCATGATCATGGTCACCCACCATGTCGAGGAGATCGCCCCCGGCTTCACCCACGTCCTGATGATCCGCCAGGGCAAGGTGCTCGCCGCCGGCCCCATGGAGACCGAGCTCACCTCCCGCAACCTCTCCCTCTGCTTCGGGCTGCCGCTCGTCGTCGAGCACACCGGCGACCGCTACACGGCCCACGGCCTGCCCCTTTCCTGACCGCGCCGCTCTTCCGACCCCGCAGCTCCCCCCGGCCCACCGCACCAGGCCCGGGCCCGGCCCACGGGCCCGGCCCACGGGCCCGGCCGGTCCGGAGCTCGCCCGCGCCCTGTCCGCGGGGGCGTCCGCGGTCCTACCATGGGCCCGTGGACATCGACGCGTGGGTGTGGTGGCTGATCGGCGCGGCGGGGCTGGGCATCCCGCTCGTCCTGACCGCGATGCCCGAATTCGGCATGTTCGCCGTCGGAGCGGTGGTCGCGGCGGTCGTCGCGGCGCTCGGCGGCGGCATCGTGGTCCAGGTCCTGGCGTTCCTGGTGGTCTCCGTGGCGCTCGTCGCCGTGGTCCGCCCGATCGCCGCCAGACACCGCTCCGGCCAGCCCCGACTGGCCACGGGAATCGACGCGTTGAAGGGCCGTCAGGCCGTCGTCCTGGAACGGGTCGACGGCAGCGGCGGCCGGATCAAGCTGGCCGGGGAGATCTGGTCGGCCCGCGCGTTCGACGAGGAGCAGAGCTTCGCCCCCGGCCAGCAGGTCGATGTCGTCGAGATCGACGGGGCCACGGCGGTCGTCATGTGACCGAACCGCCCCCACGGCAGTGCGTGTTCTGCCAGACTCGATGTCGATCATGTCGATCATCATGGAAGCGGGACCGGCCGGAGGGTCGACCCCCACCGTGATCCCGGCCCGATCATCACGAACCGTCGGCAACCGAAGGGCAACGAAGAACGATGCAACCGGTCATCATCGTCCTGATCATTCTGGTGGTGCTCGTCTTCATCGCCCTGATCAAGACGATCCAGGTCATTCCCCAGGCCAGCGCCGCCATCGTCGAGCGCTTCGGCCGCTACACCCGCACGCTCAACGCGGGCCTGAACATCGTCGTCCCGTTCATCGACACCATCCGCAACCGCATCGACCTGCGCGAGCAGGTCGTGCCGTTCCCGCCCCAGCCGGTGATCACCCAGGACAACCTGGTCGTGAACATCGACACCGTCATCTACTACCAGGTGACCGACGCCAGGGCCGCGACCTACGAGGTCGCCAGCTACATCCAGGCGATCGAACAGCTCACGGTCACCACCCTCCGCAACATCATCGGTGGCATGGACCTGGAGCGGACCCTCACCTCCCGCGAGGAGATCAACGCGGCCCTGCGCGGCGTCCTCGACGAGGCCACCGGCAAGTGGGGCATCCGGGTCAACCGCGTCGAACTCAAGGCGATCGAGCCGCCCACCTCCATCCAGGACTCGATGGAGAAGCAGATGCGCGCCGACCGTGACAAGCGCGCCGCCATCCTCCAGGCCGAAGGTACGCGCCAGTCCGCGATCCTCACCGCGGAGGGCGAGAAGCAGTCCGCGATCCTGCGCGCCGAGGGTGAGGCCAAGGCATCGGCCCTGCGCGCCGAGGGCGAGGCCCAGGCGATCCGTACGGTCTTCGAGTCCATCCACGCCGGCGACCCGGACCAGAAGCTCCTCTCGTACCAGTACCTCCAGATGCTCCCGAAGATCGCCGAGGGCGACGCCAACAAGCTCTGGATCGTGCCCAGCGAGATCGGTGACGCCCTCAAGGGCCTCAGCGGCGCCTTCGGCAACCTCGGCAACGGAGCCCCGGGCTTCGACACCGGCAAGAGCACCCCCGGCTTCGACACCGGCAAGGAACGCCGCGAGGTCCCCCCGGTCGAATGACGCGTACACGCCCCGTGCATGATCAGTGAACCAAGCACCGATCATGCACGGGGGACACGCCATGAATTTCTGGGAGATGCTCGCCGTCTTCGCCGCGGGCATCAGCGCCGGCACGATCAACACGATCGTCGGCTCGGGAACACTGATCACCTTCCCCGTCCTGCTGGCCACCGGCCTGCCCCCGGTCACGGCCACCGTCTCCAACGCCCTCGGACTGATACCCGGCTCGGTCAGCGGCGCCATCGGCTACCGCAAGGAGCTCGAAGGCCAGGGCCGTCGCGTCCTCAAGCTCGCGATCGGCGCCCTCATCGGCGGCCTCACCGGCGCCACCCTGCTGCTGGCCCTGCCTTCCACGGCCTTCGAGACCATCGTGCCGATCCTGGTGGCCCTGGCGCTCGTCCTGGTCATCCTGCAACCGCGCATCAGCAAAGCGGTCCAGCGCCGCCGCGAGACCACCGGCAGCCCCGCCCGCCCCGACGGCGGACCGCTCCTGTTCGTCGGGCTGATGCTCGCCAGCGTCTACGGCGGCTACTTCACCGCCGCCCAGGGGATCATTTACCTCTCCCTGATGGGGATGCTGCTCGACGACACCATGCAGCGCCTGAACGCCGTCAAGAACATCCTCGCCGCGGTCGTCAACAGCATCGCCGCGCTCTTCTTCCTCTTCGTCGCGGACTTCGACTGGACGGCCGTCGTGCTCATCGCGGTCGGCTCCGCGCTCGGCGGCCAGATCGGCGCGAAGATCGGACGCCGGCTCAGCCCCGTGGTCCTGCGCGTGCTCATCGTCCTGGTCGGCACGGCCGCCATCGTCCAGCTCCTGCTCCGCTGACACACGGAAGCCCGCCTCCCCCCGGAGGCGGGCTTCCGTACGGCGATACGCGTACGCCGGCTACGCCGCGGCCCGGTCCAGCCAGTCCGGCAGCTCCGCCAGCTCCCCGGCCCCCATGGCGAGGAGCATCGCCTGCGCCGGAGACGGCACGAAGGGCTGCCGCAGCAGCGGCATTCCGGCCTGCTCCGGCGTCCGGGCCGCCTTGCGGTGGTTGTCCTCGGCGCAGGACGCCACCGTGTTCAGCCAGGTGTCCTGACCCCCCTGGGCACGCGGTACGACATGGTCGACGGTGCTCGCCCGCCGCCCGCAGTACGCGCACCGGTGCTGGTCCCGGACCAGCACCCCCCTCCGGGACCACGGCGCGTGTCTTCGGAACGGCACCCGTACGTAACGGCAGAGCCTGATCACCCGGGGCGCAGGGATGTCCACGGCGGCACCGCGCATGCGGAGATCGGGATGTGCCTGCTCGACGACGGCCTTGTCCTGGAGGATCAACACCACCGCACGCTTCAGCGTCACCGTCGACAGCGGCTCGAAGCTCGCGTTCAGTACCAGCGTGTCCCGCATCTCGCCCACCTCCCGTGTGCCGCCCGCCCCCTGGCAGGCCCGGATCAACTCTGGCCGGGCAGCCCCTGATGGACAACGCAATAAAAAAATGCCCTGCCCTGATCTCTCCAGGACCAGGACAGGGCAAACAGAGGGGGAACTCTCGGTTCGACGGCGACCCTCAGGCGGGGCCCGTGTACTCACCGATCAGCTGGGCGCGGCCCAGGGTGTGGAAGCGCAGATTGAACCCGACGACGGCGGGCGACGCGTCGCTGTCGATCCCCAGCCTCTCGGTGTCCACCGCGTACACGGTGAACACATAGCGGTGGTTCTCCCCGGCCGGCGGCGCGGCACCGCCGAAGTCCTTCGACCCGTAGTCGTTGCGCGCCTGCACGGCCCCGGCGGGCAGTCCCGCGAAGGAGCCGCTGCCCGCACCGGCCGGCAGCTCCGTGACCGACGCCGGAATGTCGAAGAGGACCCAGTGCCAGAACCCGCTGCCGGTCGGGGCGTCGGGGTCGAAACAGGTCACGGCGAAGCTCTTGGCCCCCGCCGGGAACCCCTCCCACCGCAGGTGCGGCGAAGTGTTCCCGGCCGCGAACACCTGGGCGTCCGCCAGCACCGCCCCGGGGGCGAGATCCTCGCTCGTCACCGTGAACGACGGCACTTCCGGATGGAAGTCGTGCGGCAGCGGGGCCCTCTTCGGCTCGGTCACGTCAGTACCTCTCCTGATGGCTGTACGGCACAGCGGTCGGCAAGATCCTCCACGACCCTAGAGCCAGTTGCGCTGACCGCCGACCTGCGCCAGCCACTGATTGAGGTACGCCGCCCAGTCGGTCCCCTGGAAGTCGTGCAGGCCGACCTTGAACGAGCGGTACGTGTCGCTGCCCTCGGTGAAGAGGCCGCCCTTCTTGTCCATCTCCAGGACGACGTCCATCTCGCGGTCGTCCGCGACGAACGACAGCTCGACCTGGTTGAGCCCGCGGTACTGCTGCGGAGGAAGGAACTCGATCTCCTGGTAGAACGGCAGCCGCTGACGCGTCCCGCGGATGTGACCGCGTTCCATGTCCGCGCTGTGGAACCGGAATCCGAGCCGGCCGAAGGCGTCGAGGATGGCCTGCTGCGCCGGCAGCGGGTGCACGTTGACCGGGTCGAGATCACCCGAGTCCACCGCGCGGGCGATGTCCAGCTCGGTGGTCACCCCGATGTTCATGCCGCGCAGGTGCTGCCCGGCGAACATGGTGATCGGCGTCTCCCAGGGAATCTCCAGCCCGAAGGGAACGACGTGCGTGGCTCCGGCCTGCAGTTCGAACGCGCCACCGAGCTGCAGTCTGGTGAACTCGATGTCCTGCTTGGTCTCCGTGTCGTGGCCCTCGACCTCCACCCGGGCCTGCAGTCCCACCGAGAGCCCCTGGATCCGCTGATCCACGGAACCGCCCTGGATCCGCACCTCGCCCTGGACGATTCCGCCCGGCACGACGTTGAGCTCGGAAAGCTCGGTCTCCACCGAGGCGCCGCCGGCGCCGAGGCTCGCGAGCAGCCGCTTGAAGCCCATCTTCACTCCTCCTTGGTCCTGACCCGTACATACGCGCCACGACCGTTCCCGGTTCCCGGTAACCTCGACCGCCATGATCGAGGGTTTGGACCGTACGCCGCTGCCGCGTGACTTCTTCGACCGCCCCGTGCTTGATGTGGCACCCGACCTCCTGGGCCGGACCCTGGTACGCGCCACCCCGGACGGCCCCATCGAGCTCCGCCTGACCGAGGTGGAGGCGTACGACGGCGAGGCCGACCCCGGATCGCACGCCTTCAGAGGCCGCACCGCGCGCAACAGCGTCATGTTCGGACCGCCCGGCCACGCCTACGTGTACTTCACCTACGGCATGTGGCACTGCCTCAACCTGGTGTGCGGCCCGGAGGGCAAAGCCAGCGGGGTACTGCTCCGCGCGGGCGCCATCCAGGTGGGCGCCGACCTCGCCCGTGTACGGAGGGAATCGGCCCGGAACGACAAGGAACTCGCCAAAGGCCCGGCCCGCCTGGCCACCGCGCTCGATGTGGACCGGGCGCTGAACGGCACCGACGCCATCGCCCACCCGGGCGCCCCACTCTCCGTACTCCACGGCACCCCGCCACCGCGTGACCAGGTACGCAACGGTCCGCGCACCGGAGTGGGCGGCGACGGGGCCACCCACCCCTGGCGGTTCTGGATCGAAGGGGACCCCACGGTGAGCCCCTACCGGGCCCATGTGCCACGTCGCCGCGCAACTTGACTCGCTCTTGGGGGTCACCTAATGTAGCCCGAGCCGCTTGAAACGGGCACAGCTGTCGTCGGAGTCCATCGGACCACCGACCGAGCAGCCCGGAGCAGCCAACTACTACCTACGATTCACCCTGACGGGGTCGAATTCGGCATGCCGTAATTCAACCCCTCGGCTCGATTATGAGCCGTCAAGGAAATCGGCTAACGTAGTGGACACGCCGAAAGGCAAAGACCTTCCAGCAGGTCACCGGAATTCAAATTCGGACCGGAAACGGAACGAAAAAGAGTCTGGTAAGGTTGGAACCGCCGGAA
>NZ_JBIBUU010000035.1:0-35350 GCF_043079735.1 Streptomyces sp. NPDC015144 | reverse complement strand
CTACAACCACCACCGCTGCCACACCGCACTCGACGGGCACCCGCCGATCAGCCGCGTCAACAACGCTGCGGGTCAATACACCTAGGACCTGTCTTCAAACTGCCGCCTGCCGTGCGGCGCCCGGCACGCACGCTCGCCGCGTTGTCGGGACTGCCCCGATACATCCAGTATCGGGGCGACCCTCCGCCTTGCGATCGCACGCACCGGACACCGCACGGCCCGGCCTCCGGCCGGACGACGGCAGTTTGAAGACAGGTCCTAGTCCTCGTCCTCGTCGTCGAGACGGGCCAGCCAGGTCGCGAGGCGCTCGACCGGCACCTCGAAGTCGGGGTTGAGGTCGACGAACGTACGGAGCTGCTCGGCGAGCCACTCGAAGGTGACCTCCTCCTCGCCCCGGCGCTTCTCCAGCTCCTCGATGCCACGGTCGGTGAAGTACATGGCCACCAGCCTAATGCCTGGTGGCGGCCGTCCCGAGCGCGGCCGGGACGCGGCTCCGGGCCGTGACCCGAGGTCCGTGCGGCGGTGTCCGGAACCGGTCGGCGGTGCCGTGGCGTCCTGCTCCGCACACCTCGCTTCGGTGGGCAACTGCCGTTAACCTGCGGGGAGTTGTGGAACGGGGGGTTTCATGGACGACGGTGGTGCCCGGATCACGCGGATCGAGCTGCCCGACGGTACGGAGGTCTGGGCGCGGATCTCCGGTGCCGAGGAACCGGCCGGTGCCGGAGCGGGGCCGGCCTTCTCGGACATCGGCGCCGGGAACGTCGCCGACCGGATGCGGACCCGGGTCGAGGGGCTGCACTCCGTGGTGACCGGCGTCGCCCGCTCGCTCGCCGAACCACTGCGGGCGGTGCGGCCCGACACGGTCAGCGTCGAGTTCGGCATCGAGTTGACCGCGAAGGCGGGCAAGGTCGTCGGGCTCCTCGCGGACGGCGAGGCGAAGGGCTCCCTCAAGGTCACCCTGACCTGGAACGGCGGCCCGCCGCCCCTCGACCCGCCCACCGGCGCACCGGCGGATCCGGACCGCACCGGGGCGGACGGCGGAAACGGGCCGTGACACCCCCGCCGGACGGGGGCGCGTGGCGGGACGGCGACGACCCCGAATCCGCGCTGACCGGCCTGGTACGGGACGCCACGGTCCGCATCCACCGGCCGGGGCCCGGGTGCGGGCCGGACACGGAAGTGCCCGACGGCGTCTTCCTGGGGAGCGGATTCTTCGTCGCCCCGGGCTGGGTCCTCACCTGCGCGCACGTCGCGACGGAGGGAAGGGGGCACCGGGTCGACGTGGTGTTCCGGACCGCCGGGGGCGAGTCCGTCCGGGTCGGCGGCACGGTCCGGGCCGCCCTGCCCGAGCGGCGGCCCGACCACGGCGGCTGGCCCCCGCCCGACCTGGCCCTCGTCCAACTGCTCCGCCCCGTCGAGCACCCCTGCGTGTACGTCAGCGAGCGCCCCACCGGCCTGCGGCGCGGCACGTACTACTTCGCGGGCTGGGCGGACGGCGGCGCCGGACCGCCCCGGCGGCTCGGCCGGGAGTGCCGGGTGGTCGGCACCCTCGACGACGGGGACGAGGACGACGCGCAGGTGCTGATCGAGGCGAGCCAGCTCTACCCCGGCATGTCCGGCGGACCGCTGGTCGACCTGGCGCGCGGCGAGGTCGTCGGCGTCCTCAAGTCCCGGGCCACCGACACGGCCGGCGGCACCGCGATCGGGGTGGAGCGACTGCGGGCGCTGCCGGTGCCGGAACGGGCCGTCGAGGCCGAGCCGGACGACCTCTACCAGGCCGTGTTCCACGCCCACGACCGCTACCACGCCGACCGGCACAACAGCCCCGTCGACGACCGGGACACCTGGGTGGACGTCCAGCGGGACCTGGGCGCGGCGGCCGGTCCGGCGCTCACCCCGCAGCAGCGCGTCGACCTGCTGGGGCGGCTCGCCACGCTCCCGCCCCCGGTCAGCACCCGCGGCCTGCTCGACATCCTCGGCTCCCTCGGGCACACGCACCGCGCCTTCGGCGTTCCGGCCCCGCGCGGCTGGCGCGACGGGCTGGGCGTCCTGCACGACACCCGCGAGGGCGACGAGGCGCTGGAGCGGATCCTGCGCTACTGCGTGGCCGCCGCCACCGCCGAACGCCCCTACGTCCTGCCGTCCACCAAGCCCGCCGAGGACGCCCTGTGGGACTGGGTGGAGAAGGCGGCGGGCGGGCTGCGCCGGCCGTTTCGGGGCGAGCTGGCCCGGCTGCGGGAGCAGGACGCGCACCACCGGGCCCCGGCCGCCGACCCGGACCCCGCGCCGGTCCGGCCGCCCGCGCCCGCGCTCGTCGCGCTGCACCTGGAGGCCCGCGCCTGGGAGCCGGACCGCTACGACTGGCGGGTGGTGGCCCGCCCGCACGACGAGGACCTCCCGGTGGCGGAGAACCACCGGGGCACCCGCCTCGACGAGCTCCCGGCCCGGCTCGCCGCCCCGCTCGGCAAGGCGTTCCGGATGTGCGACGAACCGGGCGGCCCCGCGGTCCTCCAGGTCGTGGCGGGCCCCGACCTGCTCGACCTGGAGGTGGACCGGTGGGAGCTGCCCGGGGACGGGCGCCCGCTCGGCGTCCAGCGCCCGGTCGTCGTGCACTGCCCGGAACCCGACCCGGACGACTCCTCCGCGTACGGGACGGACGAGGAGTACGAGGCGTACGAGGCGGAGCGCACGGCCCGTTGGGACCGTGTCCACACCGGCCCGGCGCGGGCCGCCGTCCTCGACTGCGACGACGGCCTCCGCGTCCCCCTGCCGCCGACGGCCGAGCTGCGCGGCCTGGAGCACCGCACCGTACCGGTGCTCTGCCGGTACGGCGGCCGGGACGACGTCCGGGGGCCCGAGTGGTTCGCCCGGCTGCTCGCCGCCGGCTACGGGGTGGCCCTGTGGCGGCGCCCCCGCGACGAACGGGCCGCCACCTGCGCGGAGTTCCACCTCCGGGTGGTCGACACGGTCGACGGGGCCGGGAGCGCCGCCCAGCTCCCGCAGCGCGTCCGCGCACTGCGCGAAGGGGTGCGCGAGGGCCGCGTCGACACCTACTGGTCGGACGGCATCGCCCTGGTCTACGGACCCCCTCGGCCACCCGCCCCCGATCTCTTCCTGCAGGCGCCGTGATGCCCCCGAGCGAGGACGAGGAGACCGTCATGAGTGAACCCGGCGAATGGCTCATCTACCGAGGCGCGGGCGAACCGCACGACGGCATGAGCCAGTTGCCCCCGCCGCCGCCCTGGCGCGACTTCGCCGCACGCGCGGAGGAGGCCGGCGGGGACGGGGACGGCTCCGCCGACCGCAGGCTCGGCGGCCACCGGGGCATCGCCGAACTCCACCGGCCCGGGGCCGAGGAGCTCGAAATGATCAACGCGGCGCTCTATCTGCGCCGCCCGCTCCTCGTCACCGGCGTCCCCGGCGCCGGAAAGAGCACCCTGGCCCACTCCGTCGCCCACGAGCTCGGCCTCGGCCGGGTCCTGCGCTGGCCGGTCGTCAGCCGGACCACCCTCCTCGACGGGCTCTACCACTACGACGCGATCGCCCGCCTCCAGGACGTCCAGATCGCCGCGCACGGCGACGCCGCCCCGGCCACCGAGGACGTCGGCAGCTACATCCGGCTCGGACCGCTCGGCACCGCGCTGCTCCCCTCCGACCGGCCCCGGGTGCTGCTCATCGACGAACTCGACAAGAGCGACATCGACCTGCCGAACGACCTGCTCAACGTGTTGGAGGAGGGCGAGTTCCGGATTCCCGAACTGGAACGGATCGCCGACCGGCTGCCCGGCGGCGAGGCCCGGGTCCTGGACGACGACGGCAACAAGGTCACGGTGCGCGACGGCCGGGTGCGGTGCACGGCCTTCCCGTTCACCGTCCTCACCAGCAACGGCGAACGGGACTTCCCGGCCCCGCTGATGCGCCGCTGCATCCACCTGGAGCTCGGCCGCCCCGACCACCAGCGCCTGGCGACCTTCGTACGGGCCCACCTCGGCGACGACGCGGCGCGCGACGGCGACGAGCTGATCGCCCGGTTCCTGGAGCGGTCGCGCACCGAACTCCTCGCCACCGACCAGCTGCTGAACGCGATCTACCTCACCGACGCCGCGGCCCCGGCCGGCCGCGACCGCCTCGCCGACCTGCTCATCCAGCGACTCGACCGGCCGAGGTGACGGGCCGATGGCGGGCACCGGGCCGGACGGCCCACCCCAGGAGCACGGCACCGACGACACCGGGCACTACCCCGCACTCGTCGCCCGGCTGCGCGCGGCCGGTCTCGACCCCGGCGTCGAGCAGCTCCGCGACGCCCTCTGGCTGGCCCGCTGGGCCCGGCCCCCGGCCGCGCCCCCGCAGCCGGAGGAGGCGAGCGGCGGTACGCGGGCCGACGCCCCGCTACCGGCCCCCGCCCCGCCCCGCGCCGCCACCCCGCACCCCGCGCCCCCGCCCTCCGGCGGCCGACCCGGCCCGCCCGCCGCCGGCGCGGACCGGATCGCCCTCCACCCCGTACCGCGCCCCGGTCCCCCGGACGCCTCGGACGGCGGCGGTACGGGGCGCGGGAGAGCGCTCGCCTTCGGGGTGCCGGCCGCCCCGGTGTTCCCCGCCCCGCTCGAACTCCAGCGGGCCCTGCGGCCGTTGCGGCGCTACCGCCCCGTCGCACCACCGATGCGCCGCACCCTCGACGAGACGGCCACCGCCGAACTCAGCGCCCGCGCGGGCGGACTGGTCATCCCGGTCTTCCGTGGTGAGGCGCGCGGCGAGGCGGTCCTCCAGTGCGTCATGGACGCCTCCTCATCGATGCTGGTGTGGCGCCGGATGTTCGACGAACTCCTCCAGATATTCGGCCAGTTGGGGGCCTTCCGGGACGTCCGGGCGCGCTATCTCCACCAGGGGCCAGACGGTGCCGCCGCCGTCAGCCGCAGCCCCGACCCGGCCGCCGCGCCCCTGCACTCGGCGGACCGGCTCAGCGATCCGACCGGCCGCCGCCTCACCGTACTGGTCAGCGACTGCGCCGGACCGCTCTGGCACACCGGCCGGGCCCACCGCCTCCTCCACCACCTGGCCGCCCAGGCACCGGCCGCCGTGCTCCAGCCACTCCCGCAGCGGATGTGGGGCCGCACCCGGCTCCCGGTCACCCGGGGCGCGCTCTCCCGGGGCGACGGACCCGGCGGCGCCGCCGTACTGAAGGTCGTGGAACACCCGGGCACCGCCCCGGCCACGCACCCCGGCGCCCTCGCCGTACCGGTGCTCCCGCCGGTCGCCGGGGCGCTGGCGGCCTGGGCGCGGCTGCTCTCCGGCACCGGCGCCGGGCGGACCTTCGGCGCCGTCGGCTGGGTACGGGCCGACCAGCCGCCCGCCGCCGCCCGGCGCGCCGGAACCGAACCCTCCCCGAGCCGGCTGGTCGACCGCTTCCGCGCGACGGCCTCGCCCGCCGCCGGACAGCTCGCCGTCCACCTCGCGGCCGCCCCCCTCCACCTCCCCGTCATGCAACTGGTGCAGCGCACGATGCTGCCGCACTCCGGCCCCTCCGAACTCGCCGAGGTCCTGCTCAGCGGGCTGCTGACCCGCAGCGGCACCGGCACCGCCCACGACGACCAGTGGTACGCCTTCGTCCCCGGCGCCCAGGAGGCGCTGCTCGGCTCGCTTGGCCGCGACGACGCCCTGCTCGTCCTCAAGCACTGCTCCCAGTACATCGAGCGGCGCTTCGGACGCGGCGGCCCCAACTTCCCGGCCCTGGCCCTCGCCCAGCTCGGCGAGGGCGGCCACCCCCCGCTCCCCGGCGCCGGGGAGGGCGACGAGGGCGACCCGGAGAAGGACGGGCCCCAGGTCCCGCGCCCCTTCGCCGAGGTCGCCGTCCGGGTGCTGGAACGCTTCATGCCGCTGCCCGGCGAGTTCGCCGCCCGGACCGGGCCCGGCGGGCACCCCGTACCCGGCGGTCCCACCGGCACGGCCGAGGAGGACGCCCGCGAACTGCTGCGGCGGTTCGAGTCGGACGGCATGGTGCAGTACCTCATCGACGCCGTGCGGCTGCTGCGCGACGCCGTCGACGGCGAGGAGTCCGGGCCGTGGGCGCCGTACGCCCGGGCCGCCCTGCGGCTCTGGGAGGTCCGCGGCGGCGCCGAGCTGCTGACCGAGGCCGAGCGCGCCGCCGAACGGGCCGCCGCGCCCCCCGCAGCCCCGCACGAACGCGCCGTCCTCGCCGAGGTGCTGCACGCCGCCGCCGACGACCGGCGCAGGCGCGGCGACCGGCTCGGCGCACTGGAACTGCTGCGCCGCGCCGACCGCGAGTACACCGCCGCCTGCGCGGCTCCCGGCCTGGAACCCGCCGAGGCCCTGCGGCTCACCCTGGAACGGGTCCGGGCCCTGGAGGCGCAGTGGCGGCTCGAGGGCGACACCGCGCCGCTCCAGAGCGCCTGCGGCATGCTGGAGGCGTTCGTCGACGGCCGGCCCGACCGGGCGGACCCGCCCACCGCCCTGCTGCTGGCCCACGGACGGACCCTGCTCCGACTCGCCGGGGCCACCGCCGACACCGCCCGGTCCCGGGCCCACGCCGCCCAGGCCGCCCGCTCCCTGCGCACCGCGTACGAGCGGGGAGGCTCCGGGCACACCACCGGGACCGCCCCCCGCGTCCTGCTCGACCTGGTGGACGCCCTGCTCGCCTCCGGCGCCCCACCGGACGAGGCCGCGGCCCTGGTCGACCGGGCCCTGGCCACCGAGGGCGAGGAGCGGCAGCGCGCCGCGCTGCGGATCCGGGCCGGCCGTATCCACGCCGCGCGGTACGAGGACACCGGCGACCCGGCCGGACTCACCGCCGCCGCCGAGTGGTTCGGCCGGGCCGCCCGGGACGTGCCCCGCGACTCCCGCGCGTACGCCGACCTCCTCGCCGAATGGGGCGCCACCCTGCTGCGCCGGGCCGCACTGCCGGACGGGCGCCCGCACATCGGCGCCGCGATCCGGGTGCTGCGCGACTGCCGCGCCGAGACCGCGGCCGGCGGCGGACACCTCGCCGAGACCGCGGCCGGCGGCGGACACCTCGCCGAGCGGCTGCTGCTGCTGGGCCGGGCACTGATGCTGCGCCACCGGGCCACCGACGACCGGGTCGACCTCCGCGAGGCCGAGCACCTCTTCGGCCTCGCGGCCGGTGAGGCCGCCACCCCGCTGACCCGGGCGCGCTGCTGGCTGGAGCTGGGCCGGGCCCACCTGGACGCCGCCCGGGTGCTCGACCGCCCGGCCCGGCTCGACGAGGCGGCCGAGGCGTTCCGGAGCGCCGCCGAGGCGGCCGGAACGGCCCAGGAGAAGCCGGACAGCAACCAACTCCTCGAAGAAGCGATCGAATTGAGCGCTACAGCCGGTCACTGGAGGGGTATGACCTACGAGCGGGCAGGCCGCCCCCGGGCCGCCCGCGACGCCTACCGGGCGGCCCTGCGGGCCTGGCGCGAGCTGCCGGACGGCGGCGGCACGGCGGGCGCCGCGACCGCCGCCCGGCTCGCGGAGCTGGACCGCTGACCCGCCCGGCGCCCCCGGGAACGGGCACCCGGCCCACCGGCCCCTCGCCCCGGGGGAACGGCGGCGGAAGAACGTCCGGACAGGGCCCCGGGACCGGCCCGGTGCCGCCCGGCCCGTACGTCGACACACTCGATTCCCGTAGGGAGACGGTTCAATGCCCGGTACGCGCAAGGAAGCCGGAGCAACCGGGACGCCCACCGTCACCATCAGCTTCGCCGGATTCAACCGGGCCTGGGCGGCCTGGATCGCCGACCGGCTGGAGCGGCGCGGAACGGCGGTCGTCCGGCAGCGCTGGGACCCCCGGGCGGAGGTGCCGTTGGAGGAGCTGCTGCGCGATCTGACGCTCGCCCGGGGCCGGGTGCTGATCGTCCTCAGCGACTGGTACTTCCAGCTCGGCCCGCGCGGCCACGAGGAGTGGAACCGGGCCCTGCGCGCGGTCGTCGCCGCCGACCCGGACCGGTTCGCCGCCGTCAGCGTCACCACCGCCACCCTGCCCGGCGCCACCTCCGTCCTCGCGGCGGCCGACCTGACCAACGTCGGCGCCGAGGAGGCCGAACGGCGGCTCCTGGCGCGCCTCGGCCTGCCCACCGACCCGCTGCCCGAACCGGCCGGCACCCGGCAGGGCCCCCGCTACCCGGCCGACCCCTCCGACGTGTGGGGCGGGGTGCCGCGCCGCAACATCCGCTTCACCGGCCGCGACGAACTGCTCAGCTCCGTCTACCGGACCCTCCAGGACGCCGGGCCCGGCGCCGGGGTCGTCACCCTGCACGGCATGCCCGGCGCCGGCAAGACCCAGCTCGCCGCGGAGTACGTCTACCGCTTCGGCTCCGAGTACGACGTGGTCTGGTGGGTCCCCGCCGACCGCCGCGCCCTCTACCGCCAGAAACTCGCCGAACTCGCCCCCGAACTGGGGCTGTCCACCGGAGCCGAGTACGGCGAGCGGCTGCGCGCCGTCCACGACGCGCTGCGCCGCGGCGAACCGCACTCCCACTGGCTGCTGGTCCTCGACGGCGCCGACGAACCCGGCGACATCGGGGACCTGGTGCCCAGCGGCCCCGGACACGTCCTGATCACCTCCCGCAACCGCAGATGGAGCGAGTACAACAGCCACCTCGTCGGGGTGCCGGTCTACTCGCGCGACGAGTCCGTCGCCTTCATCCGCCGCCGCGCCCCGAGGCTGAGCCGGGCCGAGGCCGGGCGGCTCGCCGAGGCCCTGGAGGACCTGCCGCTCCTCCTCGACCAGACCGGGGGCTGGCTCAACGACTCCGACATGTCCGTCGCGGAGTACGTACGGCTCCTGGACGGCGGCATCGACCAGGACGTCGTCAAGGTCTCCGCCGACTTCCCGCTCGCCTTCCAGACCGCCTGGTCGATCCTGCTGAACAAGCTCAAGGAGACCGTCCCGGAATCCGTCGACCTGCTCCGCCTGTGCAGCTTCTTCGCCCCCGGCTCCATCCCCGTCCGGCTGCTGCGCAAGATGCCACCCGGCGAACTCCCCGAGCAGCTCTCCGGCCTGATGAACGATCCGCTGCTGTGGAACAGGGCGATCGGCCAGCTCCGCCAGTACTCCGTGGTCCGCCTGGAGTCCCACGAGACCGCCGACGAGGAGGCGTCGTCCGGCGAATCGCTCTACGTCCACCGCATGGTCCACCAGATCGTCGGCACGGACATGCCCGAACGCGACCGCCGCGAATTCGTCGACGTGGTCCGCCGGGCCCTCGTCGCCGCCGACCCCGGCCGCCCCATCGACACCCGGCTCTGGCCCGCCTACGCGGAGATCACCCCGCACCTGAAATGGGCCGACGTCCTCAACAGCACCGACCCCGCCGTACAGGTCCTGGTCCTCAACTGCCTGCGCTACCTCTACCTCTCCGGCGAGTACCAGGCCGGCATCAAGCTCGGCCGACGCGCCGTACGGGCCTGGCGGGAACTCCTCGGCGAGAACCACCCCCGCCTCTGGGACCTCACCTACAACTACGCCAACCTGCTGCGCGCCGTCGGCGACTACACCGGGACGGAAGCCATCGAACGGGCCGCCGTCGACCGCCTCCGCGCCGAGCGCGGCGCCCACGACCTGGAGCACCTGCGCGCCGCCGGCGGCCTCGCCGCCGACCTGCGCGGCCTGGGCCGGTACGACGAGGCGCTGAAGATCTCCGGCTGGATCCTCGCCGCCTACCGCGAACTCCTGGGCGACCAGGACGCCCGGACCCTCAACGCCCAGAACAACCTGGCGGTCTCGCTCCGGCTGCTCGGCCGGTACGGGGAGTCCCTGGAGCTCAACCGCCGCACCCTGGACGCCCGGCGCCGGCTGCTGCGCCTGCGCCACACCTGGACCCTGGCCTCCGAGATCAACTACACCACCGACCTGCGCCTCCTCGGCCGGTACGGCGACGCCCTCTCGCTCCAGAACCAGAGCCTGCGGGTGCACCGCATGGTCCTCGGCCCCGACAACCCGCAGACTCTGCGGGCCGAGCACAACCTCGCCCTGTGCCACTACCGTTCCGGGGACCGGGAGCAGGCGTCGGCGCTCTTCACCCGGGCCCTGGAGCGCTGCGAGCGGGTCCTCGGCGAGGGCGACCCGCTGACCATGATGGTCGCCGCCACCCAGAGCTGCTTCGTCCGCCAGCACGGCGACATCGACCGGGCCCGGTCCATGAGCGAGAAGGTGATCGGGCGGTACGTCGCCATGCTCGGCGAGGACCACCCGTTCGTCGCGGGCACCCGGGCCAACCACGCCCTGATCCTGCGCAACGTGGGGGAACGGGACCGGGCCCACGAGCTGCTGGAGCACTCGCTCGCCGCGATGACCCGGGCCGTGGGCGAGAACCACCCGTGGAGCCTGGGCTGCGCGATCAACGCCTCGGCGCTGCGCAATCTGGTGGGCGACCCGGAGTCGGCGGCCGCCCTCACCGACCTGGTGGTCGTCCGGGCCGCCGAGGCCCTGGGCCGGACCCATCCGCTGACCCTCTCCGCCCGGATCGCGCACGCCGCGGACCTGCGCGGCCTGCGGGAACGGCAGCGCGCCGAGAAGATCGAGAGCGAGGCCCTGGAAGACCTCTCCGCGACCCTCGGCGCCCAGCACGTCCACACCGTCTCGGCCCGCTCCCGCACCCGCCCGTACTGGGACTTCGAACCCCCGGCCGTCTGACCGGGGACGACGGCCGCACGCCGAAGGGGCCCGCCCCCGCGATCGACTCGCGGGAACGGGCCCCTTTCCGTACGGCAGCGGGTCAGGGCCTCTCGTCCGGATCATGCCGGGCTCGCTGAGCCGGCCTGATCCAGACGGAAGACCTAGGCCTCGAAGACCTCGGCGACCAGCTGGGCCTGCTCGGCCTGGTGGCGCTTGGCCGAACCGACCGCCGGGGAGGAGCTGTGCGGCCGCGAGATGCGGCGCAGGCGCTCACCGTGCGGGACGTCGGCGCCGACGGCCAGGTCCAGGTGGTCGATCAGGTTCAGGGCGATGAACGGCCAGGCGCCCTGGTTGGCCGGCTCCTCCTGCGTCCAGAGGTACTTCTCGGCGTTCGGGTACTTGGCGATCTCGGCCTGGAGCTCGGCACCCGGCAGCGGGTACAGCCGCTCCAGCCGGATGATCGCGGTGTCCGTGACGCCGCGCTTGACGCGCTCGGCCTCCAGGTCGTAGAAGACCTTTCCGGCGCAGAAGACGACCTTGCGGACGTCGGCCGGGTTCACCGAGTCGTCGCCGATCACCGGGCGGAAGCCGCCACTGGTGAACTCCTCCACCTTCGACGCGGCCGCCTTCAGACGGAGCATCGACTTCGGGGTGAAGACGATCAGCGGCTTGTGGTGCGGGTTGTGCACCTGCCACCGCAGGAGGTGGAAGTAGTTCGACGGCAGGGTCGGCATCGCGACCGTCATGTTGTTCTGCGCGCACAGCGTGAGGAAGCGCTCCGGGCGGGCGGACGAGTGGTCCGGGCCCTGGCCCTCGTAGCCGTGCGGCAGCAGCAGCGTGACGCCGGAGGTCTGGCCCCACTTCTGCTCGGCCGAGGAGATGAACTCGTCGACGACGGTCTGCGCGCCGTTGACGAAGTCACCGAACTGGGCCTCCCAGATGACCAGCGACTCGGGGCGGGCCAGCGAGTAGCCGTACTCGAAGCCCATCGCCGCGTACTCGCTGAGCAGCGAGTCGTAGACGTTGTAGCGGGCCTGGTCGTCGGCGAGGTAGAGCAGCGGGGTGTAGTCCTCGCCGGTCACCTGGTCGACGAGGACCGCGTGGCGCTGGCCGAAGGTGCCGCGGCGGGAGTCCTGGCCGGCGAGCCGGACCGGGGTGCCCTCCATCAGCAGCGAGCCGATGGCCAGGGTCTCGCCCATGCCCCAGTCGATCGTGCCGTTCTCCACCGAGGCCGCGCGGCGCTGCATCTGCGGCATCAGGCGGGGGTGGACGGTGATCCGCTCCGGGATGTTCACCTGGGACTCGGCGATGACCTTGACGACCTCCGGGGAGACCGCGGTGGTCACGGCGACCGGGAACTCCGGCTGGACCTCGGGCATGGACGCCGGGGCCGGCAGCGAGGTGGCCTCGCGGACCTCGGCGAAGACCTTCTCCAGCTGGCCCTGGAAGTCCTGGAGCGCCTGCTCGGCCTCTTCCAGGGTGATGTCGCCGCGACCGATGAGGGACTCGGTGTAGAGCTTGCGCACCGAGCGCTTCTTGTCGATCAGCGTGTACATCTGCGGGTTGGTGAACTCCGGGTTGTCGCCCTCGTTGTGACCGCGGCGGCGGTAGCAGATGAGGTCGATCACGACGTCCTTGTTGAACGCCTGCCGGAACTCGAAGGCGAGCCGCGCGACGCGCACGACGGCCTCGGGGTCGTCGCCGTTGACGTGGATGATCGGCGCCTCGATCATGCGCGCCACGTCGGTGGCGTACATCGAGGAGCGCGAGGACTCCGGGGCGGCGGTGAAGCCGACCTGGTTGTTGATCACCACGTGCACGGTGCCGCCGGTGCGGTAGCCGCGCAGCTGCGACATGTTGAGCGTCTCGGCGACGACGCCCTGGCCCGCGAAGGCCGCGTCGCCGTGGAGCGCGATGGGCAGGACGGTGAAGTCCGTGCCGCCCTTGTTGATGATGTCCTGCTTGGCGCGGGCGATGCCCTCCAGGACCGGGTCGACCGCCTCCAGGTGCGAGGGGTTGGCGGCCAGCGAGACCTTGATCTGCTCGCCGTCCAGGCCGGTGAAGGTGCCCTCGGCGCCCAGGTGGTACTTGACGTCGCCGGAGCCGTGCATCGACCGGGGGTCGAGGTTGCCCTCGAACTCGCGGAAGATCTGCGCGTACGACTTGCCGACGATGTTCGCCAGGACGTTGAGCCGGCCGCGGTGGGCCATGCCGATGACGACCTCGTCGAGGCGGGCCTCGGCGGCGGAGTCGATGACCGCGTCGAGCAGCGGGATGACGGACTCGCCGCCCTCCAGCGAGAACCGCTTCTGGCCGACGTACTTGGTCTGCAGGAAGGTCTCGAACGCCTCGGCGGCGTTCAGCCGGCGCAGGATGCGCAGCTGCTCCTCGCGCTCCGGCTGCTGGGTGTGGGTGCGCTCCACCCGGTCCTGGATCCACTTGCGCTGCTTCGGGTCCTGGATGTGCATGAACTCGATGCCGGTGGTGCGGCAGTACGACTCGCGCAGCACGCCGAGGATGTCGCGGAGCTTCATCATCGACTTGCCGGCGAAGCCGCCGACCGCGAAGTCCCGCTCCAGGTCCCACAGGGTGAGGCCGTGCTCGGTGATGTCCAGGTCGGGGTGCTTGCGCTGGCGGTACTCCAGCGGGTCGGTGTCGGCCATGACGTGGCCGCGGACCCGGTAGGAGTGGATCAGCTCGAAGACCCGCGCGGCCTTGGTCACGTCGTTGTCGTGCGAGGCGTCGATGTCCGTGAGCCAGCGGACCGGCTCGTACGGGATGCGCAGCGACTTGAAGATCTCGTCGTAGAACTCGTTCTCGCCGAGCAGGAGCTGGGAGACGATCCGCAGGAACTCGCCGGAGGCGGCGCCCTGGATGACCCGGTGGTCGTACGTCGAGGTCAGCGTCATGACCTTGGAGATGCCCAGCTTGTTCAGGGTGTCCTGGGAGGTGCCCTGGAACTCGGCGGGGTAGTCCATCGCGCCGACGCCCATGATGAGGCCCTGACCGGGCATCAGGCGGGGCACCGAGTGGACGGTGCCGATGCCGCCGGGGTTGGTCAGCGAGGCGGTGACGCCGGTGAAGTCGTCCATGCCGAGCTTGCCGTTGCGGGCGCGGCGGACGATGTCCTCGTAGGCCTGCCAGAACTCGAAGAAGTTGAGCGTCTCGGCCTTCTTGATGGCCGCGACGACGAGCTGGCGGTCGCCGTTCGGCTTCACCAGGTCGATGGCGAGGCCGAGGTTCACGTGGTCCGGCTTGACCAGGGTCGGCTTGCCGTCCTTCACCGCGAAGGAGTGGTTCATCGACGGCATGGCCTTGAGGGCCTGCACCATCGCGTACCCGATGAGGTGGGTGAAGGAGATCTTCCCGCCCCGGGCGCGCTTCAGGTGGTTGTTGATGACGATGCGGTTGTCGAAGAGCAGCTTCACCGGGACGGCGCGCACGGACGTGGCCGTCGGCAGCTCCAGCGAGGCGTTCATGTTCTTCGCGACGGCGGCGGAGGGGCCGCGCAGCGTCACGTACTCGGTGCCGGCCGGGGCCTCGGTGGCCGGTGCGGCGGCGGCCTTGGCGGCCGGCTTGGCGGCGGCCGGTGCGGCGGCCTTCGCTGCCGGGGCCGGAGCGGCCTTCGCCGGGGCCGGAGCCGGGGCCGCCTTCGCCGGGGCGGGCGCGGCCGGTGCGGGGGCCTGCGCCGCCGGGGCGGGCACGGCCGGGGCCGGAGCGGAGGGGGTGGGGGTCACCGCGGCCCCTGCGGCCGGGGCGCCGGGAACGGGCTTGTCCGCCGTGCCGGACGTACCCGGCTTGTAATCGGCGAAGAAGTCCCACCAGGCGCGGTCGACCGAACTGGGATCCTGGAGGTACTGCTGATAGATCTCGTCGACGAGCCACTCATTGGGCCCGAAGGCAGCGGCCGGGTTCGACCCCGGGCCGGCTTGGTCGGTCGAGATGCTGGAGTTACTGGGGGACTGAGACGACACGGCGGCAACCGCCCTCTTCCGCTTCACAAGGTGATGGACAGCGGAAATCAAGGCTACGCCTCCCCGGCCGTAACACGCAGGCCGGGCCGGTCTTCGTCGCGCAAGTCACACTGGAAGGCGGGTTTCGGTGCAGGAATTGGCGGGAAACAAGCATGGTTCCGCTTCCCTTTGGGTACGCGGAACCACGGCTACGGCCCTTCGGGTCGCACCCCCTGGAACGGAACACGCAGAACGCGTCCCTCCGGTTCGAACCCTATGTCAACCTCGCTGCCGGGGTACCCCCGGAAGAGTGACCTGAATGCGGCAGCCGCGCTCGGATTCGGCCACCCCGATGCGTCCGCCATGCAGGTCCACCGCCCAGCGGGCGATCGCCAGGCCGAGACCGGTGCCGCCGTCACTGCCGGGCCCGTGCGGGGAGGGCACCGCGCCCCGGTTGAACCGCTCGAAGACCCGGTGGCGCTCCGCCTCCGGGATGCCCGGCCCCTCGTCCATGATCTCCAGCACCAGCGACTCCGGGGCGGGGCCGCGGCGGGCCAGCACCTGGACCCGGCCGTGCGGCGGGCTGTGCTTGACCGCGTTGTCGACCAGATTGGCCACCACCTGGTGCAGCCGCTCCGCGTCGGCGTACGCCGTCAGCTCCGGCGGCGAGACGTCGAGCGCCAGGTGCACGTCCTTGCGGGTGTGGTTCCCCGAACCGGAGGCCAGCCCCCGGTGCGCGGCGGCGAGATTCGCCTCCTTCAGCACCCCCGACAGATACGGCCACACCTCGAACCGCCCGGCCTTCAGCGTCACCACGCCGTTGTCCAGCCGGGACAGGTCCAGCAGCGTCTCCACCAGCCGCCCGAGCCGCTCCGTCTGCTTCAGCGCGGTGCGCATCGTCTCCGGATCGGCCGAGGACACCCCGTCCACGACGTTCTCCAGCACGGCTCTCAACGCCGCGATGGGGGTGCGCAATTCGTGCGAGACGTTGGCGACCAGCTCCTTGCGGTGCCGGTCCACCGCCTCCAGGTCGTCCGCCATGCGGTTGATCGTCTGGGCCAGGTCGCCCAGCTCGTCGCGGCGGCCGGCGCCGCGCACCCGCCGGGTGTAGTCGCCGTGCGAGATCGACCGGGCCACGGTGGTCATCTCGTCCAGCGGCGCGGTCAGCCCGTGCGCCACGAACTGGGTGATCAGCAGGGTCGCGATCACCGAGAACACCGTGATGAACCGCAGCTCGGTCCTGGTGCGCACCGCCACCAGCAGCAGACCGGTGGTGATGAAGACCGAGAGCACGACGAGCGTGCTCATCTTCGCCTTGATCGAGAAGGGACGCAGGCCGGAGCCGGGCCGGGTCATGGAGCCGGCGTCTCCAGGGCGTATCCCACACCGTGCACGGTACGGATGCGCTCGGCGCCGATCTTCCTGCGCAGCGCCTTGATGTGGCTGTCGACGGTACGGGTGCCGGAGGCGTCCGCCCAGTCCCAGACCTCGGCCAGCAGCTGCTCCCGGGAGAGCACCGCGCGCGGCGTGTTGGCCAGACAGACCAGCAGGTCGAACTCGGTCGGCGTGAGGTGGACGTCGTCGGCGCGCACCCGGACCCGGCGCTGCGCGTGGTCGATCTCCAGTTCGCCCAGGCGCAGGATGCCGCTGCGCGGGGTCACCGCGGCCAGCGCGGCGCGCTCGACGCGGCGCAGCAGGACATGGACCCGGGCCGCCAGCTCGCGCATCGAGAACGGCTTGGTCATGTAGTCGTCGGCGCCCACGCCGAGGCCGACCAGCATGTCCGTCTCGTCGTCCCGGGCGGTCAGCATCAGCACCGGCACCGGGCGCTGGGCCTGCACCCGGCGGCAGACCTCCAGGCCGTCGAAGCCCGGCAGCATGATGTCGAGCACCATCAGATCGGGCTGCCACGCCTCGGCCGCGTCCACCGCGGCGGGCCCGTCGAGCGCGGTCTGCACGAGGAAGCCCTCGGCCCGCAGCCGGGCGGAGATGGCCTCGACGATCGTGGCGTCGTCCTCGACCACCAGCACCCGGCGCTGCGCGCCCGGGGTGGCCGCGACACCGGTCTGGGTGGTGTGTGTCTGTTCCATCGCCCCGCCCCTGCCCCGTTCTCACGGGGGCCATTCCCCCGGACGCACGGTCTTCGCTTGTGGATTTTCGTAGTGTCCCGATTACGGGTCGCCAGCGTAAAGCCAGCGACCCGCTCTCGGCTACGCAGGGTGTAACGCTGCGGCTGCGGGGAAGTGGCGTCCCGGCCGTCGCGCGATGCCCGGACACCGGGGCGCCGGGGGGTCGTGGAGGGCTGGTGGAGGGTCTCAGAGTGTCCGGAGTGCGAGATGCACCACGTCGGGAACACCTCGGGCAACGCTGACCTCTTCGGTTCTTACGCTGATGAATCCGGCATTTCGCAGGGCTTGTTCGAAGTCGGCGGACGGCTGTGCGGACCACACTGCGAGAACGCCGCCCGGTGTCAGCCGCTCCCGGCAGGCCGCCAGCCCGGCGGGGGAGTACAGGGTGCCGTTGTCCTCGGTGACGGTCCAGTCCGGGCCGTTGTCGATGTCCAGGCACAGGGCGTCGTAACGGTCGGTAGTCGTGCGCAGATAGTCGACCAGATCGACCGTCAGGATGCCGGTCCGGGGGTCGGCGAGCGCCGCACCGGAGATCCCGGACAGCGGCCCCTCCCGGTGCCAGTCGACGATCGCCCGCTCCCGTTCGGCGACGGCGATCCGCCCCCAGCGCGGCTCGGCGGCCGCGCGGGCGAGCGAGAAGCCGACCCCGAGCCCGCCGATGAGCACGGACGGGGCCGTCCGGTCGGCGGGGAGCGCCGCCAGCGCCGCGTCGATCAGCAGCCGCTCGGACCGGCCGTCCGAGGTGTCCATCAGGAAGCACCCGTTGGCGATGATCTCGAAGTCGTCCCCCCGTCTGCGCAGAACCACCTCCCCGTACGGCCCGTCCCGGCGGTCGAGCGTGACGGGGGAGGAGTCATCGGTACGGGCGAAGTCGGGCATGGCATGGCTCTCCGGTCGTGGGGGCGGGGGTCCCCGCCATCCTGGCCTCTCGGCACGGCCCGGGGCCAGCCGGTTACCGGGACCGGCCCGGCCCGCGCACCGCGAGCAGCGCGGCCCCGGCCCCGTACGCCGCCACCGCCACCGCCCAGGCCCCGGCCTCCGGGCCCGGCTGCAGCGGCCACGCCCAGAGCGCCGCCGCCCGGCCCGGCTCGTTCGGCGCCGCCAGGTAGACGGCGCTCCCGTACACCGTCATCGGCAGCCAGCTGGGCCGGGCGCCGAGCAGGGCGGCGGACGCCACGGTCACCCCCGTCGAGCCGAGCACGTTACGCACCATGGCCGGGGCGCCGAACGCCTCCGGATGCCCCGGCACCGCCGCCGCCAACGCCCCCGCGGCCAGGACGGTCGCCACCACCAGGTACGCCAGCAGAAGCGGCCACCACCGCCGGGCGGCGGTCCGGTCCAGCTCCTCGGCGTGCGAGTGCAGCGCGGTGCCGATCGCCGCGGCGGCGAGCAGCGGGGCGAGCACGACGACCGGGGCGCGGGCGGTGTGGTCGAAGTGCGGCCGGTCCTGGAGCTGGTCCGCGGACCAGGCGGCCACGAGCACGACGCCCGCCAGGGCGGCCGCGGTGACGGGGAGCGCGCGGGAACGGAGATAGAGGAGGGACAGCGCGCTCACAGGACCGGGACCCCGTTCGGCGCGCAGTTCCGCAGGCCGGTCAGATAGCGGCCGATCCAGACCTTGCGCTCCAGGGCCGGCATGGCCTCCAGCCGGGCCAGGTACGGCTGGGCCTTCGGATACCAGGTGGCGTTCCCGCCGGTCAGCCAGGCGCGCACCGCGTCCTCGGTGGACGCCGCGCGGTCGGCCGCCTTCCGGTCCTTCCCACGCCGGTCGGCCGGACAGTCGGGGTTGAGGAGGGACAGGACGGTGTCGTAGGCGAACTCCCGGGGATCGTCCAGCCGGTCCCGGTGGAAACCCCAGCCGCGCGTCACGTAGCCGAGGGGTGCCTCACCGTTCGTCCTCCTCGGCCGGGCCCCGCCGGCCACGTAGCGGGCGGGCGCCCCCTCGACCCCGTCCAGCCGGGCGAACACCTCAGTCAGCGCCTCGGTGGCATCGGGCAGCACCGGGGCCAGGGACGCCGGTACGCAGAGCTGCGGCGTCCCCGCGTCCGGCGCCGAGCAGACCCGGCGGGAGCCGGCCGGATCGGGCCGCAGCAGCCCGTCGCCCGTCTGCACGACCACCGCCCCGGCCAGGACCGCCAGCACCAGCGGCAGCAGGGCCAGCAGTCGGCGGCGGGCCGCGTACGCCAGCAGCACGGTCGCCGCGACGCCGCCCGTCCAGGCCAGCAACGACGGCGCGAACCACCACACCGGCTCGGCCTCCCGCAGCACGTACTGCTCGGCGGGGCTCAGGTACCGGGCCGGTGAACGCGTATAGCTCGGCGCCCCCAGGAGCACGTAGCAGACGGCCGCGAGCACCGGGGCGGCCAGCCGCCACCGCACCAGCCGCCCGACGACGAAGCCGACCGGCGCAGCGGTCAGCAGAGAGCCGAGATCCACCCCGGCGAGTACGGGGGACGGACCGCCGCCCGGCCCGGCGTACGGGGCCGTCGCCGCGAAGGCCGCGCCCAGCGCCAGCAGCTGACCCGCCGCCGCCCACAGCATCAGCGGCACCACGGCCACCGCCACCCGGGCGAGCCGGCCGCGCACCACCGAGCGCAGCAGCTCCTCGGTGCCCCGGCGGCGCTCCCGGCCGCCCTGCCAGCAGGCGATGGCGGCGAGCAGCGGGATGCCGAGCAGCGCCGTCGCCGTGTGCAGCATTTCCTGGGTCTCGGCCCAGCCGCCCTGCCACTCGGCCGCCTTGGCACCCATCGGGACGAGCAGGCAGACGGCGACGGCCGGGCCCGTCCACGGGGTGATCCCGCGCCGGAGCTCGGCCCGCAGCACGGTGGCGGCCGGACCGCGCACGAAGGACGTACTCATCGGCCCGCCACCGCCGCCCGGTGCGCCCGCAGCGCGGCGGTGTAGCCGCGCTCGATCGGACTGCCGTCCTCCGGCCGCGCCCCGGACCCGCCCAGCTCCGACAGTTCCCGTGCCGTGCCCCGGTACGCGATCCGGCCCGCCTCGATCAGCGTGACCTCCGTACAGGCCGCGGCGACGTCTTCGACCAGATGGGTCGAGACGATCACGGTGCCGGCGGAGCCCAGCTCCCGCAGCAGTGCCCGGAACGCGACCCGCTGCTCCGGGTCGAGGCCGGCGGTCGGCTCGTCGAGCAGCAGCAGCTCCGGATCGTTGACGATCGCCTGGGCGATGCCGACGCGCCGCACCATCCCGCCCGACAGGGTCTTCACCCGGGCGTCGATCAGGTCCCCGAGCCCCACCCGGTCCACGGCCCGCGCCACGGCCGCCGGGACCGCCGCCGCGTCCATCTCCTTCAGCCAGGCCACGTAGGAGACGAACTCGCGGACCGTGAAGCCCGGGTAGTAGCCGAACTCCTGCGGCAGATAGCCCAGCCGCCGCCGGACCGCCGCCCGGTCGCGGTGGTCCGCCCCGGACCCGACCTCGCGGCCGAGCAGCTCCACCCGGCCGCCGGAAGGCGCGGCGACGGTGGCGAGCACCCGGATCAGCGAGGTCTTGCCGGCCCCGTTCGGCCCGAGCAGCCCGTGCACGCCGGGCGCGAAGTCGAGGTCGACGGCGTCCAGCGCGGTCGTCCGGCGGTGCCGGACGGTCAGCCCATCGGCCACGACCGCGGGTATGTTCCCGGTTCCGTCCCTGCCCGTACCCGTGCTCACGCTGTCTCCAGATGGTCGAAGGATCTACGGCGCAGGGCCAGCAGCACGGCGCACACCAGGGCGCCCACCGCCCAGCAGCCCTGCGCGCCGGGCCCCGTGAAGTACCGCACGGCCTCGGCAGGCGCCAGGGGCGACGTGGTGGCGGGCCCCACGGCGACGGCCGCCCACACCGCGGCGACGGCCCCGGCACCGGCACGGCAGCCGACGTACGAGCCGAGGGCGAGCGCCGCCAGCGTCATCGCCAGACCGGGCAGCAGCCAGAGCGCCGCGCCCGGCCCCCCGGCGGACCGGGGCAGCGCCGCCCCGGCGAGGGTGAGCACCGGAACGCTCACGGCGAGGACGGCCACCGTCCTGGTCAGCAGCAGCCGCAGCCCCCCGGACGGGGCGGCCGCCGTGATCTCGTGCATCGGGTCCGCATGCCTGCCGTACGAGAGGGCGACCCCGGCGAGCGGCAGCACCGGCGCGACGACGAGCAGCAGTGGGCGCACCGTCTCCCCGGCCCCCGCCCCGTACGCCAGCGCGAGGGCGCCGACGGTCACCAGCACCAGCGCCGACAGCCACGCACCGCGCAGCGCGGGCCCGGCGGCCCACAGCAGCCGCCCGGTGCGGACGGCCGGACGGGGCACCCCGGCCGAGGCTCCGTCCCGTGCCGCCCCCTCGGCCGCCACCGCCGCCAGCAGCTGTGCGCGCACCGCGTCGAGCACCGGCCCGGCCCCCGGCCGGACGGCCCGTACCGCCGCGGAGACCAGCACCGCGCAGTCGTCGCACGCCTCCGTGTGCTTCTCCACCGACCAGGCGTCCGCCTCCGGCAGCGGCCCGGCGGCGTACCGCCCGGCCAGCTCCTCGCTCACGTGCCAGCGGCGCACACCGCCGCCTCCCGTCGTGGTCATGCCGTTCCTCCCAGCGGTCCGGCCTCCGGGAACGAGAGCTCCAGCGCGGCGCGCAGCTCACGTCTGGCCCGCATCGCCCTGGTCTTGACCGTGCCCTCGGGGATGCCGAGGAGCCGGGCCGTCTCGCGGGTGCTCAGCCCGTCGACGACCGTGGCGCGCAGGACCTCGCGCAGCTCGGGGGAGATCCGGTCGAGCGCGGCGCCGACGTCCCCGTACTCCAGTTCGGCGAGCACCCGCTCCTCGGCGGAGGGCGCGGTCGCGGCCCGGTCGCCGCTTCCGGCCCGTTCGGCGCGCGCGGCGAGGTCGCTGCGGGCGTGCACCCGCTGCGCGTCGACCAGCCGGCGCGAGGCGATCACCCAGAGCCAGCCGCCGACCCGGGTGCCGCGATGCGATCCGGCGGACCGCCAGACCGTCAGGAAGGTGTCCTGAAGGACCTCCCGCACGGTCTCGTCGTCCCCGCACCGCCGCTCCAGCCGGGCCAGCAGCCAGCCCGCGTGCCGGTCGTACAGCGCGGCCAGGGCCTGCGCGTCCCCCTGCGCGACGGCGCGCAGCAGGGCCTTGTCGTCCGGGTCCTCCCCCGAGGGGCGCAACAGCTTCACACCTCTTCTATCGGGCGGGGCCCGCCCGCCGGTTCACGGGCGCGGCGCCTTCTCCCCGTGCACCGCGCGGTACTCGGCCGCCAGCCAGGGGCCAGGTCCTCGACGATGCACGCACTGTGCCCGTCGCCCCGCCGTGGCCCCAGCGGATTCTCGCCGGGGCCACGGCGGGGCGCCCGGCCCGGCTCACGGAGACGGGCGGAGCAGCGCCTTCGGGAGGATGAACCACAGGACGATGAAGAGGCAGAGGGTGGCGGCCGTGATCGCGATGCCGGCGACCCGGCCGAGGACCACCGTCATCAGCAGGAGAACGGCCCCGTTGAGCGCGAGGGCGAGGAAGACCAGACCGACTTGCGCGAACTGCGCCGACAGGGCGACGATCCGGGACTTGACACCCCGGTGGAACATCCCCCGGTGCAGGGCGACCGGGGTCGCCAGCACGGCCGAGGAGACCACGGTGAGCAGCAGCGTCACCACGTACGTGGCGCGCTCGTAGCTGTCGAGATCCGGGAACCGGTTGGTGAACGCCACACCGAGCAGGAACGCGAAGACGATCTGCACCCCCGTCTGCACGACCCGCAGCTCCTGGAGCAGCTCGACCAGATTGCGGTCGGCGCGCTCCGCAGGCGTCTCCTCACCATGAGGGGACGCGGCCGCGGATCTCCGCGAGATGTGCGACATGGGCCCCATTTTTTCCCCCACGCCCCGGCCGCGCCACCGCTGCCCAGCTGGGAGGGGCAGCACCCGGCGCGGTCGCGGGGGCTCCGTGCGGGTAGTCCGGTGCGAGGAGGATCCCGGTGTCCGTCCCTCGTCTCCCGGGCGGTTGTGGCGGAACCGCCTCGGGCGGAGGGCTCCCTCCTGAGTGGCTGGCCGCCAACGGGCTGCGACGATGGGGTGGTTACCCAGACGGAGGACGTTTGTTCGTTTTTGTGTGTGCGGGATGCGGTGCCGAGCTGACCGTCCCGCTGTTCCAGGTTTCCCTGCCGGTCCATGCCCGCCAGGTGTACGGGAACGGCGCCCAGCTCCCGGTGCTCATGGAGTCCGGGACGTTCGCCGTGGACCCGGACCCGTGGAGGGGGCCGTGGCGGAGGTGGGGCGGGATCGATCCGGTCGAGGCGGAGGCGCGCGGTATCTACGCGCCGGTCCGCTCCCTGTCCGACGATCCGCCCGGCGAGAGCGTCGTCGCGCCCGGCGACATCCGTGGAACCCGGCTGATTCCCGAGGAGCGCGTCGGTTCTTCCTGCTGCGGCCTCGACGGTGCGGACGGGCCCAACATGGCCTGCCTGGCGTGCGACCTGCCCGTGGCGACCAGGCTCGACGACTGCTCGCTCTGGCAGGCGGTGCGACTCGACCCGGACGCCGTGCGCCGCACCCCTGGCGGCGGTGTTCCTCCCACGCCCCTCTCCTGGGCGGAACTGGTGGAAGAAGGGGAGGGCATGCCCCCGTTCGAGCCGATCGCCACGTGGGGCGGACCGTTGGGGACGGGCCACTACTGGTCGTGGAGCCCGCGGTGGGAGGCGGCGGCCGGCCGGGCGCTCGCCCACCTGCTGGTCGCCTCCCGGGGGCGGCCGGTGCGGGTCCCGGGCGGTCTGGCCGCGGACGTGTTCCAGCGCGGGCTGGACGCCCTGCTGCCGACGGGCCTCCCGGAGCGGCGTGCCGTCCTGGCCGGGCCGGGGCGGCCCTTCCCGGGCGAGGGTGACGACATCCTCCTCGTACCGGTCCATCCCCGGACGGGCCGGACCTGGAGCCCGCCCGGCCCGGCCGCGTCGGCGTATCCGGTGCCCCTGCCGCTCGGGGTGTGGTTGTGGCTGGCCTCTCCCCGGCCGTACCCGCCGGTTCCCGCGTCGGGGCGTATCCCCCGGGACGTGCTCCGTGACGACCCGCCCCCCCTGCTCCCGAACCGCCCTTTCTGGGCCGACCGAGAAGTGTTCCGGCACACCCTGGCCCGGTTGCCGGCCGCCCGTGCCCCGTGGCTGCGCGCGATCCTGGAGAACTTCGGGCAGGACGCCTGGGCCCACATCTTCTAGTTGCAGTAGTTCCAGGGCGTTCCTTCCGGTCCGGGAGCGCTTCCGGGTGATCGCTCAGAGCGAACACATCCCTGGGAACAATGGGCGGCTCAGGAGCATTGAGTCTGCATAGCTCAACTTGACTGCCGAAGGGGAGATCATGGCTACCGATTCCACCGCGGTTACTCCGCTCGCCCTGCCCGTGCTGCCGCTCGACGACGAGGTCGTGCTGCCCGGGATGGTGGTGCCTCTGGACCTGTCCGACGCGGAGGTGCGGGGCGCCGTCGAGGCCGCGCAGGCGGCGGTCCGGGCCGATGGGGGCAAGCCCGAGGTGCTGCTCGTGCCGCGGATCGACGGTACGTACGCCGGTACCGGTGTCATCGGCACCGTCGAGCAGGTCGGGCGGCTCTCGGACGGAGACCCGGGCGCGCTGATCCGCGGCCGGGGCCGGGTGCGGATCGGGGCCGGGACCAGCGGTCCGGGCGCCGCGCTCTGGGTGGAGGGGACCCGGGTCGACCCGGTCGTCCCCGACCCGCTGCCGGGCGCCGCCGCCGAGCTGGTCAAGGAGTACAAGGCGCTCGCCACCAGCTGGCTGAAGAAGCGCGGCGCCTGGCAGGTCGTGGACCGGGTCCAGCAGATCGAGGACATCTCCGCGCTCGCCGACAACTCCGGTTACTCCCCGTTCCTCACCACCGCCCAGAAGGTGCGGCTCCTGGAGACGACCGACCCGGTCGCCCGGCTGAAGCTCGCCATCCAGTGGCTCGGCGAGCACCTCGCCGAGCAGGACGTCGCCGAGTCCATCGCCAAGGACGTCCAGGAGGGCGTCGACAAGCAGCAGCGCGAGTTTTTGCTGCGCCGCCAGCTCGACGCCGTACGCAAGGAGCTCGCCGAGCTCAACGGCGAGTCCGGTTCCGGCGACGAGTCCGACGACTACCGGGCCCGCGTCGAGGCCGCCGACCTGCCCGAGCACGTCCGTGAGGCGGCGCTGAAGGAGGTCGAGAAGCTGGAGCGGGCCTCCGACCAGAGCCCCGAGGGCTCCTGGATCAGGACCTGGCTCGACACCGTCCTCGAACTTCCCTGGACCGAGCGGACCGAGGACGCCTACGACATCCGGGGCGCCCAGCGGGTCCTGGACGCCGAGCACGCCGGGCTCCAGGACGTGAAGGAGCGGATCACCGAGTACCTGGCCGTGCGCAAGCGGCGCTCCGACCGCGGCCTCGGGGTCGTCGGCGGGCGGCGCGGCGGCGCCGTACTGGCGCTGGTGGGGCCGCCCGGTGTCGGCAAGACCTCGCTCGGCGAATCCGTCGCGCACGCCATGGGCCGCAAGTTCGTCCGCGTCGCCCTGGGCGGGGTGCGGGACGAGGCCGAGATCCGCGGCCACCGGCGTACGTACGTCGGTGCTCTGCCCGGACGCATCGTGCGGGCGATCAAGGAGGCCGGTTCGATGAACCCGGTCGTCCTGCTCGACGAGATCGACAAGGTCGGCTCCGACTTCCGGGGCGACCCGGCCGCCGCCCTCCTCGAAGTCCTCGACCCGGCGCAGAACCACACCTTCCGCGACCACTACCTGGAGGTCGAGCTCGACCTCAGCGACGTCGTCTTCCTGGCCACCGCCAACGTGCTCGAAGCCATCCCGGAGGCCCTGCTCGACCGCATGGAACTGGTCCGGCTCGACGGCTACACCGAGGACGAGAAGGTCGTCATCGCCCGCGACCACCTGCTCCCGCGCCAGCTGGAGCGGGCCGGACTGGCGGCGGACGAGGTCACGCTCGACGAGTCCGCGCTGCGCAGGCTGGCCGGCGAGTACACGCGGGAGGCCGGGGTCCGGAACCTGGAGCGGGCCGTCGCCCGGCTGCTCCGCAAGGTCGCGGCCCAGCACGAACTGGGCGACCGGGAGCTTCCGTTCACCGTCACCGACGCGGACCTGCGGGGCCTGATCGGGCGCCCGCACCACGTCCCGGAGTCGGCCCAGGACCCGGCCGAGCGCCGGACCTCGGTGCCGGGGGTGGCGACCGGGCTCGCGGTCACCGGGGCCGGCGGCGACGTGCTCTACGTGGAGGCCTCGCTGGCCGACCCGGAGACCGGGGCCTCCGGACTGACCCTCACCGGTCAGCTCGGCGACGTCATGAAGGAGTCCGCGCAGATCGCGCTGAGCTTCCTGCGCTCGCACGGGGCGGAGCTGGAACTGCCGGTCGCGGACCTGAAGGACCGGGGCGTGCACATCCACTTCCCGGCGGGCGCGGTGCCCAAGGACGGCCCGAGCGCCGGCATCACCATGACGACCGCGCTGGCCTCGCTGCTCTCCGGGCGGCTGGTCCGTACGGACGTGGCGATGACCGGTGAGGTCTCGCTGACCGGGCGGGTGCTGCCGATCGGCGGCCTCAAGCAGAAGCTGCTCGCCGCCCACCGGGCCGGGATCACCACCGTGGTCATCCCGAAGCGGAACGAGGCCGACCTGGACGACGTCCCCGCCGAGGTGCTGGACACCCTGGAGGTCCACCCGGTGACCGACGTCCGCCAGGTCCTGGAGATCGCCCTGGCCCCGGCCGAGGCCCCGGCGCGGGAGGAGATCCCGGTCGCGGCGTGAGCGGCACGGCGTGACGGACGTGGCGCCGCGCGCGTGACCGGTACGGACGGCCCGCCTCCCGGGAACCCCGGGGGAGCGGGCCGTACCGCGTGCCCGTGCGCGGCGGCTGACCCGTCCGTGACGACGCGACCCCCGGCGCCGGGGTGCCGGGGTGCCGGGGGTCGCGTCGTCGTGGAACCGGGAGGTCAGGGGCGGTAGATGGTGCCCGGGACCGGCTCGGCGGGGGCCATCAGCTGCGGCACCGTCACGAAGGTGTAGCCCTGCTTCTGCAGCGCGTCGATGATGCCCGGCACCGCGGGGACCGTGCCCTTGTAGATGTCGTGCAGCAGGATGACGCCGTCCCGGCTCGCCTGGTCGAGTATCCGCTTCCTGATCAGCGCGGAGTCGGTCGTGGAGTAGTCCTTGGCGGTGGCGCTCCACAGGATCTGGGAGAGGCCCAGGTCCTTGCTGACGTCCGAGACGATGTCGTCGGTGCGGCCCTGCGGCGGGCGCATCAGCCGGGGCTGCTTGCCGGTTATCTCCGTGATGGCGTCCTGCGTCTTCTTCAGCTCGGCGCGTATGTCGGCCGGGTCGCGGTCCGTGAGGATCTTGTGGGTCCAGGTGTGGTTGGCCACCTCGTGGCCCTCGGCGGCGATCCGGCGCACCGTGTCGGGGTGCTTCTTCACGTGGTTCTTGCCGAGCAGGAAGAAGGTTGCGTGCACCTTCTTCTCCTTGAGGATGTCCAGCAGACGCGGGGTGTCCTCGCCCGGTCCGGCGTCGAAGGTCAGCGCTATGCACTTGGCCTTGCGGCAGTCCACCGGGCCGAAGGTGCCCTTCGCGTCGGAGCCCGCGTCGGCGCGCGCCGAGGCCGGAGCCGTGGTCTGCATCGCACAGCCGCCCAGGGTCAGCGTGAGCGCCGTCACCAGGGCCGCGGTCAACCCCTTACCGATCGGCTTCGTCTTCTTGGGCAAGGCGGGTCACTCCTCCGTGGCTGAACAGATGCGCGCGGCGCGGTGTGCCGGGTGCGCCGGAGGAGGACTATACACAGCGTGTATACGTCAACGAACGTCGGGGTCAATCACCGCTCCGGGGGACGAAATCCCTGTTCGGAGGCGTACGGAACGCGGTACGCGCAGTGCCCCGGCGGGGCGCGCCGGGGCACTGCGGTGTACGCGGGGAGGATGCGCGTCCGGGGGAGGCTCAGCCGTTGGCGAGGGCCTGTACGCGGTCGAGGGCGCCGTTGAAGCGGTTGTGGTCACCGACGTACGGGCCGGACGAGGTGTACTGCCAGATCGTGTAGAAGCCCCAGCCGGCCGGGAGCTCGCCGACGGTGCTGGCGTACCGGGCCACCCAGAGCGGGTTGGTGGCGCCGAAGCTCGCGTTGTTGCCAGTGCAGTCCTTCCACCAGCTGGTCGCGGTGTAGATGACCGCGTCGCGGCCGGTGCGCGCCTTGTACGTGTTCACGAAGTCGCGGATCCAGTTGACCATGCCGGCCTGGCTCAGGCCGTAGCACTGGGCGCCGTACGGGTTCCACTCGATGTCGAGCACGCCGGGGAGCGTCTTGCCGTCCCTGGACCAGCCGCCGCCGTGGTCCACGAAGTAGTTGGCCTGGGTGGCGCCGCTCGTGGTGTTCGGGGTGGCGAAGTGGTACGAACCCCGGATCATGCCCACGTTGTACGAGCCGTTGTACTGCTGCGCGAAGTAGGGGTTCGTGTAGTACGTGCCCTCCGTGGCCTTGGTGTAGGCCCACTTCACGCCGCTGCCCCAGAGCGTCGACCAGGCGACGTTGCCCTGGTAGCTGGCGACGTCCACGCCTTCGGTCTGGACGGCGCGGGTGTCGCGGGGGAGTCCGGCCTCGCCGTCGTGGGCTATGACGCCCATGCCCATCGTGGCGGTGCCCCTGGCGGGCTTCTTGGCGGCCGCGGCGTCGGTGTCGGCGGCGCTCGCCGCGCCGGGCAGGGTGAGCATGAGGGAGAGCGCTGCGAGGAGTGTTCCGGCCGCCGCGAAACGGGAGCGGCGGGAGGACCTGGCAGTGGATCTGAGCACCGGCATGGGAGTGCCTCCGAGGACGTGGTGGGGGGACGCGCTGATCCCAGGGGGACGTGGGGCACACCCCCCTGCGGGCATGTAATGGTGTGAACATGCCAGGCATGACGCTACGCACGTAGACCCGTGCTGGGGAAGGGGGTCCGGGCGCCGCCGTTGGTCTACTCCTGCGAAATACTGGCGCAAGCTGCGGTGATGACCTGCGGTGAAAGAAATTTTCAGCGACCGGAAAGCTCATGAGGGGTGTTGACGTGCACGGGAGCGAAAGCGGTAGTGAACCGGGCGCGACCGGAAGGAGTGGTGTGGACCACGCATTCCTCGCGCTGGAACGGGAGTTGGCCGTCTTTCTGCGCCGGGCCCGCGCCAATTCGGGGGAGATGGCCCGGGAGGTCCACCCCGACCTGGAATCCGCCGCGTACGGCCTGCTCGTCCAGTTGGAGTCGGCGGGGCCGCAGCGGGCCACCGACCTCGCGGCCTACTTCGGGGTGGGCAAGGCGACCATGAGCCGTCAACTCCGCGCCCTGGAAACGCTCGGGCTGGTGATCCGCGAACCCGATCCCGCCGACGGCCGGGCCTTCCTCGTCCGCCTCACCGCCGAAGGGCTGGACCGCTACCGCAGCGTCCGCGACGCCCGCCGCGAGCGCTACGTCCGCAAGCTCGCCGACTGGGACCGCGCCGAGGTGGCCGAACTCGCCCGGCTGCTCCACCACTTGAACGCCCGCGCCGAGAACTGACGCCCCGGGGCCGGAGGGCGTACGGCCTCGGGGGCGGCCCCCGGAGCGCGAGGGCGGGCGCCCGGACGCCCCGTCACAGCACCGCGTGGACCGCCGTCGCGTCGTCGTGCGTCTTGCCGCGACCCAGCAGCGCCCGCCCGGCCCCCGCGTCCGCCTCCTCCAGCACCCTGACCCGGTCGATCAGCGACTGCGGCCCCTCGTCGTCGAGCACCTTCAGGCAGTCCGCCCAGTCGCCCGCGCGGAACACCTCGGTCCAGCGGGCCGCCCCGTCCGTCAGCGCGGCGATCGCCCGCACCTGGTCGAGCGGGGTGCGGCCGGTCACCGCACGCGAGGCCACGGCGGGGTCGGCGGCCGCGGTGAAGAAGCCGCCCTCCTTGTTGCGCAGCCGGGTGTCGGTGAACGCCACGGAGCTCAGCGAGCCGGGCGGCAGCCGGTCCAGCCGGTCGTCGAGCACCGGGCGTACGCTCCCGTCGCGCAGCCCGAGCAGCAGCACGGAGTCGGAGAGCACCAGGTGCTCGATCTCGCGCTCGTCCCACCGGGCCATGACGACCGTCGCCTGCGGGGTACGTACGTGAGAAAGGTCACACAGGGAACGGTGCGTGTCGGCGGTGCGCCCTATGGACAGGGCGAGGATCTCCTGAAGGGTCAGATCCCGCCGCGAACCGGACAGTTCGATCAGCGCGCCGCCCAGCCGGGCCGTGAACCACGGAACCGAATGCACACAACCGTCGTCGCCCCGCGGCGGCGTCACCCCGTCCAGCAGGACCAGCGCCCCGCCCCACCCGGAAGCGGGGAGAGCGGTGGCCGCCCAGTCCTCGTTCGGGTGTTCGGGACTTCCGGGGGCCGTGGCCAGCGCGAAGAGCATGCGGCCAGTCTGCACGACGCCTTCACGCCCTCCGCACTCCCGTGTGATTGGCCTGAACCTGCGGCTTCCGGCCGGTGAGGGAGCGGAAGGGCGGCCTCCGTGGGGCGTGCGGGCGGGCATCCTGCCAAAGCCCGGGCGGAAGTTCCACCCGGCGGACCGGGTGTGGCCGAGGCCCTGTCCGGGCAGACTTGTTCGCCAACTCGGGAGTGATGTTCACTCCTTCAGGTGGTGGAGTGGTCGTTGCGTGTCCCCCTCCCAACAGCGCTGGAATGGTCGGAAGCCGTACCAGTGGGAAGGGACGCCCGCGCGTGTGACCGTGCGTCACCTCTGCTTCATGGGCGGACGAGTCAAGAATGCGAGCACCGGTGCAGAAGAAGCGGCCTCGGAGCAAGGGCGAAGAGCGGAACGGTTCCGGGGCGGTGTCACCGGCCCCCGCCGAGAGCGGGAGCACCCGGCGTCCCGTACGGGTGCGGAGCAGGCTGGTCGCCGGAGTCGCGGTGGTCGGGGTCACCGTCATCGCGGCCGGTGCTCCCATGGTTCTCACCGCCTCCGCCGAGCTGAACGACTCGCAGCGCCTGGTCACCCTCGCCGAGCTGAACCAGCAGGCCGTCGCCCTTGCCCACGCGCTGGCGGACGAGCGCGACGACGTCACCGCCAGGATCGCCGCGGGCCGGGACGGGAAGACCGGCGCGGACGACGCCCGGAGCACCCGGGTCGACCAGCGGGTCGAGGAGATCCGGGCCGCCGCCCCCGCCGCGCTCCGCCGCGACCTCGCCGGCATCCCCTCCCTGCGCCGCGAGGCGCTCACCGGCAAGGGCACGGCGCTGGAGGCCCACCAGGCGTACTCCGAGATCATCGGAAAGCTCCAGGCCCTCGCCGAGGAGCTGACGGAGAAGACCCCGCCGCGCGCCGCCGGGGCCACCCGTGCCTCGCTCGCCCTGGCCCGCGCCACCGAACAGGCCGCCGCCACCCGGGGGCTGCTGCTCGCCGCGCTCTCGGTGCCCGGCGGGGCCCCCACCCCGCAGATCGACCCGGTGACCGGGCTGCCGGTGCAGAACGGTTCGAGCACGATCGACCCGGCGACCGGGCTGCCGGTCCAGACGCAGGACGGCGCGAGCGCCAAGGACGACCGCACCCGCGACGAGCTGAGCGCCGCGGCCCAGCTCGCCCGCGTCCGCGAGCTCGGCGCGCTCGCCGACTTCGACCAGGTCGCGGGAGCCACCGCCCGCGACAAGCTGGCGTCCACGGTCACCGGCCCGGAGGTCGCCGGCGCGGAGAAGTACCTCAACAAGCTCACCGCCCGCCCCGAACTGTCCGAGAGCGGCCGCGCCACCAGCCGGAAGAAGGCCGGGGCGGCGCTCTCCGCGCGGATCGACCGGATGCGGAGCGTCGAATCGGCCCTCGGCACCGAGCGGATCGGCCGACTGGAGCAGCTGCGCGACGACGACGTCACCGCGCTCGAACTGCGCATCGCGCTGCTCGGCGGCTGCCTGCTGATCGCCGTCGGCGTCTCCACCGCCGTGGCCCGCACCCTCACCCAGCCGCTCGCCGTGCTGCGGATCGGCGCCGCCCGGCTCGCCACGGAGCCCGAGACCGCCGAGCCGGTCCGCTACACCGGCCGCAACGACGAGTACGCCCAGGTCGTACGGTCCCTCAACAGCCTGCACGCGAGGCTCCGGGGGCTCCTGACCCAGTTCAACGGCCGCTTCGCGGAGCTGGAGGGCGAGCGCGGCGAGCTGGCCGCCGGGCGCGAGGCCCTCGCCGCCCAGCGCGCCGAGCTCCAGACCGCGACCGCGGAGCTCACGGCCGAGCTGGAGCAGCTGAAGAACACCGTCCACCACACCTTCGTCAACCTCTCGCTGCGCACCCTCGGCCTGGTCGACCGTCAGCTCGGTGTCATCGAGGGCCTGGAGGACCGGGAGCAGGACCCGGAGCGGCTGGCCACCCTCTTCAAGCTCGACCACATGGCCACCGTCATGCGCAGGCACAGCGAGAACATGCTGGTCCTCGCGGGCGCCGAGCACGGCCACGGGCACGCCGGGCCGATCCCGCTGGTCGACGTGGCACGCGCGGCGGTCTCCGAGATCGAGCGGTACGAGCGGGTCGTCATCCAGGCCCTGCCGCCGCACGCCCAGGTCGCCGGCTTCGCCGCCGACGACCTCAGCCACCTGCTCGCCGAGCTGCTGGAGAACGCCACCGCCTTCTCGCCGCCGGAGTCCCGGATCCAGCTCTCCGGCTGGCTGCTGGAGAGCGGTGAGGTGATGCTCTCCGTGCAGGACGACGGCCTCGGGATGCCCGCGGCGCGGATGACGGAGCTGAACGCCCGGCTGGCCGACCCGACCCTGTTCGAGGCGGGCGACCGGAGCACGGAGGGGGCCGGGCTCGGCCTCCAGGTCACCGCGCTGCTGGCGGCCCGGCACGGCGTACGCGTCGAGCTGCGCGAGCACACCGGCAGCGGGCTCACCGCCGTCGTCGTCCTGCCCAAGGCCCTGCTGCCGGAAGCGCCGCCGGCCGTCACCCCGCCCCCGGCGAAGTCCTCCGCTTCCGCGCCCACGCTGAACCTCCCGGGCTCGGTCGCCGAGGCCAACTCCAACGCGCTGCCCGCCCGTACGCCGTCGACCGAGCCGGAGCCGGAGCTGTCGTCCGGCGAGCCGCAGCCGTCGTCCGGCGACGAGGAGCCGACCGCGGCCGCGACCGCACCGGAACCGCGGCCCGCCGAGGCGCGGCCGTCCTCCGAGGCCCGGTCGTCCGTCGAGGAGCGGCCGTTGGCAGAGGAGCCGCAGTCGTCCGAGGAGCGGCAGCCGTCCGGGAAGCGGCCCGCCGAGGACCCGCTGATCGCCGCCGCCGAGCGGGCGATCCGGGCGTCGGGCGCCGACTCCGTACCGGCCCCGGCAGCCGCCGAGCCGTCCCCGGCCCCGAAGGCCCCGGCCCCGGCCCCGGCCGAGTCGGAGTCCGAGGTCACCCTCCAGGTCCGCCTCCCCGTCGTACCGAAGCCCGCCGGCTCCCCGCGGCCCGAGGCGGCGGACCCGTACGCCATCGGCCCCGACCGTCACGAGCGGACGCCCGACCAGCCCCGGGACCGCATCCCGGAGCAGCGCACCCAGTCGCCCGCGGAAGCCGCCCCCGCCGCAGAGGCGGAGCCCGCCGCTCCCGCCGGGCGCGTCACCGACAAGGGGCTGCCCAAGCGCACCCCCCGCATCACCAAGCCCGCCGCGGCGGCCACCACCGAGCGCAAGGGGAACCTGGACAAGGAGGCGCTGCGCCGACGGCTCGGCGGCTTCCACCAGGGCGCGAAGGACGGCCGCCGGGACGTCGAGGCGGAGATCGCCGAAGGGCACCCCGCCCCGCACAGCACACCCACCGACCAGCACGGCGACGCGGCCCGCCCGGGCAGCAGCATGACCGACCAGACCGATGAGACGGGGGACACAGTCGAGGAGGCACGCAGTTGACTGCGCCGAGCACAATCGGGCTGAGCACCGAGGCCCGCAACCTGCACTGGCTGCTGAGCAATCTGGTGGAGGAGGTACCAGGGGTCCACTCGGTCACCGTCGTCTCGTCCGACGGACTGATGCTGCTCTCCTCCGACCCCGGCCATCTGGCCACCACGAGCACCACGAACACCGGGGCCCCCGGCGGCCCCAGGGGTTCCAGCGCCGATCTGGCGACCATCGTCTCCGGCATCGGCAGCCTGACCATCGGTGCCGCCAAACTCATGGACGGCGGTGGCGTCAAGCAGACGATGGTCGCCATGGACGAGGGCAGCGTCTTCGTCATGTCGATCAGCGACGGATCCCTGCTCGGGGTGCACGCCACCCCGGACTGCGACATGAGCGTCATCGCGTACCACATGGCGCTCTTCGTCGGCCGGGCCGGACACGTACTCACCCCCGAACTCCGCAGTGAACTGCGCAAATCGATGGAGAGCACCCAGTGAAGCCCGCTGCCGAATCCGCGCCCAGGCTCCCCGTACGCGGGGCCGACCGCAGGCCCGCCCGGGTCCGCCCGTACTCCCTCACCGGCGGCCGCACCCGCTTCGGGCATGTCCTGCTCGTCGAGACCTTCGTCGCCGCGCTCGACGCCCCGGAGGAGCGCCGCGAGCTGACCAACGGCAGCCTGTCGACCCGGGTCATGCCCGAACTCCAGGCGATCGTCGAGATCTGCCGCCGGATGCGCACGGTCGCGGAGATCTCGGCCCTGCTGAAGATGCCGCTCGGCGTGGTCCGGGTCCTCCTCAGCGACCTGGCCGACCAAGGAAAGATCCGCGTGTACGGAACCGGTCACGGCACCGGCCAGCCCGACCGCGCACTGCTCGAAAGGGTGCTCAATGGACTCCGCCGTCTCTGAGTCGACGCTCTTCGCCCCGCGCCGGCCGGGCACAGCGGACCAGGCAGAGGAATCGCTCCAGGCCTGGCAACTCGACCGTACCCGGGCCCCCATCGCCACGAAGATCGTGGTCGCGGGCGGCTTCGGCGTCGGCAAGACGACCTTCGTCGGCGCCGTCTCCGAGATCACCCCGCTGAAGACCGAAGCGATGATGACCCAGGCCAGCGAGGAGACCGACGACCTCTCCGCCACGCCCGAGAAGGTCACCACCACCGTCGCGATGGACTTCGGCCGGATCACCCTCGACGACGACCTGGTGCTCTACGTCTTCGGCACCCCCGGGCAGCAACGTTTCTGGTTCATGTGGGACGACCTGGTGCGCGGCGCGATCGGCGCGGTCGTGATGGCCGACACCCGTCGGCTCGCCGACTGCTTCCCCGCCCTCGACTACTTCGAGAGCTGCGGCCTGCCCTACATCGTGGCCGTCAACCACTTCGAGGGGACGCCCGGATACGAGGCGGAGGACGTACGGGAGGCCCTGACCATAGCCCCGCACGTACCTGTTGTGATCATGGACGCGCGTAACCGGATCACCGTCGTCGAGTCCCTGCTGGCCCTCGTCGGCCACGCCCTCGACGCCACCCCCGCCTAGGGACTTTCGTTTGGATCGGGCCGGATCAGTGAGCGGGGTCCGGTGCGTGCGATCGCAAGGCGGAGGAGGGAGTCGGATGGGGTCTCCCCTGCTCGAGCGAAGCCGAGAGCTCGGGGAAGGAGCGTCGGCGACCGACGACAACGCGGCGAGCGTGCGTGCCGGGGCACGCGAACCCGGCATGATCCAAACGAAAGGCCCTAGGACCTGTCTTCAAACTGCCGCCTGCCGTGCGGCGCCCGGCACGCACGCTCGCCGCGTTGTCGGGGTCACCCCGATACATCCAGTATCG
>NZ_JBIBUU010000034.1:0-46395 GCF_043079735.1 Streptomyces sp. NPDC015144 | reverse complement strand
TGGAGATACGGAAGGAGGCGGACTCGATGAGGATGCGGGCGCCGGCACGCAGCTCGATGCCGGAGGCGGTGATCACGGTAATACTCCAGGGCGGTACGGACAGCGAAGACGACGCGGTCCAGGGAAATACGAGGCTGTGGGGCGAAGCGGCGGCTGCGCGGCGACGGGCCCAGCTGCTCTCCGTCTACGGGCGCAGGGGGTACGCGTCGAGGGCGCCTAAGCGAAGGGGGTCTCAGCGATGAGCGTCAGAGGGATGCCGCTGTTGCGGCGGCCTTCTCGATCCAGACCAGGCCCGCAGGGCGTCGGTCCATGGCTTTGGAACCGCGTCGGAAAGTGGCCACCCCGAACCGGACCGTGCGCACCGCACGGCCGGAATCGCAGATCACGCGGCGGGCCGACATGCCGTTCACGGTAACACTGAACAACGCAAGCCATGTGTTCCCGCTACGCAGCCTCCCACTGCGACTTGTGGGATGCATGTGGCTGAGGCGGCCGGTGGAACGTGATAGCCACTGCCTCGCCCGGGTAGAGGTCGGCGATCCGTTGCATGGCCAGTCCGGGAAGGTGGAAGGCCTGGCAGCCCGCGCCGCGGGCGACGGTCAGCGGCAGAGCGCCGATGGAGGCGGGCTGGTCCACGATCACCAGGACGGTGCCGAACATCGCGGCGAGTTTCTCGGAGACGGCCCGAAGTTTCGGCTCGCTGTTGGGCCACTTGCCCGATACCGGTGCCGGCCTGGGCTTCGGGGGCCGTTCTCGCGCATCCACGTCATGCAGACCTGCCGACCACCGCCCGGCCGACCACCGCCCGGCCGGGCGGCGGTCGGACCTCTTATCAGCGTCTCCGACGCCACCCTCGGGCCCGGTGACACCACCCCCCGGGCCATCCCTTAGACAGGGGGCAACAGTCATGCCGGGCCCGGAGGCCAGCGGCCCTCTTGCAGGACCGCGAAAAACACAACAGGGCGAAGCGGGCGGATGGCCACGCCGATTGCCCTCCAGAGCCAGGCCCCCGTCCTGTCCTCCGTCCTCAAGGACCAGGACAGAGGCCGCGCTGTCGCCGTGATGATGGAGAACTACCGGGCCACGGATGAGAAGTACACAGCCAGTGAGGCGTTCATCCACCAGTGGTCACAGGTGCAACAGCTTCTGAACCAGGACGGCGTCTCGGGCAGCCAGCTGAAACGGCAGGCGGCGGCCGCGCTCGAAAATCGCACAAAGATTACAGACGTGCCGGACAGCCTCCCGAGCTCCCTCTACCGACAGAACATCTCAGGAACAGCGGCCAAGAAGGTGCTGGGGGCGCTGCTGCCCGAGGGCGCGGACACATTGACCTTCGTGATGCCCGTCTGCCAGCCGGGCTGCGGAAGGCAGCGCACCCGGGTGAACCCGGCACTCCGGAGCCGGGTGGTGAAGGCATCGGCCGTGCCGAAGGCCAGCACGCTGCGGTAGAGGTGCTCGTAGAAGTTCCGCGTCCCCGTGTAGCCGGGCCCAGGGCCTCACGAGACCGTTCACAACGGCCTTCCGCACGAGCCGGTCGGCGGGCCGTCCGCCGAGGCCGTACTCGTGCACGGCGAGGCGACCGCCGGGCCGCAGGAGGCGGCGGGCGATGCGCAGCAGGGCGTCGGGATCGGCGACGTTGCGCAGCAGGTACGCGGCAAGGACGGCGTCGTACGGTCCCTGGGCCTCGACCTCGGCCATGCGCTCGACCGGGGCGTGGACGAAGGAAACGCGCTTCGGCCCGGGCGCCCGCAAGCATTCCGGCCGACGCGTCGACGCCGGCCACGGTCGCCTTGGGCGCCGGCACCGGCACGTGCGAATCCCCGGTCGGCCCATGATCTGCTGCATCCGCGCGCGACCGCGGTACGGAACATCCAGACGCACCGCACTGCCCGACGCACGGCAGCAAGGGAACCGACATGCGCGCTCTCGACCCCCCTTCCATCGACAGGGACGTCCCCGAGGCCCTGACCCTGGTGATCGACGACCTCCTCCGGCGCCGGGTCGCCGAGGCCCGGACCGTGGACGGGACCTTCGCCGCGGACATCGCCGGCCGGGTGGCCGCCTTCGCGGCCGGTGGCGGACACCGCAGGTCGCAGTTGCTGTGGTGGGCCATGCGCGCCGCCGGGGGCGGCGACGACGAGGCCGAAGCGGCCTTGCGGATGGCGGCCTCCGTTGAACTCGTCCAGACCTGCGCGCTCATCCACGACGACGTCATGGACGGCTCCCGGACCCGCAGGGCAAGCCCCTCCGTCCACGCCTCGCTGGAGCGCCAGTACGGCACGGACGGCCTCGACGGGCCGTCCGCGGGCTTCGGGGGCTCCGGCGCCGTCCTCGCGGGTGACCTGGCCCTCGCCTGGGCGGACGACGCGTTCGCGGAGGTGCTCCTGATGACCCCGCACTCCGCCGGTCTCGGCGACCGGTGGCGGGTGATGCGCACCGAGATGGTCGCCGGGCAGTACCTGGACCTCCAGACGCAGGTCACCGGCTCGCGGTCCGCCGGACGGGCGATGCGGACGGCCGTCCTGAAGACGGCGCGGTACTCCGCGGTGCATCCACTGCTGCTGGGAGCCCTCCTGGCGGGGGCCGACGGCCGGACGCTCCGGGGCCTGAACCGGGCGGGGCTGTGCGCGGGCATCGCCTTCCAGCTCCAGAACGACCTTCAAGGGGTGTTCGGCGATCCGCGGCGCACCGGCAAACCACCCGGCGAGGACCTCAGGGCGGGCAAGGCGACCTATCTCATGGCCGTGGCGCGGGCGCTGTGCGTCCGCGACGGCGACGCCGGGGGGCTCCGTCTCCTCGACGCCGTGGTCGGCTCCCCCGCCGCCACCGAGCGGGAGCTGCGCCCTGTGATCGGGCTCCTGGAGTCCTGCGGAGCCCGGGCCCACGTCGCCGAGCGGGCGGACCGGCTCTGCGCGCGTACGCTGCGGACCCTCCGGCAGACGGAGCTGGTGCCGGGACCGGCCGAGCACCTGGCGCGGCTCCTCCTGGACGCCGGCGGCGTCGCGCTCCCGGCGGCCGGCCCCGGCGGGGACGGCGCGGGGGCCGGCGAGCGCACCGGAGCGGCGACCGGGCGTGCGGTGGCCGCGTCGGGAGCGGGCCGATGAGGCGGCTGCGGGGCGGGACGGACCATGTCGTCGTCGTGGGAGCCGGCTTCGCGGGCCTGTCGGCCGCGCTCCACCTGCTGGGCGCCGGACGGAAGGTGACGCTGGTCGAGCGTGAGCCGGTGCCGGGCGGGCGGGCCGGCCGGATGGAGCTCGGCGGCTTCCGGGTGGACACGGGGCCCACCGTCCTGACGATGCCCGCCCTGCTGGACCAGGCGTTCGCGGCCGTCGGGGACTCGCTGTACGACCGGGTGGAACTGGTACCGCTGCACCCGGCGTACCGGGCGCGGTTCTGGGACGGCAGCCGCGTCGACGTCCACACGGAGGCGGACGTCATGGCCGCCGAGGTGGAACGCTTCGCCTCGGCCCGCGAGGCCGACGCCTATCTGTGCCTGCGCGCCTGGCTGGGCAGGCTGTACGCGGTGCAGGAGCGCCGCTTCATCGACGCGAACTTCGACTCGCCGACACAGCTGCTCCATCCCGACCTGGCCCGGCTGGCCGCCCTCGGCGGGCTCGGACGCCTGGACCGGGCGATCGGGTCCTTCCTGTCGGACGAACGGCTCCGGCGCGTCTTCTCCTTCCAGGCCCTCTACGCGGGAGTCCCCCCGTCGCGGGCACTGGCCGCCTACGCGGTGATCGCCTACATGGACACCGTCGCCGGGGTGTTCTTCCCGCGCGGCGGTATGCACACCGTGCCCACGGCCATGGCGGACGCGGCCCGCCGCGCCGGCGCCGCCCTGCGGTTCGGGGAGCGGGTCACGACCCTCGAACGGGCGGGGGAACGGGTGACGGCGGTCGTGACGGAGCAGGCCCGGATCGCGTGCGACGCGGTCGTGCTCACCACGGAACTCCCCTTCTCGTACCGGCTCCTGGGGCGCGCGCCCCGCCGTCCGCTGCGGACCCGGCACTCCCCGAGCGCGGTGATCCTGCACGCGGGGACGGACCGCACCTGGCCCGAACTCGCCCACCACACCCTGCTCTTCGGCTCCGCCTGGTCCCGCACCTTCGACGAACTCACCAGAACAGGAGAGCTGATGACCGATCCTTCCCTCCTTGTCACCCGCCCGACGGCCACGGATCCCACGCTCGCGCCTCCCGGCCGTCATCTGCACTACGTCCTGGCGCCCTGCCCGAACACGGAGATCGGCCCGGGGCCGGCGCACTGGGCCGAGCTCGCCCCGGCCTACCGGGACTCCCTGGTCGCCGAACTGGAGCGGCGGGGGCTGACCGGCTTCGGCGCGTCGATCGAGGAGGAGTCCCTGGTGACGCCCGCCGACTGGGCAGGCCAGGGGCACAGCGCGGGCACCCCGTTCTCGCTCTCGCACACCTTCGCCCAGACCGGGCCGTTCCGGCCGAGGAACCTCGTCAGGGGCACGGAGAACGTCGTGCTCGCGGGCTGCGGGACGACCCCGGGTGTCGGGGTGCCCCCGGTCATCGTCTCGGGCAAGCTGGCCGCCCAGCGGATCACCGGGACCCCACGGACAACGGCCCGACGCACGGCGTCCGACGCCGCCGTCCGGCTGGAGGGCTCGTGACGGCCCGGGAGCTCGACGCCGCCGGGGTGCGCGATCCGGCGCTGCGGGCGGCCTACGCGGAGTGCCGCCGGCTCAACGCCCGCCACGGCAGGACCTACTTCCTGGCCACGCGCCTCCTGCCGCTGGCCCGCCGCAGCGCGGTCCACGCCCTGTACGGCTTCGCCCGGCGCGCGGACGACATCGTGGACGAGACGGCCGGCACGACGCCTCGGGAGCGGGCGGCCTCGCTCGACGCGCTGGAGACCCAGTGGCAGGCGGCCCTGCGGGGCGAACCCGTCACCGACCCGGCCGTGGCGGCGGCCTCGGACACCCGCGCGCGCCTGCGGATCCCGGCGGTCCACTTCGAGGACTTCCTCGGGTCGATGCGCAGCGACCTCTTCGTGCGGGAGTACGCGACCTACGCGGACCTGTGCGGCTACATGCACGGCTCGGCGGCCGTGATCGGACTGCAGATGGTGCCGGTCCTGGGCACCGTCTGCGCGCGGGAGGAGGCCGAGCCGTACGCGGCATCGCTCGGCACCGCCTTCCAGCTGACGAACTTCCTCCGCGACGTCGGGGAGGACCTGGACCGGGGCCGGGTGTACCTGCCGGCGGACCTGCTCGCCGCGTCCGGGGTGGACCGGGACCTGCTGCGGTGGAGCAGACTGACCGGCTGCCGCGACCCGCGCATCACCGACGCGATGCGCGCCGCCGCGGCCCTCACCCGGGACGTGTACCGCGAGGCGGAACCGGGCATCGACCTGCTCGACCCGGTGTCGGCGCCGTGCGTGCGCACGGCCTTCGTCCTGTACCAGGAGATCCTGACGGTCATCGAGAAGGAGGGGTACGCGGTGCTGCACCGACGGGCGGTGGTCGGCACGCGACGGCGGGCCTCGATCGCGCTGCCGGGCCTCACGCGGGCACTGGCCGCGCGCGGCGCGGGCCGCGGACGCCGGGCGGGCCGCACGGACGGCCCCGGCCGCCCCGACGGCCGGCCGGAGGAGGCCCTGGGCCGGAGCGGGGCCGCGGGGCCGCACGAACGGACCAGGAGGGACGGTCGGTGAGCGAACCGAGCCGCCGGGACGACCGGCGCCGTCTGCCCCTGAGCCTGCGCCGCGCGCCGCTGCCCTGGGAGAAGCAGCGGGCGACCTGGCGACAGGCGCGTCCGACGGGGATCGCCGCGGCGCTGAAGCGGGCGACGGCCCGCCCGTCCGGCAACTGGTATGTCGTGGGGGCCGGCCGGGACGTCCGCGCCGACCGGCCGACGGGCCGGACCGTCGCGGGGACGGAGGTCGTGCTCTGGCGCGACGCCGACGGCGTCGTGCGCGCCGGACCGGGCGCCTGCCCCCACCTCGGGGCTGCCCTGAAGGACGGCGTGGTGCGGTGCGGGACGCTCATCTGCCGCTGGCACGGCCTGGCCCTGGACGGCTCCCCGGCCGCGGGCTGGGCGCCGTGGCCCGCGTACGACGACGGGGTACTGGTCTGGGTGCGCCTCGACGAGGTCGGCGGCGAGGAGCCGACGGACCGCCCGATGGTGCCGCCGAGGCCGCCCGTCGCGGAGGCGGTGACGGCCGTCCACACCGGCGTGGGCGTCTGCGAGGCCGAGGACATCGTCGCCAACCGGCTGGACCCGTGGCACGGCGCGTGGCTGCACCCGTACTCGTTCGTCGACCTGGAGGTCCTGTCCGTACCGCCGGACGGGACCGGCGACGAGGAGGACGCCCTGGTCGTCCGGGTCTCGTTCAAGGTGGCGGGCCGCGTGGTGGTGCCGGTGACAGCGGCCTTCACGGCGCCGGAGCCGCGGACCGTCACCATGCGCATCACCGGGGGCGAGGGCCTGGGTTCCGTCGTCGAGACCCACGCCACTCCGCTGACCGCCCTGGGTGCCGCCCGCCCCCGGACCGCCGTGGTGGAGGCCGTCATGGCGGCCTCGGACCGCACGGGCTTCGCGGCGGCCCGGGCCCTGGCCCCGCTGCTGCGCCCCGCGATGCGGTCGGCGTCGGCCCGCCTCTGGCGCGACGACCTGGCGTACGCGGAGCGCCGCTGGCGGCTGCGGAGCACGGGGCGGTTCCCGGGGTAGGGGGCACCGGGGACTGCACGGTGCTCAGCGGGGCGACCGGGTTTCGCCGGCCGCCCGGGCGAGGAACCGGAGGGCGGCCGAGCGGCCGGCCGGGGGTACGGTCCACAGCGTTTGTCCGCGCAGCCCCCACCTGCGCAGGTGGGCGTTGGCCGCGAGGAAACCCGTGGTGGCGGCGCGCTCCATGAGGGCCACGGGGTGTTCCGTGCGGACCAGGTCCCCGGCGACGGTGACGGTGGGGTCCGGGGTGTGGACCGTCGGACGGTTCCGGTGCCCGCCGACCTCGAAGAGCGGGCAGTCGGAGCGGAGTTCGTGCCGTTCGTCGAGGACCGCGGCGTCCCGGGTCTCGGGCCAGGCGCGGTGCAGCTGCCCGACCAGTTCCCGGGAGAGCTCCCGGGGGCGGGCGGCGGGATCCACGGCGTAGGCGTGCAGTTCCACCACCGCGCCGCCGGTGCGGGCGGCCCAGCGGGCGGCCTCGCCCTCCCAGCGGTCGAGGACGCTGATGTTGTCGAGGGGGCCGAATCCGCTGGTCCCGAGGAAACCAGGGCGGTGCGGGGCGACGGGCCGGTCGAGCCAGAGCCGGGAGACGAGGAAGGGCGGCGCGGTGCGGAGCGCGCCGATGCGGGCGCGCCAGGGGGCGTCGCAGAGTCCCGGGGACGCCCCGGCGATCGCCCGCAGGCCGCCGGTGTCGGTGGCGAGGACGACGGCGTCGGCATGCCGGGGCCCTTCGTCGGACAGCACGGTGTGCCCGCCGCCGGGTGCCGGTGTCAGTTCCCGGACGCCGGTGCCGGTGAGGACCCGGGCGCCGTGGCCGCGCAGGTAGGCGCCGAGGGGGTCCCAGAGGGCTTGCGGGTAGGGCTCGTCCGGCACGTCGAAGAGGAGTCCTTCGGAGGAGCCGAGGAAGTAGACGTGGAACATCAGCACCAGTTCGGCGGCGGACAGTTCGTCGGGGTCGGCGAAGAAGCTCCGCGAGAACACCTCGAACGCGAGGTGCTGGGCCGCCGGGGGGAAGCCGATGCCGTGGAGGAAGGCGCGGGCGCTGATGCCGTCGAAGCGCCGGTAGACGTCGGGCACGCGGACGTCGAGCAGCGGCAGCGCGGCCCGGGCGTTCATGCGGCCGAGATCGCGCCACCCGAAGCTGGGGCTGAGGGCGACGAAGCCGAGCGCGCTCCAGGGCGGCGTACGGGGGACACGGGCGAAGCTGTCGTACAGCCCGGAGCCGTGCCGCAGCGGATAGTCCGGCAGACCGGTGAGCCGGTCGAGGCCCGGGTCGATCCTGCGCAGCAGACCGCGCAGGTTGTAGTACTGGCGGAAGAAGGCGTGGAAGCCACGGCTCATGGTCACCTCCGATCCGTCGCCCAGCCGGTCGGCCCAGCCCGCGAGGCGCCCGCCGAGGGTGGGCTGCCGTTCGTAGAGGGTGACGGCGACGCCGCGTTCGGCGAGGATCGTGGCCGCCGCGATCCCCGCGATCCCGCCGCCGACGACGGCGCAGGTCGGCCGGTGGCCGTCCGGGGGCCTGAGCCGTCCGTCGGCGGCGGGCAGGACGACCGCCCTCCGGTCGCGGCCTCGTGCGGGGGTGCCGTTTTGGCTGTCGCGCATGGCAGGGATCCGCTCTCGTGACGAAGGGGCCGTTTCAGGCCCGGCGGGCGAGGAAGGGCAGCTCCGCGGTGGTGCGGAGCATGGGGAGGACGGGGGTGCGCAGGCCGATGCGCACCTCCTCGGACGGCCGGGTGTCCCCGTCGAGGAACCGCAGGAGCCGCTCGGGAGGGACCTTCTCGAAGAGCCGCGTGAAGAAGTCGGGCCCGGAGACCCTGCCGGTGTCGATGCCGCGCAGGAGGACCGCGTCCATGAGGAGCGACCGCCTGGGGTAGGCGGCCGGCGGAAGGGGGTCGCGGCCGGCGTGCAGGAGGGCCGCGACGGCGCGCGTCTGGCGCTGGATGGCCGCGAAGGCGTAGCCGGTGGAGGGCCGGACCGCGCCCCCCGCGGCGCCGATGCGGAAGGTGCTCCGGCCGGTGCGGCGCTCGTAGCGGGCGTCCGTCATCGGGATGCGTCCCCGTTCCACGCCGTGCACCTCGCACGCGCCGATCCGCAGGAGAGCGGTGGTGTAGTGCCGCAGGGCCCGCTCGTACGCCTCGTCGGACAGCGGCTCCCGGCTGAACTCGGTGTACTCCACGAGGGCTTCGGTCCGGGACAGCGGCAGGACGTAGCCGAAGGAGAGCCCCTGCGGCGGCTGGGGGGTGCGGAAGTCCATCAGGTCGACGGTGTCGGGGGCGAAGACGGGGCGCTCGGAGCGCAGGAACCATCCCTTGAAGTGCTGGAGGAGGCTCACCCGGCTGGGCGGGAGGGGAGAGGGCGGCCTGGTGTCGAAGAGCCAGCGCGCGTGGACGTGCCGCTCGCGGCCGTCGGCGGTGCGGCAGGAGACGGAGGCGCCGCCGGGGCCGTCGGCGACGTGCTCCGCGACGGCCTCGACGCGGACCAGTCCGGCGAGCCGCGGCCGGATGCCCCGGGTGAACGACTCGGAGGCGAGCATCTTGTAACGCAGTGCGCCCAGGTCGCACGGGACCGGCCGCCCGTCGCCGCCATGGAGCCGTACCCGGGACCAGGAGGCCGTGAGCAGGGCGTCGTACTCGCCGGCTCCCCGCTCCCAGTAGCACCAGGTGCGCGGCGGCGGCCGGAGCGGGCCGGGGGGCGCGTCGACGAGGACGACGGAGGGGACGGCGGCTCCGCGCGGCGGGCACAGGAGCCGCCAGGCCAGGGACAGCCCGGCCGCCCCGGCCCCGATGATGGCGACGTCGCAGCGCACGGGGTACGTCTCCTCTGGTCGTCGGGGAAGAAGGGGCGGCGCGCCGGGGCGCGTAGGCCGGGGTGAGGGCTACCCCCGGGCGGGGGCGGGCTATCCGCCGATGCTCCGGTGGGAGCAACGCGCCGGCCGGCCGTCAGGGGGCGAGCCGCCAGGCGGGGTCCCCGCCGTCCTGACGGGTCGTGCGGAAGGCCCGGGGCTCGAGTCCGGCCCCCCGGACCGCGCGCAGGACGTCGGCCGTCCGCGCCGGATCGAGCCGCGGGGTGCGGGACAGGACGAAGCCGGAGATGCGGTTCTCGTTGGTCACCACGGCCCACTCGTACGCGGGTCCCAGGCCGGCGACGACGTAGTTCGCCCCGGTGCCGTGCCGGTAGCCGTCCTCGCGTCGAGGGGAAGCGCCTCACCGGTGATCCGGCTGGAGGCCCCCAGCCAGGTCGCGCAGATGTTGGTCACCGCGACCCCGCCACGGCCGGTCGCGCCGTGGACGGCCTTGACGTTCTTGGCGCACTGGAGCTCGAACAACTGCGGCACGGCCGCGAGCTGGAACCAGGTTCCGGTGTAGCGGCCGAGGCCGACGGTACCGGCGGCGCGGGGCGGGCCGTCCGGGCGCGTGGTGGCAGTGGGCACGAGCGCGAGAGAGGCGAGGGCCGTGGTGAGCAGGACGGCGGAGACGCGCTCCGCGGCGGACGGACGTCGTCGCATGGGCTGGACGCTCCTCGAAGGTGTCGGTGGCAAGCTCTTCCGTACGGAGTGCTCCGGCGGATGCGCGCTCCGCACCCGGTCCTCCGAGGGCGCGTCGGAGCCCGGGGGACGCTCAGCGCGGGCGGTCCGGGGCCCCGGTCAGGGGCGCGAGCAGATGCCGTTCGACCGCCTCCGCCGGGTCGGCCCCGGGCGGGAGCGCGGGCGGCTCCCCGGTCACCGCCCGGGCGGCGAACCCGCCCTCCAGGTGCGGCAGGCGCACGTCGACGATCCGGACGCCCCGGGCCCGCTGTTCCCTGCCGACGACGGCGAGCCAGGTGGCGAGCGCCGTCTTGGCCGCGGCGTAGTCGGCCATGCCCTGCGGGGGCACGTCGACGACCGCGCCGGTCACGACGCCGATCGCGCCTCCGGCTTCCAGGACCGGCAGGGCGCCCCGGACCACCGCCATCGGCGCCAGGGCGTTCACGGTCATGAGGTGCTCGGCGGCGGCCTCGTCGACGCTCTCGGCCCGCCCGAAGCCCGCCACCCCGACGGCCACCACGACCCGGTCCAGGCGACCCAGGGAGCGGGCCGCCCAGGGCGCGAGGGCCGCGCAGCCGTCGAGATCGTAGGCGTCGAAAACGCGCCGGGGGCAGTCTCCGGGCAGCCGCGACCGGTCGGCGAGCCGCTCCGCGTTCCTGCCGGCCAGGGCCACCGACGCGCCCCGCCGGTGCAGGGCCCGCGCGGCGAGCCCGCCGACCGTCCCCGTCGCCCCCACGACCAGGACCGCGGTCACCTCGGGGGACTCTCGACGACCGCCGGACCGGCCGGTCCGGGGTGCGTCGGCGTCGTGGTGCGCGCGGCCCCGGACGGGAGGGCCGCGGCGGCCAGGCGGCGTCGGCGCGCGAGCGACTCCGCGGCGGCCTCGCGCGGGTGGCGCCTGCGCCAGTAGGGGTTGTCGTGCGACAGCTTGCTGGACACCCGCCCGTACATGCCGAACGTGAGGATCAACAGCCCCATGAGGAAGCTGAACATCACGTTGGTCACGCCGAAACCGAGGAAGTTGGCGGGCCGGTCGAGCACGAACAGGTGGTAGAAGCCGCTGAGCAGGAACGCGCCGCCCACGAACATGTTCACGGTGGAGGCGATGTTCCCGCCCACGACCGCGCCGGCCAGGAGCAGGAGTCCTGTCAGCACCGAGATCCAGCTCAGTGCGGTGTTGGTGGTCATCCCGGCGATCCGCGTGCCGGAGGTGTCGAAGGAGCTCAGCGCGTCGGCGAAGCCGAGGCAGCCGAACACGAGCAGGACGCAGCCGCAGAGGGCGGCGCCCCAGCGGTACACGGTGGCCAGGTGATGGTCCACCGGAAGTTCGTCTTTGAGTCGCACAGCTGGTTCCCTGCCTGTCCGCGGTTCCGTCCGTCGCCCGCGGCCTATCCCGACCGGATCGGGCCGCACGCGAACGGACATGTCCCGAAGCACCTTTTGTGATGCTTCCATGCCTTTTCTCGTCCGGAGAGCGCCCGGATGCACCGAACCGGCCACCCGCGAACCGTTCACCCGTCCGCACCCGCCGGGCGGCCCCGCCGCATCCGCCGACCGGTGCGCAGCGGAAGGACGGGCAACGCAGCCATGACGAGAGCCGAGGAGAGCACCATGGACGACGCAGGAGAAGCGGACGTCGGCCGGTCACCGGCCCGGCCCGGTGACCGGCCGACGGAGAGCGTGTGGGACTACCCGCGCCCGCCCCGGCTGGTCGGCGACGACCGCCGCGTGACGGTGGCGGTGGACGGCCGGATCGTCGCGGATACGCGCGCGGGCCTGCGGGTCCTGGAGACCAGCCACCCTCCGACGTACTACCTGCCCCGCCGCGACGTGCACGCGGAGTTCCTGCGCCCCCGGCCCGACCGCACCCACTGCGAGTGGAAGGGCACCGCGTCCTACTGGGACGTCGTCGTCGCAGGGCTCGTCGTCCCCCGCGCCGCGTGGAGCTACGAGGACCCCCTCCACCCGTACGAGGCGCTCCGCGGCCACCTCGCCTTCTATCCGTCCGCGGTGGGATGCACGGTCGACGGGGAGCCGGTGACCGCCCAGGAAGGCGACTTCTACGGCGGGTGGATCACCCGGGGGATCAAAGGCCCCTTCAAGGGCGGTCCGGGCACGTGGGGCTGGTGAGCCGGCCGCCGGCACACCGGGGCGGGCACGGCCCGCGCCCTGGGGTGCATCCGGTCCGGGTGCCGGGCCGAAAGCCCCGGATGACCGGTCCCGGCGCGCGGACCGGCGGGAGGCGGAGGAGGCCGTATGGTGATCAGCGTGGAGCGGGTGCTCGAGGTGCGACGACCCGGGGCGCAGGCCATCACCCACCTGGAGGACTTCGCCCGTGCCCAGGGAGCGGGACCCCGGCACCGTGCGCTGCGTCCGGCTCGACGACGGGCCCGTGCGGCGGGGCATCTGGTGGCGCAACACGCCCCGGCTCCGCACGACCGGGCTCCGGTACGAACTCCTCGTCCGGGAGCCCTTCCGCCTGGTGTTCCGCGGCGAGAACAAGACCGTCACGGCGCTGGACGACCTGCGGTTCGCCGACAAGGGCCAGGCGACACGGCTGACGTACCGTGCGCCGCTCATCTCCAAGGGCCTCGCACGGCTGGCCGCGCCCTTCCTGCGCGGGGGGTTCGAGCGGCTGGCCGACGGCGTCGCCCACCGCCTTCCCACGGCGGCCCAGGCACGGCCCTCCTGACCGCGCGCCCCGGCTCCGCACGCACCTGCCCGCACCGCTTCCGCACCCCCCGGTGGTGACCGTGCACGACACCGGTCCCGGCATCACCACGGGCGCCCTGGCCCGGCGTCTCGGCGTCTCCCCGACCACCGTGCGGTCCTGGGACCGCCGGTACGGGATCGGGCCGGCCGAGCGCGGCGACGGCCGCCACCGCCGGTGGGGCCCCGCGGACGTGGCGATGCTGGAGGAGATGTGCCGTCTCACGGCCGCCGGGATCCCGCCCGCCGAGGCGGCCCGGGCCGCCCGGCGGAAGCGCTCCGCAGCGGCGGCGGTCACGCCGGACGCCCCCGGCGTGACCGCCGCCGCTCCGGTCCGGACCGCCGTCACCGGGCCGGCCGCACCCGTCGAGGAAGCCGCACCGGAACCCCTGCCCGAACCGGCCGCGCCCTCCCGGCGGTCGGCGGCCGGCAGCGGTCTGCCGCTCGGAGACGTCCGGCAGGAGTGCCGGGGGCTGGCTCGCGCCGCCGTGCGGCTCGACGCGCCCGCCATGGAAGAGCTGCTCCGGGCGGCGCTGGCGGAGTACGGCCTGGTCACCTCCTGGGAGGAGATCATGGCGCCGACACTGCGTGCGGTGGGCCGGAAGTGGGAGTCGTCGGACGACCGGTACGTCGAGGTGGAGCACCTGCTCTCCTGGCACGTCTCCACGACGCTGCGGCGGGCCGCCGTCTCCGGGCCCGCGGTCGCCTCCCCGGCGGCTCCGGTCCTGCTGACGTGCGTCCCCGCGGAGCAGCACACGCTGCCCCTGGAGGCGCTCGCCGCGGGCCTGGCCGAACGCGGAGTGCCGACCATGATGCTCGGCGCGGCCGTGCCCGCCGAGGCTCTCGAGTCGGCGGTCAGGCGGTCAGGACCAGCCGCCGTCGTCCTCTGGTCCCAGTCCCGGTCCACCGCCGACCCCGCCCTGGCCGAACGCGTCGCGCGGACGGCGTTGGGGATGCGGGGAGCGCGCATCTCGCCCCAGGTCCTCCTCGCGGGCCCCGGCTGGCTCGGCCGGACGCCCGCGCCCGGCACCGTGCGTCCCGTCGGCCTGCGCGAGGCCCTCGCCCTGATCTCCCGGCTGTACGGGGAGGGCGAGGGCCTCGCGGATCCGACCGGGCGGGAGGGCGGGGACGCCGGGGCCTTCGGGGCCGGGCGCTGACATCGGCCCCGGGCGGCTCAGGGGCCGGGGCGCCGCCCGCTCGGCGCGGGCGGGGGACAGGGGGACGGAACCGCTCGTCCGGGCCCGGTACCCCGCGTGCCCCGGCCACTCCCGGGGGCGGGCCTCCGGGAGCCGTCTGCCGGGCGGTCGGGCCGTGAACCGGTTCGGAACCGTCGGTCGACCGGACAGGCCGGCCGCGGGCGGCCCAGGACCGGATCCGGGGCCGGATCGACCGGACGCTCGCCGGGCGCTCGGCTGCCGGTCGTCGCAGATCCTCCGGGACGGGCCGGTCAGCGGCCCCCGGCGGCGCCGGCCAGTTCGACGAGGCTGCGCCGCATGCGCTGGAGGCCGCGGCGGGCGTGGCTCTTGACCGTGCCGAGCGGCATGCCGGTCCGGTCGGCGATCTGGGTCTGGGTCAGGTCCGCGAAGAAGGCGAGTTCGAGGACGTCCCGCTGGACGTGGGGAAGCCGGGAAAGCTCCTCGGTGAGGACCACCCGGTCCAGGATCCGCTCGGGCTCGTCGTGCACCGGGCTCTCCCCCTTCAGGGACGCACCGAGGCTGGCCGCGAGTTCGATCCGCCGTGTGCGGGCGCTCAGAGCGTCGGCGATCTTGCGTCGGGTGATGCCGGTGAGCCAGGCGGGCAGGCTGCCCCGCTCGGGGCGGAAGTTGGCCCGGCCCCGCCAGGCGGCGACGAACACCTGCTGGGTCACGTCCTCCGCCTCGCGGGGGTCACCGAGGGTGCGGGCCGCGAGGGTCTGGACCAGGGGCCCCCAGCGCTGGTAGGCGGCGGCGAGGCACTGTTCGTCGCCGTCGGCCAGGCCCCGGGCGAGCCGGTCGTCGGTATCGGTGTCCACGCCGGTGGCGTCCCCGGTCGTGACTGCCGGTGAAGGGGCGGGGGCTCCGGTCGGACGTGGTGCGGTCATGGCGCTTCCTCCTCCAGGTGGCGGCGGGCGTCCACCGGATGTGCCGCGAGCGGCGCGGCCGGGACCTCGATGACCCCGTGGGCCTCACGCTCCGTCCGGCAGCACCCCGCCCGCAACTTGAATCGTTTGCGCATCGAAATTTCCCTGCGTATCGATGCAGGCGATAAACACCGCAGGTCAGGTGGGAAACCGCACCGCGACGGCATCGTGACCTCAGCGCCCGCCCGCCGGCTCTCCCCGCCCGACTTCCCCCGCCGGGTCGACCGCCCGGGCCTCCGCCCCGAGGACGCACGCACCGGCGCTCCCCCTCGGCCTGCTCGGGCCGAGGGGGAGCGCCGGTCGGACGGCCTGCTCCGGCAGGATCCGGCCGGACTCGGGGATCCCGGCGCCGCAGGCCCTCGCCACGAGGGCTGACACCGCCGCGGGAGCCTGGCCGGTCGCCCCGGTCCTGGTCACTCGCCCCGGGCGGGGCGCGTCGCCCGGGGGGCGGAGCGGTCGATCAACTTCTCCTCGATGCGGCCGCCCGTGCCGAGCAGTCCGGTCTGCTCGAACGAGTTCTCCCTCAGGAGCAGGGGAATCGCGCGGCGGGAGAGCAGGTCCACCGCGACGGGGAAGAACGGCCGCCCGGCCTGGGCGAGCCGGAGCCAGGGAGGGGCGTAGACGGAGGGGCGGCGCCCCTCGATCCCCCGGACCAGCCAGGACGCGACCTGCTCCACCGGGTACACGCGGCGGGCGGGGGCGGGCATGTGCCCGCGCAGTTCGCGCAGGACCGTGTGGCGGTCGACGTCGCGGACCATGTCCGTATCGGTCCAGTGCAGGTAGGCCACGCCCACACCGACGCCCAGGTACGCCACCTCGGCCCGCAGGGAGCGGGCGAAGGCCTCGGCACCCGCCTTGGACGCGCAGTACGCGCTCATCATCGGGGCGGCGCCGAAGGCGGCGGTGGAGGCGACCTGGAGGAAGTAGCCCCGGGTGGCCCGCAGCCCCGGCAGGAAGGCGCGCGCGGTGACCGCGCTGCCGACCAGGTTGACCTCCACGACCCGGCGCCAGGTGGCGGGGTCGGAGCTCTCGAAGGGGCCGCCCTCCGCGACGCCCGCGTTGGCGATGACGACCGACGGGGGACCGAGGATCCGCGCCACCTCCTCGGCGGCCCTCGCCATGCCGGAGTCGTCGGTGACGTCGACCTCCACGCAGTGGCTCTCGGTGCCCAGCGTCACCGCCACGGCGGCGAGCCTGGCGTGCTCCCGCCCCAGGAGGGCCACGCGCATGCCGCGCGCGGCCAGCAGTCGCGCCAGGCCGGCGCCGAGCCCTCGGGCGGCGCCGGTGACGACCGCGACACGGCCTCGGAGTTCCGGGGAACGGGGCATGAGGGCCTCCGACGGGGAGAGGGCGGTGACGGGACCGAACGTCTCGCCGCGTGCCGTGACTACTTCGCGGGACCCCCGCACGCCGGATGCGGGTGGCGGTGGCCTCGCGGCCGTATCACCCGATCGGACCGCATCCGGCCGTGGCACCGGGATCGAATCCCGGTTGGGCGCGGAGCTCCGGGCGACCGCGCGGCCCCGCGCCCGACGGCGGGCCGGGGGATGAGGACGGACCACGGACGAGGACGGACCACCGATGACCGACACGCACTGGCTCTTCGGGGACCAGCTCGGGCCCTCCTTCCTGGAACCCGGCGACCGCGGTCCGGCCCGGGACGCACCCGTGGTGATGATCGAGGCCCGGTCCGTCTTCCAGCGCCGCCGCTTCCACCGGGCCAAGGCCCACCTGGTCCTCTCGGCCATGCGGCACCGCGCCGCCGAACTCGGTGACCGGGTGACGTACGTGCGGGCGGACACCTACGCGGAAGGACTGCGGAAGGCCGTGGGCGACGGCCGGGTGACGGTGCGCCACCCGACCTCGCGGGCCGCGCTGCGTCTCGTCCGGTCACTCGACAACGTCACCGTGCTGCCGCCGCGCGGTTTCCTGGTCAGCCCCGAGCGGTTCGCCGCGTGGGCGGACGGGCAGCGCACGCTCCGCATGGAGAGCTTCTACCGGCACGTCCGGCGGGACCACGACATCCTGATGGAGGGTGGCGAACCGGTCGGCGGTACCTGGAACCTCGACCACGAGAACCGCCGCCCACCACCGCGCGGAGCCCCCACCCTGGGCGCCCCCGCGCCGTACCGGCCCCGTGAGGACGCGATCGACGGGGAGGTCCGGCACGACCTCGACCGCTGGGAACGCGACGGGGACGTCTCCTTCGTGGGCCGCGACGGCCCCCGGACGTTTCCCGCCGACCGCCGGCAGGCGCTCGCCGCCCTGCGGCGCTTCCTGGACCACCGACTCGCCGGCTTCGGCGCGTACGAGGACGCCGTGCTCGCCGCCGACGGCACCATGAGCCACAGTCTCCTGTCGGCCTCCCTCAACCTGGGCCTGCTCGACCCGGCCGAGTGCGTCGAGGGGGCGGAGGCCGTCTGGCGGGCGGGGGGCGCACCGCTGAACTCGGTGGAGGGCTTCGTCCGGCAGATCGCCGGCTGGCGCGAATACGTGTGGCACCTCTACTGGTACTTCGGCGAGGAGTACCGCACGAACAACGCCCTCGGGCACACCGGCGCACTCCCTTCCTGGTGGCAGGAGCTGGACGCGGACGCGGTATCGGCCCGGTGCCTGGCGACGGCCCTGCGCCAGGTCCGGGACACGGGCTGGACCCACCACATCCCGCGCCTGATGGTCCTGGGCAGTTACGCGCTCCAGCGCGGCTGGGACCCGGCCGCCGTCACCGACTGGTTCCACCGCAGCTTCGTCGACGGCTACGACTGGGTCATGCTGCCGAACGTGGTCGGCATGTCGCAGTACGCCGACGGGGGCCGGATGACGACCAAGCCGTACACCTCGGGCGGCGCCTACATCGACCGCATGAGCGACCTCTGCGGCCCCTGCCCCTACCGCCCGGACCGCCGGGTCGGCGAGGACGCCTGCCCGTTCACGGCCGGGTACTGGGCCTTCCTCCACAGGCACCGCGGCCGTCTCGCCCGGAACCACCGCATGGCGCAGCCGGTACGGGGCCTCGACCGGCTGCGGGATCTGCCCGGCCTCCTGGAGCAGGAGCGGGCACGCGGGGCGGGTCCGCCCTGACGGGACGCCGGGCCGGACCAGGGTCCCTCACGGGCCGACTCACGTAGACATCAGACGACGCCCATATCCTGCGGCGGTGAACGGCCGCATGAGAGGTGGCACTCAAGGCCTCGCACGCTCCAGGTGCGAGACCTTGAGCCGCGGCGGCTACCGTCCGCCCTGAGCGAGGCTCACCAGCGGGAGTGGAAGTACAGGGCGTGGAAGGCGGCGCGCAGCGGTGCGGCTCCCGCGCGCATGTCCGTCCAGGTGGAGCCGGCGTCATTGGAGTACCTCATCGGGTACCTGCCCTTGGTGAGGACGCGCAGGTCACTGTGCTCGATGCCCGCCTCCTCGCGGTAGAGCACGAGGTGGCGGACGCCGACACCGCGCGGAGTCGAGCTTCCCGGCAGGACCGCGTCGTCCGCTTCAGACCCAATCGCCGTCCAGTCGGTGCCGCCGTTTCCCTGCGCGGCGTCAGTTCTGCGCAACCAGGCCATGAAGTCGGACGTCGCGGCCATGTCCTTGCACTGCCGGTTGTTGTCCACGATGCCGCAGAACTCTGCGACCCATGCTCCGTGGTGGGGACCACCGAGGGTGACGGCGTCCTCGATATAGACGTAGGGCGGCCAGTTCTTCTCGTGGCGCTCGGTGCCTGCGAGAGCCGCCCTGATGATCAGGCTGCCCATGGAGTGGCCGATCACGTCGACGCTACGGCCCCACCGGGAGTGGTTGAGGTAGATGTTCCAGGCGAGTCGGCGGCCCAGCTCCTTGATGCCCAGATCCCGGGTGCCGTCTTTCTTGGCCAGGTTGATGTCACAGCTGCCGGTGTCTTTGGCGTAGAAGCCGACCCGGACAAAGGTCCCCTTGCTCTTCTTCCAGCCCCACTGCTTGAGGGCCTTGATCGCCGTATTCCAGCGGTAGGCACAGCTGACACCGGGGACGTCCCCGGTGTCGTCGTACCCCTTGACCATGTACACGGTCTCGGTGGCGCTGTCATCCCGCGGCGGGGGAGTCGGTCCTGGATCGGCGGCGCCGGGAGTGGCCAACGCCAAGAGCGCGGCCACGCATGCCGCCGCGATTCCTAAGCCCCGATGGTGTCTTCTCACCACTGATTCCTTTCACGGAACATGACGTTGCACGGCCGAGGTCCTGCCGACCTCGGCCGGCTACCTGCTTCCCGAAGCACGGTGCTTGGTGAGGACGGACGAGACAACAGTGAACGGCCGTCCCGGACACCCGGCAGCAGCCCGGGCTGTTCAGCGGCGTGTCCCGGACACTGGTCCGGGGCACGCCGACGTCGGCCGAAACCGCAATCAGCGCTTCCGGCTGCCTCACTGCCACCCAATTCGCCAACCGGGCGCTCAGCCGAACAGACCGATGGGATCCCGTTCGGAGTCCCCGGACCGGCCGTCCTGGCCGTCGTCTGCTCGACACGCGTGAGGCCCGCGGTACTACGACTGGGCCTGGATCCACATCGGCACCAGCAGCCATCACCACCTGCTCATCCGACGCAACCGGTCCACCGTCGAACTGGCCCGTGCCTGCTACCGGTGCTGGTCACCCACCGACGTACCTCTGTCCGAACCGGTCCGGGTCGCCGGTGCCCGCTGGAGCGTCGAGGAGTGCTTCCAGACCCCGGGCCGAGGCGGATCATTTGCAGAAAATATATAGACCGGTCTATTCTTTGGGTATGACATCCAAGGGAGACAAGACCCGGGCCCGGCTCGCCGAATCGATGCTCGAACTCATCCAAACCAGCGGCTACAGCGGCACCGGCCTGAACGCAGTGATCGAGCACGCCACGGCCCCCAAGGGATCGATCTACTTCCACTTTCCCGACGGGAAGGAGGGTTTGGGGGCCGCCGCGATCGAAATCGCCACTCAGCAGTTCGAGGCTCTGATCGCCGAATCCGTGGCCTCGTCGGGTGGCGCTGCCGCAGCGGTACGCACCGTCGTCGAGACTTTGGCCACCATCGTGGGCGAGAGCGACTTCCGGCTCGGCTGCCCGGTATCCGTCGTCACGCTCGAAATGGGTGCGGAGAGCGAACGGCTGCGCCACGCCTGCGCAACGGCCTTTGAATCATGGATCGCCCTGACCGCGAGGTTCCTCGAAGCGGACGGGATCGCTACCGAGAACGCCCGCAGCCTGGCGACCGTCATTGTCTCGACGATCGAGGGCGCGGTCATTGTCTCCCGCGCGACGCGTAGCACCCAGCCGCTGCACACGGCCGCCGAAGTTGTGTCCGAACTCATCGCACATCGCGTCAACAACACGGAAGAGACCCGATGAGAACCCATAGAACGTCACGACACGCACTGGTCTTCGGAGCATCCGGGCTCATCGGACGACACCTCGTCATGACCCTGGCCCAAGCAGGCGCGAACGTGACCGCGGTGGTGCGCACTGCCGAATCAGGAACTCGCGTCATGCGATGGCTCCGCACGCACGGTCTGACACAACCCGTCAACGTGACAATCGTCGACTTCGACGCGCCTGAGATCCTGGCGGGCGGCACGGCGACCTTCGCGGACGTGACCGAGATCCATAACTGCGCCGGCTCCTTCCGATTCGGAATGCCGGCTGAGGAGGCACGCAGCGCGAACGTCGGCATCGTCGAGAAGCTGATCGATTTCGCTTCGGATCTCACGCGGTTGCAGCGCCTGGTGCACATTTCCGGCTACCGCGTCGGTGGCCAGGATCCCGCTGCCGTGCCTTGGTCGGACGAGCACCGCGCGGCGGTGTATGCGGAGCTGGGTGGCTACGAGGCGTCAAAGGTCGAGTCCGATGCCATCTTCCAAGCCCGGGCCGCCGAGCGCGGGATCCCCTGGACCATCATCAATCCGGCCACCGTGATTGGCGACAGCACAACCGGTGAGTCAGATCAACACATTGGGATCGCCACCACTGTCGAGCAGATGTGGCGCGGCACCGCGTCAGCACTCCCCGCCGGGAAGTCCACGTTCGTCCCGGTCCTGACGGTCGACTACATGGCGAACTTCATGGCCGCGGCAGCGGTCGATCCCCATGCTGCGGGCAAAGCGTACTGGATCCTTGACGATGCGACCCCGCCGCTCGCGGACCTGTTCACCCAGGTTGGTCAGCACCTCGGCGCGAAGGTCCCGAGCCTGAGGATCCCGGTCGGTGTCATCAAGCACCTTCCCCAACGGATCACCAAAGCGGATCCGGAGACCCTTGGCTTCCTGTCCTCCGATCGATACCCGACCGGGCCCGCCATCGAACTCGCCGCAAGGCATGGCATTCCAATGCCCGACGTACGGATCTCGCTCGAACGCTGGGCGGATTACATGGCCGCACACCGGTTCGGGGCGGCGAAGGGCGACGACCGGCGGTTCATCGATGCAGGAGGCGTGCGGACATTCGAACTCGGCGCACCTGGATCCAGCAAGCTGATCCTGCCGGGCCTGCCGGTCAACGCCGATACCTGGGCCGACGTCGCCGCGAGCATCGGCGCGCGAGCGGTCGACCTGCCCGGCCTCGGCCTGAGCGGCGGATCGGGCATTCGGGACTGGGAACGCTGGCTGCCAGCGGTACTGGGCGAGGAACCTGTCGAACTCATCGGCCATTCCATCGGTGCGGCCGCGGCCGTGCTCGCGGCAGGCCGGCTTCCGGCTCGAGTCTCATCCCTCACGCTGATCGCACCGTTCTTCCTGCAACCCCCTGCAGACGGGGGGACTAGGCTGCGGCCGTTCGTACGCAGTTACCTGCGACACGCGGATCCACACCAGCTGTCACGTCGACTTACTGGGGCGGATACGAGCGCGACGGCGCTCGCGACCACGGTCGACGACCTCAGACGTGGCCGTGCCGCGCACGTGGCCAGCCAGCTCGTACGCTCAGGATCGAAGCGCTGGCGCGCCGAGCTGCGGGAAGCGCTCAGGCGGTTCGACGGCCCCGTCCATATCATCACGGGAAGCGATGACCCGCTCGACCGAAGCGCCGCGAACGAGCTTGCCGCGCTCCCGAATGTCGGCCTCGTCTCGGTACCGGGTGCCGGACACCACCCTCAGCTGACCCACGGTGACGCGCTCATCGATCTGCTCAAGGACTTGAAATAGACAGGCGTTCCGGGGAAGCGTGCACACATGAGGGGCGGCCGCCCCACAACGCGCGACGAACGATCTGCCTCCTCGAGCTCAGAACCGGAGCCGCCCTCTCCAGTGCGCTCGGCCGTCGTACACCCCTCTGACAGCGACCCGCTCCCGAATCCCACCACGAATACCAGGCCGAAGATGACCCCCCGGCCGCCCCGGCGCACCGCCCGCTCGCCCCACTCGCCGCGCCCCGGGAGGGCGACGAAGCCGTACGCGACGAGCTCACCCGGCGAGCCGACGGTACGTTCAGACCGATGTCGACGCCTGGCTCGCCCGCGCCCTGGCCGCGCACTGCGGGCACTACCGCGACCCGGCCGCCCGCGAGGAAGCCGCAGGCCTTCTCAACCTCAACCCCTCAACCTGCCGGTCCTCGCGCACGCCGCGCTGCTCGCCGCACTGGTCCGTCTGGTTCCCGACACGCACGTCGGCGAACTGAAGTCTCGTCGAAGGCTCCTGGAGCGCGGACTACCGAGAGCCCGCCACGGACCGCTGCTTGTAGAAGGACTCCTCCAGGTAGGCGGCCTCGTGCGGCTGGTAGGGGTCCTCCAGGTAGGCAGCCTCGTCGTGGTCGAGTTCGACGTCCACCGCCGCGACCGCGTCGGCCAGATGGGCAGGCTTGGTGACCCCGACGATGGGCGAGGTCACCACCGGGTTGCGCATGACCCAGGCCAGGGCGACCTGGGCCGGCGACAGACCCCGCCTGCCCGCGATCTCGTGGACGCGCTCGGCCACTGCCCGGTCCCCGTCGCGGTAGAGGATCCTGCCGCCCTCGTCGGTCTCAGCGCGCGCCGTAGCAGTGTCCCGGGCCCGCGTCAGCCTGCCCCGCGCCAGCGGGCTCCACGGGATCACGCCGATGCCCTGGTCGGCGCAGAGCGGGAGCATCTCCCGCTCCGCTTCCCGATGGATGAGGTTGTAGTGGTCCTGCATCGACACGAACCGGGTCCAGCCGTTCAGGTCAGCCAGGTACAGGGCCTTGGCGAACTGCCAGGCGTACATGGAAGAGGCTCCGATGTAGCGGACCTTCCCGGACTTGACCGCGTCGTGCAGCGCCTCGAGGGTTTCCTCGATCGGGGTGTCCCAGTCCCAGCGGTGGATCTGGTATAGGTCGATGTAGTCGGTCCCCAGCCGCTTCAGGGAAGCGTCGAGCTCGGCGAAGATCGCCTTGCGGGACAGCCCGGCACCGTTCGGACCGGGGCGCATCCGCATCCAGACCTTGGTGGAGAGAACGACCTCCTCGCGCCGGGCGAAGTCCTTGACCGCCTGGCCGACGATCTCCTCGCTGCTCCCGGCGCTGTACCCGTTGGCCGTGTCGAGGAAGTTGACACCGCTCTCGAGGGCCTGCTTGATGATGTCCCGGCTGGCGTCCGCGCCCAGCGACCAGGGCTCGCCGCCCCGGTCCGGCTCGCCGAAGCTCATGCAGCCGAGGGCGATGGCGGAGACTTCCAGTCCGGTCGTCCCGAGTTTGATGTATCGCATGCTGCCGAACCTAGGAGTTGGAGTGTGCTCCAACGCAAGACGTCCCGGTCCGGCGACCTGGTCGCGAGAGCGCGCCGGCAACTGCCCGACCTGCGCCCGGGTTCACCGCAGTCTCCGCCAGATGATTCGCGACCGCGGCAAGGGGACGTCACCGGCATGGCCCCAGGCCCCAGGCCCCAGGCCCCAGGCCCTGGGGCCTGTCTCCCCGATCGCGACTGGAGAGTCAGGGAAGGTGTTCAGGCGGTCTTGATCGCTCCGCCGTCGATGACATGGTCGGCGCCGGTGGTCGCGGCGGCGAGCGGTGAAACGAGGTATGTGACGAGGGCCGCGACCTCGTCCGGTTCGACGAGCCGGTCGATGAGCATGCCCATCGCCGTAGGCAGGCCGGCCAGGAGGTCGGATTGCTGGATGCCCATGGACGCGGCGAGCTCGGCGCCGTAGCCGGTCGGGCTCTCCCACATGTCGGTGCGGACCGGACCGGGCGAGACGGTGTTCACCCGCACCCCCTTCGGGCCGAACTCGTGGACGAGGGCCTTGCTGAACGCGGTCAGTGCGGCCTTGGCCGTCGTGTAGGCGACAGGGCCGCCGTGCGGCACGCGGGCGCCCATGGAGGACACGTTGACGATCGCGCCGCGGGCGGACAGAAGGGCGGGCATGGCCGCTCGGGTCACACGGACGGTCGCGAAGAAGTTCAGGTCCACCACCTGTGCCCACTGTGCGTCCGTCAGGTCCAGGAAGCCGCCGCTCAGACCGCCGTCACCACCGCCGATGTTGTTGACCAGGATGTCGATGCCGCCCAACTCGGCCGTGGCCCGGGTGACGAGGCTCTCGGCTCCGGCGGGGTCGGACAGGTCCACCGCGACCAGCGTCGCGCCGACCGCCTCCAGTTCCGGGGCGGGAGTGCGGGCTGCCGCGACGACCCTGACGCCCTCGGCGGTCAGGGCCCGGACGACGGCCAGCCCGATGCCGCGACTGGCACCCGTGACCAGGGCGGTTTTGCCGTTCAGTTGCAGATCCATGGTGTCCCCCACGAATAAGAGCATCTTTCCTGTCGCAGAGAACGTAGAACATGCAACACGATTGTTGCAACTACTTGGAGAGTCGGCACACGGATGTACCATCGTCAGGTCGTCCGCCGAACCAGAAGGGGCCGTACTCCCATGGCGCTGCCAGCCTCCGCCAAACCGCTCCGCGCCGACGCCGAACGCACGGTCCGCGCGATCCTCGAAGCCGCGGAGCGAGTACTGTCCGCAAACCCAGCGGCGTCGATGGAACAGATCGCCGAGGCCGCCGGGGTCGCCCGGACCACCGTGCACCGGCGGTTCGCCTCACGGGAGGCCCTGATCGCAGCACTGGCCGCATGGGCAACACAACAGTTCCACGACGCCGTCGAAGCTGCCCGGCCGGACACCACCCCACCTGCCGTAGCGCTCTACCAGGCCACCGCGAACGTGCTGCACGTGAAGATCGGATGGGGCTTCGCCATGAGCGCCCTCCCCACCGACGCCCCCGAAGTCGCACGCGTGCACGCCGCGGTCCTGGCCCAGTGCGAGCGGCTGTTCACCCGGCTTCGCGACGCCGGACTCCTGCGGCCCGACACCGATCTGGACTGGGCGCGGCGCGTGTACTACGCACTCATCCACGAAGCAGCAGCCGAAGCACCGGACACCGACGCCGCCGTGGACACCCTCGCCACACGCGTGGTCGACACCCTGCTGCACGGCATCGGCACGCCGACCACCCCCTGATACCAACCCCCTCGGCCCCGATGGCGCTGCTGTTCGCGCAGCGCATGCCGGGGGCGGAGATCGCCGAGGTGACGTTCACCAGCCCGGACCGGGTCCGGGATGCTCCACAACTTCAACGCCGACGGCTCCGAGCCGCTCCACCCCAAAGCAGACGGGCGGCCGACCCAGAACGTTCACCCCCCCCGGGAGGGCGTCCGGACGGGCGGGGTCCGGGGAGACCGGACGGGGCGTCAGGGACTCTGGGTCGAGATGCCGAACGGCCGCGCCTGCGGAGCCGATTCGGTGCCGTCGGCGGCCACGGCGGTGACGACGTAGTAGTAGTAAGCCGGAGCCAGGCCGGGGTCCGTGTACGTCCGTTCCGTCACGCCCGAAGCGATGCGGTGCTCAGGAGTGAAGACATCCGAGTCGGACGTGGACCGGTAGACGTTGTACGAGACGGTGGCACCCTGGTCGCACGCTCCGACCTCCCAGCTGAGCCGGACGTAGTCCGCGCCCCTGCCGCCGGTGACCGGGGGAGTGGCCGGTGCGGTCATGACCGGGCAGGGCACGGCGGCCTCGGCCGTCGGTGAGAAGTCGGACCACATGCTGTGCGTGCTGACGGCGCGCACCACATAGCGCCACGTCTGGCCGGCCGGCACGTTCTCGTTCGTGAACGTGGTCCCGGTGACGAGAGGGGAGACAGCGTAGGCCGACGCGGGGTCCGAAGAGGTGGTGCGGTAGACGTAGTAGCCGGCCACATCGGTCGACGTGCTCGCGGTCCACTCCACCGTGACGTTGCCGTTCTCGGCCGTCGCGGTCACCGAGGCGGGCGCGGCCGGCTTCCCGTAGACCGGCAGACGCTTGCCGTAGACGGTTCCATAACCGGGCTCGGGCAGGGGAGAGACGTTGCCGGACGTGTCGACGGCGCGGACGGTGTAGCCGAACTGCTCGCCGACCGGCACGCCGGCGTCCAGATACCCGGCGTCCCGCACCACGGCGACCTGCTCCCACGCACCGAACATCGACTTGCGCATGACGAGGTAGTGGTCCGTGTCGTCGGTGTTGGCCGTCCAGGCGAGGTGCACACCATCAGTGCCGTTCCACGCGTTCAACCCGTACGGCATGTGCGGCGCAGTGACGTCACCGGTGCGCGTGGTCGAGGCCGTCGCCGACGGGTTCGACTCCGTGCCGTGCGCCGTGACCGTCCTGACCTGGTAGTGGCGCACCTGGCCGATGGGCGCCGAGAAGTCGTCGTAGCCCGGGCCGGCGACCGGGGTCTCGGTCAGCCGGGACCACGGGCCGGCGGCCGACTCCGCGGCGTAGACATGGAACCGGTGGGACGCGTCACCGTCGTACCGCCAGCCGACGGTGCTGCGGTCGACCCGGCCGTTGGCGGAGACACTCGTCGGCGGCAGCGGCTTGGGCTCGGTCACCTCCAGCCGGACGGGCGCGGAGTACGGGGAGGCGTTGCCCGCGCCGTCCAGTGCCCGCACACGGTAGTAGTAGGTCGTACCCACGGCGGCGTCGACGTCGGTCAGGACGGTGCTCCGAGCAGGGACGGCGATGGAGGAGAACGGCCCCCCGGACGCGAGGGACCGCTGCACCTCATAGAAGCTCGCCCCGCTCACCGGAGGCCAGGAGAGCCGGGCGCCGGACCCGTCGTACGTGGCCGTGAGCCCGACGGGGGTGGCGGGCGCCGTCCTGTCGGCACTGACGACGCGCGACGGCGAGGACAGCGGGGAGAGGTTGCCGGAGCGGTCGACGGCCCGGACGGCGTACTCGTAGGTGGCGCCGGTGGCCGGGGGCGTGTCGGTGAAGGCGGCGCCAGTGATCGGCGTGCTGTTGAGCCGGCTCCAGGCGCCGGTGCTGCCGGTGCGGCGGTAGGCGCGGTAGCCGGCCAGGTCCAGCTCGTAGTTGCGGGACCATGACAGGGTCGTCTTCAGAGTGCCTGCCGCATAGCCGGCCTTCAGACCCGCCGGGGCCAGCGGAGCGGTCTTGTCGTAGGCGGCGCCGATGACGGGCTTGTAGGCGAAGGCGATGTTGGCAGTGCCGGTGAAGGCGGCGAAGTCCACACGCAAGGTATGGACCCCGCGCGGGATGGTGAGACGAAGAGTCTTCTTCTGGGTCCGGCTGACATTGCGCCACAGACTGATCTTGCGGTGACCGTCGAGGTAGACCCGCGCAGCGTCCTGGACGGCGACGGTGAGATCGAAGGGACCGCCGGAGCCGAAGTTGCGACTGGTGGACCAGCGGACGCCGAAGTTGTCCCGCGGCAGGGCGACGCCCGCCGGGTCGCCGAGGCCGTAGTTCTCGGCGATGGAGGTATCGCAGACAGTGGCCTTCGGAGCGCCGGTGAACGTGGTGTTGGCGTAGTACTGGGCCTTCCACACACCGGCCGAGCAGGTCACGGCCGCCTGAGCGGTGGCGGGGAAGGCAACTCCGGTCAGGGCGATGGCCAAAGAGAGCACAGCCGCACCTGCCGTACGGCGCGCCACACCGAGGGATATGGGCATCTGTTGACAGTCACACTTTCGGTCGGGAGATGGGTACAAGACGCGTACTCCGCCCCGATCGTGTCATTCGCAAGATCGCCCGCGAAAGGGGGTTTGTGCGGAATCACGTCAACCACTTCTCCGCTGCCCCCATCAGGCGGCGGACGGCATGTCACATGCCCGCGAGCACACACTCGTCCGGCGCCCCGCGACCACACTGAAGACGAACCGGGACCACCGCTACACCGGGACCCGGACGCCGCATCCGCGGTCCTCGCGCCTGCACCGCATCGGCTTCCACGCCGAGGCCGAGGTGCTCCTCACCCGGGCCCTCGACGCGCCCGAACACGGCCACCGCCGGCCCCGCACCATGCACACCCTGAACGGAAACCAGCTGCCGGACGAGATCGAGGACCCCCGGGCCGGAGGGCTACCGCGGCCATGACCGCGGGCGAGGCCGCCTCGCCCGCCCCACACCGCCCGACCCGGGACTTCCTGCCCCTCGGCCAAGGAAACCCCGGACCGCGTACGGGACGCTGCGCGCCCGGCGGTCCAGCCCCCGCCCCGGAAACCCGCAGCGGTCTAACCGGTCCGGCCGCCCTCCGGGGCCCGGCCCAGGGCACCCACCAACAGGGCGGCGAGCGCCAGACCACCGCCCAGCCACATCACCTCCTCGACCCCGGCACCGTCCGCGGTGACACCGCCGACCAGCGCGCCCAACGCGATCGCCCCGTTGAAGACACCCACGAAGAGGGAGGACACCGCCTCGCGGGCCTGCGGCGCGGCGGCCAGCAGCCAGGCCTGGACACTCACTGACACGCCCCCGTACGAGACGCCCCACACCGCGAGCAGCACCCCGGCTGCCGGCACCGAGCCGCCGAGCAGCGGCAGCAGCCCCACCGTGGACGCCAGGACGAAGGCGATCACCAGGAGCGTGCCGCGCGGGAAGCGGCCCGCCCCCGCACCGGCCACAAAGTTCCCGAGAACACCGGCGACGCCGTAGACGAGAAGCAAAGTGCCGATCATCGTGGGGCTGGCCCGCGAGATCTCCTCCAACACAGGCCGTACGTACGTATACGCAGCGAAATGCCCGGTCACCAGCAGGGCCACCACGCCCAGCCCGGTCGCCACCCGCGCATTGCCACCCAGCTTCAGCACGCCGCCGAACCGGACGACCTGCTCGGCCGGGAGCGGCGGCAGCAGCGCCGCGAGCGCGATCAGAGCCACCACGGAAAGAGCCGCGACAACGGCGAACGCAGCTTCCCAGCCCGCCAGTTCCCCGATGTACGTACCGGCCGGAACGCCCAGCACCGAGGCCACCGCGATCCCGCTGAAGACGAGCGAGGTGGCCGGCCCGACGCCGTCGCCCGGCACAAGCCGTACAGCGAGACCGGCGGCGACCGCCCAGACCACACCCATGCCGACGCCGACAAGGACCCGGGCGACCACCATCACCCCGAAGCCGGGGGCCCACGCCGCCAGCAGGTTGCCCAGCGCGAGCAGCGCCATCATGGAACACAGCAGCACCCGCCGGTCCAGCCGGCCGAGCAGCGGCGTCAGCAGCGGCGCGGAGACCGCACCGACCAGACCCGTGAGGGTGAGGGTCAGACCGGCGGTCCCCTCGCTCACACGAAGCGCGTTGCCGAGGGGAGTGAGCAGCCCCACCGGCAGCATCTCGGAGGTGACCACCGTGAAGGTCGCCCCGGAGACGGCGGCGACCGCGGGCCAGCCCCCGCGTCCCGCGAACCGCCCCTCTCCGGTCCCCGTGCCTGCGATTTCCTCTGTCCGTGCCATACGAACAGCCAATCCGCAGGACCGTTCGGGAACAACAGCCAATCCCTCACCCTTCCATGAGCAGGACTGATCGATCGGACGAAGGGGGCCGGGATTCCGTGAGCGGCATCGAGATCCGCGAGCTGGAGGCGTTCCTCGCCCTCGCCGAGGAACTGCACTTCGGCCGGGCGGGCGAACGACTGTACGTCTCCCAGAGCAGGGTGAGCCAACTGCTGCGCGCCCTGGAGGGACGGATCGGCGCCCCGCTGGTCGAGCGCACCAGCCGCCGGGTACGACTGACCCCACTGGGAACGTCCTTCCACAACAACCTGCGGCCCGCGTACGACGCTCTGCGCACCGCCCTGGACGAGGCCCGGGCAGCCGCCCGGACAGAGGCGGGCGGGGTACTGCGGATCGGCTTCCAGGGCACCGTCGACGACTACCTCGCCCAGGCGATAGCCCTGTTCGAGGAAGAACACCCGGGATGCGCCCTGGAACTGACGGAGATCCCGCTGTCGGACCCGTTCGGACCGGTGCGCCGCCAGGAGGTGGACTGCGCGGTGGTCCTCCTGCCGGTACAGGAGGAGGACCTGGTGCTCGGGCCGGTCTTCTCCCGTCAGCCGCAGACCCTCGCCGTCTCCGCCCGGCACCCGTTCGCGGCCCGGGAGTCGGTGTCGGCGGAGGAGCTGGCCGACTGCCGGCTCATCAGTGTGGGCGCGGGCGACAAGCCCGGCCCCGCCCCCGCGTACTGGCGCCTGACGCAGGCCCCGGACCACACTCCCAAGCTGCGGCCGATCCCGGCAGGCCCGCTGGTCAACACCCTTCAGGAGGGACTGAGCCTGGCAGCGGCGAACCGGGGCACAATGCTGCTGTGCCGATCCACGGCCGACTACCACGGGCGGCGCAACTCTGTCACCTTCGTCCCGGTCGACGGACTGCCCCCCTCCGAACTGGGGCTGATCTGGCACCGCTCCCGTGTCCCCCCGACCGCCCTCGCCTTCGCACGGGCGGTGAAAGGCACACCTGCACGGAATCCCCGCGCACCCTCGCCCGCCCCGCGGCCCACCGCCCCGCAACCAACGGCGCCCTCATGACCGTCCTGGACCGCACCCTCCACGACGAGCAGCAACTGCCATCGCCGTAACCGGGGTCGGCCCGACCACAACCCCGTCCACGGCGGGTCGGACCAGCACCCCCTCGCCGCCGACCGCCCGCACGACGACCGACGTGACCCCGGGCGCGCCCTCGCCCCGGCCCCCACGCCCGGCATCCGCTCCGCCCGGGCCGCCCGCCATACCGACGACACACCCGAGGCCGGAGGATCCGCCGTTCTGATGCCTGCCCGGCTCCGGGCGCCAGCAGGGTGCAGAAAACACCACAAGAAATACGACACAAGGTGTCCAGTTTCACGGAGACAGTGTGGGCGCCGGTCGGCGTCGTGGTGGCGCGGGCCGGAACGACGGACAGACAAGGACCCTCATGCGTGAGACACCCGACGAACTCCACCGGCTCCAAGCCCTCCTCGACGCCTCGCTCGCCCGCTCCACGGCGCACCTGCGGTCGATCATCAGCAGCGAGCGCACGCTCACCGCCGAGCACCTCACCGGTGTACTCACTGGCATGTGCACGCTTGCGCTGTCCACCGTGACGGCAAAGGGCGAGCCGCGGGTCAGCGGCGTGGACGGGCACTTCCTGCACGGCACATGGCACTTCGGCACCGCGCGCGGCGCCGCCAAGGCCCGGCACCTCGCCGCCCGGCCCGCCGTCAGCGCCGCGCACATGCGCGGGGAGGACCTGGGCGTGTTCACACACGGCACCGCGGAGCTCCTCAACCCCCGAGACGGCGAGCCGGCCGCCGACTGGCCGGACCTGCTCACGTACTTCCAGGACTTCTACGGCGACGACGCCTTCGACTGGGACAATGACGTGGTCTTCTACCGACTGCACCCGCAGTGGATGGCCGTGTTCGCCCCCGACCTCGCCAAGCTCGGCGGGAAGGCGGACGAGGCGTGACCCCGCCCGTACCGGACCCGCACGCTGCCGGAGCCGACAAGACGCGCGACACCATCCACGTCGTGGGCGCCCGTACCAACAACCTGCGCGACGTGACCGTCAGCATCCCCAAAGGCCGGCTCGTCGCCTTCACCGGCGTCAGCGGCAGCGGCAAAACCTCGCTCGCCATCGACACCCTGCACAGCGAGGCCCAACTGCGCTACCTGGAGGGCCTTTCGCCGTTCGTACGCCAGTACATCACCCAGCGCAACCGCCCCAAGGTTGACCGCATCCTCGGCCTCGGCGCCACGCTCGCGGTCGACCAGCGCCGCCTGAACCGCAACCCCCGCTCCACTGTCGCCACCATCACAGGGATCGACGGGCACCTCAGCCTGCTCTACTCGCGCCTCCCACGGATCGGCCCGGACACGGACCCGGCCGCGGACACCGGCGCCGACCCCCTGACCACCGCGCACTTCGACCGCCACACCCCCGAAGGCAGCTGCCCGGACTGCCACGGCGCCGGTGGACAATGGCACGCCCAGGAAGACCTCATCGTCACCCGCCCGGACCTCCCCCTCTTCGAAGGCGCCTCCCCCTGGTACGCCAAATGGCGGTCCGGAGAGCACGTGTTCATCCCCGCACTCGCCGCCAGACGCGGCGTGGACCTCAGCCGCCCCTGGCAGTCGCTGCCCGAGGCATTCCGGCACAACGTCCTGCACGGCACCGGCGACGAGGCGGTCGAGGCCACCGTCGACATCCCGAACAAGAACGAGACGGCTCGAATGACCTACACCTCCAGCCAACCGCTGCGCGGCGCACTTGCCGAGGTGGAACGAGTGTTCGTCAACGCCCGGACGGCCGAAGCCAAACAGCGCTACCTGCCGTACATGCGCAAACAGCCCTGCGGCACCTGCCACGGCAGCGGATTCGATCGGGTCGCCCGGTCCGTACGCCTCGGCGGCCTGACCTACCCCGATCTGCTGGACGTGGATGTACACGAGGTCCGCCGCTGGGCCGGGCACCTCGCCGACTCCCTCGACACCCGGCAACGCACCGTCGGCGAGCCCCTGCTGCAGGACCTCGGACGCCGACTCCGCCTCCTGGACCGGCTCGGCCTGGCCCACCTGCAGCTGTCCCGCAGCGCCGCCACACTGTCCGGCGGCGAGTCGCAGCGCACCCGGCTCGTCGCTCAGCTCGGCACCGAGCTGAGCGACGTCATCTTCGTCCTGGACGAACCCGGCGTCGGGCTGCACCCGGCGGACAAGAAAAACCTTCTCGCCATCGCCCTGGAGCTACGCGAAACCGGCAACACCGTCCTCCTCGTCGAACACGACCCCGAACTGATCGCCCGCGCCGACTGGATCATCGATATCGGACCCGGCGCAGGCCGCCTCGGCGGCGAGGTCCTGGTCTCCGGCCCACCCGCCCTGGCCGCCACCGACCCCGCCTCGGTCACCGGCCACTACCTGGCCGGCAACGGGCCGCGGCTGCGCCGCACCCTCCGCCCGGTCCGCGACGACGCCGACTGGGTGGAACTGCACGACCTGCGCGCCCACAACGCGGCCGCAGAGCTGCTGCGCCTCCCTGCCGGGCGGCTCACCTGCCTGACCGGGGTCAGTGGCAGCGGCAAGAGCAGCGTCCTGGGCGCACTTGCCGGGGGCGCGGCGGCCGCCCTCAAAGGCACGGCTGCCAATGCCGTGCGCGAGGTGACCGGACTCGACGGATTCGGCTGGGTCGCCGTGGTCGACCAGGAACCTCTCGGACGCACGCCACGGTCCAACCCGGCCACGTACAGCAAGGCGTTCGACATCGTCCGCAAACTGTTCGCCGCCACCGATACGGCACGCGCGCGCGGCATAGACGCCTCCTGGTTCAGTTTCAACACCACAGGCGGCCGCTGCGAGACCTGCACCGGCTACGGCCGCAGACTCGTCGACATGCACTTTCTCCCCGACATGTGGGTGGTGTGCGATACCTGCGACGGCCGACGTTACGGACCCGAGGCCCTCGAGGTCACCTACCGGGGGCTGTCCATCGACCAGGTGCTGGACCTGACCGTCGCCGAGGCCGGGGAGGTCTTCACCGAACCCCGGCAGCTCACGGAGACCCTCACTGCGCTCGACCGGGTCGGGCTCGGCTACCTCCGACTCGGCCAGAGCGCCACCGAACTGTCCGGCGGCGAGGCCCAGCGCCTCAAACTTGCGTCCGCGATCCAGCGCGGTGCGACGAGCCGCAAGGCCGGCCTCGTCATCCTCGATGAACCCGTCTCGGGCCTACACCCGTCCGACATCCAGCGGGTCGTCGACGCGCTCGACATGTTGCTCGACTCCGGCAACACCGTCGTCGTGGCCGAACACGACATCCCCGTCGCCGCGTCCGCGGACTGGGTGATCGACCTCGGACCGGGAGCCGGCCCCAACGGAGGCGCAGTGGTCGCGCAGGGCACCCCCGACACCGTCGCCGGAGCGGACACTCCCACTGCGCGATACCTGCGCCGGTACGCGGCCGGCCTGCCACTCCTGGACGCCTCGGAGGACGCACGGCGCTGACGTACGGCGTGCCGCCGCGAGACCCGTGGGTTTTTGGTCAACTCATGGGCCGACCCTGCGCAGGACCGGAGAGTTGGTCGGGGAGGAGTGGCTGCAGCACGCCGTACTCGTGCTGGCCGTCCTTGATTCCGGCTGATGTGTATCGGGTTACGGAAGACGAGTCCCTGCCCACTTGGCCCCGGTGAACAGCGAGCACCCCGCGGCCAGGAGTTCGATGCCAGACCCGGGCAACAGTATCCGTCGTGAAACGAGTCACTTCCAACGGATATCGTCAGATCGGTAGCTTGAAATCGCCAATATCGATAGCGTCTGCCAGCATGACTGAGGAGACACTAGACACGCCACTGCCCGTCACGGAGCGCACCCGCCATCGACGCCTGCGGGAGCAGGGCAGCCGGAGCCGGGCAGATCTCGACGTCATCCTGGACACGGGGTTTCTGTGCCATCTCGGCGTGGTCGTCGACGGTGCCCCGATGGTGGTCCCGACCGTGTACGGAGTGGATGAGAGCACGGTCTATTTTCATGGCTCGGTGGCAAGCCGGAGCCTGCTTGCCGCGCCGAACGCGTCGGTGTGCCTGACCGTCACGCACGTCGACGGCCTCGTCCTGGCACGCTCGGTGTTCGAGCACGGGGTCAACTATCGCAGCGCGATGATCTACGGCATACCGCGAGCCGTGACCGACCCTGAGGAGAAGCTTTACGGCTTGCGGTGCCTCACCGAGCACGTCGCCGCGGGTCAGTGGGGCTACGCACGCCTCCCCAACCGCAAGGAACTCGCAGCGACTGCACTGCTGGCACTCCCTCTCGACGAGGCCTCCGTCAAGGTGCGCACCGGCCCGCCGGACGACGGCGACGGACCCGACACCGAACTGGGCCTATGGGCAGGCGTTCTCCCCATGCATACGGAATGGGGCGAACCGGAACCGGACCCGGCGCTCTCGGAGCACGTCCCCGTACCGCCCCACATCCTTCATCTCGCCACTCACGCCGTCCCGCTCGTCAGCCGCCGCACTTCACGCTGACCCGCTCTCCGAAGAGTGGGAGACCACACCGCGTGAGGCCAGGGACGCCTTCATGGTGCAGTCGCTCGCGGAGTGCACCCCTCTTCGCAGTCGCTCAGCCCCGCGACTGCTTCATCAAGGGCCGCAACATCGGATCCACGAACGAGGAACGTCAACATGAACACGACCGCTACAGCTACGTCTCCTCCATCGGATGGGCCGCCTGAGCTGAAACGACCGAGGCCCGGCCGGTGTTGTCACCGGCCGGGCCTCGGCCATGGCGCCCGTACCAAGCACGGGCGGGGCGGGTGCTACTCCTGGCAGTGGCATCCCGCGCACACCCGGCAGCATCGGCAGTCCAGGCACTGTTCCCGCATCAGGTCCCCGCACGGCTGGAACGCGTCGCCGGGCGAGGAGTCGGGGCAGTAGCACTCGCAGCAGGAGCCGCACTTCTCGTGGACGCGGTCACGGCGGCGGCCGCCGATCACCACGGTGCCCCGCTCCCCGCAGTCCCGGCAGCGCCGGGGCCGCACCGGTGCCGGGTCCGGCAGCTCGTCCATCTCCCGCACCCATTCCCGCAGCGCCCGGAGGTCCTGGGCCGTGAGCCCGGTGACCGGGGCGACCGCGTACGGCAGCAGCGGCCGCTCGGGCACGTCCCGCCAGGCTGTACCGGTCCGAAACTTCCACACGATCCCGTTCAGGACCCTGCGGTCGTCCAGCCGCTTCCGCCCCCGCAAAGACTCGGGCAGCAACGGCCGGACGAACTCCCACTCAGCATCAGACAGTTCATGGCGACGTATCACGACACCATGATCCACTAGTGATGATCATTTGAAGACACTGCCTAGCGGTGGGAGCCCTGCGACACTGTTCAACCGTGTGATTGTCAGCTCCACCACTGCCCCCAGAACTGGGTGGCCTCCGACGCGTCCATCGCGTTTCTGCCTCCTGCCGCAGATGGTTGATCCCCGAGGGCTTGGCTCGTGACAGGCTGTCCTCCTGAGCACTGGGGGAGAGCCATGGCAGAGGTCGGTGGATGGATCTGGGAACGCAACCTGCGGTTGTTCCTGGAGTTGCTGTCCCACTATGTGGGCTACGGCTTCGATGCCACTGACTGGGAGACGGTGGCACTCGCGGTTGAGGCGACCGACGACGAGCGGACCGACGGCTGGTACTCGTATCCCTTGGTCGGCGACTATCGGCAGGTCGAGATTCGGCTTGCCCGCGCGGTCGGCGGCGATGAGGTCAGGGTGGCAGTGAAGGGAGCTCTGACGTCTGAACTGGAGGTCCGAGCAGACACCTTGCTGGCCGCCTTCGCAGCTGGCTGACCAAGGTCAACTTGACCCGATAGCCGCATGAGGCGGTCTTCCCACGCAATAGCCGCGATCGACGCAGTCCGCGTCTGACCTTCGCTCACCACCGCGTGCCTTGTCCCCGACCCCGCCGACCGGCCCGCCGCGAGGTAGCTGGCCGCCACATGGTGACTCTGCGCGCCCTCAGCCCCGACGACGCACTGGCCTTCACCCGCATCTACAGCGGCGCATCCGTCCGGCACACCACACCGGTAAGCCTCTCATCCTCGGCCAGGCCCACGAGAAGAACCGCACGGCCCTCGCTCGAGCCGCCGAAACCCCCCGCGTGCACAGTGGAGCTGGGGCATTCTCGCCGCAGAGGAGATGACCGGCCTGATCTCCCTACGACGACGAACCTTGTCCATGGGCACCATCAGCTACATCCTCCGCGAAGACACCTACCGAGGGTCTCGCCCTGCACCGTTTCCGCGCTGATGCGCCGGAGGTGGTCCTGCCCGTACAGGACGGTCCCCGCTTCCCGTTCCAGCCCTCGGCGCTCTGTACCTAGCGTCGCCCGCGTGACTCGCCCCGTCCGCGCCGCCTGCCCGCCGCTGACCCACATGCTGACCCACGGCCCCGGGCCCGGCGTGCGGGAGGGCGAGCGTTCTGCGGATGCCGACGCAGAAACCCCTGCGGGAAAAGGTTCCACGCAGGGACCGGGGCGGGCGGTTCGTAGGTGCCGGCGCAGATTCCTCGAAGGCCAGTGAAAGATCCCGCCTTCACCCCCACATAACTAAAGGGACACCGGTGGAGCCGCCCCAGCTCCGGCCCTTGCGCTGCTTGGGCCCGGCTCGTCGATCGTGCTGCCACCACCCCGCGCTCACCGGAGCGCACCTACCCAAGGGAGTCCCATGTCCTCGCTCGCCCTGGTCGTCGCCGCCCTGGTCGTCGTCGTTGTCGCCATGGTCCTGGTCGGGCGGTTCTGCCTGACCCGCTACCGCCCCGCTCTCGCTACGCCGCTCATGGTGGTGCTGAGCGCCGCCACCGTCTTCGCGACGGTCTTCGTCCCGATCGTGCTCCGGTGACCCCGCGCCGGCGGCGCCAGGTCCCCCGCTCTGCGGGCCGCGACCGCCCTTCCGACCGCAGACCGTAGGGGCGGCGCGGCGCGGGCCCCTGCCCCGTTCCGTGACCGCCACCCGGCACCGCCAGAGCACCGCCAGGCCACCGTCGCCGCACCGCCACCCAGTTCGCCGGGTGGCGGTGCGGCGGCGGTCCCCGGGCGGCGCTCTGGCGGTGCCGGTGGCGGTCCTGACCAGGGCTGACAGCCGTTCGCGGCGGCGGGGCCCGTCACCAGGCCATCTGTCGGGGAATCCGCCCGCGATCCGCCGGTGCCCGTTCGGGGCCGTCGTCCGGCGGATCCGGGCCGTGGTCTCGGCAGACAGCGGGTCCGGAGGACGACCGGCCCCCTTGCGGCTGGGGCCCTCGCCTTGGACGTGCCGGAGGGCCGGACCCCTGTGGGTCCGGCCCTCCGTGCTGCTGAGAGGCAGTGGCGGGTGTTGCAGCTCCTCTTGACGATCCCGCGTCTTGCCGCTTCCGATAGGTGCATGGCCTGGTTCGGGTTCGGTGCATTCATCGTTGGCACGGTCGGGATTGCGGTAGGGAGCAAGGGGCAACGAGGGTGGGAAGCATGGTCTCGTCAGCAACGAGTCGTGTGCTCATCTGGCTTCGTACTCGTACTTGCCGGGCTGGTGATCGGCTGGAACGGCTGACACCGCCGATTCGGACCGATCACCCCGAAGCGAGCCAGAAGCCGCTCCCGTGATCTCGGAGTCCGGGAACAGCCACGGGGGAGTCAGCTCGTGGACACGAAGAGGGATTCCTGGATGGTCTGGTAGCGGTAGGACTCGGTGCCGGTCTGGATCAGTGACCACCGCCACCCCACCGCCCACGTACCGTCACCCAGTTCGCCGGGTGGCGGCAGGCGATGAGATCACCTCTCGCCCGTTCGCCGGAAGCGACGGACAGAACATGACAGAACAACTCGACGCTTGCGGGCGGACAGCCGTCCTCATCAATCTCCATCCGGAAGTGGACCTTCACATGGGCGACGCTGATGTTTGTCACCGCGCCATCATCCACGCGGCCCGGAGGGGACCGATCTGCGGGGCTGAAGGCAGCGCGCCTCTGCGCTCCGACATCCTGTCGGTCTCGGTCTTCTGGACCGGCAGGGCGGTTCGTTGTCGGTCAGTCCCGGCGGGCACCCTGGACGATCGGGTCGATGACGGCTGCAGCCCGCTCCGGGTCTTCCTTCAGCCACCTGCCGAGGTGGTCCTGTACGGCTTGTCCGACACAGTCGCGCACTTCGGAGTTGCCCAGCACGCCGCGCGTGGCGCCCTCGAACTCAGGGCGGTCCAGTTTCACCGACACGACCGCCGTCAGGCCCTCGCGGATCCGATCGGCGCCAATGTCGGGGTCCATAGGTGTCAGCAGCCCGTGCTCCCGCGCGTACGCGGTGACCGCGGCCGCCATCCCGTCGCGGAATCCCACCACGTGCGTACCGTCGACGGTGGGCCAGCTGTTGGCGAAGCTCCGCACCCGCTCGTCAGGGCAACTGCACCAGCGGAAGGCGATGTCCATCTCCCCAGCCATCTGAGGAACCTCTCGCCCGAAGGCGATGGTCTCCAAAAGGGCGTGCGCCGCTGCGTGGCCGTCGAGGAAGTCAACGAAGTCCTGCGTCCCGCCTGGGAAGTGGAGCCGCACCGAATGGGACACATCCAGGCGGCGCAGGTCGGTCAGCGATATGTCCAGGCCCTGGTTCAGGAAAGCCAGTTCTCTGAACCGCTCCTCCAGTCCATCGAACGAGAACTCTGTGGTTCCGAAGATGTCGGCGTCGGGCCAGAAGGTGATGGTGGTTCCGCATCCGGTCGCTGCCCCCACCTTGGTGAGCGGGGTGGTCGCCACGCCGCGCGCATATTCCTGGGCCCATCGGACTCCCTCGCGGCGCACCTCGGCCGTCATCCGGCGCGACAGGGCATTGACGACAGCAGGGCCTATGCCGCAGAAGCCGAGCGGCACGTCGCGGTGGCCTCCGGTATCCACTCTGGTCTGCATTTGAGTGAGCAGGGCTTCGAGCCCGGGCACGCTGGCGCCCTCCGTCTCGTCGATGGGAACGCCCGGCCCGTCGTCGGCGACACACACGCCGCCACCGGGCGTCAGAGTGATGTCGACGGAGGAGGCACGGCTGGCCAGAACCTCGTTCACCGCCCGGTCCGCGACCTCGAACACCATCTGACGCAGGCCGCGTTCACTCGTCGAGCCGACATACATCCCGGGCCGCTTCCGAATCGCTTCCCACCCCTCCAACACCTGGATGTGGCTGGCGTCGTACCTGGTGTCTTTCTCGCTCACGATGTCCCCTCCGAAGATGTTGAGTAGAACCTCCCAGGTTAGATAAATCCCAGGAAAACACCAGGTCAGAGGCATTCTTCAGGTGCCGCAGGCGGACGCGTGAGCGACTGTCCGGAGGCTGCCGACCAGGGAGTCGCGAACCGGCGCCGGGGTCTGGATGCGGACCCATCGAGGGCCTGGACGGCACCCTTACCAGCGACCCCCGAGGCCCCAGTTTCGACTCCGGAAGGACCCTCCCCTGGCCGGCCCTCACCCCGGGCAACAATGCTGCTTCCGGGGAGTCGCCAAGGTCTCGTCCACTCCTCGTCGTCCTCGTCGAGCCCGGCGACATCCGGGTCGCGCAGCGGCCGCAGGCCGCCACCGGCCGGGGCCGAGGCGGTGAAGCTGTGCGCGGGCGGCCTGCCCGGCCGCGAGGGACTCGGCGTGGGCGCCGCGCTGGTGGGCCAGGATCGCGGCTGAGTTCCACCCCGCTGACCACTGCGGACTCAGGGCCGACGACCTACCCGTCCCCGCCAGGCGGCGGACCGTCGGCCCGAGACGCTCCAGTAGGCTGCGCTGGTCATGGACACGCACGCCGAACCCGAGCAGGCACGGCACGGCTCGAATGTCTCCGTTCCGCCGATCCGGCAGCTCTTCCGGGACGTCATCGCCGACCGCATGCCGGGCCGCAGGCCGCCCCAGGCCGTGATGCTGTTCGGCTCCGAGACCGACCCCTGCTGGGACGACCGGAGCTTCCTCGCCGACTTCTACAACGAGATCCTGCCCCAGGACACCTGCCAGCCCGCCACCGCCGACGGCCTCGTCCTGGTCGCGGCCCTCGCCGTTGATGAGCGGACTCTAGCCCGACAGCGATTCCAAGCCGTCGACCTGCTGTTCAGCGCTGCAACCGTCGCTGAGCGCCACATCGCCGATACCTGGCCGGCCACCCCGCAACATGCCGATCCCGACAGCGAAGCCCGGGCCCGCAGAGTGGTTCAGGCTCACGTTCCTCATCTGCTGGCCCGCTGGTCGGCCGAATGCCCTGCGGTTTGCCTCGCCCTCGCCAGCCTCGCCGTCGTCTTCCCGACGGACCGCACCCTGCCCGCCCTGACATCGCGCTGCAGACTCTCCTCCTCCAGCACCCCCAGGACACCGACATCGGCGACTACGTGCGGTTCGTCCTCGTGCTGGCCACCCAGGACGACGACCGGATCCTCGCGGCGACCGAGAAGCTCACCGACGCCTACTGGGCCGGAACAGCGCGCGGAGTGCCGACGCGGGCACGAGCCCTCCACCTCCTCGGCCAGATGCTGACCAAGGTCGGAACCGGACTCACCCGAGCACCGGCCGGACAGTGACGTTCTTCAGCTGAGGGTCCGCCGGTTCGCCTGCGGCGAGGTGCATCCGCCGCACCTTCGTCGAGCAGATACCCGGCCTGACCTGTCGACACGGTCAGCGGACCGAGCCGCTGCGCGCGACGCTGGCCGCGATCGGTCTCGCCCTGGCGGGCCGCGCCGACGCCCGCCTGAGCTCCGCGCTCGGGGGCTGCGTCAGCCGGTGCACCGTCCTGCGCCTGGTCGACACCCTTCCCGAGCCGGAGATACCCGCCCCGCGTGTGGTCGGCGTTGACGAGTACGCCACCCGTAAGGGTCGCCACTACGGCACCGTACACGTCGACGTCGAGACCCGCCGTCCTGTCAACCTGCTGCCCGACCGGGAGGCATCGAGCCTGGCGGCCTGGCTCGCCGATCGGCCCGGCATCGGTTAATTGGGTTTGTCGAAGCTGCGGTCGGCTGACGATCGCTTGACCTGTACCGAGGTTCAAGGGCGAGGCTTGAGGCATGAGTGAGGCAGATGAGCTGTTTGGTATCGCGGAGGTTTCGGCGTGGATCGGTCTGGAGCCCGACACGTTGCGGTACTTCGAACGTCAGGGGGTTGTGCCGTCTCCACGGCGCGACAGTGCGGGGCATCGCCAATACACGACGGCCGATGTCGAGCTGATCCGCATGCTGGTTCATCTCCGTGAGACGGGGATGCCACTGGCCGATATCGCGCAGTTCACAGGCGCTGACGACAAGGTGGCTGATCCGGCCAGGCTCCGAGTGGAGTTGCTGACGGCTCATCGCCGGCGCGTGCGCGACAGACGCGAGGAGTTGGACCGTGCGCTTGATGTGATCTCTCGGAAGATCGCGGACTTCAGTGATCGGATTACGAGTTCGGTGGACTATCTCGACCGACCGGACTGCACGATTGCCTTCGGTGTCCAGGGTGAGGGGCCACTGCTGTTCCTCGTCGGGGCGCCGACTGGGCGGTCCGGATTCGCGGCGCTGGCTCATGAGCTTGCAGGCCGGTTCACCGTCGTCACCCACGATCCGCGTGGTATCGGTGCCAGCCGTGCGGTCCCAGGGATGGCCGAGCCCACGCCCCAGGTCCTTGCCGAGGACCTTGCTGCACTTGTCGACAGGTTCACCGGAGGGCCCGCCCTGTTCGTCGGTACCAGTGGTGGTGCCGTGACGCTGCTGGAGCTGGGCAAGCAGCATCCTGACGTGGTCGGCCGGGCCGTCTTGCATGAGCCGCCCCTTGTGTCCCTCTTGGATGCCACAGACCTGACTGGCCGAGCCGCCGCAGCGTTCAATGCTGCAGAGGCTGATCCTCAGCGGGCAGCGCAAGAGTTCTTCGACCTCAGCGGCGCTGCCCACCACACAGGACCAGATCAGACGCCTCCCGCCCATATGGCGCTACCCGAGCTACCGGCCGAGGAACTCGACAAGAACCGCTACTTCCTGGGGCGGATGGCCGGCCCCACGGTCTTCTACGTCCCCGACGTTGAGGCCATCCGTCGCGTTTCGGTGACGCTGTGCGCTGGCGTGCTGAGCCATCACCAGATGGCGCGCCGGGCGGCCCAAGCACTCGCTGAACTTCTAGACCTACCTCTGATCGACATGCCCGGCAATCACCTCGGCGCAAGCGCCGAGCCGGCAGAGTTCGCTCACGCCCTCGGGCTCCTGCTCGAACCCTGAACACATCCCAGAGCCCTTCCTGGCCGAACACGCTCGGGATCATCGATACCGGCGCCTTCGACGGGCCGGCCGCCCGCCGCGACTCGAACGGCGGTCTCCGGCCTCCTGCCCCGCGGCCGCACGTGGGGCCACCTCCCGCCACTCCCGCCGCGCACATCCGGCACCCCCGGGTCACCATGGCCGGAACAGGCCATCTGGGCCCTTACCGACACCGCCAAGGAGTCCCGTGACCGACCGGAAACACCCGCTGAGCGGCCGTACGGCCGTGGTGACGGGCGGGGCACGCGGCCTCGGCAAGGCCGTTGCCCGGGAGTTGGCCGCCCGGGGCGCCCGGGTGGCACTGCTAGGCCTGGAGGAGGAGGAGGCGCTCGCCCGGGTGGCTGGCACGCTCCCCGCACCCACCGGGCACTGACACGTCGACGTCACCGACGACGCGGCGATGGCGCGCGCCGCCGACGAGGTGCGCCGCCGTCTGGGCCCCGCGTCGATCGTCGTCGCCAACGCGGGCGTGGCCGAGGGCGGGCCGTTCGCGGACTCCGACCCCGAGAGATGGCGACGCGTGATCGAGGTCAACCTCGTCGGCAGCGCGGTCACCGCCCGGGTGTTCCTGCCGCACCTGCTGGACACCCACGGGCACTACCTCCAGATCGCGTCCCTGGCCTCCATCGGGGCCGCGCCGATGATGAGCGCGTACTGCGCCTCCAAGGCGGGCGTGGAAGCCCTGTGCCACTCACTGCGCGCGGAGATGGCCCCGTCGCAGGTCCCCGGAAAAATGGATCGGCAGGACGCACCAAGCCTCCTACCCTTCCGCCATGCAGATCGTTGTGACGCTGGACTGTGTCGACACCGAAGCGCAAGCGAACTTCTGGCTCGCCGCGCTCGCCCCGCTGGACTACCGGCGCGGCTTCCAGGGATCCCCCTACCTGAGCCTGGTCGGTCCCGCTCCTGCACCAACCCTTCTCCTGCAGCACGTCCCAGAACCCAAGCAGGGCAAGAACCGCATGCACCTTGACCTCGACTTTGGCACCGCAGACCTGGTGTCCGAGGTCAGTCGCCTTGAACGGCTCGGCGTTGCGAGGCTCTCCGAAGAACTCAGCGAACACGGCTTTCGCTGGATCGTCGTTGCCGACCCGGAAGGCAACGAGTTCTGCGTATTCAATCCCCCGAACAGCATCAACGCTGCGGAGTAATTACCAGGTCGGGCTGAGGTTCCACGAGGGCTTGGGAAGCCGCCTGCGGCGTCTTCGGAGTGGTGGGGCCTGGCCGGCCGCGGGGAGGCCCTCCCGCCCCAGGCGTGCGTCGCCGGATGCGGGCCTGGACGTGGTCCGCGGGGCGGAGGCGCTGCTGCGGGGGGTGACGTGCTCCCGGGCGTGCCGGACGTCCCTCACACGTACCAGTAACGGCAACCGCGGGTCGGGCCGCCCATGCGAGGAGTGCGGGCAGCCCGTTACGGCTGGGCGTGCCGATTCCCGGTACTTGCCGCCCCGCCTGCCGGCAGAAGGCGTACCACCGCCGTGCCGCGTCGCGGCAGACGGCCCCTCCCGTCGATCCGGGGCCCGAACTGCTGGAGGCCGCCCGCCCTTCCGCGCTGCGGCCGTCCTCGGGAGCTCGCACACCCTCTACAAGCAGCTGGACCGTCACCACGTCGCCGCGCAGCGCGGCCTCGCCCTCGACGGCCCGCTCGCGAAGCTCGCGGCCATGGACCCCGGGCGGATCAAGGCGCCGTCCACGCCGGCACTGGCATTGCCGGGGTGAACCGGTCCGAATACCAGCTGCACGGCTACCACGGGCGGCGAGGCCCGACCAGAACACGAGAAGCCGACGCCCTCGGCTCCGTCACAGGAACGGATCCTTCAGCCCGCCAGAGCTCCGCCGCGTGTTCAAGAGAGCCCACGACGCGACTTTCGGGCAGTTCCGCAATCAAACTTCGGAGGCGTATTCTCCGCGCTGATTGCCTACCTGCCGTGCGCTGGCACCCAACCTCACAAACTCGCGGAGCATCACGATACGAGGACTCGCGTGCACACCGCACGTGCTGACAGGAGGCTCATCTGATGCGTAAGCGTATTGCTCTGGCAGCGGTCGCGATGGTTCTCGCGTCTGCGACCGGCACGGCTGCAGCAGCCGAAACGCCCTCCGAGAGCAAGACGGCCGACGCTGTGGTGTCGATCCAGCCGATCAAGATCACCGGTACGACCGGGACGGAGGCGTGGGACAACTGCCTGCACGGCCAGGCGTGCGTGTTCCAGAGCACGAATGGCACACCGAATCTGTGGGTGGTGCCCCGGCTCGGTACCTTCAACCTCGCCAACTACGACATGAACAACAAGATCAGCTCACTCTGGAACAGGAGCGGCGCCACCATGCAGCTATTCGACACCTACAGCGTCTTTGGTGGTTGTTCCAACCTCCTCGGGCAGTTCGGCGCCTACGGTCCCACGATCAACGTCCCGACAGGGATCAACGATAAGGCCAGCTGCCTGACGCTCTTCTAGGAACGGAGCGGGACCGCCTGCGGACAGGCCCCGTTGCTCCGGCCCGTCCGGGCGGTTCCGCCGTCACCCATTCCGCTCGGGGCGCGGCCGTGGCTGCGTCAACCGCGTGCCGGCCTCCTCCGGCTGCCCACGGCCGTGCCGCTTTGGGCAACCCCCGTCGCGGGGGCGCGCCGCCGTTCCGGTCCCGCAGGCTGCGGGAGGTCCTCCTCAATGGCCATGTGCCTGGTGAGGATCGCCCAGGCCGCCCGCGAAGAAGTGGGTGGGGGCGCCGGGACAGGTCGGGAGCGCCTTCGGGGGATCTGGCTGCCATTCACGTTCCTCTCGCGCGTCGGCAGGGCCTCCGCGCGCCGGGCATGGTCGACGGCGGCGCGGCGGTCCTGATCGCCTGTGAGCGAATTCAAGTTCCGCCGCGTATGCTCGAAATTTCCGGGGTGTTTTTGAGGGGCAGGGAATGGTAAGCGGCTCCGGGTATCCGGCTCCTGTGGGATGTGTTTGCCGTCAATTTGAGCGCGCCTTCCTGGGCGTTTCCTTCTTCCTTGAAGTGGAATGACGGTGGTGTCGTAGAAACCCAGTATCTACCCCTGGCAGTGTTTCGTGATGCATAGCCTTGATCCATCCCTGTAGGGGGTGGGACGGATTTCCGATCCCTACCCTGGTACGGGCGGATGTGATGCACGGGTTCGACACCCTGGCCCCCACGTTCCATCAGATCGCATCCAGCCCCGCCCTTCCGTAGCCAGCCGCCCGCGACAGCGGGCACACCCCAAGCCCCCATGAGCGAAAGCGAGGTGACAGGCCGGCAGGTGAGGGTGTGTCCGTGAGCGGAGCGGAGGACACACCCGGCAGTTACGCGCCGCGTGAATTCCGGATGGAATTCACTATGCAATTCCGGAGGAATTGCATAAAGCCCGTAGGGCTTTATCTTCTTGACGGTCCGTAGGACCGTGCGTCGTTCCTCCGGAGGAGGACGCGCGC
>NZ_JBIBUU010000033.1:0-48720 GCF_043079735.1 Streptomyces sp. NPDC015144 | reverse complement strand
TGGAGATACGGAAGGAGGCGGACTCGATGAGGATGCGGGCGCCGGCACGCAGCTCGATGCCGGAGGCGGTGATCACGGTAATACTCCAGGGCGGTTGGACGGCTTACGGGACGAGGGCGGAGATGTCTCGACGCCGCTAATGCACAAGGAGAATTGCCATGGGGCCATTCTACTGGCGGTGTGCAACTGCTTTTCCGCGTGCTTCCCGGCAGCCGCCCGGGGTGGCCGCCGCACGGCCGGAAAGGCGGCGCGGCGTGACCTGTCCGATACTCGGCGGAGGCGGGACCACAGCGCGGAGCGGAAGGCAGGACCATGCAGTTCGACGACGATGCCGGTCTGGACACGTCCGAGGTCCAGGACGCGCGCGGCAGCCGGATCCCGGGCGGCAGGGCCACGGTGGGCGGCGGCGTCGTCGGGCTCGTCGCGCTCCTGCTGGGGCTGTTCTTCGGCGTCGGCCCCGAGGAGCTCGGGCTCTCGTCGGGCGGGCCGACCACGGCGCCGACCTCGTCCACCGCCGCCCAGGTGGAGCGGGACTGCCGGACCGGGCGGGACGCGAACACCCGGGAGGACTGCCGGACCGTGGCGGTGGTCAACAGCGTGCAGGACTACTGGAAGCAGGAGTTCCGGCAGCGCGGGGCCACGTACACGCCGTCCCGGACGGTCCTGTTCAGTGACCGGATCAACACCGCGTGCGGCGCCGCGAGCTCGGCGGTCGGGCCGTTCTACTGCCCCGGTGACCGGCAGGTCTATCTGGACCTGGGCTTCTTCGACGAGCTGCGGACGAAGTTCGGCTCCAGCGGCGGCCCCTTCGCCCAGGCCTATGTCGTCGCCCACGAGTACGGCCACCACGTGCAGGACCTGATGGGGACGCTCCGGCGGGCGCAGGACGGCCGGACCGGCGCGAACAGCAACGCGGTCCGGGTGGAGCTCCAGGCGGACTGCTACGCCGGGATCTGGGCCCACCACGCGACGACCACGCCCGACGGGGCGACCGGGCGCCCGCTGCTCACCTCGCTGACCACGGCGGACGTCCGGGACGGGCTCGACGCGGCGGCCGCGGTCGGTGACGACCGGATCCAGGAGAAGTTCCAGGGCCGGGTCACCCCGGAGTCCTGGACGCACGGTTCGGCCGCCCAGCGCCGGCAGTGGTTCACCACCGGCTACCGCGACGGGGACCTCGCCTCCTGCGACACCTTCCGCTGAGCGCCGCCGGGCCACTGTCGGTGCCCGGTGGAAGACTGGGCGGCGGATCACCGTGAGGACGTGGCGCAGGAGAGGTGAGTGCGGTGGCGAACGCGGCGGCCGGAGTTCCGACCATCTATCCGACGATTCTGTACGAGGACGCGCAGGCGGCGATCGGGACGCTGACGGAGGCGTTCGGCTTCGTCCGGGAGGCGGTGTACGAGGGCGAGGACGGCGCGGTGCTCCACGCCGAGCTGTCCTGCGGCAACGGCAGGGTGATGCTGGGCTCCAAGGGGCGCGACGGCGTCTTCTCCCGGGCGATGCGGGACGCGGGCCCCGTCGGCGTCTACGTCGTGGTCGAGGAGATCGACGCGCACCACGCCAGAGCGGTGGAGCACGGGGTGGAGATCCTGGTGCCGCCCACCGACCAGGACTACGGCTCACGGGACTACATGGCGCGGGACGCCGAGGGCAACGTCTGGAGCTTCGGTACGTACGCGCCGGGGTCGGCGGGCTGACGGCCGCCGGGCGGGCCCGAGCGCTCTCGGGCCCGCCCGGCGCGGTCAGGCGCCGCCGGTGTGCACCTGGAACGCGGCCCGGCGCACCGCCTTGGCCAGTGCCGGGTCCGGGTGGGCGGCGGCCAGCGCCACCAGTACCTGCACGGTGCGCGGATGGCCGACGGCCCGTACCTCCTCCAGGAGGGCCGGGACCGTGCCCTGGACGGCGGAGTCGAGGTGGCGGACCAGCAGCCCGGTCTCGCCGTGGTCGGCGACGGCCGCCGCGGTGTCGACCCAGAGCCAGGTGGCCTCTTCGCGGCTGAGGACGTCGGGGGCGTCCTCGGGGTCGGTGCCGTCGTACTCGGCCAGCCAGAGCAGCGCGTAGGGGCGCAGCGAGGCGTCGGCGAGCACGGCGCGGACCTCGGGCTCGGCGGGGGCGCCCACGACCCGGAGCGCCTCGAAGGCGAGCCCGCGCAGGAGGGCGTCCTCGCCCCGGGCCACGTCGAGGAGTTCGGCGACGGCGCTGCCGACCGGGCGGGCGGCCAGCCAGGCCCGGTACTCGTCGCGGGCCGGGCCCGGGGTGAGCCTCGCGCAGCCGAGCAGCATGTCGGCGGCGGACTGCTCGATGTTCCCGGCCGGGCTCTGGGCGGCGACGCAGATCTGCTCCAGCTTGACCCAGACCGCCCAGTTGCCGAGCGGGGTGAGGGTGGCGTGTCCGGTGCCGAGGGTGAGCGCGCCGACGGCGGCCAGTCCGTCGAGGGCCCAGTCGAGCAGGGCGGCCGGGTCGGCGGGCGGGGCGGGCTCGGCCGGTCCGGGCAGCGGCTGCGGCCCGTACGGCACCTCGCAGCGCTCCTCGCGGAGTTCGGCGACGCGCTGGGCGAGCAGGTCCAGCAGGGCGGGGACGGTGACCGGGCCCGCCGAGAGCTGGAGGAGGGAGAGGACCTGGGGCACCGCCTCGACGGCCTCGGCGGCGGCCGTGGACTCCAGGCCCGCGGGCGCCGGGTGGACGAGCGACCAGGCGTCGAAGAGCGCCACCCAGCCGCGGAGCACGGCGGAGTCGTCGCGGTCCCAGGCGCGCAGCCGCCAGCCGGGGCGTGCGGTGTCGCCGTGCAGTTCGACCAGGCCGGCGAGCCTGGCCCGGTCCCAGCCGGAGCGCACCTGTGCCGGGGACAGTTCGAGGGCGGCCGCGGCGCGTTGGAGCGCCTGGGCGGCCAGCGGTGGCGCGCCGGGGGTCGCGCCGTCGGCGGCCCACCGGGCGATCCGTACGGCGTCGGCGAGGGCGGCCCTGGCCTGGCGGGCCAGTTCCGACCGGGGTGGGGTGCCCTCGGGCGGGCGGGGGGCCGGCCTGGTGCGCCGGGTGGTCACGGCCTTGCGGGCGGTGGCAAGGGGTCGCGGGCGGACAAGTCGCAGCCTGGAGTCGCGCGGGTTACGGGACGTCACGGGTAGCAGTCTTGCCCCTGACGGCCCGAAAGCCCAAACGGAACCCGGATTCCCGGGACGGCGATCCCGGTCCGGGCCTGGGACAATGAGGCGTTTACCCTCTCCCATCCGGTCACATCGCGGGGATCCGGGGGCGCCTGACGGATCTTGCGCCGGGCGGACCGGAAGCCCCGGTCCGGGGCCGGTTCGCGGGGAGGGCGGGCCGCCCTCCCCGGCCGGGTCACATCAGGGGGACCAGGAAGCGGCGCAGGGTCTCCTCGTAGCGGGCCGGGTCGGCGTTCCACATCGCCGCGTGCGGTGCCTGCGGGACGGGGTGCAGGGCGATCAGGTCGGGGCGGCGGGCGGCGAGGTCGCGGGTCGGCTGCCAGGGGGCGAGCTGGTCGTCCGGGCCGTGGAAGACCAGGGTGGGGGTGCGCAGGGAGCGGGCGACGGATTCGTCCAGCAGCCGGCCGCCGTGCACCCCGGTCTGGCCCTCGGCGGCGCGCTGTGCGAGCGGCAGCAGGAAGGACGGGACGCCGCGGGCGACGGCCAGGGCGCGCAGGGTGGCGTTCCAGTCCAGGACCGGGGAGTCCAGGACGAGTCCGGAGATCCGGTCGCGCAGGGCGGAGCCGACGGCCGCGTGCAGCGCCATCGAGGCGCCGGTGGACCAGCCGTGCAGGACGACGTCGCGGGCACCGTGGCGCACGGCGAAGCGGATCGCCGCGTCCAGGTCGCGCCATTCGGACTCGCCGAGGTGGACGAGGCCGTCGGGCGAGCGCGGGGCCCCGGCGTCGCCGCGGTAGGCGAGGTCGAGCACGGGCAGCCGCAGCCCGTTCAGGAAGCCCATGAGGTTCATGGGGTGTTCCCGGGTGGTGCCGAGGCCGTGCACGGTGATGACCCAGGTGTCGCGGGGGCCGGGCACGAACCAGGCGGGCAGGGCGCCGAGTTCGCCGGGGATCTCGACCTCCTCGTGGGCGAGGCCGAGGGCGCGGAAGGGGTCGCCGCTGAACAGCTGCGGGGTCACCCGGACCTTGTCGCCGGGCTCCAGGGTGCCCCGGTCCACGCGTTCCAGCCGTCGGACGACGGTGTCGGGGGCGGCGTGGGCGTTCTCGATCACCGGCCCGACCACGGCGTGGACGTCGTCGCCGACCAGTCCGTACGTGCCGGGGCGCAGGGCGGTGAAGGAGCGGGTGAGGGTGACCTGGCCGGCCGCCGTGGCGTGGACGGTGAGTCGGCGGTCGGCGGGGAGCGGGCGCCCCGCGGGGGCCCGCAGGGCGACGTCGCTGGCGTACCGGCCGGCCGCGACCGCCGCCGCGCCGACGCCGAGGACCGTGGTGACGGCTGCTGCCGTGATCGTTGCCGGGCGCACGGCCCCAGTCTCGTGGCGGCGGGGGCCCGCTGCCAGCGGACGGGGCCGTGCGCTGGGCCGGTCGGGTCAGCCCGGCTGCCCGTATCCCTTGAGCGCCTCGCCCACCTCGTCCAGCTGGTCCGGGGTGAGCAGGCTCGGGGTGTGTCCGGGGACGGAGCTCGCGGCGAGCCAGAGGCGGCAGAGCCATTCGAGCTGGGCGGTCCGGTCGTACGCCTGGTCCAGGGTGGTCCCGTAGGTGACGGTGCCGTGGTTGCGGAGCAGGCAGCCGGTGCGGTCCCGGAGGGCGGTGAGCATGTACTCGGCCAGTTCGGGGGTGCCGTAGCGGGCGTAGGCGGCGACGCGGACGGGGCCGCCGAGCATGGCCGCGGCGTAGTGGACCGGGGGGATCTCGGCGACCAGGGTGGAGACGGCCGTGGCGTGCACCGCGTGGGTGTGGACGACGGCGGCGGCGTCCGTGTTCCGGTAGACGGCGAGGTGGAGCGGGAGTTCGCTGGTCGGGACCAGGTCGCCGAAGAGGCGGTTGCCGTCCGGATCGACGCCCACGGCGTCCTCGGGGCGCAGCCGGTCGTAGGGCACTCCGCTGGGGGTGACGAGGATGGTGGAGCCGACCCGGGCCGACACGTTTCCCGACGTCCCGACGACGAGCCCCTCGGCCGCCGTCCGCCGCGCGGTGGCGACGACCCCGTCCCACGCCCGTCCGATCACGTCACATTTCTGATCGCTCATGCGCCGAAGCTGATCGCTCATGGACCGATCCTGTCAGCCCTGGGGAGCGATGGGTACAGGGCCGGGCGGACCACCGCGTTCCGCCTTCCGGGGAACACACCTCGAACAGAAACGGAACGCTGTGACTCCGGTTGGAGTCACCACAGTGCCCTCCCCAGTTCATCTTCCGTTTACCCAGGTTGCCTACGGTCCACATGCCAATGACGTCGAACGATTGCCTGGGTAAATGGAACACATCACGCTGCTCCTCGCGATTGTGATCGTGACAGCTCTAGTGTTCGATTTCACGAACGGTTTCCACGACACCGCGAACGCGATGGCGACCACCATCTCGACCGGTGCACTCAGACCGAAGACCGCGGTGGCCATGTCCGCCGTTCTCAATCTCGTCGGCGCGTTCCTGTCGGTGGAGGTCGCCAAGACGATCTCCGGCGGGATCGTCAACGAGGACGGGTTGCGCACGGAAGTGATCTTCGCGGCACTCGTCGGCGCCATCCTCTGGAATCTGCTGACCTGGCTGGTCGGGCTGCCCTCCAGCTCGTCGCACGCCCTGTTCGGCGGTCTGATCGGCGCGGCCGTGATGTCGGCGGGCTGGTCGTCCGTCAACGGCGGCACCGTCGTCACCAAGGTGCTGCTCCCCGCGGTCGCCGCCCCGATCGTCGCCGGTGTCGCCGCGCTGCTGGCCACCCGGCTGACGTACCGGATCGGCGGGAAGATCCGCGACGAGGCCCAGGAGAAGGCCACCGCCAAGGGCTACCGGGCCGGCCAGATCGCCTCGGCCGGGCTGGTCTCCCTCGCCCACGGCACCAATGACGCGCAGAAGACCATGGGCATCATCACGCTGGCCCTGGTCACCGGCGGGGTCCTGCACCCCGGGGCCAACCCGCCGGTCTGGGTGATCGTCTCCGCCGGTCTCGCCATCGCGCTCGGCACCTACCTGGGCGGCTGGCGCATCATCCGCACCATGGGCAGCGGCCTCACCGACCTCAAGCCGCCGCAGGGCTTCGCCGCCCAGACCAGCGCGGCCACGGTCATCCTGGCCTCCTCGCACCTCGGTTTCTCGCTCTCCACCACGCAGTCGTGCTCCGGCGCCGTGATGGGCGCGGGCCTCGGCCGCCAGGGCGGTGTGGTCCGCTGGTCCACCGCCACCCGGATGTTCGTCGCCTGGGGCCTGACCCTGCCGGCCGCCGGTCTGGTCGGCGCGGGCGCGGAGCTGCTCACCAAGCAGGGCACCTGGGGCGTCGTCGTGGTCGCGGCCCTGCTGGTCCTGGGCTCCGGCTCGATCTGGCTGCTCTCCCGCCGCAAGCCGGTCGGCCACGACGACGTCGCCCCGGGCGCCGGGGCCCCGGCCCCGGTCCCCGCCGAGCCCGCCGGTGTCGTCACCACGGCCATCGCCGCCGTCAGCCCGCCGCCCACCACCGCGGCCCAGGCCGCCACCACCCCCGCCGCCCCGGCCGCGGCCGTCGTGACCGCCCTCCCGGTCACGCCCAAGGCCCCTCAGGACCCGGCGCAGCCCGCCGCCGTCTGACCGGTCCCGCACCGACCGTCTAAGGAATCAGCATGAAAATCGACTGGGCGGCCCTCGGCTCCGTCTTCGGTGTCTCCCTCGTGGTCACCGTCGCGCTGGTGGGTCTCTTCACCCTGGGCATCGTCGGCCTCTCCAAGCAGCCCGAACCGGCTGCGCAGGGCGGCTCCGGCGGCTCGCCGCTGCTGGCCCGCGCCGGCGCGTACGCCTGCTTCGCGCTCTGCGCGGCGGCCGTCGGGTACGGCATCTTCCTGATCGTCGCCTGACCCACCCCGCGCACGCCCGCATCGGGCCGGACACCCCCGGGTGCCCGGCCCGATGTGCGTCTCGGCACACTGCCCCGCCGCAGGTCAACGGCAGGTTGACGGGCCTTCGCGGGGCATGGTGGACTGCCGGAGCCAATTACGGCGACAGCAGAGGAAGCCGGTGCGAATCCGGCGCGGTCCCGCCACTGTCACCGGGGAGCGGTCCCCCACACCGGACGTCACGGCACGCGCGAGCGGGCTGGAAGGCCGGGGGCCCCGCGGATCCGGGAGCCAGGAGACTCTCGTCGCCGGTCACGTCGAACCAGGGCGCGGACCCTGAGTGAGGACATATCGCCATGCCCGGCCGCCATGCGCCCGCCGTCCCAGGCCCCGATGCCTTCCGTACGAGAGTCCGCCGCGGCGCGACGGCCGGCTGAGCCGTGCGAGCCGACCGCATCTTCGCGTACGGCGCCACCGCCGGTCTCCTCGGCGACCTGCTGCTCGGTGACCCCCGCAGGGGCCACCCGGTCGCCGCCTTCGGGCGGGCCGCGGCGGGCGTCGAGCGCCGCCTGTGGCACGACCACCGCGGCTGGGGCGCGCTGCACACCCTGATCTGCGCCGGAGCCGCCGTGGGCGGTGGTGCGCTGGCCGCCCGCGCGGTGCGCCGCAGCCCCGCCGCCTCCGTGGCGCTGACCGCCGCCGCCACCTGGTCCGTCGTCGGCGGCACCTCCCTGGGCCGGGAGGCGCGGGCCATCGGCGGCGCGCTGGAGGCCGGTGACATCGCCCTGGCCCGGGAGCGGCTGCCGCATCTGTGCGGGCGCGACCCGCAGTCCCTGGACGGTCCGCAGATCGCCCGCGCCGTGGTGGAGTCCGTGGCGGAGAACACCTCGGACGCCGTGGTCGGCGCCCTGGTGTGGGGCGCGGTGGCCGGGGTTCCCGGGCTGGCCGGGTTCCGGGCCGTCAACACCCTCGACGCCATGGTCGGCCACAGGTCGCCACGGCTGCGCCGGTACGGCTGGGCCTCGGCCCGCCTCGACGACCTCGCGGGCTGGCCCGGCGCCCGGCTCACCGCCCTGCTCGCGGTGGCCGCCGGGGGCCGCCCCCGGGACGCGCTGCACGCCTGGCGGGCCGACGCCGCCAGACATCCCAGCCCGAACGCGGGTCCGGTGGAGGCCGCGTTCGCCGGGGCGCTCGGCGTACGGCTGGGCGGGACCCTCGCGTACGGCGGCCGGGTCGAACACCGCCCGGTGCTCAACGGGGAGCGCGGCCGGGCCGTGGAGGGCGCGGACATCGAACGCGCGGTGCGGCTGTCGCGGCGGGTCGGCGCGCTGGCCCTCGGCGTGTGCGTGGCGGGGCGGCTCGGTGCCGGCCTCGCCGCACGACGGATCGCCGCGCGGCGGACCGGTACCGGACGGAGGAGCGCATGAGCGGCGGACTGCTGGTCGCCGGGACCACCTCGGACGCGGGCAAGAGCGTCGTCACCGCGGGCATCTGCCGCTGGCTGGTGCGCCGGGGCGTGAAGGTGGCGCCCTTCAAGGCGCAGAACATGTCGTTGAACTCGTTCGTCACCCGCGAGGGCGCCGAGATCGGGCGCGCCCAGGCCATGCAGGCGCAGGCCGCCCGCGTCGAGCCGACCGCGCTGATGAACCCGGTCCTGCTGAAGCCCGGCGGCGACCGCTCCAGCCAGGTCGTCCTGATGGGGAAGCCGGTCGGCGAGATGAGCGCGCGCGGCTACCACGGCGGTCGGCAGGAGGCCCTGTTCGGCACGGTAGCCGACTGCCTGGAGCAGCTGCGGGCCACGTACGACGCGGTGATCTGCGAGGGGGCGGGCAGCCCGGCCGAGATCAACCTGCGGCGCACCGACATCGTGAACATGGGCATCGCGCGGGCGGCGGGCTTCCCGGTGGTGGTGGTCGGCGACATCGACCGGGGCGGCGTCTTCGCGTCGTTCTTCGGTACGACCGCGCTGCTGGCCCCCGAGGACCAGGCACTGGTCGCGGGCTATCTGGTGAACAAGTTCCGTGGTGACGTGTCGCTGCTGGAGCCCGGTCTGGACATGCTGCGCGGGCTGACCGGGCGGCCGACGTACGGGGTGCTGCCCTTCGCCCACGGGCTCGGCATCGACGAGGAGGACGGGCTGCGGGTCTCGCTGCGCGGGGCGGTGCGCGAGGCGGCCGTCGCACCGCCGCACGGCGAGGACGTGCTGCGGGTCGCGGTGTGCGCGGTGCCGCTGATGTCGAACTTCACGGATGTGGACGCGCTGGCCGCCGAACCCGGGGTCGTCGTCCGGTTCGTGGACCGGGCCGAGGAGCTGTCCGACGCCGACCTGGTCGTGGTGCCGGGCACCCGGGGCACGGTCAAGGCGCTGGCCTGGATCCGGGAGCGCGGACTCGCCGACGCGCTGGCGCGGCGCGCGGCCGCGGGACGGCCGGTCCTCGGCATCTGCGGCGGCTTCCAGCTGCTGGGCGAGCACATCGAGGACGAGGTGGAGTCCCGGGCCGGCCGCGTCGAGGGCCTCGGTCTGCTGCCCGTGCGCGTCCGCTTCGACCGGGAGAAGACCCTGGCCCGGCCGGTAGGCGAGGCGCTCGGCGCGCCCGTGGAGGGGTACGAGATCCACCACGGGGTGGCGGACGTCCTCGGCGGCGAGCCGTTCCTGGACGGCTGCCGGGTGGGGGCGGTGTGGGGCACCCACTGGCACGGCTCGCTGGAGAGCGACGCGTTCCGCCGCCGCTTCCTGGCCGAGGTGGCGCGGGCCGCCGGCCGGCGTTTCGTCCCCGCGCCCGACACCTCCTTCGGCGCGCTGCGCGAGGAGCAGCTGGACCGGCTCGGCGACCTGATCGAGGAGCACGCCGACACCGACGCGCTGCTCCGGCTCATCGAGTCGGGCGCGCCGCCGGGGCTCCCGTTCGTCCCGCCCGGGGCGCCCGGCGGCGCCCTGCCTCACCCCCGTACATCCGCGAAAGACGCAGGAGGGACCGCCCAGTGAGTACGCATTTCCCGTTCACCGCCGTCGTCGGGCAGCAGGACCTGCAGCTCGCCCTGTTGCTCAACTCCGTCTCGCCGGCCATCGGCGGGGTGCTGGTGCGGGGCGAGAAGGGCACCGCGAAGAGCACCGCCGTACGCGCGCTGTCGGCGCTGCTGCCGCCGGTGGCCGTCGTGCCGGGGTGCCGGTTCTCCTGCGATCCGGCGGCGGCCGACCCGGCGTGTCCGGACGGCCCGCACGAGCCGGGGGCCGGTGTGTCGAGGGACGCCCGGATGGTGGAGCTGCCGGTCGGCGCGTCGGAGGACCGGCTCGTGGGGGCGCTCGACATCGAGCGGGCGCTCGCCGAGGGAGTGAAGGCGTTCGAGCCGGGGCTGCTGGCCGACGCGCACCGGGGCATCCTCTACGTCGACGAGGTCAACCTGCTCCACGACCACCTGGTGGACCTGCTGCTGGACGCGGCCGCCATGGGCGCGTCGTACGTGGAGCGGGAGGGCGTCTCGGTCCGGCACGCGGCGCGTTTCCTGCTGGTCGGGACGATGAACCCGGAGGAGGGCGAGCTGCGGCCGCAGCTGCTGGACCGGTTCGGGCTGACCGTGGAGGTCGCCGCGTCCCGGGAGACCGACCAGCGGGTCGAGGTGGTGCGGCGGCGGCTGGCGTACGACGACGACCCGGCGGGGTTCGCGGCTGGCTGGGCCGGTGAGGAGGAGGCGCTGCGGGCGAGGATCGCCGCCGCGCGGGCGCTGCTGCCCGCGGTGGTCCTCGGCGACGCGCCGCTGCGGCAGATCGCCGCGACCTGCGCCGCCTTCGAGGTCGACGGGATGCGCGCGGACATCGTGATGGCGCGGACGGCCACGGCGCTGGCCGCCTGGGCGGGGCGTACGGAGGTGCTCGCCGAGGACGTGCGGCAGGCGGCGCTGCTCGCCCTCCCGCACCGGCGGCGGCGCAACCCCTTCGACGCGCCGGGGCTCGACGAGGAGAAGCTGGACGACACGCTGGAGCGGAACGGCGGGGACGACGACCCGGACCCGGACGGCCCGGACGGCGGCGGCCGGCCGCCGCGGGACGACGGCCCGGGCACGCCGCAGGACCCCGGGCAGGGCGCCGACGACACGCCCGGCCCCTCCGTACCGGAGCAGGGCCAGGGCCAGGAGCGGGGCCAGGAGCAGGGCCGGCCGTCCGGGGGCGGCGAGCAGCGCCCGGTGGGCGCCACCGAGCCGTTCCGTACGAAGACGCTGAGCGTCCCCGGCCTGGGCGAGGGCGCGGCGGGGCGGCGCTCCCGGGCCCGTACCGAGCACGGGCGCACCACCGGCGCGCGACGCCCGGAGGGCGCCCTGACCAAGCTGCACCTGGCCGCGACGGTCCGGGCCGCCGCCCCGCACCAGCGGGCGCGCGGCCGGTCGGGGCGCGGGCTGGTGGTCCGGCGGGACGATCTGCGGCAGGCGACGCGGGAGGGGCGCGAGGGGAACCTGGTGCTCTTCGTGGTGGACGCCTCCGGGTCGATGGCGGCCCGGCAGCGGATGGCGGCCGTGAAGGGCGCGGTGCTGTCGCTGCTGCTCGACGCGTACCAGCGGCGGGACAAGGTCGGGCTGGTCACCTTCCGGGGCCGGGACGCCGAGGTGGTGCTGCCGCCGACGTCGTCGGTGGACGCGGCGGCGGCCCGGCTGGAGCTGCTGCCGACCGGTGGGCGCACCCCGGTCGCGGCCGGGCTGCTGAAGGCCCATGAGGTGCTGCGGGTGGAGCGGCTGCGCGATCCCTCGCGCCGTCCGCTGCTGGTCGTGGTGACCGACGGGCGGGCGACCGGCGGCCCCGGGCCGGTGGCGCTGGCGTCCCGGGCGGCGCGGCTGCACGCCGCGGAGGGCGTCGCCTCGGTCGTCGTGGACTGCGAGTCGGGGCCGGTGCGGCTCGGGCTCGCGGCCGAGCTGGCCCGGGATCTCGGCGGCACCGCCGTGACCCTGGACGAGCTGCGGGCCGATGCGATCACCGGACTCGTCAAGGGCGTCCGGGAAGCGGGCAAGAGGGACATCACCAGGAGGGCCGCGTAATGCCGCAGGGACAGCCGACCACCGTGCCGGACGACGGGCTCACCACCCGTCAGCGCCGCAACCGGCCGCTGCTGATGGTGCACACCGGCATCGGCAAGGGGAAGTCGACGGCGGCCTTCGGGATGGCGCTGCGCGCCTGGAACCAGGGCTGGCCCGTCGGGGTCTTCCAGTTCGTCAAGTCGGCGAAGTGGAAGGTCGGCGAGGAGAACGCGCTGAAGGTCCTCGGCGCGAGCGGCGAGGGCGGCTCCGTCGCCTGGCACAAGATGGGCGAGGGCTGGTCGTGGGTCCAGCGCGACGGCCAGCAGGACAACGAGGAGGCGGCGCGCGAGGGCTGGGAGCAGATCAAGCGCGACCTGGCCGCCGAGACGTACCGGCTGTACGTCCTCGACGAGTTCGCGTACCCGCTGCACTGGGGGTGGGTCGACACCGCCGAGGTGGTCGAGGTGCTGCGCGCCCGTCCCGGCACCCAGCACGTGGTGATCACCGGTCGCAACGCGCCGCGGGAGCTGCTGGACGCGGCGGATCTGGTGACCGAGATGTCCAAGGTCAAGCACCCGATGGACGCCGGTCAGAAGGGTCAGCGGGGCATCGAATGGTGAGCTCCACCCCGGGGGTCCCCCGGTGAACGTGCCACGTCTGGTGATCGCCGCGCCCTCCTCGGGCAGCGGCAAGACCACCGTCGCGACGGGGCTGATGGCGGCCTTCGCGGGGCGCGGCCTGGCCGTCTCCCCGCACAAGGTCGGGCCCGACTACATCGACCCCGGCTACCACACGCTGGCCACCGGGCGGCCGGGGCGCAATCTCGACGCCTACATGTGCGGCCCCGGCCTGGTCGCCCCGCTGTTCGCGCACGGGGCGGCCGGGTGCGACCTGGCCGTGGTCGAGGGCGTGATGGGGCTGTACGACGGGGCGTCGGGCCAGGGCGAACTGGCGTCGACGGCCCAGGTGTCGAAGCTGCTGCGGGCGCCCGTGGTGCTGGTCGTCGACGCGTCCTCGCAGTCCCGGTCGGTGGCGGCGCTGGTGCACGGCTTCGCGTCGTGGGACCCGCGGGTGCGGATCGGCGGGGTGATCCTCAACAAGGTCGGTTCGCAGCGCCACGAGGAGCTGCTGCGGGACGCGTTGGACGAGTCGGGGCTGCCGGTGCTGGGGGTGCTGCGGCGGGCCGAGCGGGTGGCGGTGCCCTCGCGCCACCTGGGGCTGGTGCCGGTGGCCGAGCGGCGCGGCGACGCGGTGGGCGCGGTCGGGGCGATGCGCGAGCAGGTGGAGGCGGGGTGCGACCTGGAGGCGCTGATGGCGCTGGCCCGGTCCGCGCCCCCGCTGCCGGACGGCGGATGGGACGCGGCGGAGGCGGTCGGCGGCCGCGGCGGTCCGGTCGTCGGGCGGGGCGGGGCGGCCCCGGTGGTCGCGGTGGCCTCCGGTGCCGCGTTCACCTTCTCGTACGCCGAGAACACCGAGCTGCTGGCGGCCGCCGGGGCCGAGGTCGTGCCGTTCGACCCGCTGCGCGACGAGAAGCTGCCCGAGGGGACCCGGGGGCTGGTCGTCGGCGGGGGCTTCCCCGAGGTGTACGCGGCCGAGCTGTCGGCCAACACGGCGCTGCGGGAGGCCGTCGCGGGGCTCGCCGGGTCCGGGGCGCCGGTGGCGGCCGAGTGCGCGGGGCTGCTGTACCTGGCGCGTTCGCTGGACGGGCTGCCGATGTGCGGGGTCCTGGACGCGGAGGCCCGGATGACGAAGCGGCTGACGCTGGGCTACCGGGAGGCGGTGGCGGTCTCGGACAGCGTGCTGGCGGCGCCCGGCACCCGGGTCCGCGGCCACGAGTTCCACCGCACGGTGCTGGAGCCGGGCGCCGGTCCCGAACCGGCCTGGGGCATGCACCTGCCGGAGCGGCGCGTCGAGGGCTTCGTACGGGGCGGGGTGCACGCCAGCTATCTGCACACGCACTGGGCCCCCGAGCCGGGGATGGCCCGCCGGTTCGTCGAGCGGTGCGCGCGGTGACGGGCGGACGCTCAGTCCGCGATCCCCACCACCAGCCAGATGAAGCCGACCCCGGCCACCGTGCACAGCAGGGTGGAGCGGGCCGGGTGCTCGTGGTGCGCCTCGGGAAGGATCTCGGCGGCGGCGAGATAGAGCAGGGCGCCGCCGAAGAAGCCGAGATAGCAGCCGAGGAGTTCCGCCGGGAGGGTGAACAGCAGGGTCGTCGCGGCGCCGGCCATCGGGGCCAGGGCGTCCGCGAACAGCATGAGCAGGGCCTTGCGGCGGGCGTTCCCGTACAGGCTGGTGATCGTGTACGTGTTGAAGCCGTCGGCGAAGTCGTGGGTGATGACGGCGAGCGCCACGGTGGCGCCCATGCCGGCGCCCACCTGGAAGGCGGCGCCGAGGGCGACGCCGTCCATCAGGCTGTGGCCGACCATCGCGGCCGCCGCCGTGAGCCCGACCTGCGGCACCCGTCCCTCGCCCGCGCCGTGCGCCGCCCGGCGCACGGCGAGCAGCCGCTCGACGAGATGGGCGACGAGGAAGCCCGCGACGAAGAGCAGCAGGGCGGCCGGCACCCCGAAGACGGGCCCGCCCGCCGCCTCGACCGCCTCCGGCAGCAGGTCCAGGCCGACCACGCCGAGCATCAGCCCGCCGGCGAAACCGAGCACCAGATGGCGGCGGTCGGTGACGCGCTGGGCCACCCAGCCGCCCAGCAGGGTCATCAGGAACGCGCCGAACGCGACGAACACCGCCATGGGCCCTTGCTAGCCGATCACCCCCGGTACGCGCATCCCAGCGCCGCCTGATCCCCGCTTCCGGATCTCCCGCCCCTTTCGAGAGGAACCGTTCCATGTCCGAAGCCGTCGGCGCCGCCGCGGTGTTGCCGTCCGCGCCGCTCACCGTCGGGGTCGGTGCCTCCCGGGGCGCGCCCGCCGAGGAGATCCTCGGACTGGTCCGGGACGCCCTGCGGGAGGCCGGGCTCTCCCCGCGGGGCGTCGCGGAGCTGGCGACCGTGGACAGCAAGGCCGAGGAGCCGGGCATCGTCGCCGCGGCGCTGGCGCTCGGGGTGCCGTTGCGCACGTATCCGGCCGAGGAGCTGGCCCGGGTCGCGGTGGACGGCCGGTCCGGTGCGGCGCTGGCCGCCGTGGGGACGGCCTCGGTGGCGGAGGCCGCCGCGCTCGTGGCGGGGGGCGAGCTGGTGGTGCCGAAGCGGAAGTCGGCGCCCCGGGGGCGGGTGCCGATGGCGACCTGCGCGGTGGCCCGCCGCGCCCCGGACGCCGCCGCCCCGTCCGGCACCGCGCCGGACCCGCACGATCTGGGTCACCACGGCGACGCGGAGGTACGGGGCGGGGAGCTGACCGATCTCGCCGTCAACGTACGGGCCGGTACTCCCCCGGTCTGGCTGCGGGAGCGGATCGCCGCGTCGTTGTCCTCGCTGGCCGCGTATCCGGACGGCCGGGCGGCGCGGGCGGCGGTGGCGGCCCGGCACGGGCTGCCGGTGGAGCGGACGCTGCTGACCTCGGGGGCGGCGGAGGCGTTCGTGCTGCTGGCGCGGGCGCTGCCGGTGCGCCGCCCGGTGGTGGTCCACCCGCAGTTCACCGAGCCGGAGGCGGCGCTGCGCGCGGCCGGGCACCGGGTGGAGCGGGTGCTGCTGCGGGCCGGGGACGGCTTCCGGCTGGACCCCTCGGCGGTGCCCGAGGAGGCGGATCTGGTGGTGGTCGGCAATCCGACCAACCCCACCTCGGTGCTGCATCCGGCGGCGCTGCTGGAACGGCTGGCCCGGCCCGGCCGGTTCCTGGTGGTCGACGAGGCGTTCATGGACGCGGTGCCGGGCGAGAGGGAAGCGCTCGCGGGGCGCACGGACATCCCGGGGCTGGTGGTGCTGCGGAGCCTCACCAAGACCTGGGGGCTCGCGGGGCTGCGGATCGGTTACGTACTGGCGGAGCCGGGGACCGTCCGGGTGCTGGCGCGGGCGCAGCCGCTGTGGCCGGTGTCGGCCCCGGCGCTGACGGCCGCCGAGGCGTGCGTGGAGCCGCGGGCCCTGGTGGAGGCGGCGGAGGCGGCGGAGCGGATCGCGGTGGACCGGGACCATCTGGTGGCGGGGCTGCGGAGGGTCGACGGGGTGCGGGTGGTGGAGCCGGCCGAGGGGCCGTTCGTCCTGCTGCGGCTGGAGGGGGCGGCCGAGGTACGGGAGCGGCTGCGGGAGCTGGGCTTCGCGGCGCGGCGCGGTGACACGTTCCCCGGGCTCGGCCCCGAGTGGCTGCGGCTGGCGGTGCGCGACCGGGCCACCACCGACCGTTTTCTCGCGGCGTTCGGCCGGGCGGTGCGGGGGCCGGGCGCGGCGGCGGGCTGAGGGGCCGCCGCGCCCGGTGTTCCGGTGCGGGTGCGGGGTGCGGGGTCAGCCGCGGGCGCGGGCCCGGCGCCTGGTGAGCATCACCGCCCCGCCGCCGGCGGCCAGCAGCACGGCGGCGCCGCCCGCGATGTACGGGGTGGAGGAGGAGCTGCCGGTCTCCGCGAGGCTGGTGTCGCCGGCCGGGGCGTGGCCGGTGCCGGTCTGCGGCTTCACCCCGTCGCCGCCGGTGCCGCTGTCGCCGGAGCCGCCGGTGCCGTGGTGGCCGCCGGTCGACCCGGCCGTGGCGCCGCCGCTGGTGGGGCCACCGCTGGAACTCCCGTTGCTGGAGCCGCTGTTGTCGCCGCCCCCGGTGGTCGTCCCGCCGTTGCCGCCGGAGCCTCCGGTGCCGCCCGAACCCCCGGTGCTGGAACCTCCGTTGCTCGTTCCCCCGTTGCTCGTCCCGCCGTTGCTCGTCCCGCCGGTGTTGCCGCCGCCGCCCGGCTTCGGCGTCTCGCAGGTGGCCTCCACCAGTGAGACCTCGCCCTGGACCTCGGCGACGTTCAGGTTGAGCGGGTTGACGGAGACCTTGAGGCGCAGTGCGGTCGCGGCGGCGGTGCGCGAGGTGGTGTCCGTCTTCGAGAGGTCGAGGGTCACCTCGCCGACGCCCGGCACGGCGACCCGGGTGGTGCCGCCGGCGCCGAGCTCGATCCGCTTGCCGAGGACCGTCACGTGCCCCAGGACGTTCGACTCGGCGACCGGCTTGCGGCCCGCCTCGCAGACCGCCCTGGACGTGACCTTCTCCACCTCGATCAACGGGAGCGCCCGCAGCCCGGGGACGTGGACCCGGGCCTTGACCACATTGCTGTAGCCCTCGGCGCGGTGCCGGTCGGCGGTGGCCTTCGCGGTGGCCACGTCGGCGGCGAGGAGGCTGACCGGCCGGTTGCCGTCCACCCCGTCGACCCGGACGCGCAGCGCGGTGCTGTCCGCGTCGGCGGGCGCCTGCACCGCGTTGAGCGAGGTCCTGAGCGGTACGTCGACCGTCTTGTTCAGGAGCGAGACGTCGAGCGAGGCACGGAGCACGGCCGCGCTCGCCTTCCCGCCGCCGGTGGCCGTGGTGGTCGCGGGCTCGGCCTGGGCCGGAACGGCGGCCAGCAGGGCGACGGGAGCGACGGCGACGGCCAGGGCGGCGAGTCGGAAGGTGTTGCTGTTCAAGGTGGTGGAACCCCCACATGAGACATGGAGCCACCGGCGCCCTCCCATGGGGGACATGGAGGGTTCCGGCGGCCTCGACCCCGAAAGCTTTACGCACGGAGGGTGAACTCGCGGACACCTGACGTGAGTTCACTCCAAAGGGGGGTTTCCGAGCCTGTATTCGAATATCTCGGTACGTGCGTTCCTCCGGTTCACCCGAACCGCCGAGCGCGGACGGCGCGGCCGTCGAACACGCCGGTGCACACGCAGGACACGCACGGACACGCACAGAAATTGCTCAACGACGGCAGCCGCATTCCGGACACGGCCCGTCAACCCGGCGATCCCGGCGGCGGACCGCCGGCCGGCCGCCCCGTCAGCCGATCACCCGCCCGTTCAGCACCACCCGGCGCGGACCGGCGAGGACCCGTACGTCCGCCCGCGGGTCCTCGTCGTACACCATCAGGTCCGCCGGAGCCCCCTCCTCCAGGCCCGGCCGCCCCAGCCACCGCCGGGCGCCCCAGGTCGTCGCGGAGAGCGCGTCCAGCGGCGGGATGCCCGCCTTCACCAGCTCGGCGACCTCGTCCGCCACCAGCCCGTGGGCGAGCACCCCGCCCGCGTCGGTGCCGGTGAAGACCGGGATCCCGGCGTCGTACGCGGCGCGGACCGTGTCGTAGCGCCGCTCGTGCAGCCGCCGCATATGGGCCGACCAGCGGGGGAACTTGGCCTCGCCGCCGTCCGCGAGCGCCGGGAAGGTGGCGATGTTGACCAGGGTGGGGACGATCGCGACGCCGCGCTCGGCGAAGAGCGGAATGGTGTCCTCGGTGAGGCCGGTGGCGTGCTCCACGCAGTCGATCCCGGCCTCCACCAGATCGCGCAGCGAGTCCTCGGCGAAGCAGTGCGCGGTGACCCGGGCACCGAGCCGGTGCGCCTCGGCAATGGCCGCCTCGACCGCCCCGCGCGGCCAGCAGGCGGTCAGGTCGCCCACGCCCCGGTCGATCCAGTCGCCGACCAGCTTCACCCAGCCGTCGCCGCGCCGTGCCTCCTGCCCGACGTACGCGACCAGCTCGTCCGGCTCGATCTCGTGGGCGTAGTTCCGGGTGTACCGCCGGGGCCGGGCGATGTGCCGGCCCGCCCGGATGATCTTCGGCAGGTCCTCGCGGTCGTCGATCCACCGGGTGTCGGCCGGGGAGCCCGCGTCGCGCAGCAGCAGCGCGCCCGCCTCCCGGTCGGCCAGCGCCTGCCGCTCGCTGGTGGCCGCGTCCACGGCGCCGTGGAGGTCGAGCCCGACATGGCAGTGCGCGTCCACCAGCCCCGGCAGCACCCAACCGGTGACGGTCACCGCCCCGTCGGCCCCGGCCGGCCTCTCGTACGTGATCCGGCCGCCCTCCACCCAGAGTTCGTCCCGGACGTCCTCGGGGCCGACGAGCACCCGCCCCTTCACGTGCAGCACCTGCGAAGCCTTGTGATCACTCATGGGCAGCACTGTACGAGGCGGCCTCAAAGGCCCTCGGTACGCTTCGACGAGAAAGCCGTCCGCACGCGCCACCGCGCGCCGAACCGATCCGAGCCGAAGAGAGCACCGCCGTGACCCACCCCTTCCTCGACCTCGCCCCGCTCACCGCCGCGCGCTTCGCGGCCATCGAGCAGCGGGTCGCCGGCCTCCTCGCCACCGAGCAGGACGTCGTCATCATGCAGGGCGAGGCGCTGCTCCCGCTCGAAGGCTGCATCCGGGGCGGCGCCCGGCCCGGCACGACCGCGCTGAACGTGGTGACCGGCCCGTACGGGCAGACCTTCGGGAACTGGCTGCGGGACTGCGGTGCCGAGGTGATCGACCTGGCGGTGCCCTTCCACACGGCGGTCACCGCCGACCAGGTCGCGCGGGCGCTGGCCGAGCACCCGGGGATCGACTTCGTCTCGCTGGTCCACGCGGAGGCGGCGACCGGCAACACCAACCCGGTCGCCGAGATCGGTGAGGTGGTCCGCGCGCACGGGGCGCTGTTCATGCTGGACGCGGTCGCCTCGGTGGGCGCCGAGCCGCTGCTGCCGGACGCCTGGGGCGTCGACCTCTGCGTGATCGGCGCGCAGAAGGCGATGGGCGGCCCGGCCGGGGTGTCGGCGGTGTCGGTGAGCGCGCGCGCCTGGGAGCGGATCGCCGCCAACCCGCAGGCGCCGCGCCACTCCTACCTCTCGCTACTGGACTGGAAGGAGCGGTGGATCGACGGCGGCCGCAAGGCCCTGCTGCACGCCCCCGCCCAGCTGGAGATGCTGGCCCTGGAGGCGTGCGTGGAGCGGATCGAGGCCGAGGGGCTGGACGCGGTGATGGCCCGGCACGCCTCGGCGGCCGCGGCGACCCGGGCGGGCGCGGTGGCGCTCGGCGGCGGCCTCTCCCCGTACGTGCACCTGGCCGGGGAGGCGGCGCCGGTCGCCACGACGCTGCGCGCCCCCGAGGGCGTGGACGCCGCCGGACTGGTCGCCCGTGCGCTGGCCGCCGACCCGTCGCTGCCGCTGATCGCGGGCGGCGGCGCGCTGTCCAAGGAGATGATCCGGGTCAACCACTACGGCGTGGACGCGACGCGGGGCGCCGTGCTCTCCTCGCTCGCCGCCCTGGGCTCGGCGCTGGCCGAAACGGGCCGCCGGGTCGACCTCGAAGCGGCCGGCAAGGCCGTCGCGGAGGCGTGGCCGAACGCGTGACCTCGCGGTCTCTCCCGTGAAGTGCCAGCTCCGGACGGGTCGTTGACCCCTCGCTCCCTGGCGGGCGCCGAGCACCGGTGCGTACTATGTGGGGCCTGATCATGAGCCCCGGCATCCCGGAACCGGGGGCCGGGGCGGTGATCGGCCAGGTACACACGGACCCACGGGAGATGCGCCTATGCGTTGTGGAGTAGAACTGACCGCCTATCTCGTCAACGAGTCGCGCGCCAGGATGCCCGAACTCGCCGAGGACCCACTGGCAGCCGCCTGGATCCCGGAGAGCGACCGGCCGGCGGTGCGCGAGCTGTGGGCCGAGTTCGCCGGCACCGTCTACCCCCACGACGACCTGGTTGTCTCCCTGCGCGGGAGATTCATCGCGGACACCCTGGCCCGCGCGCTGGAGAAGGACCCGGACACGGTGCTCGTGGTCTGCGGGGCCGGATTCTCCTCGTACCCCTGGCTGCTGCCGTTCCGGACGGCCATCGAGGTGGACCTGCCGGACATGATCGCCGCCAAGCAGGCCCGTACGGCGGAGCTGGTGGCGTCCGGGGCGCTGCCGGAGCGGGACGTCCACCACCACGCCGCCGACCTCGCCGGGGCCGCCTCCCGCGAGGAGCTGGCCGCCCTGGTCCGCAAGGCGGCCGACGGCCGCCCGGTCGCCTACGTGGCCGAGGGGCTGGTCTTCTACCTGCCGCCGGACGAGGCGCGCGCGGTCGTGGGCCTGGGGGCCGAGTTCGGCCCGTGCGCGGTCACGGCGGTCAGCTACTGGCCCGCCGCGGCCGCCGGGAGCCAGGTCCTCGCCGACCAGCGCACGTGGTTCCGCAGCCGCTCGGTGCCCGAGGACGCCTCGTACCTGACCCACCACGGCCTGGCCGAACTGCTCGGCGACGGGATCGAGGACTGCGGCCCGGAGGACCTCCAGCGGCGCTACCTCGGCCGGATCGACGTGCCCGAGTCCGAACTGATCCCCGAGTACGTGGCGGTGTCCTGGCACAACTCCGCGCGCGGAGTGCCCGGACAGGGCGTTCCGGGACGAGCCACCGGAGCGACGCGTTGAGACAGGTGCTCCACCTGCAGAGCAGGGCGTATCCCGTGCACCACAACTCCCCGCCCCTGGAGATCGACTCCTTCCCGGTGCCGGGGCACGGCACGTTACGCCCGGTCGCCGGCGAGCTCGGGTCGCTCGGGTACAACCCGGACCACACCATCGAGCTGGACCTGAAGGAGATCATCACCCAGGTGATCACCCTGCCCGGCACGGAGATCGTCGGCTGCCACGCCCGGATCCTCAGCGCCGGCAGCATCCTGGTGACGTACGCGCTGCGCCACGAGGCCGATCTGCGGCAGCTGCCGCTCGCCGAGCTCGACACGTTGGACGCCCACGTGAACACCCTGCTCCGCGACGCGGACGGTCCGATCCTCAGCGCGGTGCTGACGGCCGCGGCGGCCTGCGGGATGGTGCAGGGGCTGGCGCTGCGGCCGGACCTGGCGGGCACCGGCGTGGCCGCGCCGGTGGACCGCCAGTCCGCCCGGTACAACTGCCACTTCGTCACCGAGGACCCGCCGTGGTCGTCCGATCCGCGGCTGCCGGAGTTCAGCCCGGGGCCGCACTGCCGGATCCTGCTGCCCTACACGTACGCCTGGGACCGCGACCCGGAGACCCCGCTGCCCGAGCTGCGGACGATGACGGAGCCGACGGACATCGCGACGGCGCAGCAGTCCCTGCTGGTGGGCGCCCTGCTGGGCGGGAAGCGGATCCTGGTCGACCTCGCGAGGGCCGGGGCCCCCACGACCGATGTGCACGCGTTCCGGCGCTTCCTGGACGGGGTCTGGTCCGACTACCACCACCTCGACGGCTACCGCATAGAGTCCGCCCAGGGCCCGCGGGCCACCTATCTGGCGGCCCGTGAGTCCATCGGCCTGGACAACACCCAGGAGCGGACCGACAAGCTGCTCGGCTACGTCGGCAACTCGCTGCTGGCCGCGGCCTCGCAGCGGACCGAGGCGCTCGACACCCGGCTCAACCGGGTCGCCGCCACGCTCGCCATGGTCGCCGCGGCCTCGTTCAGCCTGGACGCCACGGTGTTCCTGCTGCCCGAGTCGGCGTCGCTGGCTCCCCGGGTGGGGATCCTCAGCGGGCTGATCGGGCTGACCGGGATCGGCATCCTCGCCCTGTTCCTCCCCGGACGCCGTCACCGCCGGATCGCGGCACCGCAGGTGCTGCCGCGTCAGCGCAGGTCCACACCCACGCCCACACCCGCTCCCGTACCCGTCCCCGTTCCCGTGCCCGAGGGGCGGCCCATCGATCCGTCCCCGCGGGCGTAATCCGCTGTACCCCCGAGGTCCGGGCGGAGAGAGTGGGCCCATGACCTCATTCGTGCGCCACATCACCATCGACTGTGCCGACGCCTACACCCTGGCCGGATTCTGGGCCGGGGTGCTCGGCGCCCCGGTCGGTGCCGACGACTCCCCCGGTGACCCGGAGGTGGCCGTCGAATCGCCCGACGGAGCACTGCTGTTCATCACGGTCCCGGAGGACAAGCAGGTCAAGAACCGGGTCCACCTGGACATCCAGCCGAAGGACCGGACCAGGGACGAGGAGGTCGAGCGGCTGCTCGCGCTGGGCGCCACGCTCGTGGCCGACCACCGCAGGCCGGACGGCCGGGGCTGGGCGACCCTCGCCGACCCGGAGGGCAACGAGTTCTGTGTCGAGCTCGGCCCGGCGGAGCGCGCCGCCCTGACCGGGGCCAGGTTGCCGGTCACGGCGGACGACGTGACCGAGGTGGTGCGCCTGGCGGCCGAGGCGCTCCGGGGTGCCCCGGCGGACCGCTGGGACGAGCCGGCCGGGCCCCTGGAGTGGACCTGCTGGGAGACCGTGGAGCACCTGAGCGACGACCTCTTCTCGTACGCGGCCCAGCTGGGCCCTCAGCGGCCGCCGCTGGACGACTACGTCCCGTACCGCTGGGGCGCCGACCGCGAGGGCGGTCCGCAGAACGCGGTCTTCGCGGACCGGGCGGCCGGGCCGGACGGGCTGCTGTGGACGCTGGAGGCGAACGGCGCGATGCTCGCCGCGATGGTGCGTACGGCCCCGGCGGAGCGGCGCGCGTTCCACTCGTACGGGATCTCCGACCCGGAGGGCTTCGGCGCGATGGGGGTGGTGGAGACCCTGGTGCACATGGACGATCTCGCCGCCGGTCTGGGCGTGGCGTGGAACCCGCCGGCCGCGCTGTGCGACCGGGTGCTGGCCCGGCTGTTCCCGGACGCCCCGGCGGACGCGGACCGGTGGGCCGTGCTGCGCTGGGCCACCGGCCGCGCCGAGCTGCCCGGCCACCCGCGCCTCACGGCGTGGAAGTGGCGGAGCGCGCCGCTGGACGGGACCGCGTAGGGAACGGGACCGCGTAGGGGTTTCAGCCCGCGAGCACGTCCAGGACCCGGTCCACGTCGGCCTCCGTGTTGTACACGTGGAACGAGGCACGCAGGTTCCCGGCCCGGTTCGACACCACGATCCCGGCGCGTTCGAGGTCCGCGCCCCGGTCGCCGAGGCCGGGCACGGCCACGATGGGAGACCGGCCGGGCACCGGCTCGTGGCCGAGCCGGACCAGCCCGGCCCGCATCCGCGCCGCGAGCCCGGTGGCGTGGGTGTGGACGGCCTCCACCCCGATCTCCGCCAGCAGCGCGAGGGACCGCTCGGCTCCGTGGTACGCGAGGAAGGCGGGCGGGGCGTCGAAGCGGCGCGCGGTCCGGGAGAGCCGTTCGACCGGGCCGTAGACGCTGTCCCAGGGGTCTTCGGCGGCGCTCATGGCGGCGTGGAGCGGCGGCAGTCCGGGCTGCGCCTCCTCGGTGACGGTGAGGTAGGAGGTGCCGCGCGCACCGAGCAGGAACTTGAAGCCGCCGGTGACGGTGTAGTCGTACTCGCCCGCCTCCAGCGGCAGCCAGCCGGCCGACTGGGTGGCGTCGATCAGGGTCCGGGCGCCGTGGTCGGCGGCGGCCGCGCGTATCGCCTTCAGGTCGGCGGTGCGGCCGTCGGCCGACTGTACGGAGGAGAGGGCGACCAGCGCGGTGTCCGGCCCCACCGACTCGGCCATCCGCTCCAGCGGCACATAGCGTGTCCGGAGGTCGCCGCGGATCGCGAACGGACCGACGACGGAGCTGAATTCTCCCTCCGGGGCGAGTACTTCGGCCCCCGGCGGCAGCGAGGCGGCGATCATTCCGACGTGCACGGATACGGAGCCGCCGACCGCGACCCGGTCGGCGTCGACCCCGGCGAGGCGGGCGAAGCGCTCCCGGGCGGCCTCCACCACCGCGAAGTCGCCGGAGCCGTCGGTACGCCCTGCGGAGAGCGTCCCGGCCAGCTCCGTCACGGCGGTCAGGGACCGCCGAGGCAGCAGCCCGCAGGAGGCGGTGTTGAGGTAGGTCTTCGTCGGCGCGAACTCGTCGTCCACGAGGGTGCTGAGCGAGGCATCATCCATGCGCCCAGCCTGGGGTCCCCCCGGCCCCCGGTCAATCACGGACGGCCGGGGGCCGGGAGGGGACGCCTCGTCACCGCTCCCGGGCGGGCCCTCAGGGGCGCGGGACCTCGCAGCTTCCGTCGGCGTCGCAGGCCGCCGCGTCCCCGCCGAGCGCGGTGAGCGGGCGGTCCTTCCACGCCTGCTCCAGCGCCTGGGCGAAGACCTCGGCGGGCTGGCCGCCGGAGATGCCGTAGCGCCGGTCGAGCACGAAGAACGGCACCGCGTTGGCGCCCAGCTCGGACGCCTCGCGCTCGTCGGCCCGCACCTCGGCCGCGTACGCCTCCGGGTCGGCGAGCACGGCCCGCGCCTCGGCCCCGTCGAGCCCGGCCTCGACGGCCAGCTCGACCAGCACCTCGTCGTCGTAGACGGACCGCTCCTCGGCGAAGTTCGCCCGGTAGGCGAGGTCCAGCAGCGCGTCCTGCCGGCCGCGGGCCTTGGCGAGGTGGAGCAGCCGGTGGATGTCGAAGGTGTTGCCGTGGTCGCGGCCCTCGGTGAGGTAGCCGAGCCCCTCGGCCCGGGCGTTGGCCGCGACGTTCTCCTCCATGCCCCGCGCCTCCTCGGGGGTGCGCCCGTACTTCTGCGCCAGCATGTCGATCACCTGCGCGGTGTCGCCCTTGGCCCGCCCGGGGTCGAGCTCGAAGGACCGGTGCACGACCTCGACCTGGTCCCGATGGGCGAACCCGGCCAGCCCCTTCTCGAAGCGGGCCTTCCCGATGTAGCACCAGGGGCAGGCGATGTCGCTCCAGATCTCGACGCGCATGTCTCTTCTTCTCTCGTTTTCCTCGTACCACTGCCCGAGCAGCGCGGAGCCACCCTCCGCTCCCGTCCACAACACGGGACCGGAGGTCCTCATTCCCTTATCGGGGAACGCGCCCTCGGACCGAGGCGCGATGCGGGGCTATCCGCTTTTGCATGACCGGTGAATCGCGCGGCTCCACAGCTCTTCGGCATGCTCCGCGAACCGGTCGAACATGCCGCCTTCGCCGTGTCGGCGCAGATGCAGCAGCGGTGAGTCATGCCCCACCAGTCGCGCCAGGTGGGGAGTCACCAGGGCTTCGTCGTCGAAACGGAAAACCGACAGGCTCACATGGTTGATGGCGTCGAGCGGGGCGGAGAAGCGCGCTTCGACGTTCTCCAGGGAGCCGAGCCGGTCAAGGTGCTCCAACGTGATACGGACACGCGTCGAAACCGAGAGCGCCACGTCCTCGATCTCCTCACGCTGCCGGGTCACCTCCCCGTCCGGGTCGCCCACGAGGAATCGCACCCGGCATCCCGATTCGGCCTTGCGCCGGACGGTCTCGGCGAAATGGGGAACCTGCGTCCAGAAGAAGTAGTTCGTATAACCGGCCAGGAACAGTTCGTCACCGGCGGATTCGACCAACTCCGTCCAGGTGGTGGAAGGGCACGCCGATCGGTAGGGGTAGCTGTGGACCAACTCCCGGTCGTTCCCGGTCTTGAACCTTTCCTGCACCGCTTTCGGCCACACCATGTCTTCGTCAACTCCCAGCGCCCGGCAGGCGTCCGCTCGGTTCCTCGCGTGGGGTGTCAGCTCCTGGTTGCTGAGCCATCGCTCCACCTGCTTGGACGATACCCCTACCCGGTATGCGAGTTGACGCGAGGTGAGTCCGGCATCGTCCATGGCAGACCTGAGCGCGGTATTCAATATGTCAACCCCCTTGCGCCGCCCTTTTGGGCCTTCTCCGAGACTAGCGGCCCACGTCCCAACTGTCGCCGTCGCGCTCAGGGAAACGTCCGCGAGGGTGAGTAACCATCAGCGCATGACTGAACCAAGGCGGTACCCCGACACCCCGACCCTCCAACTCCCCCTGTTTCCTGAGCTGGTGGAGCCCGAACCGTTCGAGGGATGCGCGGGTTGCGCCGAGCTGGCCAGGGTCCGTGACTGGGCCCGCGCGGGGCTCGACCGGACGACCGTGACGGACTGCAACGTCCTGATGCGACGGCATCCGGACGGTCACTGATGAGTATCCGCGCCAGGTTCCGATACGTACCCCACACGATCGCGCACGCACCGGAGAGCGGTGTGACGGCAGAGTTGTTCTGCACCTTCATCGGGTGCGAGACGTCGTCCGGACCGCAGACCCGCCCCGAAGCCGCCCAGGAGTGGGCCCTGGGCCACACCGGCCTGCATCCCGGTCACGGCTTCTACCGGCGCGAGTACACCGACCATGCCCGTGTGACCCGCAGAGGGGCGGATGGGCTTGAGTCTCCCGCAGGGAGGGACCGCGGGGTCTGACCCCGGAGCCCGGCTGTCCCCGGAGGCGGACGCCGCCGCTCCGCGGCTCAGGCGCCGTCGGGCGGGACGGGGGTGGCCTGGTGGTAGTACATCCGCCACATCGTGGACGTACCCCGCCTGCGCCAGAGTGAGGTCCGCAGTGCGCGTTCCCCGTCGAGCGTGGTCTCGTAGGTGAGGTGCACCAGCCCGGGTGCCAGCAGGGCACCGGAGAAATTCGAGGGCTCGTAGTGCGGACCGCTCTGCGTCGAACTGTCCATCTCGGGCAGCGCGGCGAGCATCTCGTCGTACGTCCACCGCCGCCCCGAGGCGCCGACCTCGAAGAACTCGGGGTCCAGCAGCTCCTGGGCGAGCGAGCGTGACATCCGTACGCCGGGGTCCATCAGACGCAGCTCGCCCGCGATCGCCTCGCGTATCTCATCCGTCTCCTGGTTCATCCCGGCATGCTCCCCAGGACAGCCCGGCGCCCACAACCGAGTTTCCCCGCACGGTCCACGGCCGAGGGCGTCCCGCCAGCACCGGTTCAGCCCTCGCCCTCGTCCTCGTCGAGTTCCGTGATCGGCCGGTCGGAGACAACGGCCACGAGGATCATCGGGGCGTCGCCGTCGCTCTGGTTGAGGGAGACCGCGATCCACCGTCCGCCGACCGGGCCCCACACCACCAGGTCGCCCAGGCAGTCCGTGTCGCAGAGCGCCTGGTAGAGCGGCAGGAGGGGTTCGCCCGCCGTGTTCCGGAAGATCGGGACCCGCATGCCCGCCGTGCGGTGGGGGCCCCATCGGCGGTCCAGCTCGGCGACGAGCCCGGCGAGCCGGTCCGAGGCGGCGGCCTCGGCGGCCGCCCAGTCGGTCCCGTACACGCCCACCAGGTCGTCGCTCTGCCAGAGGGGCTCGATGCGGAAGCCCTCGCCGGTCGTCGCGCTCCACTCGCCGGTCTCCGGCTCCCCCTCGTCGGACGTCGGCCCGGTGGCCGGGAGCGGCGCGGTGAGGAGGGCTTCGATGCGGGAGACCGGCCCGGTGGGCCAGGCGGGTGTCACGACTCCCTGCGGCCGTCGACCCGGCGGGGCAGGCCCAGCGGGTTGTCCTCGTGGAGCTCGGGCGGGAGCAGGGCCTCGGGGGTGGTCTGGTACGTGATCGGGCGCAGCCAGCGTTCGATGGCGGTGGCGCCGACCGAGGTGGAGGTGGAGGTGGACGACGGGTACGGGCCGCCGTGGTTCTGCGCGGGGGCGACGGCGACGCCGGTGGGCCAGCCGTTGACGAGGACCCGGCCGGCCAGCGGGGTGAGGGCCGCGAGCAGCGCGGGGGCGTCCGGGTCGGTGCCGGTGGCGGTCTGGAGGGTGGCGGTGAGGTTGCCGGGAAGGCGGGAGAGCACGGCGGTGATCTCGTCCTCGGAGGCGTAGCGGGCGACGACGGTGACCGGACCGAAGCACTCCTCCAGCAGCTCGTCGTGCGGGCCCTCGGCGGCCAGGAGTCCGGCCGGTACGGTGAGGAAGCCGGCCGCGACGGTGTGCTCCCCGCCCGCGCCGGGGGTGACCGGGGCCTCGACGCCGGGGAGTTCGGCCCGGGTCCGGACGCCCGCGAGGAAGGCGTCGCGCATCCGGTGGTCGAGGAGGACCGCGGCCTCGGTGTCGCTGACCGCGTCGGTCAGGGACTCCAGGAGCCGGTCGCCGCTCTCGTCCGCCGGGGCCAGGACGAAGCCGGGCTTGGTGCAGAACTGGCCCGCGCCCATGGTCATCGAACCCGCCAGACCGGCGCCGATCTCCTCGCCGCGCTCGGTCGCGGCCGCCCCGGTGACGACGACGGGGTTGAGGGAGCCCAGTTCGCCGTGGAAGGGGATGGGGCGGGGGCGGGCCGCCGCGGCGTCGAACAGGGCCCGGCCGCCGCGTACCGAGCCGGTGAACCCGGCGGCGGCGACGAGCGGGTGGCGGATGAGCTCGACACCCGCCTCGAAGCCGTGCACCAGGATCAGCACGTCCTCGGGCAGGCCGACGCGGGCGGCCGCCCGGCGCAGTACGGAGGCGCACAGTTCGGAGGTGGCGGGGTGGTCCGGGTGGGCCTTGACGACGACCGGGCAGCCGGCCGCCAGCGCGCTCGCGGTGTCGCCGCCGGGGACGGAGAAGGCCAGCGGGAAGTTGCTGGCCGCGTAGACGGCGACGACGCCCAGCGGGATCTTGTAGCGGCGCAGGTCGGGCCAGGGCGGGGTGCGGCCGGCGTCCGCGTGGTCGATGTGGACGTCGAGGAAGGCGCCCTCCTCGACGACCTCCGCGAAGGACCTCAACTGGGCTGCGGTGCGGGCGAGTTCGCCGGTGAGCCGGGCCGGGCCGAGCGCGGTCTCCGCGTCGGCGGCCTCGATGACGTGCTCGCCGGCCTCGGTGAGCAGTTCGGCGGCGGTGCGCAGGAACGCGGCGCGCCGGGTGCGGTCGGCGAGGGACTCCCGTACCGCGTGGGCGGCCCGGACCGCGCGGTCGATCTCCTGCGCGGTAGCCTCCACCGCTACCTGCTCACGCGGGTTCCCCGTGCGGGGGTCGACGCTCCAGACTGGTGCTGCTGCCACCGTGGTTCCTTCCGCTCACTGCCGCACATCGGAGATTGTTCGGTATTCTGAACAGAGTTCTGAATCGTGAATATGGCGTGACTCTATTTCCGGGCGCTCGATGTTGGCAAGGAGCCCCGGTCCAAGGGGTTCCGGGGGTTCCGGCGACGGGTCGGGGCCAGTGGCTGGAAGGGTGCAGGGCGATGTCGGTCGGTGAATCCGGCGGGGCACAGGTCAAGTCCGCCGTACGGACGGTGGAGCTGCTCGAATACTTCGCGGGGCGGCCCGGCATGCATTCGCTCGCCGCCGTGCAGGAGGCCGTCGGCTACCCGAAGTCGAGCCTCTACATGCTGCTGCGCACCCTGGTGGAGCTGGGCTGGGTGGAGACGGACGCGACGGGCACGCGGTACGGGATCGGCGTGCGGGCCCTGCTGGTCGGCACCTCGTACATCGACGGCGACGAGGTCGTCGCGGCCGCCCGGCCGACGCTGGACCGGCTCTCCGACGACACGGCGGAGACGATCCACCTGGCCCGGCTCGACGGGACGAACGTGGTGTACCTCGCGACCCGGCAGTCCCAGCACTACCTGCGTCCGTTCACCCGTGTCGGCCGCCGGCTGCCCGCGCACTCGACCTCGCTCGGCAAGGCGCTGCTGGCCACCCACAGCGACGAGCAGGTGCGCAAGCTGCTCCCCGAGACGCTGCCCGCGCTGACCGAGCACACCATCACCGACCGCGAGAAGCTCATCGAGGAGCTGCGTCTGGTCCGCGAGCAGGGGTACGCGGTGGACCGCGAGGAGAACACCCTCGGTCTGCGCTGCTTCGGCGTCGCCGTCCCGTACCGGACCCCCGCCCGGGACGCGATCAGCTGCTCGGTGCCGGTCGCCCGGCTCACGCCCGCGCACGAGCAGTTGGTGAAGGACGCGCTGTTCGACGCCCGGGACCGGCTGGCCCTCGCCACCCGGCGGCTCTGAGCCGTACCGGCCGTACCGACCGCATCCGCCGGGGAAGCCGCCGCGCCCGGACACCTCATGAGAAAGCGGTGAGAACCGCCCCGGTCGGGAACGGTGCGTGAGGTCCGGCTCGTCCCTCCGGTGGGATGAACAGAACCATCAGGCGAACCTCGGTCTTCTGCCTGCTCCTGGTCCTCGCCCTGCTGGTGCGGGCGACCTGGGTGCAGGCATATCAGGCAAAGGCGCTCGCGGACGACGACCGCAACCGGCGGAACACCATCGCGCAGTACGCGCAGCCGCTCGGTGACATCATCGTGGCCGGAAGCCCGGTCACCGGATCGAAGAGGACGGTGGGCAGCGACCTCGCGTACAAACGCACCTACAAGCAGGGCGAGCTCTACGCGGCCGTCACCGGCTACGGCTCGCAGGCGTACCGGTCCACCCAGCTGGAGGGGATCTACAGCGATGTGCTGGACGGCACCGACGACCGGCTGAAGAACCCGCTGGGCGCGCTGACCCGCAAGCAGGAGGAACCGGGCGACGTCCTGACGACGATCGACCCGGACGTGCAGAAGGCGGCGTACGAGGCGCTCGGCGACGACAAGGGCGCGGCGGTCGCGATCGACCCGGCGACCGGCCGGATCCTGGCCATGGTCTCCACGCCCTCCTACGACCCGTCGACGATCAGCGGAACGACGGACGGCACGGCCTGGAAGAAGCTCCAGGACGACCCGGACATGCCGTTGGTCAACCGGGCGATGCGGCAGCCGCTGGCCCCGGGCTCCACGTTCAAGCTGGTGGTGGCCGCGGCCGCGCTGGAGAACGGGCTGTACGGGTCGGTCGACACGCCCACCGACAGCCCCAACCCGTACACGTTGCCCGACTCCAGCACGGTGCTGCGCAACGAGAGCGCGACGGCCCCCTGCGAGAACGCGACACTGCGCGTCGCGCTCCAGTACTCCTGCAACAACGTCTTCGCGAAGGCGGCCGTCGATCTCGGCCAGGGCAAGGTGCGGGCGATGGCCGAGAAGTTCGGTTTCAACGCGGAGAAGCTGGACGTGCCGGTCCGGGCGTCGAAGAGCGTCTACCCGACCGGCATGGACCGGCCGCAGACCGCGCTCACCGGCATCGGCCAGTTCGAGGTGACCGCGACGCCGCTGCAGATGGCCATGGTCTCGGCCGTCCTCGCCAACGGGGGCGAGCTGGCCGCGCCGCACATGGTGTCCTCGGTGACCGACGGCGACGGCGACCCGCTCCAGGAGTACCCGGACGGCGACACCCGCAGGATCGTCTCGGCGTCCACCGCCGAGCAGTTGCGCGGCGCCATGGTGACCGTCGTCGAGGAGGGCACCGGCACCAACGCGAGGATCGCCGGGGTCGAGGTCGGCGGCAAGACCGGTACCGCGCAGAACGGTGTGGGCAACAGCAGCACCCCGTACGCCTGGTTCACCTCCTACGCGAAGGACCGGTCCGGCGGCAAGGGGGTCGCGGTCGCCGTGGTCGTCGAGGACTCGGGCGCGGCGCGCTCGGAGGTCAGCGGCAACGGCCTGGCGGCGCCGATCGCGCAGAAGATGATGAAGGCGGCGCTGGCGGGCTGAGCGGGGACGGCCGGTGGACCGGGCCGGCGGGGGTGGCTGACGGGCGCCCCCGCCGGCCCGGCGTCCTCATCCGCGCGGGCGGAGCGCGGCCAGCGCCGCGGCGACGGCCGCGAGGTCCGGGTCGGAGGCCAGCCCGGCGTGGTAGAGGCGGAGCTGGTTCGCCCCCAGCGAGGCGGCGTGCGCGGCGTCCCGCTCCAGGGTGGCGGGGCTGCCGCCCATCCCGGTGACCACGGAGAAGTTGGCCGCGAGCACCCCGCAGCGGCCGGTGAACGGGCCGAGCACCGCCTCGCGCGCCGCGTCGTCGCCGGTGCAGGGCAGCACCACACCGTCCGCCACGGAGAGGATGTGCGCCGGGTCCACGCCGGTGTTCGCGCCGGTGCGGTGGGGTTCGGGGTCGGCGTGCAGCAGCACCTGGAAGCCGGGTTCCGCTGCCGCCCGTACGGCCGCGACGACGTCCTCCTGGAGCGTACGGGCCACCTCGCCGCGCCACCGGAGGGTGGTGGCGGCGAGATCGGCGCCGAGGAGGTGCCCGATGCCCGCGCGGCCGGCCGGCCCGGAGCCGGAACCGGCCCAGACCGGTTCCAGCGCGGTGCGCACGGCCGCGGCCAGGGCGTCGGCGTCCAGGCCCTGTCCGGCGTAACCGGCTCGGCAGGCGGAGCAGAAGCAGAGCGACATCAGGTACTGCGCCGCGTCGCCGAGCCCGACGCCCGCGATCTTGTCGTGGGCGTGCAGATGCGCGAGGCCGTACCAGCCGCAGGACTCCAGCTCGGTGCCGCGCGCGCCGGCGCGGGTCGCCGCCTCGGCGGCGAGGTCGGTCAGATAGGCGCGCACCTCGGGCCGGGCCACGCACGGCGCCCAGGGGTAGCGGTCGCCGTAGGCGTTGACCACGGAGGTGTCCGGGTGCTCGGCGCCCAGCCGGGAGTTGTGCGCCAGCACCACCCAGCTGTGCACCTCCAGGCCGGCGCCGGTGAGTGCCTCGGCGGCCTCGGCGAACGCGTCGTCCGAGGCCGTCCAGGACTGCGCGCGGGGACGGAGCGCGCGCCCCGCCCAGCGTTCGGCGTCCGGCGGGTAGAGCACCGCGGCGTACTCGGCGGTGACGACGCGGTGGGACGGGTGGCGCGGGGTGAGCGCCCGGGTGGAGTGGTAGGCGGCGGCGAGCGTCACCTGCTGGACGCCGAGGTCGGCGAGGCGGCGGGCGGCGTCCGGGTCGCCGACGACGTCCCAGGGGTAGAGGAAGGCCGAGGTCCTCACCCGCGCGTCCCCGGTCCGGGCTCCGGCTGCTCGTCCCCGCCCTGTCCCAGGTGCTCCGCTCCGTACCGCTCCAGCACGGCCCGGCCGCGCGCGATGATCGCGGTCAGCTCCTCGACATGGGCGGCGGTCGGCTCGGTGAGCGGGGTGCGGACCGGGCCGACGTCCAGCCCGCCGAGCCGCACCCCGGCCTTGACCAGCGCGACGGCGTAGCCACGGCCCTTGGCGCGCAGCTCCACCAGCGGCCGGTAGAAGTGGTCGAGGAGTTCGCCCGCCAGGGCGTCGTCGCCGGAGTCCAGGGCCCGGTAGAAGGCGAGGGCGATGTCGGGCGCGAAGGCGAAGACGGCGGAGGAGTAGAGCGTGACGCCGATGCCCCGGTAGGCGGGGCCGGTGAGTTCGGCCGTCGGCAGCCCGTTGAAGTACAGGAAGTCCGTGCCGGGCCGTCCGGTGCGGACGGCACTCACCGTGCGCTGCATCAGGTCGAGGTCGCCGTAGCCGTCCTTGAGGCCGATGATGCCTGGCGTGCCGGCGAGGGCGACGACGGTCTCCGGGGTGAAGACGGCGTTGTCGCGCTGGTAGACGATCGTCTCCAGGGAGGTGGCGGCGGCCAGTGCGGTGTAGTGGCCGAGCAGCCCCGCCTGGTCGGCGACGACGAGGTACGGGGGCATGGCGAGGAGCCCGTCCGCGCCCGCCTCCTCGGCGATCCTCGCGTACTGGATCGCGAGGGCCGTGCCGTAACCGGCCCCGGCGACGACCGGCACCTCCCCGGCGGTCTCCTCGACGGCCGCGGCGACGACCCGGCGGAACTCCTCGGGCGTGAGCGCGTGGAACTCACCGGTGCCGCAGCAGGCGAAGACCGCCGCCGCGCCGGCGTCGACACCGGCGCGGACATGGGCGCGGAAGGCGTCGAGATCGACACCGCCGTCCGGGCCGTACGCGGTGACGGGGAAGAAGAGCGGCCCGGCGACACGGGTGAGGCGGGCGGCAAGAGGTGCTGAGGTCACTGGCGCTCCCTGAGCGTGCAGTCGTGCACAATTCTGACTGGTGTCCACATTCATGAACGACTGCACGCTAAGCCAGCCTCCGGGCGCGGGTCAAGGAGGAGAACGACGCACCATCATCGAAGCGGGTGGCGAACCCACCCACCCGGGACGTCCTGCCGCCCGCACACTTGACCCGACGCATCGACACTTCCTAGCGTGTCCACGGATATGAATGCTGTCCGCGCTGACGTCCACCCCGACGACGTCCAGGCCGAGGAGATCCGCGCATGCCCGCTCCCCGCACCGTCCTGCTGACCGGCGCCGCCGGCGGTCTCGGCACCCTGATGCGCGGGCTGCTGCCCGGGTACGGGTACACGCTCCGGCTCTTCGACGCCGCCCCCGTCGAGGGCGAACCGGACGCCGTCACCGCCGACCTCGGCGACCGGGAGGCGGTGCGCGAGGCGGTCCGGGGGGTCGACGCGATCATCCATCTCGCGGGCATCTCCCTGGAGTCCTCGTTCGACAGGATCCTCCGGGCCAACATCGAGGGCACGTACCACCTCTACGAGGCGGCGCGGGAGGAGGGCGTGCGGCGGGTGGTGTTCGCCTCCTCCAACCACGTCGTCGGCTACACGCCCCGGCCCCTGCCCGGCGATCCGCCGGTGCGCACCGACGCGCCGCGCCGCCCCGACACCTTCTACGGCCTGTCCAAGTCCTTCGGCGAGGACCTCGCCCAGCTGTACTGGGACCGGCACGGCCTGGAGACCGTCTCGGTACGGATCGGCTCCTGCTATCCCCAGCCGACCTCGGTGCGGATGCTGTCGCTCTGGCTGAGCCCGGCGGACGGCGCCCGGCTCTTCCACGCCGCGCTCACCGCGAAGGACGTACGGCACACCGTCGTGTACGGCTCCTCCGCGAACACCCGGCTGTGGTGGGACCTGGCATCGGCCCGCGCGCTGGGGTACGAGCCGCGGGACGACTCCGAGCCGTACGCGACCCGGCTCGTCGCCGAACAGGGCGAACCGGACCCGGACGACCCCGACCACGCCCACCTCGGCGGCCACTTCTGCACCCGGCCACCCCTCTGGCCGCACTGACCACGAAGCGCCGCGCCCTGGGCCGAAGCTCCGCGCCACGGGCCGCGCAAGCGCCGCGCCCTGGACCGGAGCCGCGCCACGGGCCGCGCAAGCGCCGCGCCCTCGCCCGAAATCCGCGCGACAGGACATCCGCGCGGCGGGCAGGATACGGCCCCATGCCGAGACCTTCCGGATTCCTGTACGAGCAGCACGGCGACGCGAGCGTCACCCTCACCCATCACGGCCGCCACGCGGGCACCCTGCGCGGCGCCCGGGCGGCGAAGTTCCTGGCAGAGATGGAGTCGGGGGACGCGCAGTTGGTGATGGCCCGCTGGACGGGGGCGTACAAGCACGGCAACGAACGCACCGCCCGCAACCATCCCCGCAACCGCTGAGCGGCGGGGCAGCCGGGCAGTGGTGGGGGTGGCGGGGCGATACCGGCGGAAAGTCCGGGAAGTTCAGGAAGTCCGGGTCGTCTCCGAAGGTAAGGGAACGGCAAAGGGGCATCGTTCGTTACCCGGAGCATGACCGCTATGACCCCCGGCTCGAACATCCCTCTCTCCGCGGCCCGCGTGGCCGTGGACGTCGCCGCTCCGGTGCGGCTCGACGTCTCGGGCCTGCTCCTCACCGTCAACGGCAAGGTCCGCTCCGACGACGACTTCATCTTCTACAACCAGCCCAACGGCCCCGGTGTGGCCTACCGCTCCGGCGGCGGCACCGCACCGGACGCGATCGTGGTGGATACCGCCGCGGTCCCGGCCGGCATCGAGAAGATCGTCGTCACGGCCAGCCCGGACGCGGCGGGCCAGACCTTCCAGGGCATCGAGCCCACCGCGACGGTGCGCAACGCCGACGACGGCAGCGTGCTCGCCACCTTCACCCCGCCGCGGCTGGGCGCCGAGACCGCGCTCGTGGTCATCGAGGTCTACCGCCGCAACGGCGTCTGGAAGGCCCGCGCGGTCGGCCAGGGGTACGCGAACGGCCTGGCCGGGATCGCCACGGACTTCGGCGTGACGGTCGAGGAGGAGCCCGCCGCCGCGCCGCCGCCCCCGATGCCCGCCGCTCCCCCGGCCCCCGCCGCGGCTCCCGTGGATCCCCGCGTCGCCGCTCCGCCGGCCCCGGCCGCTCCCCCGGCGCCGCCCGCCGCCCCGCCCGCGCCCGGCAGCGGAAAGATCAACCTCGACAAGGGCCGCGTCAGCCTCCAGAAGAACCAGACGGTCTCCCTGGTCAAGGGCGGCCGCCCGCTGCTCTCCCAGGTCAAGATGGGCCTCGGCTGGGAGCCCGCGTTCCGGGGCAAGGACATCGACCTCGACGCCTCCGTGATCGCCTACGGCCCCAACCGCAACCATCTGGACAGCTGCTACTTCGGCAAGCTCTCCATTCTGAACGGCGCGGTCAAGCACTCCGGCGACAACCTCACCGGTGAGGGCGCGGGCGACGACGAGGTGATCGTCGTGGACCTGGGACGGCTCCCCGCCGAGGCGACCGGCCTGGTCTTCACGGTCAACTCGTTCACCGGGCAGAAGTTCACCGAGGTCGCCAAGGCCTACTGCCGGCTGGTCGACGCGGCCACCGGCGAGGAGCTGGTCCGTTTCGACCTGACGGGTGCCGAGCCGCAGACCGGCGTGATGATGGCCAAGCTGATCAGGCAGTTCTCCGGCGAATGGGAGATGACGGCCATGGGCGACTTCGTGAAGTCGCGCACCGTCCGGGGCATGGTGAAGCCCGCCGCCCAGGCGCTGTAGCCGAGGACGCCGGGCCCGGTCCGGCACACCCCTGTACCGGGCTCCGCCCGCCACTGGGCGGCGGAGCCCCGTACGGAGCGGGCGGACACTACTTCTGCGGCTGGCGCTTCCACGGGCCGGTGATGGCGACCATGATGCCCGGCGTCTGGATGTTGGCGTACAGCGTCCGCCCGTCGGGCGAGAAAGTGACGCCGGTGAACTCGCTGTACTCCGGCTCCTCCTCGCTGCCGATGTTCAGCTCGTTGCGGGCGATCGGGTAGGTGCGGCCGCTCCCGGTCGCGCCGAAGAGGTGCTGGAGGCCGTCACCGTCCTCGGCGATGACCAGACCGCCGTACGGCGAGACGGTGATGTTGTCCGGGCCGTCGAAGGCACCGTCCTTCGACGGGTCGGGGTTGACCCCGAGCAGCACCTTCAGGGTCAGGGTGCGGCGCTTCGGGTCGTAGAACCAGACCTGGCCGTCGTGCTGGACGGGGCTCTCGGCGCGGGCGAACGAGGAGACGACGTAGGCGCCGCCGTCGCCCCACCACATGCCTTCGAGCTTGCGGGCGCGGGTGATCTCGCCGTCGGCGAACTGCTTGCGCACCGAGACGGTCCTGGCGTCGCGGTCGGGCACGTCGGCCCAGTCCACCCCGTAGACCGTGCCGATCTTCGTGGCGCGGGACAGGTCGTCGACGAACACGCCGTTCTTGTCGAAGCACTTGGCGGCCTGGAGGACCCCGGCGTCGTCGGCCAGCGTGCGCAGCTTGCCCCGGCCGTGCTTGAAGCCCTGCGGCGGGACCCAGCGGTAGAGCAGCCCGTTGGGCTTGGAGGCGTCCTCGGTCAGGTAGGCGTGGCCGAGCTTGGGGTCGATGACGACGGCCTCGTGGGCGTACCGGCCGAAGGCCTTGATCGGGCGCGGGTCGCGGTTGGCCCGGCGGTCGTAGGGGTCGACCTCGAAGACGTAGCCGTGGTCCTTGAGCAGGCCGTTCTTGCCCGCCTTGTCCTCGGTCTCCTCGCAGGTCAGCCAGGTGCCCCACGGGGTGGCGCCGCCCGCGCAGTTGGTGGACGTGCCGGCGATGCCGACCCACTCGGCGGTGCGGCCGTCGCGACGGGTCTCCACGACGGTGCAGCCGCCGGCCGCGACCGGGTCGTAGACGAGGCCCTCGGTGAGCGGGACCGGGTGCTCCCAGCCGGCCCGTACGCCGCTGAGCTCGTGGTTGTTGACGAGGAGGGTGACGCCGCGCGGGCCCTCGAAGGCGGCCGTGCCGTCGTGGTTGGAGGGGGTGTACTCGCCGGTCTCCAGCCGGGTGACCCCGCAGTGGGTGACGACCTGGTACGAGAAGCCCTCGGGGAGGGCGAGGAGGCCCTTGGGGTCGGGGAGCAGCGGGCCGTAGCCGGGCTCACGGCCGTGGCCGTGGCCGTTGCCCCGGTCGTTGTCGTTCTCGCCCTGGTCGTTCCGGCCGCGCTTCGGCTCGTCCGCCGCCAGGGCGCCCGGCGCGGTGGCCAGCGCCGCGACGGTGCCGGTCAGTGCGATACCGGCACCGGTGAGGGCGGACTGCTTGGTGAATTCCCTGCGCGTGAAGGGCATCACGTAACTCCTGGGGACGACGTGGGCGGGCTGTTGCCGCACCCACGTTCGCGCCCCCACGCCAACATCAGTTGAACTGCGGACGACGTCCGGGGGCATCCTTTCTGTGCAGTTGGCCGGAACCCGTGTCCAAATCCCGCCCCACGGTCCGTGCCCCCGGTCGACGGGCGGTCAGGAGCCGGTGCGCGAGCGGGCCTTGAACGCCGCCTTGCGGGCTTCCTTCGCCTTCTTCTTGTCGCTGTGCAGGCGCCCCATCGCGTCGAGGACGTCGGCGGTCGCCGGGTGGTCCACCCGCCAGACCTCGTCGAAGAAACCGTTGTGCCGGCCGGCCAGCCCCTCGACCAGGCCCTGGAGCTCGTCGAGGTCGCCGTCGGCCGCGAGCTGGGCCGCGATGGTGTCGACGGCCAGCCAGAAGATCATCGACTCCGTGGGCGCGGGCACCGCGTCCGCGCCGAGTTCCACGAGCCAGACCCGGGCCAGGCCGCCCAGCTCGGGATCGTCCAGCACCGCGCGTACCGCGGGCTCCGCCTCCGCGCCGACCAGGGCGAGCGCCTGCTGGCAGTGGAGCCTGCGCAGCGGCGCCCCCGGGTCCGTGCCGCGCGCCGCGGCCAGCAGTTCGGCCGCCGCCCCGGCCGCGTCACCGCGCCGGGCCAGCCACAGCTCGACCTCGCTGCCCGCCGCCGCCTCGGGGTAGTGCGCGACACCGGCGAGCAGGGCGTCGGCACCCTTGTCCGCGAGGTCGCCGAGCGCCGGGGCGTCCACCCCGGCCTCCCGCATCCGGGCGCGCAGCCCGTACAGCCCGAGCGGGGTGAGCCGGACCATGCCGTACCGGGTGACGTCCTCGTCGTCCGCCGCCGGAACGGCCTCCTCGCCGGCCTCCACCAGCAGCGACTCGTCCACCGGGCGGTAGTCGACGAGGCCGATCGGCTCCAGGACCCGGAACTGGTCGTCCAGACGCATCATCGCCTCGGAGACCTGCTCCAGCACGTCGTCGGTCGGCTCGCCCATGTCGTCGGGGACGATCACCGAAGCGGCGAGCGCGGGCAGCGGCACCGGCTCCGGGTCCGTGCCGCCCCGGCCGTCGCCGACGGTGAGCAGGTAGAGGTTGGCCAGGGCCCCGTCCAGGAAGTCCGCCTCGGCCTCCGGGTCCCAGTCCAGCGCGTCGAAGTCGACCGAACCGTCCTCGCCGACCAGTTCGGCCAGGTCGTCGAAGACCGGCGCGGTGGCGTCGGCGTACGCGGCCTCCAGGCCGTCGAGCCAGATCGCCAGCACGTCCTGCGGCGAACCGCCGGTGACCAGCGGCAGGTTCTCCCCGGGGGCGGCCGTTCCCACCGCGTCCGGGCCGTCCTCCTCGGCCGGGTCCGTCACGTCGATCAGCCCCGTGTCGACCGCGAGCCGCCACGCCTCGCTCGCCTCCGCCGCACCGTTCTCGTCGGCCGCGAGGCCCAGGTGCTCGGCCGCCGCGGGCAGCTTCTCGTCGACGAGCTCGCCGCCCGCGCCGACACCGGTCTCCGGCCCCGCCCAGCGGGCGAGCCGGACGGCACGGGCGAGCAGCGGCGCGGCCAGCGCGTCCCGTGCCAGCTCGGCCTCGGTGCGCAGCCGGACGGGCGGCAGGGTGGGGGGCTCTGCGGACATCAGGGGGGTCTCCTCGGGACATACGGTTCGTACGGGATCGGGCGGGCCCCAGCGTAGACGCAATTCGCCCCATGCCGCCCGGCTCATGGGGCGGACCGGGGCGGCTCGTCCGGCGGCCCTTGACAACCGCCCCGCCCGCACGAGGGATTGACCCCGCGGCCCGCGGGCGCTCCGCCTCGGCCCGCAGGCCCTGTCCCGCCCCCGGGGTGTCACCCGCCCGTGCCCGGCGCGAGGGAGAGCGCGGGCGTGTACCGGTGGACCCCGCCGTCGGCGGTCACCCCGGGGTAGGACCGCACCCGCTCCCACTGCGGGGTGTCCGAGCCGATCCCCACGCCCTTCCCGGCCAGCGCGTCCATGTGGGCGCGGGCGCTCTCCCACTCGGCGTAGTTCACCACCCGCGTCCCGTCGGTGCTCACATGGAAGTGGCCGGAGATGCCGCCGGGGGCCCGCGAACCGTCGGTCGACAGCGCCTCGAACACGGTGTCCACCCAGTCCCGTTGGCGCGCCGGGTCGGGGCCCTCGAACGCGACGTCGACGATCACCACGCAGCCCGGCTCCCGCGCGTCGTCCTCCCCCGGCAGCAGCGAGCGGTAGAGCTCCAGGGTGTGCAGCCCGAGCCGGCGGATGCCCGGTACGGCGGCGTCGATCTCCGCGTTGCGCTCGTCCCGGCCGTCACGGAAGAAGTCCTGGTACGCCTCCTCGCCACTCCACTGGCTGTAGTGGAGGAGTGTCCGCCCGTCCTCGCCGGTGTGGACGGTGTACGAAAGAAGTCCGGGGTGCGGCCAGTCGCGGCCGCCCCATGCCGCACGGATCGCCTCGACGGTCGCCCGCATGCGCTCCGGCGTGCCGGTGTCCCAGGTGCTCATCTTGACGAGGCCCACGTCGTTGCGGGCAAGATCGGGACGGGATGTGAAACGCACGCTCATGGCGGATCCTCCTGACCGGGGCACCGGGGTGGTGCGCCCTCACCGGCCACCCTCATACGTCAACCGGAGTTGAGGTCAACACACCACGTCCGGCCGCCCCACCGCGTTCACCGAGAGCACGACGAACGGAGTACCGCATGGCACCGCTTCTCAGGACGATCAGCCGCGAGGAGCATCTGGCGTTCGTCGCGGGCCGCCCGTCCGTGAGCCATATGCAGGTCCCGTCGTGGGGCGACGTGAAGCCCGACTGGCGTGCGGAGAGCATCGGCTGGTTCGACCGGGACGGCGCGGGCCGGGAGCGGATCGTCGGCGCGGGGCTCGTGCTGTACCGGCCGATCCCCCGGCTGAAGCGGTACCTGGCCTATCTGCCGGAGGGCCCGGCCGTCGACTGGTTCGGCGCGGAGCCCCGGGAGTGGCTCGATCCGATGGTGGCGCATCTGAAGGCGCGGGGCGCGTTCGCGGTGCGGATGGGGCCGCCGGTGGTGGCGCGGCGCTGGGACGCCCGCACCGTCAAGGAGGCCATCGCCGACCCGGCGGCCGGGCGGCTGCGCGACGTGCCGGCGGACGAGGAGGACCCGAGGGCCGCCCGGCTCGCGGCGGAGCTGACCCGGCTGGGCTGGCGGCGCGGCGAGGAGGAGAGCGAGGACGGGTTCAGCGCGGGGCAGCCCCGGTACGTCTTCCAGGTGCCGTTCGCCGGGCGCACCCTGGAGGAGGTCCGCGGCGGCCTGAACCAGCAGTGGCGGCGGAACGTCAAGAAGGCGGAGAAGGCGGGCGTCAAGGTCGTCGAGGGCGGCTTCGAGGACCTTCCGGCCTTCTACGGGCTGTACCGCGAGACGGCGGAGCGCGACCGCTTCATCCCCCGCCCGCTCGCCTACTTCGAGCGCATGTGGACCTCGCTGCGGGCCGAGGACCCCGGGCGGATGCGGCTCTACCTCGCCGAGCACGAGGGGGAGACGCTCTCCGCGGCGACGATGCTGACCGTCGGCGACCATGTCTGGTACTCCTACGGCGCCTCGACCGCCCACCGGCGCGAGGTCCAGCCGAGCAACGCCGTCCAGTGGCGGATGATGAGCGACGCGCACGAGCGGGGCGCGGCCGTCTACGACCTGCGCGGCATCACCGACACCCTGGACGAGAGCAACCACCTGCTGGGCCTGCTGCGGTTCAAGGTCGGGACGGGCGGCCGGGCGGCGGAGTACATCGGCGAGTGGGACTACCCGGTCAACAAGGTGCTCCACAAGGCGTTCGCCCTGTACATGGCGCGCCGCTGAGCCTCAGCGCGTGGTCCGCCAGGCCGTCATGTTCAGCTCGTCGAGCAGGCGTACGTCGCTGCCTTCGAGCGGGAAGACGCGGGGCTCCAGGCCGGGGGCCGGGGCGATCTCCAGGACGTCGCCCTCGATGAGGTCGCCCCCGGTCGGGGTGGAGACCCAGGCCAGCAGCGCGTACATCTTGCGGCCCGGCTTCAGCACGACCTGCTGCGGGCCCCGGTCGGTGCCCATGTAGGAGGAGCCGGGGTTGACCTTGACCGGCAGCGGGTCGCCCGCCTCGTCCAGCGCCCGGACGGAGGGGTAGCCGTGGACCGGGTACGGCTTGGAGCCGCAGTTGGTGAGGGTGAGCCCGACGGCCCGGTGGCCGAGCGCCGGTTCCACCTCGCCCATGTCGACGACGACGCCGGAGGACGGGCAGTCGGCCCGGCCGGTGGGCGTGGGCGCGGGGGTCGTCGGCCGTTCGGCGGGCGGGCGTCCGGCAGTCGTGACGGGGGCGCTGGGGAACGGCGAGGGCAGCTTGTCGGCGTGCACCCGGTACGGGTCGGTGGGCGTCGGCCCCGGCTCGCCCTCGCCCGCCGGTACGAGGAAGCCCGAGCAGCCGGAGAGCGTGAGCCCCAGCGCCCCGGCCAGGAGCGCGGCCGCCAGCGGGCCGCGTCCCCGGTGGACCGTTCCGTGCTCCGTACCCGTCCGTCCCCGCATGCTCGCGCCCCCGCCCGGTCGACCGTCCGCCGTATGGACGTTCGATCATGCCAGAGCGCGGTGGACCGGCATCCATCGTTCAGCGTTGCTTGCCGGTCATCCGGAGCAGATCTAAGTGGACCTTCACGGTCCGCTCGGCCGAGACTTCGGGGATGACCTCCCCCGCCACCCCTTTCGGCCGGGCGCTCTGCGCCATGATCACGCCCTTCACCGACGCCGGTGGGCTGGACCCGGACGCCGCCGCCCGGCACGCCGCCCGGCTGGTCGCGGACGGCTGCGACGGCCTGGTGCTGAACGGCACCACCGGCGAGTCCCCGACCACGACCGACGCCGAGAAGACCGCCCTGCTGCGGGCGGTCCGGGAAGCGGTCGGCGACCGGGTGCCGCTCGTCGCCGGGGTCGGCAGTGCGGACACCCGGCACACCGTGGAGCTGGCCCGGCAGGCCGAACGGGCGGGCGCGGACGGCCTGCTGGTGGTGACGCCGTACTACAGCCGGCCGCCGCAGGCCGCCGTCGAGGCGCACTTCCGCCGCGTCGCCGACGCGACCGGCCTCCCGCTGATGCTGTACGACATCCCCGGCCGCACCGGGACCCGCATCGAGCCGGAGACCCTGCTGCGGCTGGCCGGACACCCCCGCGTCGTGGCCGTGAAGGACTGCGCGTACGACCTGCTGGGCTCCACGAAGGTGATCGGCGCGACCTCGCTGGCGTACTACTCGGGCTGCGAGGAGCTGAACCTTCCGCTGTACGCGGTGGGCGCGGCCGGCTTCGTCAGCACGGTCGCCAACGTGGTGCCCGGTCCGCTGCGGGCGGTCCTGGACGCCTTCGACGCCGGGGACACCGCCGGGGCCGCCCGGCTCAATCTGCTGACCGCCCCGCTGGGCGAGGCCATGATGGCCTCGGGGCTGCCCGGGGCGGTCACCGCGAAGGCGCTGCTCGGCGCCGGACCGGTCCGGGAACCGTTGCAGCCCGCCGGGCGCGGGGCGACCGACGGGCTGCGGGAGGTGTACGCGGAACTGCTCAGCGCGCTCGATCAGTTGTGACTGTGCAGGACGTCGTTGAGACCGTCCCAGACCGCGTTGTTCGGGCGGGCCTCGACCGCGCCGGAGACCGAGTTGCGGCGGAAGAGGATGTTCGAGGCGCCGGAGAGCTCCCGGGCCTTGACGATCTGCCCGTCGGGCAGCGTGATCCGGGTGCCGGCGGTGACGTAGAGCCCGGCCTCGACGACGCACTCGTCGCCGAGCGCGATCCCGACCCCGGCCTCGGCCCCGATCAGGCAGCGCTCGCCGATGACGATGCGCTCCTTGCCGCCGCCGGAGAGGGTGCCCATGGTGGAGGCGCCGCCGCCGATGTCGGAGCCGTCGCCGACGACGACGCCGGCGGAGATGCGGCCCTCGACCATCGAGGTGCCGAGGGTGCCCGCGTTGAAGTTGACGAAGCCCTCGTGCATGACGGTCGTACCGGCGGCGAGGTGGGCGCCGAGCCGGACGCGGTCGGCGTCGGCGATGCGGACGCCCTTCGGGGCCACGTAGTCCGTCATCCGGGGGAACTTGTCGACCGAGGTGACCTGGAGGTGCAGCCCCTCGGCGCGGGCGTTCAGCCGGACCTTCTCCAGGTCGTCCACGGCGACCGGGCCCAGCGAGGTCCAGGCGACGTTGGCGAGGAGGCCGAAGAGGCCGTCCAGGTTCTGGCCGTGCGGGCGGACGAGGCGGTGCGAGAGCAGGTGCAGGCGCAGGTACGCGTCGTGCGCGTCCAGCGGCTTGTCGTCGAGCGAGGCGATGACCGTACGGACGGCGACGACCTCGACCCCGCGGCGGGCGTCCACACCGACGGCCTTGGCGGCGCCCTGGCCCAGCAGGGTGACGGCCTCGGCCGGGGAGAGCCGTTCGGTTCCGGCCGGGCCGGGTTCGGCGGTGAGCTCGGGGGCGGGGAACCAGGTGTCGAGAACGGTGCCGTCGCCGGCGATGGTGGCGAGGCCGGCGGCGACGGCGCCGGTGGTGCGAGCAGGAGTCGTGTCGGTCATGACACGAAACCTAACCGGCCGGACGCCGCGGGAGCCAACCGGTCTCGCCCGATGGTCGTGGCGCCGCCCGCACACCTAGGGGGTGTCTGACAAATGCCTGCGGCGTCGCGGGGTCCGGCACGCACGCTCGCGGCGTTGCCGAACCGCCCACGTGGCTCCTTCCCCGAGCTCTCAACTCCGTTCGAGCAGGGGAGACCCCATCCGCGGACGCTCCGGCGCCTTGCGATCGCACGCACCGGACCCCGCTCCTTCACCCGCACTCATTTATCAGACACCCCCTAGCGCCACCTCGGAGAGTTCCTTCAGGGAACCCACTGTGGCATCATGCGGTCCGGTGGAAGGCGGACGTCGCCGGACGCGGCGGACCCACGGAGGAACCCATGCCCCAGCGCACCAGCCTGGCCGGCGCCGACTGCGCGATCGCCCAGGCGCTCGACGTGGTGGGCGACTGGTGGACCCTGCTGATCGTGCGGGACACGGCGCGCGGGGTGCACCGCTTCGACGCGCTCCAGGAGGAGCTGGGCGTGTCCCGCAAGGTGCTGACCGAGCGGCTGCGGCTGCTGGTGGACGCGGGGGTGCTCGCCCGGGAGCCGTACCAGGACCGCCCGCCCCGGTACGAGTACCGGCTCACCCCGCGGGGCCGCGCCCTGCTGCCCGTACTGATCGCCCTCCAGGACTGGGGCGACACCTGGCTGCTCGGGGAAGGGGAGACGATGGCGACCGCCGAGGAGAGCTCGAAGGAGGCGGCCCGGGTGCACGCCCTGGTGGGTACGCGCCTGCCGGAGCTGCGCCTGCCGGACCACGAGGGCGCCCCGCGCGACCCGGTCGCCGGCACCGCGAGCACCGTCCTGTACTTCTTCCCCGGCGCCTACGCGCGCAAGGACGCCTATCCGCCGGGCTGGGCCGCCATCCCCGGAGCGCGGGGCTGCACCCTCGAATCCTGCACGTACCGCGACCAGTTGGCCGAGTTCACCGCGGCAGGCGCGACGGTGCACGGCGTCTCCACCCAACGCCCGGACGAGCAGCGTGACTTCAGCCGGGCGGAGGGGCTGCGGTTCCCGCTGCTGTCCGACGCGGGGCTGGAGCTGACGGCGGCCCTGCGGCTGCCGACCTTCCGCGCCGGGGGCGTCAGCAGGCTGAAGCGGCTGACCCTGGTGGTGGACAGCGACCGGACGGTGCGCGAGGCGCTGTACCCGGTGACGGACATCGAGGAGAGCGTACGGGCGGCGCTCGCGGCGGCCCGGTCCATCGGGCCGTCCGGGGACCGAGCGCCCACACGGGCCGTCCGGGGCGGGCACCTCAGCCGGTGATCCGCCCCAGCATCTCGCGCGCGTACGCCTCGTCGTACGTGCCGCCGGTGAGCAGTACCTGGAGGCAGATCCCGTCCATGAGCGCGACCAGCGCGCGGGCCGTGGCCGGGTCGGTCCGCCGGGCGAGCAGCGCGGCGGCGCCGTCGGCCCACTCGGCGGCGACCGGCCGCAGCGCGGGTCTGCGCAGCGCGGCGAGGTATAGCTCGTACTCCAGCTCGGCCCTGCCGTGCCCGCCGGAGAGGTACCGCCCCAGCAGCCGGGCCAGCTCGCCGGCCAGGTCGGACTCCGGGTCGGCCAGGGCCCCGCTGTCCCGCATGACCCCGGCGAAGTTCTCGTTCGACCGGCGCAGCGCGGCGGTCAGCAGCTCGTCCAGCGAGGCGAAGTGATACGTCGTCGAGCCGAGCGGCACATCGGCCTCGGCGGCGACGGAGCGGTGGCTCAGCTCCGCGATGCCCCGGGCGCCGACCACCCGGATCGCGGCGTCGATGATGCGGTCGCGCCGGCCGGGGTCGTAGCGGCGGGCCATCAGTGGGCCCCGCCCAGGTTCAGCACCACCACTCCGGCGATGATCAGCACGATTCCGGCCAGCTTGACCGCGTTGCCGGACTCGCCCATGAAGAGGATGCCGATGGCGGCGATGGCCGCGGTGCCGACCCCGGCCCAGATCGCGTAGGCGGTGCCCATCGAGAGCGTCTTCAGCGTCCGGGCGAGCAGCCCGAAGGCCAGGAGGTAGCCCGCGACGGTGATCAGCGAGGGCCAGAGCCGGGTGAACCCCTCGCTGTACTTCATGGCCGTCGTGCCGGCCACCTCCGCCGCTATGGCCGCGGCCAGCAGTCCGTAACCCATGTGTACGAGTGTACGCATCGCTGTCGTACGGAGAAGGCGGGAGCCTACGGGCGGCCGAAACGTTACGGTGTCCCGACCGACAGCACACCAGTACGACGAGAGACGACGGAGCGACAGTGGCGCAGGACGCAGGGTGGGGCGGAGCACCGTACGGAGGACCCCAGGGGCCCCCGGGGTGGGGAGGCTGGGCGCCGCCACCGCCGAAACCAGGGGTGATACCGCTGGTCCCGCTCAGACTCGGTGACATACTCGGCGGCGCCTTCAGCACGCTGGGGCGCTACTGGAAGCAGTTGTTCGGCATGGGCGCGGCCGTCTACGGCGGGGGGCTGGTGGTCATGGCCGTCGCGGTCGTGACCGCGTACTCCGCGGTCGGCGACCATCTGCGCACCCTTCTCGCGCTCGACTCCGACGCGGACCCGAGCTCCTCGGACCTGACTCCGGTCCTGATCGGTTTCGGCGTCGTCTTCCTGGTCGCGGCGGTCGTCGGCGTGCTCTCGACGGCCTTGATGTACGCGGCCGTTCCCGCGGTGCTCCAGGAAGCGGTGCTGGGCCGGCCGACCACCTTCTCCGCCGTCTGGCGCCGGGCCTGGTCCCGCGTCCGGGCGGTGATCGCGGCGGTGTTCCTCACCTATCTGATCGCGATGATCCCGATGGTGCTCGTGATGGTCGCGTTCTTCGCCCTCGTCGTCGGAGCGGTCGCGGTGGCGCACGACACCGGTGCCACCCCGTGGGTCGTGCTCGGTCTCGTGGGCGCCTTCGCCACCGGCCCGCTGGCGATCTGGCTCTTCGTGAAGTTCTCCCTGGCACCCTCGGTCGCGGTCTTCGAGGGGCAGTCCGCGGTGGCCTCCATGCGCCGCTCGTCCCGGCTGGTGCACGGCGACTGGTGGCGCGTCCTCGGCATCAGCCTGCTGGGCGCCCTGCTGGCCATGGTGACGAGCTACATCATCCAGATGCCGTTCTCGTTCCTGGGCATGTTCTCCGGCGTCATCGGCGGTTCGGCCCTGGGCGAGGACCCCAGCCCCACCGCGATCCTCTTCGCCATGAGCGGCTACCTGGTGGTCATGGTCCTGGGCGGCCTGGTCAGCCAGTTCATCACGGCGGTCTTCCCGCCGCTGGTGACGGGGCTGATCTACGTGGACCGGCGCATGCGCACCGAGAACCTGGGCCCGACCCTCGCCGAGGCGGCGGGCGTACCGGCGCAGTACGACACCCCGTACGGGCCCACGTACCACGGTCCGCGGTAGGGCCTTCCGCCGGGATCGGGCGGATCGTGGGCGTCGATGACAATGCCCCGCATGCGAACGGCCGTGCCCCCCCCGCGGGCGGGCCGGGCCCGCCCGTGGCCATGGCGGGGGTCCGGCCCGGCCCGGCCCCCCGGG
>NZ_JBIBUU010000032.1:0-57603 GCF_043079735.1 Streptomyces sp. NPDC015144 | reverse complement strand
AGACTTCCTCCACACCTACAACCACCACCGCTGCCACACCGCACTCGACGGGCACCCGCCGATCAGCCGCGTCAACAACGCTGCGGGTCAATACAGCTAGGGCGTGTTTCGAGTCCTGCCGGGACCTCGTGGAACGGCCCGTGCGCGCGTGCTTCGGCACCGTGCGCGGGCCGTTCGTCGTTCCCGGCCCCGGCGGGAGGGGGTGACGGGTGGCGGGCGTCGGTGACCTTGACAGGAACCGCGTATCTGACGGACAGTCAGAAACCCTGATCCGTGAGCACCCTGATCCGGGAGGCGGCCGCCGTGCACCTCGCCCCGACGGAGCGCCAGCTGCGGCTGCGCGCCGAACTCCGCGCGTACTTCCGTGAGGTGATGCCCGCGAGGAGTGCGGGTACGGCCCCGGGGGCCATGGACCCCGACGAGCAGCGGCGCGTCCTGCGCGCGATCGGTGCCGACGGGATGCTCGGGCTCGGCTGGCCGGTCGAGTACGGCGGCCAGGGGCGCGGCGCGGACGAGCAGTTCATCTTCTTCGACGAGGCGTACCGGGCGGGCGCCCCCGTCTCGATGGTCACCCTCAACACCGTCGGCCCGACGCTGATGAAGTACGGGACCGAGGAGCAGAAGGCGTACTTCCTGCCCCGGATCCTCAGCGGCGAGCTCGTCTTCGCCATCGGTTACAGCGAGCCGGAGGCCGGGACGGACCTCGCCTCGATGCGCACCCGGGCGGTGCGCGGTCAGGACGCCGACGGGAGCGGCCACTGGGTGATCGACGGGCAGAAGATCTTCACCAGCAACGCCCAGAACGCCGACTGGATCTGGCTCGCCTGCCGCACCGATCCCGAGGCGCCCAAGCACCGCGGCATTTCGATCGTGCTCGTCCCGACCGACGCCCCCGGTTTCTCCTGGACCCCGATCGAGACCGTGGGCGGGCTGACCACGACCGCCACCTACTACGACGGGATCCGGGTGCCCGCCACCCATCTCGTCGGGCCGGAGAACGGGGGCTGGGGGCTGATCACCAACCAGCTGAACCACGAGCGGGTGGCGCTCGCGGCGATCGGGATGCAGGCCGAGGACTTCTACGAGGCGGCGCTCGCCCACGCCCGTACCCCGGACCCGGAGACCGGGCGGCGCCCGGCCGACCAGCCGTGGGTACGGATCCGGCTGGCCGAGGCGTACGCCCGGCTGGCGGCGACCCGGCTGCTCAACTGGCGTCTCGTGGCGGAGGTCGGGGCGGGGTCACCGGCGCCGGGCGAGGCGAGCGGGGTGAAGTTCGCCGGGACCGAGAGCGCCGTGGAGGTGTACCGGATGTGCCAGGAGATCGTGGGCGAGGCCGGGCTGGTGAGGGGCGGCTCGCCCGGGGCCTTCGGGGACGGGGAGCTGGAGCGGATGAACCGGGCGGCGCAGATCAACACCTTCGGGGGCGGGGTGAGCGAGGTGCAGCGGGAGATCGTCGCGACGATGCGGCTCGGCATGACGAGGGGCAGGCGGTGACGGTGGTGCGGGAGGGGAATGAGGCGGGTCCGGGGAGCGACGAGCTGTACGGGCGGCTCAAAGCCTTCGAGGGGCGGCCCGCGGCGACCGCCGGCACCGGGAAGGACCCGGTCAACGCACCGATGATCAGGCACTGGTGCGAGGCGATGGGCGACGGGAACCCGGCGTACACCGGGCCGGACGCGATCGCCCCGCCGACGATGCTCCAGGCGTGGACGATGGGCGGCCTCTCCGGCCACACCGACCGCTCGGCGGCGTACGAGGAACTGTTCGCGCTGCTCGACGGCGCCGGGTACACCTCGGTGGTCGCGACCGACTGCGAGCAGGAGTACCTGCGGCCGCTGCGGCCCGGGGAGCGTATCTCTTTCGACGCGGTGATCGAGGCCGTCTCGAAACGGAAGACGACGAAGCTGGGCACCGGCCACTTCGTCACCACGCGGATGGACGTCCGGGCGGACGGGGAACTCGCGGGCACGCACCGCTTCCGCATCCTCAAGTACGCGCCCGCCGCGAAACCGCGATCCCCGGAGAAGGTGAAACCGGAGCCCGCGAAGAAGGCGGTGCGCCCCCGGCCCGTGGTCAACCGCGACAACGCGGGGTTCTGGCAGGGCGTGGCCGAGCACCGGCTGCTGATCCAGCGCTGCGGCGGCTGCGGCACGCTCCGTTTCCCCTGGCTGCCCGGCTGCAACGCCTGCGGCGGCCCGGAGTGGGACACGGTCGAGGCGAGCGGCGAGGGCACCGTCCACAGCCATGTGGTGATGCACCATCCGCCGTTCCCCGCCTTCGCCCCGGATGGTGAGGGCGGTCCGTACGCGGTCGCGCTGATCGAGCTGGCCGAAGGGGTGCGGATGGTGAGCAACGTCGTCGGGGTGCCGTACGACAAGGTCCGCATCGGTATGCCGGTGCGGCTGGAATTCCTGCGTACGGACCCGGAGTTGGAGCTTCCGGTGTTCCGGGGAGGCGAGGGCTGAGATGGATTTCGCACCCACCGAGGAGCAGTCCGAGGCGCGACGGCTGGCGGCCCGGATCTTCGGCGACCTGTCGACGCCCGAGCGGCTGGCGGTCGCGGGCACCGGCACGGACGCCGAGCTGTGGAAGGAGCTGTGCGCGGCCGGGCTGACCGCGGCCGTCGAGGAGATCGGGCTGCTGGGCCTGGTGCTGCTGTTGGAGGAGCAGGGGCGCACAACGGCGCAGGTGCCGTTCGCGGCGAGCTGCGTCCACGGGCTGCTGGCGGTCGCCGGGCACGGCAGCGACGAGCAGCGGGAGCGGCTGCTGCCCGCGCTCCGGGACGGCACGGCCGTCGCCACCGGGGCGTTCCCGGAGCGCGGCGGCGTACGGTCCGACGGCGACGGGCGGCTGACCGGGAGCGTGCCGTACGTGCCGTGGCTGCGGGACGCGACGCTGGTGCTCGTCCCGGACCGGGAGCGGCGGCTGTGGCTCGTCGCGGCCGGCGGGCCCGGGGTGCTGGCCGAGCCGGTGGAGACGACCGCGCCGTGGTCGGCGGCGCGGCTGGTGCTGGACGGGGCGGTGGGGGAGCGGCTCGGCGGCGAGGGGGCGTACGCGGGCGTGCTGGCGATGGCGCGGACGGCGTTCGCCGGGGTGCAGGCGGGGGTGTGCGCCGGCTCGCTGGCCCGTGCCGTGGCGCATGTGAACACCCGGGAGCAGTTCGGGCGCCCACTCGCCACCAAGCAGGGGGTGCTGCTGCGGGCCGCCGACGCCCATATGGACACCGAGGCCATCCGGGTCACCGCGTACGAGGCCGCCTGGCGCCACGACGCGGGACTGCCGTACGCGCACCGGGCGTTGACCGCTGCCTGGTGGGCGTCGGAGGCGGGGAAGCGGGTGGTGCACGCCGGACAGCATCTGCACGGCGGCACCGGCGCGGACCTCGACCACCCCGTGCACCGCCACTTCCTCTGGGGGCGCCAGCTCGACGCCCATCTGGGGTGCGGCGGCGAAGTGCTCCAGGAACTCGGTGACGCGCTGGTGAAGGAGGGCATGGAGTGAAGGCCGGTGACGAACTCGCACCGCTGGAGATCGCGGTGACCCGCACCCTGATCGTGGCGGGCGCGATCGCCTCCCGCGACTACCAGGACGTGCACCACGACGCCGGACTCGCCCGGGAGAAGGGCTCCCCGGACATCTTCATGAACATCCTGACGACCAACGGCCTGGTCGGCCGGTACATCACCGACAGGCTCGGCCCCCGGACGGTGCTTCGCAAGGTCGCCATCCGGCTGGGCGCGCCCAACTACCCCGGCGACACGATGGTGTTGAGCGGCACGGTCACCGCCGTGGGTGGCGACGGGACGGCCGAGATCGCCGTCGTCGGTACCAACGGCATCGGCCGTCACGTCACCGGAACCGTGACGGTGGAGCTTGACCCGGACACGGACGACATGGACACGGACGACCCGGACACGGACGACATGGGCAGGGACGAGGGGCGGGTGGCGGCATGAGCGTACGCGGGGCCGACCGGCTGGGCGGCCGGGCCGCCGTCGTCGGGATCGGCGCGACGGAGTTCTCCAAGGACTCCGGGCGCAGCGAGCTGAAGCTGGCCGTCGAGGCGGTCCGGGCCGCCCTGGACGACGCCGGGCTGACCCCCGCCGACGTCGACGGGCTGGTCACCTTCACCATGGACACCAGCCCGGAGATCACCGTCGCCCAGGCGGCCGGGATCGGCGAGCTGTCGTTCTTCTCCCGCGTCCACTACGGCGGCGGCGCGGCCTGCGCCACCGTGCAGCAGGCGGCGATGGCCGTGGCCTGCGGGGTGGCCGACGTCGTGGTCTGCTACCGCGCGTTCAACGAGCGTTCCGGGCGCCGCTTCGGCTCCGGCGTGCAGCGGCGGGAGCCCACCGCCGAAGGCACCGCGCTCGGCTGGAACCTGCCCTTCGGGCTGCTCACGCCGGCCTCCTGGGTCGCCATGGCCGCCCAGCGCTATCTGCACACCTACGGGCTGACGCCGGAGGCCTTCGGGCACGTCGCGGTCACCGACCGGCGCCACGCCGCCCGGAACCCGGCCGCGTACTTCTACGGGAAGCCGATCACCCTGGCCGACCACGCCGCCTCGCGGTGGATCGTCGAACCGCTGCGGCTGCTGGACTGCTGCCAGGAGACCGACGGCGGGCAGGCGATCGTCGTCACCAGCACCGAGCGGGCCCGGGACCTGCGCCGGCCGCCCGCCGTGGTCGTCGCCGCCGCGCAGGGTGCCGGGCGGGCACAGGAGCAGATGACCAGCTTCTACCGCGACGACCTGACCGGGCTGCCCGAGATGGGCGTGGTCGCCCGGCAGCTCTGGCGCACCTCCGGCCTCTCCCCCGCCGAGATCGACGTGGGCATCCTCTACGACCACTTCACCCCGTTCGTCCTGATGCAGCTGGAGGAGTTCGGCTTCTGCGGGCCGGGCGAGGCGGCCGACTTCGTCGCGGCGGACGCACTGCCCCTGAACACGCACGGGGGCCAGCTCGGGGAGGCGTACCTCCACGGGATGAACGGGATCGCGGAGGCGGTCCGGCAGATCCGCGGAACGTCGGTGAACCAGGTCCCGGGCGCCGCGAGAACCCTGGTCACCGCGGGCACCGGCGTCCCCACGTCCGGTCTGGTCCTGGGCGCGGACGGCTGATCCCGGGCCCGCCCGTGCCCCTCGGACCCCGACCGCGCCCCCTGATCCGGGCCGACGCGGACTCCACCTACAGGAGGTGGGGCAGTCCCCACCCCTACGTCCTGAGTCGGACGCGCTTTCGGGACCTGGGGCCGATCCCCGTGACGGCGCCCGCTCATAGCGTGGAAGGCATGACCACGCCAGTCTGCACGGGCGGCTCCGGGGGAGCCGTCACCACCGGGCACCGCCCGTACTCCGGGCACGTACCGCGTGCCGCACGGCCCGCGCACGCCGCGCGGGCCCCGTACGCCCCGTATCCGTCGTTCACCTCCTTCGTCCGGGCGCGGGGGCCGGTGCTGCTGCGCGCCGCGCGCTCGCTCACCGCCAACCCGAGCGACGCCGAGGACCTGCTGCAGACCGCGCTCACCAAGACCTACGTGGCCTGGGACCGGATCGAGGACCACCGGGCGCTGGACGGGTACGTCCGCCGGGCGCTGGTGAACACCCGGACCTCGCAGTGGCGCAAGCGCAAGGTCGACGAGTTCGCCTGCGAGGAGCTGCCCGAGCCGGAGACCGTCCAGGGCCCGGACCCGGCCGAGCACCAGGTGCTGCGCGACGCGATGTGGCGCGCCGTGCTCAGGCTGCCGGACCGGCAGCGCGCGATGGTGGTGCTGCGCTACTACGAGGACCTGAGCGAGGCCCAGACGGCCGAGGTGCTCGGAGTCTCCGTCGGTACGGTCAAGAGCGCGGTCTCGCGGGCGCTCGGCAAGCTCAGGGAGGACCCGGAGCTGGCTCCGGTGCGGTGACCGGCGCAGGCGGGACCGACGGGCCAACCCGTTGAAAGAGTCGAACGAAAAAGTCGAACGAAACTGATTCGTACTCCCGGAAGTAGTGACATACCGAGTGGTATGTGCGCAGAATCAGGCCAACCCTACTGCCGCGTAGCGCCCACCGGGAGGACGCCGTGCTGAGCACCATGCAGGACGTACCGCTGACTGTCACCCGCATCCTCCACCATGGGATGACCATTCATGGGAAGTCGCAGGTCACGACCTGGACCGAGGCCGGACCGCGGCGCCGCAGCTTCGCGGAGACCGGCCGGCGGGCGACGCGGCTCGCGCACGCGCTCCACGACGACCTCGGCATCGACGGCGACCAGCGGGTGGCCACGCTCATGTGGAACAACGCGGAACATGTCGAGGCATACCTCGCGATTCCCTCCATGGGCGCGGTGCTGCACACGCTCAACCTGCGGCTCCCCGCCGAACAGCTGGTCTGGATCGTCGCGCACGCCGACGACAAGGTCGTCATCGTCAACGGCTCCCTGCTGCCGCTCCTCGCCCCGCTCCTGCCGCAGATGCCCTCGGTCGAGCACGTGGTCGTCGCCGGTCCGGGCGACCTCTCCCTCCTCGACGGGGCCACGCCCCGGGTGCACGACTACGAGGAGCTGATCGCCGGCCGGCCCGACCACTACGACTGGCCCGAGCTGGACGAACGCCAGGCCGCCGCCCTCTGCTACACCTCCGGCACCACCGGCGACCCCAAGGGCGTCGTCTACTCCCACCGCTCCATCTACCTGCACTCCATGCAGGTCAACATGGCCGAGTCGATGGGGCTGACCGACCGGGACACCACGCTGGTCGTCGTGCCCCAGTTCCACGTGAACGCGTGGGGCCTGCCGCACGCCACGTTCATGTCCGGCGTCAGCATGCTCATGCCGGACCGGTTCCTCCAGCCCGCCCCGCTCGCCGAGATGATCGAGAGCGAGCGGCCGACCCACGCAGCCGCCGTCCCCACCATCTGGCAGGGGCTGCTCGCCGAGGTCACCGCCCGCCCCCGCGACCTGACCTCCATGGCCCGGGTCACCATCGGCGGCGCCGCCTGCCCGCCCTCCCTCATGGAGGCGTACGACAAGCTGGGCGTCCGCCTCTGCCACGCCTGGGGCATGACGGAGACCTCGCCGCTCGGCACCATGGCCCACCCGCCCGCCGGGCTGACCGCGGAGGAGGAATGGCCCTACCGCGTCACCCAGGGGCGCTTCCCGGCCGGGGTCGAGGCACGGCTGGTCGGCCCCGGCGGCGAGCACCTGCCCTGGGACAACAAGTCCGCCGGTGAGCTGGAGGTACGCGGCAACTGGATCGCCGGCGCGTACCACGGCGGCCCGGACGACGAACCGCTGCGCCCCGAGGACAAGTTCAGCGCGGACGGGTGGCTGAAAACCGGTGACGTCGGAGTGATCAGCGAGGACGGCTTCCTCACCCTCACCGACCGGGCCAAGGACGTCATCAAGTCCGGCGGCGAGTGGATCTCCAGTGTCGAACTGGAGAACGCGCTGATGGCCCACCCGGACGTGGCCGAGGCCGCGGTCGTCGCCGTCCCGGACGAGAAGTGGGGCGAGCGCCCGCTGGCGACCGTGGTCCTCAAGGACGGCGCGGCCGTCGAATACACCGCGCTGCGGGAGTTCCTCGCGTCGTCCGGCATCGCCAAGTGGCAGCTTCCGGAGCGCTGGACGATCATCCCGTCCGTGCCGAAGACCAGCGTCGGCAAGTTCGACAAGAAGGTGATCCGCAGACAGTACGCGGAGGGCGAGCTGGACATCACCCAGCTCTGAGCCGTCCGGGAACGGCAGGACCGGCTGGACCGACAGGACCGGCTGGAACTGCTGGACCGGCAGGAACGACGGGGGCGGTACGGGGGATTCCCGTACCGCCCCCGGTCGTTCGGAACGACCGCGTCAGTTCGTGCCGATCTTCGCCAGCAGGTCGACGATCCGCGACTGGACCTCGTCGCTCGTGGACCGTTCGGCCAGGAAGAGGACCGTCTCGCCCGAGCCGAGCCTCGGCAGCTCGGCCCCGCTCATGTCGGCGGAGGTGTAGACGACCAGCGGGGTGCGGTTCAACTGGCCGTTCGCCCGGAGCCAGTCGACGATCCCGGCCCGGCGGCGGCGCACCTGCATCAGGTCCATCACCACCAGGTTGGGCCGCGTCCGCCCGGCGAGCGTCACCGCCTCGCTGTCGGTGGCCGCCCGCGCCACCTGCATGCCGCGGCGCTCCAGGGTCTCCGTCAGCGCCAGCGCGATCTCCTCGTGCTCCTCGATCAGCAGCACCCGGGGCGGATGCTGCTCGCTGTCGCGCGGGGCGAGCGCCTTGAGGAGAACGGCCGGGTCGGCCCCGTACGCCGCCTCCCGCGACGCCTGCCCCAGACCGGCCGTCACCAGCACCGGAACCTCCGCCGCCACCGCTGCCTGGCGCAGCGACTGGAGGGCCTTGCGGGTGATGGGGCCGGTCAGCGGATCGACGAAGAGCGCGGCGGGGAACGCCGCGATCTGGGCGTCCACCTCCTCGCGGGAGTGCACGATCACCGGCCGGTAACCGCGGTCGCTCAACGCCTGCTGGGTGGAGACGTCGGGCGCGGGCCAGACCAGCAGCCGACGCGGGTTGTCCAGCGGTTCCGGGGGCAGCTCGTCGTCGACCGGGAGCGGCGAGGGGCGGTTGGCGACCTCGACCGCGCCGCCCGGACCGTCCAACGGCTCCGGTCCCTCGGCACCCTCGTCGGGCGCGCCTATCGCGTACGCCCGGCCCTCGGCCTCGGCCTCCGGCGCGGTGTGCGACTGCGCCGGTACGCCCGGGGCGGACGCCGACGGGGCGGCTTGGGGGCCGTGCTCCTCCTCGGGCGGGGCGGCGAGCTTGCGGCGCCGCCCGGCACCGCCGAGCGTCTGGTTCTGCTGGTGCGCGATGTGCTGGGCGAAGGGCACGCCCTGCCCGAGCGTCCGCACGCTGAAGGCACGCCCCTGCGTCGAGTCCGGGGAGACGCCCGGCGCCAAGGTCTCCGCGGGCAGCGGCTGCCGACGCGCGTCCGGCAGCGGCGCGGCGCCCTGCGGGAGGGCGGCGGGCTCGGGGGCCTGGGCGGGCGCGGTGCCGGTGGCGTGCGCGGTCGGCCCGGCGGACGGCTCCGTCGCCCCCTCGCCGGTCACCGGGGCGGGTGCCTCGGCGGGGCGGGCCCGGCGGCGGCCGCTCGGCGCGGCGGGCACGGGGTGCGGCTGCGGCGGCGTGTGGTCGTCGTCGGGGGCGGTGCGCACGGCGTCGTGACGGGCCGGGGGCGTGGCGTCGGCACCACCGGCCGCGACGGGCGGCCGGTCGGCCTCGGCGGGCGGCAGCGCGAACGCGGTCCGGGGTCCGGCGGGCTCGGCCTGGGCGGCCCGCTCCCGGTCGGCGGCGAGCGCCCGCCGGGCCCGGCGCCCCTGCGGCGCCTGAGGCGCTTGCGCGGCCGCCTGGGACGGCTGAGGCGCCTGCGGGCCCTGTGGTGTCTGCGGGCTCTGCGGTGTCTGCGAACCCTGAGGTGACTGCGGGCCCTGGGGTGCTTGAGGCGGATGGGGCGTGGCGTTGTCGGTGCCCGGCCGTCCCTGAGCGGGCACCGGAGCCGCCACGGGGGCCGACGGGGCGGCGGTCAGCGCCAACTGCCCCTCGCCGCCCTGCGACGCGCGAGGGTTGCCCGGACCCTCGGTCGTACCCGGTCCGCGATGGCCGTCCGCAGGAACGCCCTGCGGCGGCACGGCCCGGCCGAGCTGCGGCCGCCCGCCGCCCTGCGCTCCCTCGGCCGCTGTCACCACGGCGCCCTCGGCAGGAGCTGGCGCGGAAGCGGAGGCGGGCAGGGCCAGCGCCTGTCCGGCCGCCTGCGGCCGCGTATCGGGCTGGACCCCGGCCTCGGCCGGGCTCGGCCGTCCCCGCCGACGCCCCGAACCACCCTGCGTGTCCTGCGCCCCGGCAGCTGCCCGAAGCGCCTGTTCGTCCTGGACGGGCTCACGGCGCGCCCGCCGCCGCCCGGTCGGCGGCTCGGCCACCGCCTGCTCGCCACCCGCCCCGGAACCGCCCACCGGGCTCTCCAGGAACGCGTCGGTGGACGCCCGGCGCGCCCGCCGCCGCCCGCTCCCCGGCTGCGGCCCCGCGCCCTCCGGCTCCGGAAGGGCCCCGGCGACGGGCACCTGCGCGCCCTCGTCGACCGGCGACGGCCCGGGCTCCGCACCAGCCCCGGAACCCTGCTCGGAAACGGGAACGGGAGCGGAAAGGGGCGCGGGCCCCTGCTCGGGCGCGCTGGCCGGCACCGTCCCCGACCCCGTACCCAGCGGCACCTCCAGCACATACGCGCTGCCGCTCATCCCCGGCACCTCGTGCGTCTGGAGCACGCCGCCGTGCGCCCGCACGATCCCGCGCACGATCGGCTCGTGCACCGGATCGCCCCCGGCGTACGGGCCGCGCACCTCGATGCGGACGACCTCGCCGCGCTGCGCCGCCGCGACGACGACCGTGGAGTCGACGTACCCGCCGCCGGGCACCGGCCGGGCCTTGCCCGTCGAGTCGATGCCGGCGACGTCCGCGACGAGATGGGCGAGCGCGGTCACCAGCCGGTCCGCGTCCACCTCCGCCTCGATCGGCGGCGCGTGCACCGCGAACTGCGCGCGCCCGGGGCCGATCAGCTCGACGGCCGCGTCGATGCCGGCCGTCACGACCGAGTCGAGCAGCACGTTCGTCTTGACCAGCTTCTCGGAACCGGCGTCCAGGCGCTGGTAGCCGAGCACGTTGTCGACCAGGGTGGTCATCCGGGCGTAGCCCGCGGCCAGGTGGTGCAGGATCTGGTTCGCCTCGGGCCACAGCTGGCCCGCCGGGTCGGCGGCGAGCGTGGCCAGTTCACCGCGCAGCTCCTCCAACGGGCCGCGCAGCGACTCGCCGAGCACGGCGGTGAGCTGGCCGTGCCGGGCGGTCATCGCCGCCAACCGCTCGCCCTGCTCCTCCAGCTCGACCGCGTACCGCTCGGACCGGTCGGCCAGCTCCGCGCTGTGCCGCTCCGTCAGCTCGGCCAGCTCCGCGGCGTGGTTCGCGGTCAGCTCGGCCAACTCGTCGCGGTGACGCGAGGCGAGCTCCTCGTAGGGCCTGCGGTCGGTGAACGTCATGACGGCGCCGACCAGCTGGTCCCCGTCCCGGACCGGCGCGGTGGTCAGGTCGACCGGCACCTGGGCGCCGCTCTTGGACCACAGGACCTGGCCGCGCACCCGGTGCTTGCGCCCGGAGCGGAGCGTGTCGGCGAGCGGCGACTCCTCGTACGGGAACGGCTCGCCCTCCCCCCGCGAGTGCAGGATCAGCGGATGCAGCTCCTGGCCGCCGAGATCGCTGGCCCGGAAACCGAGGATCTGCGCGGCGGCGGGGTTGACCAGCACGACCCGGCCGTCCGTGTCCGTGCCGACCACGCCCTCGGCCGCGGCCCGCAGGATCATCTCGGTCTGCCGCTGCGAACGGGCCAGCTCGGCCTCGGTGTCCACCGTGCCCGACAGATCCCGCACGACGAGCATCAGCAGCTCGTCGCCGGTGTACCCGCCGCCGTAGCCACCCTGGAAGTCGGTGTACGCGGCCTGCCCGTCCTCCAGGCTGGCGCTGGTGACCTCGGCGGGGTACTCCGTGCCGTCGGTCCGCCGCGCGGTCATCCGCTTCGGCTTCGTACGGCCCCGCTCGTCGGCCTCCTCGGGGCGCCGCATCGAACCCGGGATCAGCTTGGAGTCGAACTCCGGCAGCAGATCCAGGAGCCCGCGCCCGACGAGCGCGGTGCCCGGCGCCTCGAACATGCCGAGCGCGATCGTGTTGGCGTTGACGACCGTGCCGTTGCAGTTGACGAGCAGCAGCCCGTCGGGGAGTGCATCGAGTATGGCTGCGAGGCGAGCAGCGCCCCGGGATGGCCTGCTGCTCACGACGACGCTTCCTCCCTGATTACCGCACCTTGCTGACAGCGGGCCCCATCTTGCCCCTCGGGCCGCAGCCTGTCACTGAGGGATTCTAAGGGCTGCGAGGCGCCGCGGGGCTGTGGATGAGGGGGAGCTCTCACCAAGGTCCTGTGCATACGGTGTACGAACCCGTCCCTCAGCCGACCTCGGGGAGCACCGGCCGCAGCGTGTTCCAGCGCGAGATCTCGCAGCCGTCGCTCCGGTCGAACGCCGCGTCGACGCCCCGGCCGCGCCAGGTTCCGGTGATCCGGGCGGTCGCCGGGCCGCCGAACTGCATGGTGCACAGCGCGTCCCGGGCCACCGGGGCGAACGGGGCCGCTCCTCTGCCCGCCAGCTCGTCCAGCCGGTCGCAGGCCGCCCGGGCCGCCGGATGACTGCCGCCCGGCGGGGCGCAACGGAGCCGGAAGACGCCGTCGGCCCCGGCGTGTCCCGAGCCGGAGACCGTGATCGTCAACTGGGTGCGGGCATGGGCGCGGGCGCCGTCCGCACTCATGCCCGCACCCGTCGCCGGAGCGGCGAGGGCCGTGACGGCGACGAGGGCCACGAGAGCCGCGGGGGCAGCGGTGGCGGCTCGGGCGAGGCGGCGCGTCATGCGGGACATGCACGCCATGCGGGACGCGCGGGACGCGTGGGACATGCGGGCTCCTGGACTCAGGTGCGCCGGCGAGCTGCCGACGGGCGGAACGAACGGGACACGGGGCGGGGCAGGGGGTGAGAGGCAGGGAGATGGGAAGCCGGCTTCCCGTTTCACCCGTTTTCCCGCCCTCTCTCCCTAACGCTCCGCACGCCGTGGCGTTGCGCGTCGGGAAGCGCTTTGCCCTCGCACCCGACTGCCTAGTACCGTGGGCACCGATTGGTGACGCACCGCTTGGCTGTGTCATCATCTGCACGCACCATTCGCGCTCGCGCGAAGCGTGCATGGAGGCGTCGCCTAGTCCGGTCTATGGCGCCGCACTGCTAATGCGGTTTGGGTCTTAAAGCCCATCGAGGGTTCAAATCCCTCCGCCTCCGCCCTTCGATCAGGGAGTTCGGCCCACAGTGGCTGAACTCCCTGAGTCGTTTCCGGGATCTTTCTCCTTCGGTGCCCACGGAGACCCCGGGAGGCTACGGACGGGTGGCGCAGGGGTCGCAGCAGCTCGGGGCAGGCTCGACGCAGATGGTGACGGAGTCGGTGTTGTTCCCGGGGTCGGGGTCCTTCTCGTTGCCCCGGACCGTGGCGGAGTTGGTGACCCGGCCTGGCGCGGTGGCCTTGGCGCGCAGGACGAGAGTGGCCCGGGCGCCGTCGTCCAGGACGCCCACGGTCCACCGCCCGGCGACCGGGTCGTAGACGCCGGGGCCCTCCGCGGAGAGGAGGACGAGGCCGTCCGGGAGCCGGTCGGTGACGGTGACGCCGGTGGCCCGGTTCGGTCCGGCGTTGTGCACGGTGATCCGGTACGTCACGGTCTGGCCCACGGTGACGGTGGTCGCGTCGGCCGCCTTGACCACGCTCAGATCGGCGGCCGGGTTGACCTGCGTGACCCGCTCGTCGGAGGTGGCGGTCAGCGGCTCCGGTGTGTCGCCGAGCCGGTTCTCGTACGTGGCGGTGGCGGTGTTCGCGATCTGCCGGCCACCGGAGGCGCGGTCGATGGTGACCCGGTACTCGGCCGTGGTGCCGGTGGGCAGGGTCTCGGTGTTGGGCAGGCTGCCGCCCTCCCCGGCCGTGGCGCCGTTGCCGAGCCCGAAGACGACCTTGCCGCCCCAGGCGTCGTAGTACGCCTGGTCGCCGTCGTGCGCGTCCGTCTTCGCCCCGGCGTTCGGGCCGTCGACGATGCGCAGCGACCCGGGCACGTATGTCGTCCCCGGCGGGACGGCGTCGGTCAGCACGAGGTTCTCGGCCGCGCCGCCGCCCTCGTTCCGGGCGTTGATCCGGTAGGTGATGACGTCGCCCACGTCCAGCGGCCCGGTCGGAGCGGCGTCCTTGGTGAGGACGACGTACGGGGCGGTGCCGAAGAAGATGCCGTCCAGGAAGTTGCCGATGCTCTGGTTGCCGCCGGCCGCGGAGACGGACCGGAAGGCGAAGCGCGTCAGGGTCTGCCCGGCCGGGACGGTGTACGTGCCGGTGTAGTAGCCCCAGGCGGTGGTGCCGTCGGTGAAGCGCCGCTGCTGCACCGTGGCGCCGGGCGCGCCGATGTCCAGCGCCATGGTGTCGTCGCCCTGGCGGCCGCGGTGGTAGAGCCGCCAGTACAGCTTCGTGCCGGGCGTGGTGGGCAGGTCCTGGTAGAGCGTGGAGACCTGGTTGGCGTTGAGCTCGGCGAACTGGGTGCCCTCGGCCGACGGCACCCCGTTGAAGCCCGAGTGCCACAGCTCGATCCGGTGGTCGGTGGCGGTGGTGAGCCAGCCCGGGACGCGTTTGGGCGCCTGGGTCTGCGAGGCGTCCGGCAGGATCTCCACGCCGGTGACGGCGGGCTGTTCGAAGCCGCCGTTGGCCAGGGCGACCCGGAGCGGAGCAGGAGGTGTGGACATGGTTCTTCCCCTCACGTCGACGCTGCTGGAACACGCCGCCGTACTACCGGCCGCACCTCCGTGCGCCGCGGCGGACCCGATACGTCCCGTAGCGCACCGCACCCGGCATGGTTACGTAAAGTGACGAACGTCGACGTTCGGCCAACCCGCCCCACCGGGTTTCGCTACCCGCATCCCGGACGGGCTCCTGCTGCCGCCCCCTCTGCCCCGCCCCACCCGCACCACACGCACCGCACGGGCCCCCTGGCCCTCTCCCGCCCACTCCGTCATGGCCGGAAGTCCCCGCTGTATCCCGACGCCCCACCCTTGCGCAGAGTGAAACTCTCGCCATCGAAGTTGACGCCCGCTCCCCGTCGTCAACGGTCGCCCCGCATCTCGTCCGCGCGGACGCGAATCGCGGCATTTGTGCAGGTCAGGGAGGGTTTGGCTAATGGATTTCGCGCTACGGCGCAGGTCATGTAATGTTGTTCTCGCAACGCCGACCGGGAAGAAAAAACCGGGAAGCACAAGCACTCGTAGCTTAACGGATAGAGCATCTGACTACGGATCAGAAGGTTGCAGGTTCGAATCCTGCCGAGTGCACACAGGTGAGAGGCCCGGACGAAAGTCCGGGCCTCTCGCGTTGTCGGGGTGTACAGCAGCGAAGTACAACAACACCCTGACTGCATCGACCCATGCGGGGAGGATGCGGCGGTTGCGGCCAGCGACGACGGACGTCCGGTGGAGACGGCCGACATCGTCGTGCCCGCAGCCCTCTGCGCCATCGTCCACCGGGTCCGCATCAGCTTGGAGTCGCAGGACTCGCCGGGGACTGGAACCCCGACCAGGACCGATCGTTCTCGCCACGGAAAGGCTGGCATCGTTCTCGGACAACCGTCGGCCACGGCGGTGCTCAGGGGAGGGGATTGGCTGTGGTTGTAGGTATCGGGCTGGTCGTGCTGGGGCTGGCGGGCATGGCGTGGGGAGCCATGTTCCTCTTCAACTTGCGGGGCGCGGCGGACAAGGCAGTTGCGCGGCGAGACGCCGTCAGGGCCGTGACCGCCGCGCGGACGCTGGATATGGGGCTTACGGAGCCATCGCGACTCGGTGCCTGGTTCTTCCGCCTCATGGGCGGCATCGCCTTTCTTGGCTCACCCGTGGTCGCGCTCGCCGGTCTCGCCATCGCGACACTCGAATGACTCGCAGGCGCCCGCTCCTACGGGGTGCGGCGTGGACGTGGCCGCCAGGGGGCGAGCGTTGGGGCCCCTCCGGCGGCCACGGACAAGGTGAACTTGCCCCGTTCCGGGGACGACCGGGCTGGTTCCGGTCGAGGAGGCGGACGGGTGGGCGAAGGCCGGACCGGACGTCGACTTCGCGGGCTACCTGGTGGTCGCCCGGCGCGTCACATCGAGGTGTGGCACCGGCGGGGGCGGGACGGATCGGGTTCTGAAGGGGCGGTGGCGCCGGGGACTCCTCAGGCGAAGGGCTCGTGGTGCCAGCGCCAGCCGGCGGTTCCGTCGGCGTGGATGTGGAGCAGGAACTCGGGGACGGGGGTGCCGTCGGGGAAGATCAGGGTGAGGGCGGCGCGTATGCGGTCGTAGCAGGACTCGGCGCGTTCCCAGTCCTCCGCGTCGACGGCCGCCTCCTGTTCGGCGAAGAGGGGGCGGAACTCCTCGAAGCCGGGCAGCGTTTCCATGTCGGCGTGCGCCCACGGCATGTCGGAGCCGGTCACGGTCAGGCGGGCGATGGTGCGGTCGCCGTGGTGGAGGTGCCAGACGGCGGGGGCAGGGTCCGGGGTGTTCATGGGGTCATGATGGCGGGCGGCTCCGACAGGCCGGTGGGGGCTAAGGCTGGGGTTGGAGGTAGGGGCTGTGGCGTGGCGGTGCACCGGGTTGCGGTGGGGGGACGAGGGGCCCGTGCTCGGGTGGCGACGGGGTGGGGTGGCGCGGGGGAGTGCGCTGGCGTACGGGGCGGAGCTGGGGTTTCGCGCCGTGGGGGAGCGGGGGTGTGTCGGGGCGCGGGGGAACGTGTGCCCGGTGGGGGCCGTGGTGCCGGGGCGCAGTACGGGGGCGCGGTGCCCGGAGTGCGCGCGGCTGGACCGGGCGCATTCGGTGGCCGCCGACACGATCGCGGACGATCCGAGGACGTACCGGGTGTACCTCGCCTGGTTCGGGCCCGGGATGGTGAAGGTCGGGATCACCGCGGAGGAGCGGGGTGCGGCACGGCTGCGGGAGCAGGGGGCCGTGGTGTTCGGCTGGCTGGGGCGCGGGCCGTTGATGGCGTGCCGTCGTACGGAGGAGGTGCTGCGGGCGGCGTTCGGGGTGCCGGACCGGATCCCGTACGCGCGGAAGCGGGCGGTGCGGGGGGCGCTGTCGGGGATGGAGGGGCGTGGTGAGGAAGTCGCCGGGCTCTACCGGCGGGCGGTGGCGCTGACGGAGACCGGGGCGTGGCCGGAGTCGCTGGAGCGGTTGCCGTTCGAAGCGGTCGACCAGGTGGCGCTGTTCGGGCTCGGCGGGGTGGAAGCGGCGGGCGGGGTGCGGTGGGCCGTGACCGAGCTGGTGGCCGGGGGCGCGGTCGGCGGGCGGCTGGTGGCGGTGGCCGGGCCGGACCTCCATCTGGCGGTGGTGGACGGGGAAGCAGCGGGGGACGGGACGGCGCCGGACGGGGTGGTGGTGCTGGACACCCGGCTGATGACCGGGTGGGAGCTGGTGGCGGACGCGCGGGGCGGGGTGGACGTGCCGGTCGTGGACCTCGGGGCCGGTGGGGTGCAGGACGGGCTGTTCTGAGGGCTGGTGGGGCGTGGGGGTGCTGCGCCGAGGGGCGGTGGGGTGCGGTGGCGGCTGTTCTGAGATCGTCGGAGCGGTTCGAGTGACCGGAGGGAAGGGTGGTGCGCGGTGGGTGAGGACGCCCGTGACGTCGTGCGGTTCTGGGAGCGGTTGGGGCTGCCGGGGATCATCGACGTACATACGCATTTCATGCCGGAGCAGGTGCTGCGCAAGGTGTGGGCGTACTTCGACTCGGTCGGGCCGCTGACCGGGATGGAGTGGCCGATCGCCTACCGGCGCGACGAGGAGGAACGGCTCGCGCTGCTCCGGTCGTTCGGCGTGCTCCGGTTCACCTCGATGCTCTACCCGCACAAGGCCGGGATGGCGGCCTGGCTGAACGGCTGGGCCGCCGATTTCGCCCGCCGGACGCCGGACTGTCTGCACACCGCGACCTTCTTCCCGGAGGAGGGCGTCGAGCAGTACGTGCGCGAGGCCGTCGAGGCGGGGGCGCGGGTCTTCAAGGCGCATGTCCAGGTCGGCGGCTACGACCCCAACGACCCGCTCCTCGAACCGGTCTGGGGCCTCCTCGCCGAGGCCGGGATCCCGGTGGTGATCCACTGCGGTTCGGGCCCGGCGCCTGGCAGGCACACCGGCCCCGAACCGGTCGCCCGGCTGCTCGCCCGGCACCCCCGGCTGCCGCTGGTCGTGGCGCATCTGGGGATGCCGGAGTACGAGGAGTTCCTGGCGCTCGCGGAGACGTACCCGGAGGTGCGGCTCGACACGACGATGGCGTTCACCGACTTCACCGAGGGGTTCAGCCCCTTCCCGGCGGCCGGGCGGGGGCGGCTCGCGGCGCTCGGGGACCGGATCCTGCTGGGTACGGACTTCCCGAACATCCCGTACCCGTACGCCCATCAGCTCCACGCGCTGGAACGGCTGGGGCTGGGGGACGACTGGCTGCGGGCGGTCTGCCACGGGAACGCCCGGAAGCTCTTCGGGGAGGGATGAACCAGGGGGCCCGGAAGGTCTTCGGGGAGGGGTGACGGGGGCCCGGAGACGGCCCGGCCGGGATTTTCTCAGGGAATTCACAGGAACGAGTAAGAGGGCTTTCAGGGGAGCCGCACAGGCTCGGGGCCATGACAACGACCTTGCCCCAGGGGCGTACCGAACTGCTGAGGGCGGACCGCACCCCCGTCCGCGTGCTGGTGGTGGACGACGAGGCACCGCTCGCCGAGCTGCTCTCCATGGCCCTGCGCTACGAGGGCTGGGAGGTGCGCAGCGCCGGGGACGGGGCCGGGGCGGTCCGGGCGGCGCGGGACTTCCGGCCCGACGTGGTGATCCTCGACGTGATGCTGCCGGACACCGACGGGCTCGCCGTGCTCGGCCGGCTGCGGCGGGAGATCGCCGAGGTGCCGGTGCTGTTCCTGACCGCGCGGGACGCGGTGGAGGACCGGATCGCCGGGCTCACGGCGGGCGGCGACGACTACGTGACCAAGCCGTTCAGCCTGGAGGAGGTCGTGGCGCGGCTGCGCGGGCTGATCCGGCGCTCCGGGACGGCGGCGGTACGCGGCGAGTCGACGCTCGTCGTCGGCGATCTGGTCCTCGACGAGGACAGCCACGAGGTGAGCCGGGGCGGGGCCTCCATCCATCTCACCGCGACCGAGTTCGAGCTGCTGCGCTACCTGATGCGCAATCCGCGCCGGGTGCTCAGCAAGGCCCAGATCCTGGACCGGGTGTGGAACTACGACTTCGGCGGCCAGGCCAACGTCGTCGAGCTGTACATCTCGTACCTGCGCAAGAAGATCGACGCGGGCCGGTCGCCGATGATCCACACCCGGCGCGGGGCCGGGTACCTCATCAAGCCCGGTGAGTAGACGCGGCCACGGGCGCGGCAACGGCCACGGGCGCGGGCGCCGGCTGCGGGGGCCGTGGACGCTGCGGACCCGGCTGGTGGTCTCGGCGGTCACGCTGATCGCCGTCGTCGCCTCGGTCATCGGCTCGGTCACCACGATCGCCTACCGCAGCTATCTCTACGGCAAGCTCGACGACCAGTTGCACGCCGTCGCCGTACGGGCCGGGAAGCCGCCCGGGGGCGGGGGGCCGGTGCCCGGCGGCATACCCCAGCCCCATGACCCGCTGGCCTTCGTCGATGTGCGCGGGCTGCCGGTCGGCGCCTTCGGGGCGGTGCTGGCCGGGGACGGCAAGGTCACCGCCTCGCGCGTCGTCGTGGAGAGCGGTACGGGGACGGGGACAGGAACGGGGTTCGGAGCCGGGTACGAGAGCGGCGGCCGGCCGATGACCGGGGCCCAGCTGAGCGCCCTCGCGGCGGCGGGGATCGCGGCCGGGGACGGGGCGCGGGGCGTCGATCTGCCGGGGCTCGGCGCCAACCGGGTCGAGGCGGTCGTGGACCCGCTGGGCAACACCCTGCTCGTCGGTCTCCCCGCCGCCGAGGTGGGCTCCGCGCTGACCACCCTGATCGTCGTCGAGGTCTGCGTCACCGCCGCCGGGCTGATCGCGGCCGGACTCGCGGGCGCCGCGATCGTCGGGGTCGCCCTGCGCCCACTTCGCCGGATCGCCGCCACCGCCACCCTGGTCTCCGAACTCCCGCTGCACAGCGGTGAGGTGGCCCCCCTGGAACGGGTCCCGCAGGCCCAGGCCGACCCGCGCACCGAGGTCGGGCAGGTGGGCGCCGCGCTCAACCGGATGCTGGACCACGTCGGTTCGGCCCTGGCGGCACGGCAGCGGAGCGAGACCCGGGTGCGCCAGTTCGTCGCCGACGCCAGCCACGAGCTGCGCACCCCGCTCGCCTCGATCCGCGGCTACGCCGAACTGACCCGGCGCGGCGGCGAGGAGACCGGGCCCGACACCCGGCACGCGCTGGGGCGGATCGAGTCCGAGGCGGAGCGGATGACGGGCATGGTGGAGGACCTGCTGCTGCTCGCCCGGCTGGACTCCGGGCGTCCGCTGGGCCGGGAGCGCACCGATCTGTCGTCGCTGGTCGTCGACGCGGTGAGCGACGCCCGCGCCGCCGACACCGGGGCCCGTGGGCCCGCCCCCGTCGGTGCTGGCGGGCGGACCCGTTCAGGGGTCCGCGAGCCCGGTGGTGCCGCCCCCGCCGGAGCCCGCACCGGGGCCGACACCGGGGCCCCCACCGGGGCCCGCGCCGGGGCCCGTCGGCCCGGCCGGACCGGGGAGGAACGGTTCGACGGCCATCACTGGCGGCTCGATCTTCCGGATGAGCCCGTCACCGTGCAGGGCGATCCCACCCGGCTCCACCAGGTGCTGGTCAACCTGCTGGCGAACGCCCGTACCCACACCCCGCCGGGGACGACCGTCACCACCCGGGTGCGGCCGGACGCCGGACGGGCGCGGGTGGTCCTGGAGGTCGAGGACGACGGGCCGGGCATCCCGTCCGGGCTGCTGCCGCACGTCTTCGAGCGGTTCGCGCGCGGGGACGCCTCGCGCTCGCGCGGCGCGGGCTCCACCGGGCTCGGGCTGGCCATCGTGCAGGCCGTCGTCGCCGCGCACGGCGGGCGGGTCGCGGTGGAATCGGTGCCGGGGCGCACGGTGTTCGCCGTCCACCTGCCCGCGACGGAACAGCGGCCGGAGGTGGAACACCGGCCGGAGTCGGAACAGCGGCCCGGGACGGAGTAGCGGCCCGGGACGGAGTAGCGGCCCGGGACGGGGTAGCGGCCCGCGACGGAGCGGCGTCCGGCCGTGGACTCACAGGTCGGGGACAGGCTCGGCACACCGGTGTGACAGCGCGGGCGGCGAGGGTCGTCCGTATGCCGACCGACACGCCTTGGAGCGTCACCGCCCTGCCGCCCCGGGACCACCTCACCGTAGAAACGGCCGCCGGGCCGGCCGATCCCGCGGGGGCGGCCGTGCTCGACGTGGTGATACCCGTCCACAACGAGGAGAAGGACCTCGAACCCTGTGTGCGCCGCCTGCACGACCATCTGGCGCGCACCTTCCCGTACGGCTTCCGGATCACCGTCGCCGACAACGCCAGCACCGACCGGACACCGCGGGTGGCGGCCCGGCTCGCGGCCGAGCTGCCCCGGGTCCGCTCGTACCGGCTGGAGCAGAAGGGGCGGGGGCGGGCGCTGCGGACCGTCTGGTCCGACTCGGAGGCCCCGGTCCTCGCCTACATGGACGTCGACCTGTCCACCGACCTCAACGCGCTGCTGCCGCTGGTCGCCCCGCTGATCTCGGGCCACTCCGACCTGGCGATCGGCTCCCGGCTGTCGCGCGGCTCCCGGGTGGTGCGCGGGTCGAAGCGGGAGTTCGTCTCGCGCTCCTACAACCTGATCCTGCGCTCCTCGCTGGCCGCCCGGTTCAGCGACGCCCAGTGCGGGTTCAAGGCCATCCGCCGCGATGTCGCGGAACGGCTGCTGCCGATGGTGGAGGACCCGGGCTGGTTCTTCGACACCGAGATGCTGGTGCTCGCCGAACGCGCCGGGCTGCGCATCCACGAAGTGCCGGTCGACTGGGTCGACGACCCCGACTCCAGCGTCCACATCGTGCGGACGGCCGTCGATGACCTGAAAGGCGTGTGGCGGGTGGGGCGGGCGCTGGCGGTCGGCACGCTGCCGCTGGACCGGCTGGCCCGCCCCTTCGGCGACGACCCGCGCGACCGGGCGGTCGGCGGGGTGCCCGGCGGACTGGCCCGGCAGCTCGTCGGCTTCTGCGCGGTCGGCGCGCTCTCCACGCTCTGCTACCTCGCCCTGTACTCGCTCTTCCGGCTCGGCGCGGGCCCGCAGCTCGCCAACGCCGGTGCGCTGCTGGTGTCCGCCGTCGCCAACACCGCGGCCAACCGGCGGCTCACCTTCGGCGTACGGGGGCGGCGCGGGGCCGTCCGCCACCAGGCGCAGGGGCTGGTGGTGTTCGCCATCGGCCTCGCGCTGACCAGCGGTTCGCTGGCGGCGCTGGGGGCGGCGTCGGGCTCGCCCTCGCACACGACGGAGCTCGCCGTGCTGATCGCGGCCAACCTCGCGGCGACGGTGCTGCGCTTCCTGCTGCTGCGCGCCTGGGTCTTCCCCGAGCGGGCCGCGCCCCGGGGCCAGGAGCCCGCCGACGCCCTCCACCACGAACGGGAGACCCACCGATGAGCACGCCGCACCCCGACCGCTGCCGGGCCGCCCGGGTCCGGCGGGGCAGGCCCGAGGACCCGCGCTGGGCGCGCCCGGCCTTCCTCGTCCTGCTGCTGCTCATCGCGGCGGCCTACCTCTGGAACCTCAGCGCCTCCGGATACGCCAACTCCTTCTACTCCGCCGCCGCGCAGGCCGGCAGCCGCAGCTGGAAGGCGTTCTTCTTCGGCTCGCTGGACGCGGCCAACGCCATCACCGTCGACAAACCCCCGGCCGCCCTCTGGCCGATGGCCCTGTCGGTGCGGGTCTTCGGCCTCAACTCCTGGGCGATCCTGGCCCCGCAGGTCCTGATGGGCGTCGCCACCGCCGGGGTGCTCCACGCGGCCGTGCGGCGCCGGTTCAACGCGGTGGCCGGGCTGATCGCCACGGCCGTCCTCGCGCTGACCCCGGTCGCCGCGCTGATGTTCCGCTTCAACAACCCGGACGCGCTGCTCGCCCTGCTGATGACCGTCACGGTCTACTGCGTGCTGCGCGCGCTGGAGCACGGCCGTACGAAGTGGCTGGTGTGGGCGGGGGCCGCGGTCGGCCTCGCGTTCCTGGCCAAGTCCCTCCAGGCGTTCCTGATCCTGCCGCCGCTGGCCGTGCTGTACGCGGTCTGCGCGCCCGTACCGGTACGCCGGCGGCTCGGCCAGCTCGGGCTGTCGGCCCTGGTCATGGTCGTCGCGGGCGGCTGGTGGGTGGCGGTCGTCGAACTCTGGCCCGCCTCCTCCCGCCCGTACGTCGGCGGCTCGCAGCACAACTCCTTCCTGGAGCTGACCTTCGGCTACAACGGTCTGGGCCGGATCAACGGCGACGAGACCGGCAGCGTCGGCGGCGGAGGCGGACCGGGCGGTGGACCGGGCGGCGGTCAGTGGGGCGAGACCGGTATCGGCCGGATGTTCAACTCCGAGATCGGCGGCCAGATCTCCTGGCTGCTGCCCGCCGCGCTGATCCTGCTGGTCGCGGGGGTCTGGCTGACCCGGCGCACGGCGCGGACGGACACCGCCCGCGCGGCCTTCCTCGCCTGGGGCGGGGCACTGCTGACGACCGCGGCCGTCTTCAGCTTCATGGCGGGCATCTTCCACCAGTACTACACGGTGGCCCTCGCCCCGTACGTGGCTGCGCTGGCCGGGATGGGTGCCACGGTGCTGTGGGAGGAGCGCACCCGGTGGTGGGCGCGGACCGTGCTGGCGGGGACCGTCGTCGTGACGGTCTGCTGGGCGTACGAGCTGCTGGGGCGGACCCCGGACTACCTGCCGTGGCTGCGGTGGGCGGTGCTCGTCGCGGGGATCGCGGCGGCGCTCGGGCTGCTGCTCGTCCCGCTGCTGGGGCGCCGGGTGGCGTACCTCGCCGTGGGGCTGGGGCTTGCCGCGTCGCTGGCGGGGCCGACCGCGTACGCCGTGACCACGCTGGACACCGGCCACCAGGGCTCGATCGTCACGGCGGGCCCGTCCGGCGGCGGGATGTTCGGCGGCGGCGGACCGGGCAGAGGCGGCGGGCGCGGGGGCCGGGGCGGCTTCGGCGGCTTCGACGGGGCGGGATACGGGATGGGCTTCCCCGGCCAGGGGGGCGGTGCACAGGGCGGTACGCAGGGCACGCCGCCCGGGGGCGCGCTGCCCGGGGGTACCCCGCCGGGCGGGACCAACCCGTCGAACGGCCAGAACGGCCAGAACGGCCAGAACAGCCAGGGCGCCCCGCCCAACCAGAACGGACAGAACGGCCAGAACAGCCAGGGCGCCCCGCCCAACCAGAACGGACAGAACGGCCAGAACGGCCAGATGCCCGGTTTCCCCGGCGGCAACGGCCCCGGTGGCGAAGGCATGGGGAGCGGCATGGGAGGCGGCGGCATGGGCGGCCTGCTCAACGGCGCCACCGTGGACGCCGAGGCCGAACGGCTCCTGGCGAAGGACGCCGGGACGTACACCTGGGCCGCCGCCGCCATCGGCTCCCAGAACGCCGCCAGCTACCAACTCGCCACCGAGGAGCCGGTGATGGCGATCGGCGGCTTCAACGGAAGCGATCCGTCCCCGACGCTCGCCCAGTTCGAGCAGTACGTCGAGGACGGCCGCATCCACTACTTCATCGCGGGCGGCATGGGCGGCGGCGGTGGAGGCAGGGGAGGCATGGGCGGCAGTGGTGAGGGAACCGCCTCGCAGATCTCCTCCTGGGTGGAGAAGAACTTCGAGAAGGTCACCGTCGGCAACGCCACCTTCTACGACCTGACCAGCCCGAAGAGCGGTTCCTGACGCGCCTCAGCGCCGCAGCAGCAGATCGGCGACGACGGGGCGGTGGTCCGAGGCGAGCGACTCGGCCACCGCCGCGCCGCGCGCCCGTACGGTGTCCTTCGACACCGCCACGTAGTCGATCCGTTCCACCGGATTCTCCGCCGGGAACGTGGGAACGCCCGGCTCGACATCCGTCAACTCCTGCCACAGCGGGGCGAGTTCGGGTGCGCCGGGCGCCGCGTTGAAGTCGCCGAGCAGCACCTGGCGGACCGGTCCGCGCTCCGAGGCCCGGTCCTCCGCCATGATCCGGCGGGTGTCGGCGACCTGGGCGATCCGGACGGACGGGTCCGCGCGGTAGTCCAGATGGGTCGCGTAGACGTGCACCGGCAGCCCCTGCACCCGTACGACCACCTCGCCGAAGCCGGGCGCGGGCGCCGGAACCGGGCTCGGGTCCTGGGTGGAGAGCCGGGTGAGGTCGTGGTTCTCGGCGCTCACGATCGGATACCGCGACAGCACCGCGACCCCGAACTCCCGCCGGGGCTCCCCGGGCGCGACCGGATCGAGGTCGTAGATCGGGGCGAACGACACCCGCATGCCCAGCCGCCCGGCCAGCTCCGCCGCGAGGTCCCGCCACTCGCTGCGGGCACCCCAGCGCACGTCGACCTCCTGGAGGCCGATCACATCGGCGTCCAGTGCGCGCAGGGCCCCGGCCTGCCGGTCGAGGTCGAAGACGTTGTCCATGCCCGCGCCCGCATGGATGTTGTACGTGGCCACCCGGAGCGGGACGGCGGGCCCGCGCCCCTCCCCGGCGGCCGCCGCGGGCGGCGCGAGCACCGACGCCAACAGCCCTGCCGACACGAGCACTTCGACCGTACGACGACGCACTGACATGCCACTCCAACCCTGGGAAGTCCTGTCGATCAGCGCCGAGCACGGTACCGCGCGGAAAAGAGTTGTACACCGTACAGGTGAGCTATACGGTGTACAGCGCGCCACCCGTACACCGTAGAGGAACAGGAACAAGGAAGAAGGAGACCGCATGACGGCAACTGTCGCCGGACAGAAGAACCTCGCGTCCCCCGGCCATCCGCAGCGCTGGCTGATCCTCGGCGTCATCTGCCTCGCCCAGCTCACCGTGCTGCTCGACAACACCGTTCTCAACGTGGCGATCCCCTCCCTCACCCGGGAGCTGCACGCCTCCACCGCCGATGTGCAGTGGATGATCAACGCCTACTCGCTGGTCCAGTCGGGCCTGCTGCTGACGGCCGGCAGCTCCGCCGACCGCTACGGCCGCAAGAAGATGCTGGTCGCCGGGCTGGCTCTGTTCGGCATCGGCTCGCTGGTGGCCGGGGTGGCGCAGTCGTCCGCGCAACTGATCGCCGCCCGCGCGGGCATGGGCGTCGGCGGCGCCCTGCTGATGACCACGACCCTCGCCGTCATCGTCCAGATCTTCGACGAGGGCGAGCGGGTGAAGGCGATCGGCATCTGGTCGACCGTCAGCTCGCTCGGCTTCGCCGTCGGACCGCTGATCGGCGGGGTGATGCTGGACCACTTCTGGTGGGGCGCGATCTTCCTGATCAACATCCCGGTCGCGGCCCTCGGGCTGGTCGCCGTGGTCCGGCTGGTCCCCGAGTCGAAGAACCCGGCGGGCGAGCGCCCCGACCTGTTCGGCGCGCTGCTCTCCACGATCGGCATGACCTGCGTCGTGTACGCGATCATCTCCGGCCCCGAGCACGGCTGGAGCTCCGGCCGGGTGCTGCTGACCGCCTTCGCCGGGGCCGCCGTCCTCACCGGATTCGTGCTGTGGGAGCTGCGTATCCCGTACCCGATGCTGGACATGCACTTCTTCCGGAACCAGCGGTTCGTCGGGGCGGTGGCGGGCGCGATCCTGGTCGCCTTCGGGATGGGCGGCTCGCTCTTCCTGCTCACCCAGCAGCTCCAGTTCGTCCTCGGCTACGGGCCGTTGGAGGCCGGGCTGCGGACGGCGCCGCTGGCGCTGACCGTCGTCGCGCTCAACCTCACCGGGCTCGGCGCGCGGCTGGTGCCCCGGCTGGGGACGCCGGGCACCATCGCGTCCGGGATGACCCTGCTGGCCGCGGGCCTCGCCGCGATCGCCCTGCTCGGCGGGGGCGGGTACGGGGGCATGCTGCTCGGGCTCGTCGTGATGGGCGCGGGCATCGCGATCGCCATGCCCGCCATGGCCAACGCGATCATGGGCGCCATTCCGCCGGAGAAGGCGGGCGTGGGTGCCGGGGTCAACGGCACGCTCGCCGAGTTCGGCAACGGGCTGGGCGTCGCGGTGCTCGGCGCGGTGCTGGGCTCGCGGTTCTCGGCGCTGGTGCCGGCGGCGGTGGGGGCCGCGTCGCTGCCCGCCGCGCTCGCCGCGGCCACCGACGCCGGGGAACGGGCGAGGATCACCGACGCCTTCGCCTCCGGGCTGGAGACCAGCCAGCTCTTCGGGGCGGTCGCCGTACTGGCGGGCGGGGTGCTCGCCGCCGTACTGCTGCACCGCGCGGGCCGCTCGGAGCCGGTACGGGTGGACGCGGACGGTGGCGCGGCGGCGGCATAGCATCAGGGACGGGGGAGACGAGGAGGGTGCGTCATGGTGTCCGCGGCCGACCGGGTGAAGAAGCCCGTCAGGACCAGTGTCTGGCTGGAACAGCGGCCTCCCTCGCGCGCCCGGAGGCCGGACCAGGCGGCCGGGCTGGACCGGGAGAGGATCACCACGACCTCGGTCCGGCTGCTGGACGCCGAGGGGCTGGCCAAGTTCTCCATGCGCAGGCTGGCCGCCGAGCTGGACGTCACCGCGATGTCCCTGTACTGGTACGTCGACACCAAGGACGACCTGCTGGAACTGGCCCTCGACACGGTCTACGGCGAGTTCGTGGTGCCCCCCGAGGACGCCCACTGGCACGAGCGGCTGCGCGGACTGGCCGCCGAGTACCGCGCGCTGCTCGTCCGGCACGTCTGGGTGTCGACGCTCGCCGGCCACTTCCTCAACATCGGCCCGCACGCGATGCTGATGTCGTACGCCGTCCAGGACGTCATCCGGGCGACCGGCCTCCCCGCCCACCACCAGACCGGCGCGCTCTCCGCGGTCTTCCAGTTCGTGTACGGGTTCGGCACCGTCGAGGGGCACTTCGCGGAGCGCAGTACGGCGGCCGGGCTCAGCCAGGACGAGTACTACCGGCAGGCGATGAGCACGATCCGCTCCCAGCCGCAGCACAGCCGGATCATCGAGTCCTCGCAGGAGGTCATGGACGCCCGGGGCGGCGGCACGGTCGAGGAGATGCGCGACCGGGACTTCGAGGTCGCCCTGGAACTGCTGATCGCGGGCATCGAGGCGATGCGGGACCGCTGAGCCCGGTCACGGGCCGTTCGCTGGCGTCCGACAGCACGATGACGCTGTGTTCGTCGCGATGTGGGGTGCCGGGTCCGCGGACCACGACGGCACCCCACCGGCCACGACGGAACTCGACTGGCGACGATGGTCGCGTGGTGTTCCGCCCGGTTACGAGGGCAGCGTCCCGCCCTGCACGGCCTGGATGTCGAGCTCCACCCGCAGCGTCGTGCCGATCGCCGCGATGCCCGCCTGCACCACCTGGTTGTAGTTCATCGCGAAGTCCTCGCGGTGCAGCTCGGCCGTGGCGTTGAAGGCGGCGCGCACCCCGCCCCACGGGTCGGGGCCGGTGCCCAGGTAGCTCAGGTCCAGGTCGACGGGGCGGACCACGCCGTGCATCGACAGCTCGCCGTGGACCAGCCAGCGGTCGGGGCCGGTCGGGGTCAGCCCGTCCGAGCGGTAGGTGATCTCCGGGAAGCGCTCCGCGTCCAGGAAGTCGGGCGAGCGCAGGTGCTTGTCGCGCATGCTGTTGCCGGTGTCGATGCTCGACGCGGCGATGACGGCCTCGACCCGGGAGAGCTGGACGTCCTCCGCGATCTCGATGCGGCCGCTGAACTCGGTGAACCGGCCGCGCACGCTGGAGATCCCCAGGTGCTGGGCGACCGCGGCGACCGAGCAGTGCGCCGGATCCAGCGACCAGGCCCCCGGCGGCGGCAGTTCCACCCCGCCCTGCCGGCTCAGCACCACCGTGCCCGCCTCGACCCGCCCGCTCGCCGTGACCATGGCGGTCGAGGCGGCGGGGGCGTACCCGACCGCCGTGACGATCACCGTGTACGCCCCGGCGTCCAGGCTGCCCTCGGTCCGTACCGCCCCGTCCTCGTCGGCGGCGGCGCGCAGCACCTGCGTTCCGGTCATGTCGGTGACCGTCACGACCGCGTGCTGGACCGCCCAGCCGTCGCGGGTCCGTACCTGTGCGCGAAGTCCCATCCGGTTCTCTCTCCTAGGTCCATGACTCGTTCAAAGAGTCGGGCCCCGGGCGGGGACGGCAGGCCGTCCCCTGCCTGTCGTCCCCACGCCGGGGCCCATTTCCACCTGCCGGCCGGTGCCTCCGCTCGAAAGCACCGGCCGGCCGGGGGTCTGTTACTCGCCGGGGTGGGCGAGCTCGATGTCGTGGCCGTCGGCCCCGCGGCCTGCCACGGTCAGCGCGCTCGCCACCGGCGGGTAGCCGGTCGCGACGACCGAGTACTCGCCCGCGTCCAGGTCGGTGAAGGCGTACGCCCCGTCCTCCCCGGTCGTCGAGGTGGCGACCACATTGCCCGCCGCGTCGACCAGTGTGACCCGGGCGTCCGGCAGCGGACGACGCGCGGTACCCGCCCGCACGACTCCCTGGACCAGCGCACCGGCCTGGAGCACGGCCTCGACCCGGGTGATCCCCTGGCCGCCGACCTCCACCGGCAGCGCCAGCGGCCGGAAGCCGAGGGCGTTGACCGCGACGGTCACGGTGCCGGGCACCAGCTCGCCGAAGGCGAACTCGCCCGCCCCGTCGGACGACCCGGTGGCCAGGACGTCGCCGCGCACATCGGTCACGACAACCATGGCGCCCTCGACCGGATCGGAGGATTCCGCCGACCGTACGAGACCGGCGAGCCCGCTCGTACCCGAGAGCAGGATGTCGAACGCGAGCGGCTCGTCACCCACGACCACCGTGGACGCCTGCGGCTGGAAACCGTCGGCGGAGGCGATCAGGACGTAGCTGCCGGAGCCCGGGGCGTCCAGCTCGTACGTGCCGTCGGCCTGGGCGACGGAGCGCCCCAGCTGGCGGCCGGCCAGCGAGATCAGCGTGACGGCGGCACCGGCCACCGGCGCGCTCTCCGCACCGCGCACCACACCGTGCACGGCCGTGCCCCGAAGGGCGGGCGCCGGGGCGGCGGCCGGGGCCGCGTCCTCGACGGCCGTCGCGGTGGCGACCGGGGCGGCGGGGGCCGGGACGGCCGCGACCGCGACCGGAGCCTTGGCCAGGGCGTCGGCCGGAACCTCGGCAGCGGCCGGGGTCTCGGCAGTGGCCGGGGCCTCGCTCGACGCGTTGGTCTTGAGCGCGACCTCCTTGATGAAGATCGTGATCAGGAAGGCGATCAGCGCGGCGGGGGCGGCGTACAGGAAGACGTCGCCGACACCGTGCCCGTAGGCGCTCTCCACGACCGAACGGAACGGCTCGGGCAGCTCACGGACGTTGGGGATGCCCCCGCCGCCGGTGCCGCCGTGGCCCATGGCCGCGCCCTTGGGACCGAGCTCCGCGAGCCCTTCCTTCACGTAGTGGGTGACGCGGTTCGCCATGACGGCGCCCAGCGCCGAGACGCCGATCGCACCACCGAGGGAACGGAAGAAGGTGACGACGGAGCTGGCCGCGCCGAGGTCGGACGGGGCGACCTGGTTCTGCGTGGCGAGCACCAGGTTCTGCATCATCATGCCGATGCCGAGACCCATGACGGCCATGAAGACCGCGATGTGCCAGTACTCGGTGTCGTAGCGGAGGGTCCCCAGCAGGCCCAGTCCGGCGGTGACCAGGAAGCCACCGCTGACCAGCCAGGCCTTCCAGCGGCCGGTCTTGGTGATGATCTGGCCGGAGACCGTGGAGGAGATGAACAGACCCGCGATCATCGGGATCGTCATGACGCCCGACATCGTCGGCGACTTGCCGCGCGCCAGCTGGAAGTACTGGCTGAAGAAGACGGTGCCCGCGAACATCGCGATACCGACGAACAGCGAGGCCAGCGAGGCCAGCGCGATGGTGCGGTTGCCGAAGAGGCGCAGCGGGATGATCGGCTCGCTGGCCTTGGACTCGATGGCGACGAAGATCGCGCCGAGGACGACGGAACCGACGACCATCACGGCGGTCTGCCAGGACAGCCAGTCGTACTTGTCGCCCGCGAAGGTCACCCAGACCAGCAGCAGCGACACGGCGGCGCTGATGAAGAACGCGCCCCACCAGTCGACCTTGACCTCACGCTTCACGACCGGGAGCTTCAGCGTCTTCTGGAGCACGATCAGCGCGATGACGGCGAACGGCACACCGACGTAGAAGCACCAGCGCCAGCCCATCCAGCTGGTGTCCGTGATGACACCGCCGAGCAGCGGACCGCCGACGGTGGCGACGGCGAAGACCGCGCCGATGTAACCGCTGTAGCGGCCGCGCTCGCGCGGGGCGATCATCGCGGCCATCACGATCTGCGCGAGGGCGGAGAGACCGCCGACGCCGATGCCCTGGACGACACGGCAGGCGATCAGCATGCCGCTGCTGGTCGACAGACCGGCGACGACCGAGCCCGCGACGTAGATCACCAGGGATATCTGGACCAGCAGCTTCTTGCTGAACAGGTCGGAGAGCTTGCCCCAGAGCGGGGTGGTGGCGGTCATCGCCAGCAGCGAGGCCGTGACGACCCAGGTGTAGGCGCTCTGGCCGCCGCCGAGGTCGGAGATGATCTCGGGCAGGGCGTTGGAGACGACCGTCGACGACAGGATCGCGACGAACATGCCGAGCATCAGCCCGGCCAGTGCCTCCATGATCTGCCGGTGTGTCATCGGCGCGCCGGACGCGGGGTCCGGCGACCCCCCGTGCTTGGCGTGGCCGCCCCGCACACCGGTCGGTGTGGTCGTAGCCATTTAAGTCCTTGTCTTTGCTTCTGTTACACAGGTGTACGGGTGTGTACGTCGTGGTCGTGGTCGCTGCCGACCGGTCGGGAGCGGCAGTCGCCGCTGTGCTTTCCGGGGCCGCACCCGCCGGGCCCGCGGCAGGCGAAGCTGTCGCGCAGCCGGGCCAGCAGCGTGTTGAGCTGCCCGACCTCCTCGTCCGACCAGTCGGAGAGGTTGTGGGCGAACATCTCGGTGGTCCGCCGGTTCAGATCGCCGAGTACGTCATGTCCCTCGGGGGTCAGCCGCAGGATGCGGGACCGCTTGTCCGCCGGATCCGGGGACCGCACGATCCAGCCGCGCTCCGCTACATGGGCGACATGGCGGCTTGTCACCGACATGTCGACGTCCAGCAGCTCGGCCAGCCGGCTGATCCGCATCTCGCCGTGCTGCCGGAGCAGGGTCAGCACGGCGGCGGACCCGGCCGGGCACTCGGCGGGGAGGATGCGGGCGAGACCGCGCTTGACGGCCCCTACGGCGCTGAGTTGCCGGGCCAGTTCTTCGTACCGACTCCGTGCCGCCACGGGACCCCCAGACATCTCATCTCACCGGTGCATCTTGTTGCTTAGGGCAACGATAGAAGCCGTTGGTTGCTGCAGGCAAACGAAAGTGGACTTGCAGAAGTAAAGGAACGCAAAAGGCTGTGTAGGGGCGGAGTCAAGCCCGCAGCGCAGGGGTGGTGCGTGGGGCGCGGTGTGTGTCATGCCACAGCAGAGCCCCCGGTGGCACCCGGCCCGATGCCCGCCGCCGACCCTGACTCGCAGGGGCCGGGCCGGTGCGTTGGTCCATGTTCTGGCGGAGGGGCAGTCCGCCCCGGGGCACGTCCCGCCTGAGTTGCAGTCCGCCCCGGGGCACGTCCCGCCTGAGTTGCAGTCCGCCCCGGGGCATGTCCTGTCGCAGGCGCAGTCGACCCGGGCACGTCCTTCGGGAGGTGCTGCCGGTCCTGGGGTGTCCGCTCTGGAGTCCGGGGTCCACCGTGCGCTCCCCCGGGCTCGTCCCGCGCCCCCGACCTGGCCCCTTCCTCCCCTCACCCCTCTTCCCCTTCCCCGACCCGGGGGTTGGGGAGGAGAGCCGAGTTCGCTAGGGTCCTGGCCCATGGCACACAACCCCCACGCCCCGCAGGGCCCCGAGGGCAACCACGACCCGGCCGGCAGCACCCAGATGTTCCGCGCCTTCGTCGACGAGGGCGAGCCGCAGCGTCGGCAGCAGCCGGCCGCCTCGTCCGGAGGACCGAGGACCGGGGTGATCGTCGGCGTCGTCGTGGTGATCGCCGTCCTCGCTGCGGTGGCCTGGCTCGCGCTCGGCTGACCGTCCCGGCGGCCGCGCCGGCCGCCGGCCGGCACACACGTCCCCTGTCACTTCGATACGGCGGTGACGTCCCGGGTCTCGACATGCATGCCCAGGGGCACCCGCCAGGCGTCCACGCAGACGGTGTACGTCGCCGTCCGCGCCGCTCCCGCGTCGATCGGCGCGGGGAGCGGCCCGGTCGACTCCACGGTCGCCCAGTCGACCCCCAGCGAACCGATCACGTGCGTGGCGAAGGTGACCGTTCCCCCGCGCACCGGTGATCCCCCGGTGTTCCGGAACTCGACGGTCACCTTCTCGCACCAGCGCTCGTCCGCCGCCTGCCGGACGGGGGCGCCCACTCTCAGCTCGGCGGGCCCGGAGGGCGTACCGGGGGCGGATGGCGTCGAGGGCCCGGTGGGCTTCGACGGGGCCGAGGGCACGGTGGGACGGGGCGTCGCCCCCGTGCCGCGTCCGGGAGAGCCGGAGGGCGACCGCGAGGCGCCCTCCGAGGGACCGCTGGACCCGCTCCCGGACCCGTTTCCGTCCCGGCCGCCCGCCTTCCCGCCCCTCCCGCTCCCGCTTCCGCTCCCGTCCACTCCTCCACCGGTGTCGGCTCCGGCACCGGGCCCGGCTTTGGGGCTTCCGCCGTCCGGGTCGAGCGGGACCAGGGTGACCTTGCCCGGCGCGCCCCCCGCACCCGTCCCCGGCTCCGTACCGGCCGCCCCGAGCGCCGCGTGGCCCGTCTCCGCCGCGCCGCCACCGCAGGCGGCGAGCGCCCCGCCCAGACACAGCACGGCCGCCGAGGCGGCGATCAGGGTGCCCCGGCGGCCGTTCGATCCGAGAATCCGACGTCGCATCGCGCCAGTGTGGCTGACGGTCCGTCAAATCGGAAGGGTCGCGCTCCGGTACGGAAATCCACGGCGTCAGTCGGCGATGAGTCCTTCCCGCAGCTGGGCGAGCGTACGGGTCAGCAGGCGCGAGACGTGCATCTGCGAGATCCCGACCTCCTCGCCGATCTGCGACTGGGTCATGTTGGCGAAGAAGCGCAGCATGATGATCTGGCGCTCGCGCGGCGGCAGCTTGGCCAGCAGCGGCTTGAGCGACTCGCGGTACTCGACGCCCTCCAGGGCCGAGTCCTCGTACCCGAGCCGGTCCGCGAGGGAGCCCTCGCCGCCGTCGTCCTCGGGGGAGGGCGAGTCCAGCGAGGAGGCGGTGTACGCGTTGCCGACGGCGAGCCCGTCGACCACGTCCTCCTCGGAGACGCCGAGCGCCTTCGCCAGCTCGGGGACGGTCGGCGAGCGGTCGAGCTTCTGCGCGAGCTCGTCGCTGGCCTTCGTCAGGGCCAGCCGCAGCTCCTGGAGCCGGCGCGGCACCCGCACCGACCAGGAGGTGTCGCGGAAGAACCTCTTGATCTCCCCGACGACGGTCGGCATCGCGAAGGTCGGGAACTCCACGCCCCGCTCGCAGTCGAACCGGTCGATTGCCTTGATCAGGCCGATCGTGCCGACCTGGACGATGTCCTCCATCGGCTCGTTGCGGCTGCGGAACCGGGCCGCCGCGTACCGCACCAGCGGGAGGTTCAGCTCGATGAGTGTGTCCCGTACGTAGGCGCGCTCCGGGCTGTCCGTGCCGTCCGGGGACGGTTCGAGGGCGGCGAGCCGCAGGAACAGGGAGCGGGACAGCGTACGGGTGTCGATGGCTTCCGGCGGGCTGGTGAGCACTGCGGGTGCCGGTTCGCTCTTCGTGAGCGTGAGCACCTTCGAGCTGCCCTGTTCTGCGGACATGCCACCCCCTTGAGGTCGCGGACGGTCGCGTCGAGCCGCGACCATCGGAGGAACGCAGCCTCCACCTGAATACCGGAGGCGGGGCCACGGCAAACGCGGTTCCCGCAGAATGTCACATGTCGGCAACACGCTGTAGTGACATGTCGACAAGTCTTTGTGACATAAGCGCAGTTAACAAGGGGTGTAGGCCATTCGGGCCCCGGAAAACGGACTTCGCGTGCTGTACCCGATCCGGTTACGCGTCGATCCTGTTTGCGGACCGGAGTCGGGCGAAGCTGCGGGCCAGCAATCGGGACACGTGCATCTGGGAGACGCCCAGTTCGGCACTGATCTGGGACTGCGTCAGGTTGCTGTAGTAGCGCAGCAGCAGGATGCGCTGTTCGCGCTCGGGCAACTGTACGAGCAGGTGCCGGACGAGGTCGCGGTGTTCGACCCCGGCGAGCGCCGGGTCCTCGTACCCGAGCCGGTCGAGCAGTCCGGGCAGGCCGTCGCCCTCCTGGGCGGCCTCCAGCGAGGTCGCGTGGTACGAGCGCCCCGCCTCGATGCAGGCGAGCACCTCGTCCTCGGAGATCCTCAGCCGCTCGGCGATCTCGGCGGTGGTGGGCGAACGGCCGTGAGCGGTCGTCAGGTCCTCGGTGGCGCCGGTGACCTGGACCCAGAGTTCGTGCAGTCGACGGGGGACGTGGACGGTCCGTACGTTGTCCCGGAAGTATCGTTTGATCTCCCCGACGACGGTCGGCATGGCGAAGGTCGGAAACTGGACACCGCGCTCGGGGTCGAACCGGTCGATCGCGTTGATCAACCCGATCGTGCCGACCTGGACGACGTCCTCCATCGGCTCGTTCCGGCTACGGAACCGCGCGGCGGCGTACCGCACCAGCGGCAGGTTCGCCTCGATCAGCGCCGCCCGCACCCGGCCGTGCTCGGGGGTTCCCGGCTCCAGGTTCTTGAGCTCGCCGAAGAGGACCTGGGTGAGCGCCCGGGTGTCCGCCCCCCGGCTCCGGGCGGCCTGCGCGGGCCCGACCGACCCGCCGGATGCGGCCGTACCGGCGGCCTGCCCCGCCGGGGTGGCGGGGTCCGGCTGACCGGCGGGGCTCGGCTGACCGGACTCCTGACCGGGCTGGCCGGACTGGGGAGGCACTTGAGGCGCTGCACTGGCCGGCACGATGACGCCACCCCTTTGCGGTCAACTCCATCAATTCATCCATCAAAAGCGGTCATAGCATCACAAGACATGTCCACTGTGTGCAAGCACCGTATAGCGTCGTGTTGGGTTCAACGTGGTTTAAAAAACCGGAAAAGCCCCTCACCATGGTGGTGAAGGGCTCGAAGGCGGTCCGGACCGAGAGGGGAAACCGGTCCGAATGAATCAGAACGGGTAGTCGGCGATCACCCAGGTGGCGAATTCGCGCCACTGGCCGGCGGCGGCCTGGTGGGCGGGGTGCTCGATGTAGCGCTTCAGGGCGTCCTCGTCGGCGACCGCGGAGTTGATGGCGAAGTCGTAGGCGATCGGCCGGTCCGTGATGTTCCAGGCGCACTCCCAGAACTCCAGCTCCGGGATCTGCCCCTCCAGCTCCTGGAAGGCCCTGGCCCCGGCCACGGCTCGCGGGTCGTCCCGCTCGACACCGTCGTTCAGCTTGAACAGGACCAGATGGCGGATCACGGCCCACTCCCTTTCCCGCTGCGCTACTTCTCTACTTCACGAGCTCCGACATGAAGGAGCCGACGCCCTTCGCGGCGCTCGCGATGCCCTCGAACCCTACCTGCACGAGGTCCGCCGCACGCTCAGGGGCAGTGATGATCGTGTACAGGACAAAGATGACTATGATGTAGAGAGCTATCTTTCTCGCTTGCGCCATCAGCCCCTGCCTCCCCTTCGGCCGTCTGTCGATCTCCTGCGCAGTCGGTGAGTCTATCCGCACGTATGGCCGGATCCCTTGGGGCACCGTGACCTCTCACGGCACTTTTAAGGACCAAGGACCCACCGATCAAGGCCCTTCGCCCGCCCACCCGGCACCGGCGGAGGAGCAGGATGGACGGTGAGCCCGGCGGATGAGGCAGGAATCCAAAGGGCGCAGGAACGGCCCCTCACTGTGGGGCCCTCCCGCGGTCCACCCCCCCGTACCACGCCGAGGGCTTGAGGCCCCGTTCCCACCGGGGGAAGCGGCTTGTCCCCCCGATGCCGCTTCCCCCGACCTGCACTTTCCGCCCCGCGCCGGCCCTACGCGAGGCCCGCGCAACCCGCCAGGCACGCAACGGATCACCAGCCGCACCGGCATCCAATCCGGAAGGCCCCCGCACGCGCGGGGACGGCAGGCGGCCGACGACGATCACGCGGTCGCCGCGCGGACCACCCCCGCACACGCGGGGCGAGACTTCGGACCTGGGCGTTTACGTGGCGGAGGGCCTGGTTTCGTTCAGTGCGTCCGAGTCGGGCGTTGCCTGGCGCGTGGTCCTGTTGGCGGCCACCGCGCAGACCGCGAAGGTCACTCCGAGAAGGCCGAAGACGACGGCCAGGTTGCCCTTGGCCTGGACGGACGACTGGCGGGACGCGATCTCCCGTTCCCAGCGGACGGTGTCCTTCTGCATGGTCGACCGGTGCTTGAAGAAGCAGCTCATGAAGAGCTGGTCGGGCGCGGTGTCCGCCTTGGTGTCGCAGTCGGCGTCCTCAAGGAGTCTCACCTCGTTGCTGAACTCGTCCAGAGGTGGATCGGAGACCTGGGAGGCCGTGCTCAGCGCGATCGCCGACAGGATCACTGCCGTGGTGATGCTGAGCATCGCCAGGACGATGCAGAAGACGGATCCGGCGCTGCGCCCTTGGGATGACATGGCAGGGAGGTTATCCCCCCAGGCGTCAACTCATGTCATTGCGTGGGGACTTGATGGTCCGGTGGTGGTGCGTCGCGGCTCGCGTAATACGCGCGGAGGGCGGCTTCCGCGCCGGAGCCGAGGGCGGTCTGGATGCGCTGGTAGCGGGGCGAGCGGAGGTCGCCGGCGACGATGAGGCGCGGGTGCTGGGCGGCCGGTGGGCAGTAGCCGGTGGGGGCGGGGCGGAGGTCGCCGGGTGGGGGTGCGGGGGAGTTGCCGATGCTCAGGTAGGTGGCGTCGGCCGTGAGGCGGCGGGGGTTTCCGTCGCGGTCCAGGGCCTCGGCCGTTGCCGGGAGGCGCAGGGTGAGGTGGGCCACGGGGTGCAGGGCGACGCGGGGGTCGTCGCGGATCTCCTCGACCTTGTAGTCGTCGCTCGCCGGGTACGCGACCAGGAGGCGGGTCCGCGTACCCGGGTGGGCGCGCAGGAACGTACCGATCAGGCGGTCGCCGCCGAGGACCAGGAGGGTGCGGCCCTCGGCGTCCGCCGCTTCGGCGCGCCAGAGCGGCGGCAGCGGAGGCGTGGCCGGTGGGGCGACGGTGATCCAGGGGGTGTCGTGCGGCTGGACCGGGCCCACCCCGGTGGCGACGACGGCGTACGGGGCGGTCAGGCGGCGACCGTCGTCGAGGGTGGCGGCCGCGTGGTCGTCGTACGCGTGCAACGCGGTGACCCGGCGGCCGAGTTCGGTCCGGCAGAGCGGGGTGCCGGTCAGCAGCTCGTCGGTGATGGCGGTGGCCAGGGAGGCGCCGTCGGTGTGGCCGCCCAGGACGTTGTTCAGGGCCGGGATCCGGTACAGGTTGCGGCAGAGCGCGTCCGGCTCGACCAGGATCGACCGCATGCCCACGCCCGCCGCCGTCCGGGCCGCCGCGCAGCCGGCCGGGCCTCCGCCGACGACGAGGAGATCGGTGTCGAAGGCGTGACGCGGGGAGGGCATGGGGCCATTCCAGCACCTGGGGCGGCCGGGCGGTACATCACCCGTGCAGGTGGTTTGCCGGGTTCGTCATTGTGCGGGGAAAGCACAAAACTCGAAGGGCCCGACGCGATGCGTCGGGCCCTTCATCAAGAGCGGTAGCGGAGGGATTTGAACCCTCGGTGAGTTTCCCCACACTCGCTTTCGAGGCGAGCTCCTTCGGCCGCTCGGACACGCTACCGAGAGAGAGCTTAGACCATCGCGGGCCGGGAGAAGAAATCGGTTCTCAGCGGGTGCGGAAGAAGGCCGTCAGCAGGCTCGCGCACTCCGCTTCCAGCACGCCCTGGATCACTTCGGGCCGGTGGTTGAGGCGGCGGTCGCGCACGAGGTCCCAGAGGGAGCCGGCCGCGCCCGCCTTCTCGTCGCGGGCCCCGTAGACCACCCGGTCCACCCGGGACTGGACCAGGGCGCCCGCGCACATTGTGCAGGGTTCCAGGGTGACCACCAGGGTGCATCCGGTGAGGCGCCACTCGCCGTGGGACGCGGCGGCCCGGCGCAGGGCGAGGACCTCGGCGTGCGCGGTCGGGTCGCCGGTGGCCTCGCGTTCGTTGTGGCCCGTGGCGAGCAGCGCGCCATCCGGTCCGAGGACGACGGCGCCGACCGGCACATCGCCGGCCCGCGCCGCCAGATCGGCCTCGGCCAGGGCGCGGCGCATGTGCGCCCGCCACGGGTCTCTCACGGGGTCGTACGGTTCGCGCGCTTCGTGCGGGTGGTGCGGGTGCGGTGGTTCACTCACCCGCGGACCTTAACGGACGGTCTCCAGGACCTCGGCCGCGCCCAGCGCGTCCGCGATCTCCGCCAGTACGTCCGTGCTCAGCATCAGCAGCTCGGCCTCGGGGAGTCCGAGGTCGGCCAGGACGAGGGTGTCGCCGAGCGGGCCCGCCGGTACGGCGTCGGCGTCGGCGCCGAATCCGTCGTCCGGGTCGTTGGAGTCGGAGTCGGTATCGGAGCCGGTGTCGGTATCGGTGTCGGAGGTGTGGTCGGGGGTCGTGTCCGGTTCGCCGTCCTCCGTGCCGTCGAGGCCGACGAGCTCTTCGAGGGCGGCGATCGTGTCCTCGGCCTCGGGTTCGCGGCCGAGCAGTTCGTCGGTGAGCAGGATCTCCCCGTACGAGGAACGGGCGGCGGCGGTGGCGTCCGAGACGAAGATCCGGGGGTCGTCCTCGCCATCCACCCGGACGACGCCGAACCAGGCGTCCTCCTGCTCGATGAAGACGAGCACCGTGTCCTCGTCCACCGAGGCGTCACGGGCCAGATCAGTCAGGTCGGACAGGGTCTCCACATCGTCGAGTTCCGTGTCGCTCGCTTCCCACCCGTCTTCGGTGCGCGCGAGCAGTGCGGCGAAGTACACCGTGACTCTCCCACTGGTCATAGGGGCGTCGGTCCGGCGGGAGGGCATCCGGTGGCCCGGCTGTCCTGAGTCCCGCCCAATCGGAATCGTGGCAGAAACTAGGCGTTCGGGAGAGGAGTTCGGCCGTTGCGTCGGCCATCAGTTCTCCTGGACGCGGCCAGCAGAGGGACGCCGGGCACCGCACGGTCACCGGTGGGGCGCCGTACGGCCCCCGGTGCGATGCCCGGCGGCTACCAGCGGAAGGTACGCATGCGCATCGCCTGGCGCATCCGGGCCGCCCGCGCGCGCCGGGGCTGGACGCGGTCGCGAAGCGCCTTCGCCTCGTGGAGCTCGCGCAGGAACTGGGCGCGGCGCCGACGGCGGGCCGCGGCGCTCTCCTCGGGGTCGACGGGATCGGCGGGGGCGTCGGCGCCCTCGGGGGCCCCGGGATCCGGAAGCTCCCGCGAGCCCGGCAAGGCCGACGAGCCCGGCGGGTCCTGCGCGTCCGGCTGGGTCCGCCTTCGCTTCCGCTTGTCGCCGTCCGGCATCGACTCATCACCCCAAGGCTGGGTCCGTATGCCCCCACCTTCCCCCCGAACATGCGGTTGATGCCAGCGCACGGGTGCGGGAGGCCCGGTTACTGTTGAGTCCATGCGGATCCACGTCGTCGACCATCCACTGGTCGCGCACAAACTCACCACCCTGCGCGACAGGCGCACCGACTCGCCGACGTTCCGGCGCCTCGCCGACGAGCTGGTCACCCTGCTCGCCTACGAAGCCACCCGGGACGTGCGCACCGAACAGGTCGACATCGAGACCCCGGTCACGACCACGACCGGCGTGAAGCTGTCGTACCCGCGCCCCCTGGTCGTGCCGATCCTGCGGGCCGGTCTGGGCATGCTCGACGGCATGGTGCGGCTGCTGCCCACCGCCGAGGTCGGCTTCCTGGGCATGATCCGCAACGAGGAGACGCTCAAGGCGGAGACGTACGCCACCCGGATGCCGGAGGACCTCTCGGGCCGCCAGGTGTACGTCCTGGACCCGATGCTGGCCACCGGCGGCACGCTGGTCGCGGCCATCCGCGAGCTGATCGAGCGCGGTGCGGACGACGTCACCGCGGTCGTGCTCCTCGCGGCGCCGGAGGGCGTCGAGGTCATGGAGCGCGAGCTGGCCGGTACGCCGGTGACGGTGGTCACCGCTTCGGTCGACGAGCGGCTCAACGAGAACGGCTACATCGTGCCGGGCCTCGGCGACGCGGGCGACCGGATGTACGGCACGGTCGACTGACGTACGCCGCGGTCGGCCAGGGCCCCGGGGGAAAGGGCGGCCCGGAGACTCCTGTGGCGTGTGCGGCTGCCGGGACCGGCCCGGCAGCCGTCAGCAGGACGGGGCGGGGGCCGGCTTCGCCAGCTCGGCGAGGGCCGCGGCCGCTGCCTTCGGCGTGTCGAACGCCGTGAACTTCTTGCCGAGGATCAGATCGACGTCCGCCGTCTTGCGGGCGTCGGTCCTCGGTGTGGCGCCGTGCAGCTGCGTTCCGAGCACCGGGAACGAGTCGTTGGTGGCCGCGGGGGCGCCCAGCAGCACACCGGGTCCGGGGACCTTCTTGTCGTACTCGGCCGGGGCGTTGCCCACCTTGCCGATGGCGAAACCGCGCTTCTTCAGCTCGTCGGCGGCCTGCTTCGCGAGCCCGCTGCGGGTCGTCGCGTTGTAGACGTTGACGGTGATCTTCGAGGGCTTCGGCAGTGCCTTCGCGTGGGCGGTGGAGGTGGACGGCCGGGCGGTCGGGCAGTCCGTCTTGTGGTCCGCGGCGTCGGCCTTCCGGTCGCCGCCGGTGAAGACGTCGATGAGCTGCATCGTGCCCCAGCCGGCCAGCCCGAGGGCGACCACGGAGGCGGTGGCAGCGAGGATCAGCCTGCCGCGGCGCCGGGGGCGGCGCATCCGTGGGTAGGTGTTTCCGGTGATGCGGTACTTTCCGCCCATGCCGGGGGGAGTGAGCATGCTCATGGGCGCAGCGTAGTGCGGCTCGGTGATGATGCCTACTAAATGATCAACGGATCGCACCCGTCCGGGTGTGAATGCACCCGAACGAACCCCGGGGCGGCCTGCGGGCCGTACAGGGGCTCGCCCGCTTCCCGGGCCGCGGGGGCGGGGCCGCTTCGGTCAGCCGAGCTCGAGCACCCGGGCGTGCAGGACCTGACGCTGCTGAAGCGCGGCGCGGACCGCGCGGTGCAGCCCGTCCTCCAGGTAGAGGTCGCCCTGCCACTTCACGACGTGCGCGAACAGGTCACCGTAGAACGTCGAGTCCTCGGCGAGGAGGGTTTCGAGGTCCAGGTTGCCCTTGGTGGTCACCAGCTGATCGAGGCGGACCGGGCGCGGCGCGACGTCCGCCCACTGCCGGGTGCTTTCCCGGCCGTGGTCGGGATAAGGCCGCCCATTTCCGATGCGCTTGAAGATCACACGGAAAGCCTACCGGGCTGGAGCCTCCGGGCGCAGCCATGGACCCGGACTGCGATGCTGGCGAGAACGCCACAAATGCAGGCATTCCGGAATGGGGCCCTGATGAGTGACAGCGATGGCGCGAACGGCGGTACGGGCAACGGTCCGAAGCCGGACGCCGCTTCCGGGGCTGGTCCGGGGCCCGGCCCGGGCGCGGCCGACGGCGCGGTGCCCGGCGGGGCCGGGGCGGCCGGGGGAGATACGGGCGAACGGGTGGGTGAACGTGCGGCCCCGGGCGCGCCGCGGCCCCCGGGCGCGGGCGTACGGGATGCGGGCGCCGGATCCGGGGCCGCTACGGGCGCGGGGGACGCGAGTGGAAGCGACGACGGGGGCGGAAGCGGCGACGGTGACGGGACTGGAGGCGGCGCAGGGAGTGGAGCGCTGCCGGAGCCGGTGCGGGGGATCGTCGCGGGGTACGCCGTCGCCGGGGCCGGGCTCGACCTGGGCGCGCTGCTCTGGGACGGGGACTGCCTGCCCGGGGCGCGGATCCGGATCCCGCTGGCGATGCTCAACCGACACGGACTCGTCGCGGGCGCCACCGGGACCGGCAAGACCAAGACGCTCCAGCTCATCGCCGAGCAGCTCTCGGCCGAGGGCGTCCCCGTCTTCCTCGCCGACATGAAGGGCGACCTCTCGGGCATCGCCGCCCCGGGCGTACCGGGCGGGAAGGTCGGACAGCGGGCGGCCGAGGTGGGGCAGGAGTGGCGGCCGGAGGGCTTCCCCTGCGCGTTCTACGCGCTCGGCGGCATCGGTCCCGGCATCCCGCTGCGGGCCACGGTCACCAGCTTCGGCCCCGTGCTCCTCGCCAAGGTGCTGCGGCTCAACCGGACGCAGGAGGAATCGCTCGGCCTGATCTTCCATTACGCCGACGCCAAAGGGCTGGAGTTGGTGGACCTGAAGGATCTCCGGGCGGTGGTCGCGTTTCTCGTGTCGGACACCGGAAAGGCGGAACTCAAGGAGATCGGCGGACTTTCCACGTCCACCGCAGGAGTGATCCTCCGGTCGTTGACCGCGCTCGAACAGCAGGGCGCCGGTGATTTTTTCGGGGAACCGGAATTCGATACGACGGAGTTCCTGCGGCAGGCACCGGACGGGCGCGGGATCGTCTCCGTACTGGAATTGGCGGCGGTGCAGGACCGGCCGCAGCTCTTCTCCACCTTTCTGATGTGGCTGCTTGCCGATCTCTTCCACGATCTTCCGGAGGTCGGCGATCTCGACCGGCCGAAGCTGGTCTTCTTCTTCGACGAGGCGCATCTGCTCTTCGACGGGGCCTCGGCGGCCTTTCTGGAATCGATCACCCGGACCGTGCGGCTGATCCGTTCCAAGGGCGTGGGCGTCTTCTTCGTCACGCAGACACCCCGCGACGTGCCCCCGGACGTGCTCGGTCAGCTCGGGAACCGGGTGCAGCACGCGCTGCGCGCCTTCACCCCGGACGACGCGAAGGCGCTGCGGGCGACGGTGAAGACCTTCCCGAAGTCGCCGTACGACCTGGAGGAGGTGCTGACCGGGCTGGGCACCGGCGAGGCCGTGGTGACGGTGCTGAGCGAGAGCGGCGCGCCGACGCCGGTCGCCGCCGTCCGGCTGCGGGCGCCGAACTCCCTGATGGGGCCGTACCCGGTGGCCGAGCTGGAGGCGGCGGTGCGGGCCTCGCCGCTGTACGGGCGGTACGCGCAGGCGGTGGACCGGGAGTCGGCGTACGAGAGGCTGAGCGCTCCTCCCGCGAGGGACGGCCGGGAGGACCGGCAGGACCGAGAGGACCGGGAGGCAGAGCGGCGGGAGACCGGGGTGGCGCGGGGGAGGGCCGCCGAGGAGGACACCTCGCTGGTCGAGCAGGTGGTGTCGAGCGGGATGTTCCGGTCGCTGGCCCGCTCCGTGGGGACGCAGCTCGGGCGGGAGATCTCGCGGTCGCTCTTCGGTACGGCCCGGCGCAGGCGGTAGCGGAGGCCGTCACTTCCCCGCGGCTCTCACTTCCCGGCGGCTCTCACTTCCCTCCGGCTTTCACTTCCCGGCGGCGCGTTTGGCGGTCTTGGCCGCCTGCTTGAGGTGCTGCTTGTAGGCGCGTACCTCGGCGAGCGACTCCGGGCCGGTGATGTCGGCGACCGAGCGGTGCGAGCCGGCCTCCCCGTACGGGCCCGCCGCCTCGCGCCAGCCCTTGGGCCGTACGCCGAACTGCTTGCCGAGGAGCGCCAGGAAGATCTGCGCCTTCTGGGTGCCGAAGCCGGGCAGCGCGTTCAGCCGCTTGAGCAGGTCGGCGCCGTCGGACGCGCCCGTCCACACCGCGCTCGCGTCGCCGTCGTACTCCGCGACCAGGTACTGGCAGAGCTGCTGGACCCTCTTGGCCATGGAACCGGGATAGCGGTGCAGGGCGGGCTTGGTGGTGAAGAGTTCGGCGAACGCCTCGGGGTCCAGGGCGGCGATCTCATGGGCGTCCAGATCGTCCCGGCCCATCCGCCGGGCCAGGGAGTACGGGCCGCTGAAGGCCCACTCCATCGGCACCTGCTGGTCCAGCAACATGCCCACCAGGGCGGCGAGCGGGCTGCGGGAGAGGAGTGCGTCGGCCTCCGGCTCCTGGGCGATCCGCAGGGTGGTGTGCGGCGGCCGGTCCTTGTCGCTCTGGGTCATGCCCCGATCATCGCGACGACGGTGCGGCCCGGCCACTTCACCGGCGGCCGGTGCGCCCGTTCGCCGTACGCGCGGGCCGGGCGCGGCCCGGACGGGTGCCCGAACGGGCAGGACCGGCTGCCCCCGGCCGGCGGGGTCCGGGCTGGACGGGGCACGGGCGGCGTCGTGATGGTGGAACGGTGAGGCCATCATGACGCGCTCCCGGCCGGGGCGCGGGCAGGGGAGATGACGATGCACGCACAGGAATGGGACCAGGAGCACGACCACACCGGGCACGAGCACGACCGCGCGGGGCACGACCACGGGCACGACGAGCCCGTGTCCGCCGCGCGGACCCCCGAGGTGCGGGAGCCCGCGGACACCGGGCGGCTCTACCGCGCAGCGGCGGCCGGACGGGCCGACGTGGTCGGTGCCGGCGGCATGGGCGTGCTCCAGCGGGCGGTCGGCAACAGCGCCGTGGGGGCGATGCTCCAGCGCAAGAAGGCGACCGGGGAGGAGCCCGGGACGGAGGAGCGCTCCCCCGTGCACGACGTGGTCTCCTCGGGCGGCGGGGCACCGCTGGACACCGACACCAGGGCCGACATGGAGGCCCGGATGGGCGCGGACTTCTCCGACGTACGCGTCCACACCGACTCCGCCGCCCACGACTCCGCGAAGGGCGTCGGGGCGCACGCGTACACGGTCGGCAACAACGTGGTCTTCCAGCGGGACGCCTACGACCCCGCCTCGCCGCAGGGGCGCACCACCCTGGCCCATGAGCTGACCCATGTGATCCAGCAGCGCAACGGCCCGGTGGACGGTACGGAGACGGCGGGCGGCATCCGGGTCAGCGACCCGTCCGACCGGTTCGAACGGGAGGCCGTCGCCAACGCGGACCGGGTGCTCGCGGACCCGGCCCCGGCGCCCGCCGCGGAGACCCCCGCGCCCGCACCGGCCTCCGCCGCGGGTCCGGCGGCCGTGCAGCGGGCCGCGACGGAGGACGAGGACGAGCAGCCCGCCGACGTGCAGGGCTCCTTCGTACAGCGGGCGAAGGAGGGCGGCGAGGAGGAGGAAGAGGCCCCGGCCGAGTGAGCCGGAGCCTCTTGTTCCGTGCCTTGTGTCCTCCTGGAGGAGCCGGTGGGGCCGATCCGGAGGAGCGAGCAAGGCCGATCCGGACGGGTCGGTGGGGCCGGCCGGTCTCAGTCCGCCGTGTCCGTCCTCATCGTCCCGCCGAGGAAGAGCGACTCCGAACACCGCGAGGGCGTCGGCGCGTTCACCGGCTTCCCGATCTTGTGGCAGTCGACGGTCATGGTGACCTTGCCCCCGGCGGGCACCATGATCGGCGTGACGAAGTGGTAGTCGGAGTCCCGGAAGTTCTCCATCGCCAGGCGGAACAAGGGCGCGCCCCGGCCCGCCGAGATCTCCAGCGTTCCCGCGTCGCCCTGCGGGTTCTGAACCACGACGTCGGTCAGCTCGAACGTGTGCCCGCTGGGCACCTGGAGCGCGGCCCCGGTGTTCGGGCCGCCGCCCACCGAGTCCCTGACCTGCACCTGGGCACTGGTCGGGGTGGTGGCTCCGGCGCCGGACGAGGAGCCGGAGCTCGGTGAGGGGCTCGGCTTCGGCGAGCCTCCGTTCGCCCCGGAGGAGTCGCCGCCGCCCGAGGCGCCCGCCGATCCACCCTTCTCGGGGGCCTTGCTCTTGTCGGCCGCGGCGGCGGACCGTACCGCCTCGGGGGTGACCGCCTCCCGGGCCGCCGACTTCACGGCCGGGCGCAGCAGCGCGTACCAGAGCCCCACCAGCGCGATCAGCAGCACGGCGGCCAGGATCAGGGCCCGGGGCAGCCAGCGCGGCAGGATGGGTTCCTGCTGGTAGACGCCGTCCACGACGACCGGTGCGACCGGGGCCTGGTCCTCGCCCACCTCCGGGGTGGCGACCAGCTGGAACGGGTGCGTGACCGGGATGCCGCGCCATACGCGCTTGGCGGGGCGTATCCGCACCTTGCCGAAGTCCGCCCGGCCGGGCTCGATCAGCAGGGACTCCGCCGCGAACGAGACCCGGGCCCGCTCGGTGCCGGACTGGGCTCCCAGCCGGACGGTGAGCGGGGCGTTGCCCCGGTTGTCGACGGCGAGCTGATGCCGTCCGCCCCAGGCACCGTGCGAGCTGCGCGGTACGAGTTCGGCGGTCGTCTCGACGAAGGGGAGCACGGTGACCCGCCCCTCGGGCACCACCGCGTCGCCCTGTTCACTGGTGGGGACGACCCGGATGCCGAAGGTCGTCTCCCCCGCGGGCACGGTCGAGTCCCGGGGCGGCCGCAGCTTGAGGGAGACGGTCCGGGAGTCGCCCGGGTACAGCGAGAGCGTGGCCGGCTCGACCGTCGACCAGGCGGCGCAGGCACCGAGCACCTCGAAGCGGTACTCCTCCACGGTGCTGCCGGAGTTGAGGATCCGCAGGGGGAGAGTGGTCTCCTCGCCCGGTGCGGCCGTGACGGATGCCTCGTCGAGGCTTGCCGTGAGACTCATAGGGCGCACCGTAGGTTCGGTACCGGTCGTCGCCATCGGCCGCGGAGGAACACATTCGGGCAGATTCCGTGCCCGGAACGGCTTTTTTGTTTCCCTTCAAGGAAAGGCGGGCATCTTTTGACCGCCTCAGGCGAATGAGGCAGACGAAACAGCCGTGTTGGTTGTGTTCGACGTGATGCCATCGGCTGTTGCCCAGGGGGAGCATTGCCATGGATCGCACCACTGTCGCATTAAGAGCTCAGGACCCGATCTCGCAGGCGGGCGTGGCCAGTCAATTACGTACGCGACCCGAGGTCAGCGTGGTGGAGTGGGGGGAAGGGGAGTCCTCTCCGCAGATTGTGATCGTCGTCGTGGACGCGGTCGACGAAGCGGTGCTGACGATGCTGCGGCATATTCAGCGCACCAGCACCTCGCGCACCGTTCTGGTGACCACGGACATCGACGAACAGAAGCTGGTGAGCGCCGCGGAGTGCGGTGTCGCCGGGGTGGTCAGGCGCTCCGAATCGACACCGGAGCATCTGGTGCAGGTGATCGGCACGGTGGCGCGGGGCGAGGGGCATCTCCCGTCCGACCTGCTGGGCCGGCTGCTGGAGGAGGTGGGCCGCCTCCAGGGGCAGGTGCTCGGCCCGCGCGGGTTGCACTTCACGGGGCTCGCGGCGCGCGAGGTGGATGTGCTGAGGCTGGTCGCGGAGGGATACGACACCGCGGACATCGCCACGAAGCTCTCGTACTCCGAACGCACCATCAAGAACGTGCTGCACTCGGTGATGACCCGGCTGCAACTCCGGAACCGCTCGCACGCGGTGGCGTACGCGATGCGGCAGGGGCTGATCTGAACCGACCAGCGACCAGCGACCCGCTGCCGCTCCGTCGGTGGGGGCGGGGCCCTGCTGCCCTTTCGGGCAGTGGGGGCTTCCCGGGGGTGTGACTTCCGTACCGCTGCGCGTCGCCCGTCCGCGCGGGACCCTGACGCCCGGTGTGCCGACCGGCGTCCGGTGTGTCGACCGGCATGCGGTGCCGTCGGGTCGGGCGAGGACGGGGAGGCTTCCGTGCGCTGGTTACAGCCGCTTCGGCGGACGTCACGGTCACGGCCGGGTACGCGGTGGCCGGGCGGACGGGCGTCCGGGCGGCACCGGACCCTCGCCGCGCTCCGGGTCCCCGCGCTCGCGCTGCTGCTCGTGGCCACCGGCATCGCGCCCGGCTCGGCCGTCACAGCCGGGGCGCCGTCGGTCGACGTGCCCGAACCCTGGGTCACACCGGCCGAGTTCACCGACGCGGTCGACCCGGGCGGTTCCACGGGCGTGGACAAGCAGGTGCGTACGCCGGCGATCCCGCCCCGGCCGGACGTGGTCCTGCTGGTGGACGGCACGGGCAGCATGGGCGTCCCGATCGGTGACGTGCAGAAAGGGCTGAACCAGATCACGAAGAAGGTCCGTGAGCAGCAGCCGGACTCCCGCTTCGCGGTGGCCACCTACGGCGACGAGAAGGACGATCCCACGGCGGAGTTCGCCGTTCTCCAGGGGCTGACCACGAACCTGGAGGACGTGCAGACGCAGGGGGTCGACAAGCTGGACACCTCCCGCGGATACAGGAGCAAGGGCCCGTCGGAGGACTGGATCTACGCGCTGTGGAAAGTGGCCAATGGTGCGGACGGCGGCACGGTCTTCCGGGAGGGAGCCAGCCCGGTCGTGGTTCTGGTGGGCGACGCGTCGAGCCACAATCCCAGCAACAAGATCCCGTACGAGGAGGCGGTGTTCGCCCTCCAGGACAAGGGAGTGCGGGTCATCGCCGTCGACGTGGAGACCGACAACGGTGACGGGCTCAACGGCACCGGATACAGCAGCGAGACCTACCAGGACCCGTACCACGACCCCGACCAGGCCAAGCGGATCGCCGAGGCCACCAACGGCCGCATGCTGAACGGGATCCCCGGCGACGGTGTCACCGACGCCATCATCGAGGGCTTGAGCAACCTCCCCACCAGCGTCGGCTACCGGCTCGACGACTGCGACCCGCATCTCTCCGTCAGCCTCGATCCGCCCACCCAGCAGCTCACCAGTGGCGAGACCGCGCACTTCGCGGAGAACATCGACGTCTCCGCCGACGCGCCGCAGGGTGCCCGGCTGAGCTGCACCGTCCAGTTCCTGCTGGGTACCCAGGTCCCCGGTGCGGAGGCGATCGGGCCGGCGGCGGTGGCCGACCCGGACTTCCAGGAGCGGATCACCATCGACGTGAACGACATCGCCGCACCCGTCGTCACCGTCGACGACCTGACCGTCCGAGCCGAGGACAAGGGCGGCGCCCACGTCACGTACACCGCGACCGCCGAGGACGCCACCGACGGCACGCTCCCGGTGACCTGTGAGCCCGCCTCCGGTTCGCTCTTCCCGGTCGGCATCACGACGGTGACCTGCACGGCGACCGACTCGGCGGGCAACACGGGAACGGACAGCGCCCGGATCGAGGTCCTGGAACCCCCCGTCCCGCCCTCGGCGGACCTGGCGGTGAAGGCCGACGTCAGCCCCGACCGGACGTACACCGGGCGCCAGGCCCATGCCCGTTTCGTCATCACCAACGCGGGCCCGGACCCGGCGACGGGCGTGGTCCTCGGCACCAGCTGGCCGAAGACCGCCAAGGCGGGGGACCGTACCCTGCCCGCCCTGACCCGCTGCACGGCGGCGAAGCCCTGCACGGTGCCGTCCGGCGGCCGGATCGAGGTGACCCAGAACGCCACGTACCGCGCGGCGGTCACCGGGGACGTACGGGCCACCGTGCGCGGCACCCTGCCGGACCGCCGTACGACCAACAACGAGGACACCGACCGGCTCCGTGTCCTGAAGCCCTCGCTGACCGTGACCCCGCAGGTCGCCAAACCGGGGCAGCCGGTGCTGGCCCGGGGCAAGGACTACCCGCCGGGGGCGACGGTACGTTTCACGTGGAACATCGGCATCACACCCGGTGGAGCCACGGCCGTGGTGGGCCGCGACGGCACCTTCGAGGTGCAGGTCCTGGTCCTGCGCAAGGACAAGCTGGGGCCGCGCGTCCTGCGAGTGGACGCGCACGACTTGGCCCGGCTCCAGAAACCGGTCCTGGTGGTGCAGCGGAACCTCCAGCCGCCGGACTTCGCGGGCCGCGCATGAGCGCCGCCGACCGCACGGGGGTGACCGGGTGATCCACGAAGTCGATGACGTGCTGCGGGCCCTGATCAGGGCGGAGGTGCTCGGCGGCGGCCAGATCGCGGTCGTCTTCGACGCCCCGACCCGGGAGTGGGCGGCGAAGGTCAACGCACCGATGGTCAATCTGTACCTGTACGACATCCGTGAGGACATGCGCAGACGCGAGCGCGGTCTGCACAACGACTACGACGAGCGGGGCACGATCGTCGCGCGTCGCCGCCCGCCCCGGTTCTTCAAGCTGTCGTACCTGATCACGGCGTGGACCAAGCGCCCGGAGGACGAACACCGGCTGCTCTCGTCCCTGCTGGGCTGCCTGCTGCGGTACGAGGCGCTGCCGCCGGACCGGATGGCGGGCACCCTGGCGGAGATCGGCGCACCGGTGCCGATGTCGATCGCGCTGCCGCCGCCCGAGGACCGCTCGTTCGCGGATGTGTGGAGCGCGCTGGGCGGGGAGCTGAAACCCTCGCTCGACCTGGTCGTCAGCGTGCCGGTGACCGCGTCGCCGAGCTACGCGGTCGGACCGCCGGTGGGCGACGAGGGGCTGGAGGCCCGGTTCGGGGACATCCCCGAGCGCGCCGAAGCCGTCTCGGAACCGATGCCGGGGCGCGGCAGGCTCCCGGTGTACGGAGGGCGACCGGGGCGGCCGTCCGGGGCGCCCGCCGGGCGGGTCCCCGACGGGGAGCGGCGGCGCGGGCTGTCCCTCCGCATCACGGAGACCCGGAGGGCGGGCAAGGGACGCGCGGGGGCCGGGGCGGAGGCTCCGGGAACGGAGACTACGGAGGACCGTGCTGAATGACCACCGTGGGTGATCCGAACCTGCGCCATCTGCTCGCCCGCGCGGTGGCCGTGGAACAGCGCATCCGGCGGGCGGTCGAGGCCCGGCAGCTCACCGATCCGGAGCCGGACGACGCCTTCCGCGGCCTCTACCTCACGGACGAGAGCATCGCCCGGTTGCTGGACGAGTCCGGAGCCCGCGCGTTCCCGGACCCGGTGCCCGCGCACGGGGCGGGGGACGGGCTAGGGGCAGAGCCGGGGCCGGGGACGGGGCCGGAGTCCAGGTTGTCCTCGCTGGCCGCCGAGTTCGGCCTGACCGAGCTCGACGTCGAGATCCTGCTCATCACGCTCGTACCGGATCTCGACGACCGCTTCGAGGCGTTCTACGGCTACCTCAACGACGACGTCACCCGCCGCCGCCCCTCCATCGGCCTCGCCCTCGGCCTGTGCGGGCTGTCCCCCGCCGACCAGGAGGCGCGCGGCCGGCTCGCGGCCCGTGGACCGCTCCGGGAGGGCCGTCTGCTGCTCGTCGAGGATCTGGACCGGCCGTTCCTCAGCCGGGCGCTGCGCGTCCCCGACCGGGTCACCGCCCACCTGCTGGGCGACGACACCCCGGACCCGCGCCTCGCGGAGCTGCTCGCGCCGTGGCACGCCGTACCCGGCGTCGGCGACCCCGTCCCGCTCGCCGGGGCCCTCGCCCACGGCGTCCCGCTCGCCTACCTCCGCGAGGACCAGGGCGGCGCCGGCACCGCCCTCGCGGCCTCCGCGCTGACCTGCGCGGGCCGCCGGGTCCTCGGCCTGGACCTGGCCCGCCTCGCCGAGGACCCGGCCCCCGCGGAAGCCGTCCGCGCCCTGGTCCGGGAGGCCCGGTTGACCGGGGCGGGCCTGGTCTGCGCCCCGCTCGACGCCGTCGCCCGCGACCACCCCGGGCTCCTGAGGCTGCTCACCGGCACCCCGGTCCCCACGATCCTGGTGGGCCGGGCCCCCTGGGACGCGGCCTGGTCCGCCGCCCCGCCCCTGCTTCTGCACGCCCCGCGCGTCGAACCCGCCACCAGGGCGGCCCTCTGGACCGACGCGTACGACGCGCCCGTCCCCCCGGCCGTCGACGTGGACCGGCTGCTCTCGCCCTTCCTGCTCACCCCGGAACAGATCACCCGCGCCGCCCGGGGCGCCGCCCAGACCACCCACCTGGACGGCGGCACCCTCACCCCCGACCACGTCCGCCAGGGCGCCCGTGCCCAGAACGCGGCGGGCCTGGACCGGCTGGCCCGCCGCATCGAACCCGCCGTCGGCTGGGACGACCTGGTGCTCCCGCCCGACACCCGTGCCCAGCTCCGCGAACTCACCGCCCGCGCCCGCCACCGCGACCGGGTCCTGGGGGAGTGGGGCATGCGCCCGGGCGGCGGCCGGGGGCGCGGCGTCTCGGCGCTCTTCGCGGGCGACTCCGGCACCGGCAAGACGATGTCGGCCGAGGTCATCGCCGCCGACCTGGGCCTGGACCTCTACACCGTCGACCTCGCGACGGTCATCGACAAGTACGTGGGCGAGACGGAGAAGAACCTGGAGCGGATCTTCTCCGAGGCGGCGGGCGTGAACGGCGTCCTCCTCTTCGACGAGGCCGACGCGATCTTCGGCAAGCGCTCGGACGTCAAGGACGCCCACGACCGCTACGCGAACGTCGAGAGCGCCTACCTCCTCCAGCGCATGGAGTCCTTCGACGGCCTGGCCATCCTCGCCACCAACCTCCGGGCCAACCTGGACGACGCCTTCACCCGCCGCCTGGACCTCGTCGTCGACTTCCCGGTCCCGGACCCCGAGCAGCGGCACGTCCTCTGGGAACGCTGCCTGGGCCCCGTGCTGCCCCGGGGCGGGGACCTGGACCTGGCGTTCTGCGCGGAGAACTTCGAGCTGGCGGGTGGCAACATCCGCTCGATCGCGGTGACCGCCGCGTACCTGGCCGCGGACACCGGCGAACCGGTGACGATGCCCACCCTGATCCACGCCGTCCAGCGCGAGTACCAGAAGCTGGGCCGGCTCACCCTGGCCTCGGAATTCGGCCCGTATCTGGAGCTGCTGGCCTGAGAACCGGTCGGGGCGGGCCCTATTGCGCGGGTGCGGAGTTGGCGCGACCGTGGTCCCGAACCGGTGAGCCGTTCCCCCGTACCCGTACCCGTACGCACATCCGTACCGCCATGGGAGTCAGCGTGACCGCACTGCCTGTTCCGCCTGTTCCGCCCCACGAGTTGCCCCATGAGCTGCATGGCGAGGGCCCGCACAAGGTGATCGCGGTGCACGGCTGGCTCGCCGACCGTTCCGCGTACGCCCCCGTGCTGCCCGACCTCGACCTCGGCTCGTTCACCTACGCCGTGGTGGACCTGCGCGGATACGGGGAGGCCCGAGGCGCGGACGGCGTGTTCACCACGGCCGAGGGGGCCGGGGACGTGCTCGCGCTGGCCGACCGGCTCGGCTGGGAGCGGTTCTCGCTGATCGGCCACTCGATGGGCGGATCGGTCGTCCAGCGGGTACTGGCCGCCGCTCCGGAGCGGGTACGCAGGATCGTCGGGGTCTCGCCGGTCCCCGCCTCCGGGCTGCCGCTCCCGCCCGAGCAGTGGGAACTCTTCGCCGGGGCGGCCGACACCCCGGCCAACCGCCGGACCATCCTCGACACCACCACCGGGGGCCGCCGCCCGGCCGGCTGGCTGGACCGGATGGTGCGCCGTTCGGTGGAGTGCAGCGACGCGAAGGCGTTCCGGGCCTGGCTGGACTCCTGGGCGGGCGAGGACTTCCACGACCGGATCGAGGGCTTGCCCGTACCCGCCCTCGCCGTGGCGGGCGCCCTGGACCCGGCGCTGTCGGCGGAGTTGCAGCGCGCCACCTGGATGCGCTGGTACCCGAAGGGCGAGCTGGTGGAGCTGCCGGGGTGCGGCCACTACGCGATGGACGAGACCCCGCTCGACCTGATCCGGGTGGTGGAGGACTTCCTGCGGGCGGACGCGTGAGCGCTACCGTGCCCGTCGCCGTCCCGGACGTCTTCGACCCGAGGCTGTACGGGCAGGGCGTCCCGCACGACCGCTACCGCGTCCTGCGCGACCACCACCCGGTGGCGTGGCAGGAGGAACCGGAGGTGCTCGGCTGGCCGGAGGGCCCCGGCTTCTGGGCGGTCGCCCGGCACACGGACGTGGTGCGGGTGCTGAAGGACTCCGCGACGTTCTCCTCGTACCTGGGCGCCACCCAGATCCGCGACCCGGACCCCGCCGACCTGCCGTTCATCCGCCGCATGATGCTCAACCAGGACCCACCGCACCACCGCCGCCTGCGCACCCTGGTCAGCCGCGCCTTCACCCCGAAGCGCGTCGACCACTTCGCAACGGCCGTACGCGAGCGCGCCCGCACCCTCCTCAGCCCTGCCGTCACCGAGGCGCGGGCCGGCGACGGCACCTGCGACCTCGTCGCCCACGTCACCGACGACTACGCGCTGCTCAACCTCACCGACCTGCTCGGCGTACCGGACACCGACCGCGCCCTGCTCCTCCACTGGACGCAACGCGTCATCGGCTACCAGGACCCCGACGAGGCCGGAACGCCGACCCTCGGCCCGGACAGCAGACCGGTCAACCCGCGCTCCCCGTCGGCCCTGCGCGACATGTTCGACTACGCCCACGCCCTGGCCGCCCACAAGCGCCGCCACCCGGCCGACGACGTGATGACGGCCCTGGCCACGGACCCCGAACTCACCGCGCCCGAACTGGAGATGTTCTTCTTCCTCCTGGTGGTGGCCGGCAACGACACGGTACGCAGCGCGGCGCCGGGCGGCCTGAGCCTGCTGGCCCAACACCCGGAGGAGTACGCGAGGTTGTGCCGGGGTGACGCGGGAATGGCGACGGCCGTGGACGAACTCCTCCGCCGCCACCCCCCAGTCCTCACCTTCCGCCGCACGGCCACCCTGGACACCGAACTGTCCGGCACCCACATCCGCGCCGGCGACAAGGTGGTCGTCCTCCACGCCTCCGCCAACCACGACGAACGCGCCTTCCCCACCCCCTTCACCCTCGACCTCACCCGCACCCCCAACCCCCACACCTCCTTCGGCGACGGCCCCCACGTCTGCCTGGGCGCGCATTTCGCACGCTTGCAGCTGAGCGCCCTGTACGAGGAGGTGTGCCGGGCCCTGCCGCCGGGGCAACTCCAACTCGCCTCTCAGCCCGCGCGGTTGGTGTCGAACTTCATCAACGGGGTGAAGTCCCTGCCGGTGCACGTGGTCGATTCCTGACAGCGTGCGTTCAGCCGGGGCTCCCTGCTCTTGTCAGGAAAGACGGCTCGGGGGGCATGCCAACGACCTCATTTTCCATCAAGAATTTGAGAACGTTTCCCCCGAAGACAAGGCCACGCCGCCAGTGGAGAACACGCTCATTCACTACGCAGCGGGCAGGATTAGCGATTCCTGCGGCCATGAGGAAAACGAAGCTTTTCTGTGTGATAAATTCCCTGCCATCGCTCTGAACGGCCCAGATTTCGTCCTCGCCCTCTGAAACGGACACGGGATGCGGTACTGAGATGGGGTCAGGGAGCTCTGCAACTTGATTCAGCACCATGAAACCCTCTTGGTCTCTCAAATCCCTCCAGGTGATTTCAGGCGAGATCGAGGAAAGTTCCCTGGCCAAATGGGCACTGGCAATGATTTCTCGAAGATCCGTGCTTCTCGCGAGCATCAGGTCAGGTTCCTGTTCTCGCACTGCTTCGAAGCGCCCGAGCCAGAGATATGCAGCCAGTTCGTTCGATGAGTCCTGAGGAGTCGGCTTGAACTCGTAGAACGTGGTGCAATTGATCTGCCGAGAATTGATGTCGGCCTCAAGTTCCTGTGGCAGTGAGCTTCCTGGAAAAACCCAGGTGTTCACGTAGACCTTGTGGGCCTTGGCTCCGTGCCTGGCGAGGTCCAGCAGGGTTTCCCTCTGCGGCGGCTTAGGGAACTGCAGTATTACCTGAGTCCTCATCACTCAATCTCCTGGTAGTTACCTCTCCCGATATTCTTCATCTTCAAGGAGAGGCCGTGGGCATGTATACAGGCTATTCCGAATCTCATGTGCTCCGCGTCAGGCTGACCTGAAAGGAAATCGCGAACCGGTACTGCTCCTGTGCCCGGCTGAGGTGATTCGAACCATCGGTTGAATTCTTCCTGGTTTATCTTTGCATCTACGAGCGCGAGGTTCTTTACCGTGTTCGGTCCGCCATTGTTGGCCTCGCGTATGTGGTGCCAGTTCTTACCTTTGGGGACAGCGGGGTAGCGCTCGTTCGCGCCGGCTCGGTAGCTGAGAACTTGCCGGGCATCCCGGTACTCTGCCCAGCTTTCCTGTTTCTTCATTGTCTCCCATGCTGGTCCCCGCTTGAAGAATCCCTGATCGGGGACGAAGGTGTACCACTTCCCGCTGATTGGGTATTGAATGGGAGGTCCGGTCTTTCCGTCGTCGCGATATTCTTTAAATTCTTCCAAGGTGAAGTCGACTGGACCCACTGCGGTGACTTTTCCAGGTATGCGATCCTTGTTAATTCTTATGACTACTTCGGCCCCGACCGTAGGTGGTGTCGTTTTCCTGAGTGACTGAAGTAATGTCTCCAGATCTTTGGCCAGTTCGCCTGCTTTTTCGTAGATGTCGATGAGGTCTTCTATGGGGAATCTTGCAGTCTGAGTGCTTTTTAGGACGTTCTGGTAGTCGCGCTCCGGATATCTTCCCATGTGGAATTTATTGGCGAGCTCTCGGAATCCATTTGTCAACTTCTCCTTTTCGGCCTCGCTGGCTTTGGCGACTGCCGCCTTGGTTCGGCCCTGCTGGCTGACTTTTTTGGCGGATTCGTATTTCTTCTGGGCTTTCTGGTGGGCGCTCGTCATCCTCTTTACGTCGGCTTTCCGGAACTTCCCGACCGTGTGGCGACTGGCCAGTAGGAATACCGAGTAGGGGTGAGGCCCGTCGAGTTCGAACCCCCGGATCCATGGAAATCTCTTTTTGAGGGGGTTTAGGGAAGTGAGCAGGTCGGCGGGAGTGGTGTCGGACGACTCGCCAGATCTGACGATCTGTTGTGCTTCGGAAAGAGATTTAGGGAGCTCTCTTTCTTTCCTTTCCTGGAGCTTATTTTTTTCGTTGGTTGAATTGTCGCCCTTCTTCTTTTTGTTGTCACTTCCCTTCTTTCCTTTGAGTTTGTTCCAGAGTTTCTTTCCGGCTTTGGTGATGAGGTTGATGATTTTGTCGATGGCGCGGTTGACGGGTTTGGCGACGGTGTGGAAGACGGATTTGACTTTGTTGGCGAGGCCGTTGA
>NZ_JBIBUU010000031.1:0-66363 GCF_043079735.1 Streptomyces sp. NPDC015144 | reverse complement strand
ATCGCCAAGGGCGCCGGCTCCGGACTCTCCAAGATCGGTGACATCACCAAGGGCCTCAAGGGCATCTCCAACATCGAGATCCCCAAACTCCCGGACAACGCGATCACCCTGCCCGAGGGTACGGCGATGCTGCCGGACGGCACCTTCCACCTCCCCGACGGGGCGAAGATCCCCGAGGGCGGCGTCAAGCTCCCCGACGGGAACGTCAAGTTCCCCGACGACGTCCCCGTCATCCCGGAGAACACCACCAAGCTCCCGAGTGCTCCGGACAATCCCGGCCAGTACTTCGACCACGACGGGAACCTCCTCGACAAGGACGGCAAGGTCGTCCAGCACGCCGGCGACGCCCCCAAGGAGCCCTCGCCCACCATTCCGCACACGGACGGCAACGGCCCGACCACTCCGCACACCGACTCGACCACCCCGCACACCAACGGCCCGGCCAAGGAACCGGCCCTGGTCGGCGTCGGGGCGAACACGGCGGACAACGTCGCCCACGTCGGCGCCCACACGGGCGACAACGTCGTCCGCCTCGGCAGCGACATCAGCGACCCCGTCCACCTCGGCGACAACCTCCCCGGCAACCACCTCGGCGACAACCTGCCCACGGGCCACGTCGGCGACAACCTTCCGGGCGGACACGCGGGCGACAACCTCCCCGGCGGCCGCGCCGACGACCTCGGCCACGGCCCCAACGCCGGCCACGAACCGCCCGGCACCCACAACACCGGCGACGGTCCCGGCGGCCCCAACGGGCCCCATGACCCGCCCACACCCCACCACAATGACCCGACCACGCCCCACAACGGCGACCACACACCCAACAGCCACGCCGACGACGCCGCCCACCACGCCCCGGACGAAACCACCCCGCACCACACGGGCGACGACACCCCGCCGCATCACGACGACGCCCCGCACGGCCCCGACGCCCCGCACGGCCCCGATGGACCGGACGGCCCTGATGGACCGGACGGCCCCGGCGACGTGCCGCACGGCAACCCGATCGACCCCCAGCCGCAGTGGCACGGCCAGAGCGCCGACAAGATGCGCCACTACCGGCGCCCGGCACTGGACGTCTCACACCTGCCGCTGAGCGAACAGCTTTCGCTGCTGGAGCACGAAGCCTCCACACTCGCCGACGATGCGCTCGACGCCCCGGCCGGAGCGTCGCCCCCCGGCTCGAACCGTCTTGAATCCGGATGCGCCGGAAGTTTCTTGCACGACAACACGATCACCGCGCACAGCAGCACGACCAAGATGCATGGGCAGAAGCTTCCCATTGCGCATCCTGTGCTCAGCACGATCCTGAAGAATGTCGAAGACATGCTAAAGGCCGCCGGTAAGGAGAAGGGGATCGGTCACGGCAAGTGTGCCGAGATCTCCCTGATCAGTGACCGACTTCACCAGCTGGACCCGACGGGCAAGCTGATTCGCACCATTGGTGAAGCGAAGGCAAAACTGGAAGGTGGCGTAATGCATTCACGTCAAATCGGAGATCTCTATTCCCGGAAAACCGGTGAGCTGATCAGTCGGCACAATGATTTTCTGCCACCCTGTCGATCCTGTTCGCACGTCCTGCCTCAACTGGGAATTCGAGTACACTCGTAGAAATCCTTCGTCGTGAAACGGAAAGAAGTAGTGAACAACGATATCCTGACGCCCGAGGTGCACGAGTGGTTGTCCTCGTGCGGCTGGTTTCCCGGGCGCGACATCGGGGCCCGCGCCAACGAGTTCATCAAGATCCGACTGGAGGACGCCGAGCGGCACTCGGTCACCCTGATTCCGACGGCGGACGCCGTCCGCGTCATCCGAAGCTACGGCGAACTGCGGCTGGTCCATCCCGTCGACCCGGAATCAGGGTGGATTATGGACCCGACATTCGGATACGACGGCGACGCGGCGAACATCAAGGAGCTTTCGTTCGAGCTCGGCACCGAGCTTTTCCCTGTCGGGTACGATGCCCTCGAATATGGAATCATTCTGGTCGACGAATCCGGTCGTTTCTTCCAGCTCCACCACACTGGTGGGTACTACATGGGATCGAATGAGGCGGATGCGTTTTCCAGGCTTCTCGCCGGGGAGCCCCCGGTGGACGCGGAGGACTACTTTGTCTAAGCAATTTCCCGCTGTAGCCGCCTCCCTGCTCATCGGTGGCCAGATCGTCAGCCATACGAGCCTGGTCGGCGAAGGCGCGGTCAATCTTCATCCCGCTGTCCGGTCGTACGTCGAGTCGCTGCCCCTCGACGTACGCAAGCTGTTCACCGGCCGCTGCGCGGAATCCGCCCTGGTGTCCGACCAGTTGTGGGCCCTCGACACCACGCGCGGCGACGGCCGTACGACCACGCTCGACGAAGCCGCCCCGCACTTCGCGGGCTCCGCGATCATCTCCAAGATGATCCGCGGCCAGGGGCACCCCGATCATGGCAGGACCACGGAACCGTGCGAGGTCTGCGGCCTGCTGCTGCGAAAGCTCGGCGTGCAGGTGATGGCCTGACGGGCGCTGACCCGACGATGTTGTGGCCGTCGCGCCCGCGCCATCACCGCCGATGTCGCGCGGCGGACGCCGTACGCGGCGGCGCCGACGAGCGGCACGGCGGTTCCGGTGAGTACGGAGGGGAACGGGAGGGTGAGGCAGCCGCTTTCAGCACCGGGCAGGACGCCGTCGCCGAGGACCGGACCGCCGAGCTGCGGCGGCAGACCGAGAAGATCGCCGACGAGTTGAGTTCGCACGGCTGCTTCTCCTACGACAACCCGACCGTCTGGGACGGCGACGGAAAGCTCCACGTGGTCATGGCCTCGTAAGGGTGGACGCGGATCCGCTGCCGGGGCGGACGGATTCCCTGACACCGGGCTCACAGATTTCTGACAAGTGCCGGTCAGGGTAGGGGCGTCCGTCCACGGGGCGCGGAGCAGCATCCGCCCGGTCGTGGTCGGTCGTGAACAACCGGAACGACCGGAACGACCTGGGAGGCTGGACCGCGTATGGCGGTGACGTCGGTGGAGAAGCGAGGCGGCCGGGTGGCCGGTACGGCGGCGCTGGCTGCGGGGGCCCTGATCGTCGCGGGCGTGGTGACCGCGCCCGCCGAGGCCGGGGCCGTCACCACGGAGTCGGGCGCGGCGACCGTGTCCGTGGGGCGGGCGGTGTACGACCTCGGGGACCTGGCCTTCGAGCCCGGGGCACCGTACGAGGGGAAGAGCGAGATCGCCGCGGTCGTCCGCTACCCCGAGGCGCCCGGCTCCCCGGGGCCCACGGCCGGCCGTCATCCGTTGATCGTCATGCAGCACGGGCAGTGGGCCACCTGCGCGGACCGGCCCGCCCAGTCCGCGCTGACCAGGGCGCAGAAGGCCCTGGAGCGGGCCGAGCAGGCGGGCGACGAGGCCGGAGCGGCCCGACAGACGGAGATCATCGAAGCGATGAGCGACCGGCTCTGGGCCTGGCCCTGCCGGGCGGGCGTGCCGCCGCTGCCGAGCAGCGCCGGTTACGAGTACCTGGCCGAGAGCCTGGCCCGCGAGGGCTTCGTGGTCGTCTCCATGGGCGCCAACGGGATCAACGCGACCAGCGGCGGCCAGGCCGACTCGGTGTACCGGGCGCGGGCCGCCCTCATCAACCGGCATCTGGAGCTGTGGCGCCAACTCGACGTTGGCAAGGGCCCGTTGAGGAAGAAGCTCAAGGATCCGGCGACCGGACGGTCCGGTGGTGCCGCATTCGCCGGCCGCCTGGACCTGGGACGCGTCGGCACCCTCGGCCACTCCATGGGCGGCGGAGGCGTGATGCAGCAGGTCTCCGACGAGGCGCACGGCGACTGGCCCGCCGGGGTGGAGGTGAAGGCGGCGCTCGGCCTCGCACCCACCGCCACCTGGGACAACGAGCCGGTCACCCGGGTCCCGCTGGCCGTGCTGTGGGGCACCTGCGACCAGGTCAACACCGGTGAGTACGTGAAGTGGAACAAGGGGCACAACAAGGCGCCCCTGCACGGCATCACCCTCATCGGTGGCAACCACGACTACTTCAACACCCAGTGGTCCCCGAGCAGCGGCCAGGTGGCCGCGGTGGACGACGCGATCCCCGGCGACCGGCCCGGCCGGTGCGTCGCGCAGGACGGCACGGACCGCCAGGACCGGGCACTCGGCGAGACCGCCCAGCGCCGGATCGCCACCGGCTACACCGTGGCGTTCTTCCGCCGGTACCTCCTGGACGACACCTCGGCCCAGGCCCTCCTGACCGGCCGGAAGAAGCTGCCCGGGGTGCCGGACGTGGTGCGGGTGGAGTACGTGAAGCCGCACTGAGGAGCCCGTACTACCGGAGAAGCCGTACCGGGGAGCCCGTACCGGGGAGGGAGCCCGCGCCGGGCTGTCGGTGCGGGCCGGTACCGTCGGTTCCATGTCCACCCTGCCCAACCTCGCCGTCCTCGAAGGTGTGCTGGAGCGCATCACGTACGCCAACGAGGAGAACGGGTACACGGTCGCCCGCGTCGACACCGGCCGCGGGGCGAACGACCTGCTGACGGTGGTCGGTTCGCTGCTCGGGGCGCAGCCGGGGGAGTCGCTGCGGATGGAGGGGCGCTGGGGGTCGCACTCCCAGTACGGCAAGCAGTTCGTCGTGGAGAACTACACGACGATCCTGCCCGCCACCGTCCAGGGCATCCGCCGTTACCTCGGTTCCGGCCTGATCAAGGGCATCGGCCCGGTCATGGCGGACCGGATCACCACCCACTTCGGCGTCGACACCCTCGACATCATCGAGCAGAAGCCCGAGCGCCTGATCGAGGTGCCCGGCCTCGGCCCGAAGCGGACGAAGATGATCGCCGCGGCCTGGGAGGAGCAGAAGGCGATCAAGGAGGTGATGGTCTTCCTCCAGGGCGTCGGCGTCTCCACCTCCATCGCCGTCCGCATCTACAAGAAGTACGAGAACGCCTCGATCTCCGTCGTGAAGAACGAGCCCTACCGACTGGCCGCCGACGTCTGGGGCATCGGCTTCCTCACCGCCGACAAGATCGCCCAGGCGGTCGGCATCCCGCACGACAGCCCGGAGCGGGTCAAGGCGGGATTGCAGTACGCGCTGTCGCAATCCACCGACCAGGGGCACTGCTTCCTCCCCGAGGAGCGGCTGATCGCGGACGGGGTGAAGCTGCTCCAGGTCGACACCGGGCTGGTCATCGAGTGCCTGGCCGAGCTGGCGGAGGACCCGGAGGGCGTCGTACGGGAGAAGGTGCCCTCGCCGGAGGGCGGCGAGCTGGTCACGGCGATCTACCTGGTGCCGTTCCACCGCGCCGAGGTGGCTCTCGCCGCACAGGTGGGGCGGCTGCTGCGGACGCCCGAGGAGCGGCTGCCGGCCTTCGTGGACGTGGACTGGGACAGGGCGCTGACCTGGCTGAAGGGGCGTACGGGGGCGGAGCTGGCGCCGGAGCAGGAGGCGGCGGTGCGGCTCGCGCTCAGCCGGAAGGTCGCGGTGCTGACCGGCGGGCCCGGCTGCGGGAAGTCGTTCACCGTCCGGTCCATCGTGGAGCTGGCGCGGGCCAGGAAGGCCAAGGTGGTGCTGGCCGCGCCGACCGGCCGGGCGGCCAAGCGGCTCTCCGAGCTGACCGGCGCCGAGGCATCCACCGTGCACCGGCTGCTGGAGCTGAAGCCGGGCGGCGACGCCGCGTACGACCGGGAGCGCCCGCTCGACGCGGACCTGGTCGTGGTGGACGAGGCGTCCATGCTGGATCTGCTGCTCGCCAACAAGCTGCTGAAGGCGGTGGCACCAGGTGCCCATCTGCTGCTCGTCGGGGACGTCGACCAGCTGCCGTCGGTCGGGGCGGGGGAGGTGCTGCGGGACCTGCTCGCCGACGGCAGCCCCGTCCCCGCCGTCCGGCTGACCACGATCTTCCGCCAGGCCCAGCAGTCCGGCGTCGTCACCAACGCGCATCGGATCAACTCCGGGGTGCCGCCGCTGACCCAGGGGCTCAAGGACTTCTTCCTCTTCGTGGAGGACGAGACGGAGGACGCGGGCAAGCTCGCGGTGGACGTCGCGGCCCGCCGGATCCCCGCCAAGTTCGGGCTCGACGCCCGGCGCGACGTGCAGGTCCTCGCCCCGATGCACCGGGGCCCGGCCGGGGCCGGGGTGCTCAACGGGCTCCTCCAGCAGGCCGTCACCCCGGGCCGCCCGGACGTCCCCGAGAAGCGGTTCGGCGGCCGGGTCTTCCGGGTCGGCGACAAGGTCACCCAGATCCGCAACAACTACGACAAGGGCGAGAACGGCGTCTTCAACGGCACGGTCGGCATCGTCACCGCCCTCGACCCGGACGAACAGAAGCTGACCGTGCGCACCGACGAGGACGAGGAGATCGACTACGACTTCGACGAGCTGGACGAGCTGTCCCACGCGTACGCCATGACGATCCACCGCTCCCAGGGCAGCGAGTACCCGGCCGTCGTCATCCCCGTCACCAAGAGTGCCTGGATGATGCTCCAGCGCAACCTCCTCTACACCGCCGTGACCCGGGCCAAAAAGCTTGTCGTGCTGGTCGGTTCGCGTCAGGCGATCGGCCAGGCGGTCCGCACGGTTTCCGCGGGCAGGCGCTGTACGGCGCTGGATTACCGGCTGTCCGGGGGATCCGGCGGAGGATCGGCGGAAGGCCGGGAGATAAAATGATCGATCAAATCGGTGGGAAACATCACGCGGCCCTTCCGGAACCGGAACCGAAGGGGCAGGATGAGTAGGCTCGCGGCACTCAGTGCCGCGAGTAGGTCCAATGGACGACCCCGAGTGCACTCTCCTGCGCCAAATGGGGGAGGGTGAAGACAGTCAGGGAACCTCGGAAGAGGCACTACGTCGGTGAGGGATGACGTGAGCGACAACTCTGTAGTACTGCGGTACGGCGACGGCGAGTACACCTACCCGGTGATCGACAGCACCGTCGGCGACAAGGGCTTCGACATCGGGAAGCTCCGGGCCAATACCGGTCTGGTGACACTGGACAGCGGATACGGCAACACCGCGGCCTATAAATCCGCCATCACTTACCTCGACGGTGAGCAGGGCATTCTGCGCTACCGCGGCTACCCCATCGAGCAGCTCGCCGAGCGCTCGACGTTCCTGGAGGTCGCGTACACGCTGATCAACGGCGAGCTTCCCAAGGTCGACGAGCTGGCGACCTTCAAGAACGAGATCACGCAGCACACCCTGCTGCACGAGGACGTCAAGCGCTTCTTCGACGGCTTCCCCCGTGACGCCCACCCGATGGCCATGCTGTCCTCGGTCGTCAGCGCGCTGTCCACGTTCTACCAGGACAGCCACAACCCGTTCGACGAGGAGCAGCGCCACCTCTCGACGATCCGGCTGCTGGCCAAGCTGCCGACGATCGCGGCGTACGCCTACAAGAAGTCGATCGGCCACCCCTTCGTCTACCCGCGCAACGACCTCGGGTACGTCGAGAACTTCCTGCGCATGACCTTCTCGGTCCCGGCCCAGGAGTACGAGCTGGACCCGGTCGTGGTCTCCGCGCTCGACAAGCTGCTGATCCTGCACGCGGACCACGAGCAGAACTGTTCGACCTCCACCGTGCGCCTGGTCGGCTCCTCGCAGGCGAACATGTTCGCCTCGATCTCCGCCGGCATCTCGGCGCTCTGGGGCCCCCTGCACGGTGGCGCCAACCAGTCGGTGCTGGAGATGCTCGAGGGCATCCAGGCCAACGGCGGCGACGTCGACTCCTTCATCCGCAAGGTGAAGAACAAGGAGGACGGCGTCCGGCTGATGGGCTTCGGCCACCGGGTCTACAAGTCCTTCGACCCGCGCGCCAAGATCATCAAGGCCGCCGCCCACGACGTGCTGTCCGCGCTCGGCAAGTCCGACGAGCTGCTCGACATCGCGCTGAAGCTGGAAGAGCACGCGCTGAGCGACGAGTACTTCATCGCGCGCAACCTCTACCCGAACGTGGACTTCTACACCGGTCTGATCTACCGGGCCATGGGCTTCCCGACCGAGATGTTCACCGTGCTCTTCGCGCTCGGCCGCCTTCCCGGCTGGATCGCCCAGTGGCACGAGATGATCAAGGAGCCGGGTTCCCGCATCGGCCGCCCGCGCCAGATCTACACCGGCGAGGTCCTGCGCGACTTCGTCCCGGTCGAGGGCCGCTGAACCGCCTGAGACCCCCTGCACGACCCCGGCCACCGAGGCCGGTCGACTTCGCCCCGCGTACCGCGCTTTCGCACAGAGCGCGGTGTCCGGGGCGATTTGCGTGCCGCGACGGCTTCGGAGGGGGCGCCCGACCCGGTCGCGCCCGAACCTTCCGGGTCCGTACCGGTCGTGTCCGTACCCGTCGGGTCCGTACCGCTCGTCTCCGAACAGAGAGAAGCGCCTCGTCGTCGATCCCCCCACGGGCCGACAGCGAGGCGCTTCCCATGTCCCGGAGCGGATTCCCCCCACGGGATCCGGCCGGGCGTCTGTGGGAGCCGTAGCTCCTGAGCGCCGCGCAGCCGCTGTGGGCTGCGCATCTCTTCTGTTGTGTCGTGCTCTGGTCCTGCTGCGATCTGCCGGGGTACGTACGTACGGGAGGGCCGCTCAAAGCTCCCCGGTGCACGTGCCCCGGCCAAACGCTTGCCCGGAGCGTCCCCCAAGACACTCCGCGGACGTCCCCCAAGACATCCTTGGCATCGCCCTCTTAGACTCACGAGCCCGCCGGATGGTTACCTGGAAATCCATGTGATCTGGATCTCTTTGTGGAAATTACGTGAAGGCGCGCAACCGCAGGCTGTTCGTCACGACGAAGACCGAAGAGAAGGCCATCGCCGCTCCGGCAATCATAGGGTTGAGCAGCCCAAACGCCGCAAGGGGTAGGGCGGTCACGTTATAGCCGAAAGCCCAGAGGAGATTGCCCCTGATGGTGGTCAGGGTGCGCCTGGACAGCCGGATCGCGTCGGCGGCCACCTTGAGATCTCCACGAACCAGGGTGAGATCGCTCGCCTCGATCGCGGCGTCCGTGCCGGTTCCCATGGCCAGGCCCAGGTCGGCGGTGGCGAGGGCGGCGGCGTCGTTGACCCCGTCCCCGACCATGGCGACCGAGCGGCCCTCGGCCTGAAGACGCTCGATGACGTGCACCTTCTCCTCGGGCAGCACCTCGGCGTACACCTCCTCGACCCCCACGGCGCGGGCCACGGCCTCGGCGGCCGTGCGGTTGTCACCGGTCAGCAGGACGGGGTGGAGGCCGAGCGCGCGCAGCTCGGCGACGGCCTCGGCGCTGGTGTCCTTGATCTTGTCGGCGACCTCCAGGACGGCTCGTGCCTCGCCGTCCCAGGCGACGGTGATGGCGGTCCGGCCGGCGGTCTCGGCGGCTGCCTTGAGTCGGGCGAGTTCCACGGGGAGGTGGATCTCCCACTGGGCGAGGAGTTGTTCGCGGCCGACGAGGACGGCGTGGCCGTCGACGATGCCCTGGACGCCGAGTCCGGGGACGTTGGCGAAGTCCTCGGGGGTGGGGAGGGTGGTGCCGGTGCGGTCGGTGGCTCCGGTGGCGACGGCCTGGGCGATGGGGTGTTCCGAGGAGTGTTCGAGGGCTCCGGCGAGGCGGAGGACCTCGTTCTCGGTGGTGGTGCCGGTGGTGTGGACGTCGAGGAGGGTCATGCGGCCGGTGGTGACGGTGCCGGTCTTGTCGAGGACGATGGTGTCGACGCGGCGGGTGGTCTCCAGGACTTCGGGGCCCTTGATGAGGATGCCGAGCTGGGCGCCGCGTCCGGTGCCGACCATGAGGGCGGTCGGGGTGGCGAGGCCCAGGGCGCAGGGGCAGGCGATGATCAGCACGGCCACGGCGGCGGTGAACGCGGCCGTCACCTCGCCCGTGGTCAGCAGCCACGCGGCCAGGGTGCCCAGCGAGATCACCAGCACCACCGGGACGAAGACCGCGGAGACCCGGTCCGCGAGGCGCTGCACCTCCGCCTTGCCGCTCTGGGCGTCCTCGACGAGCTTGGCCATCCGGGCGAGCCGGGTGTCGGCGCCGACCCGGGTCGCCTCGACGACGAGCCGGCCGGAGGTGTTCACGGTGGCGCCCGTGACGGGGTCGCCGACGCCGGTCTCGACGGGTACGGACTCGCCGGTCAGCATGGAGGTGTCCACGGCCGAGGCGCCCTCGACAACGGTGCCGTCCGTGGCGATCTTCTCGCCGGGCCGGACCACGAAACGGTCGCCCACGGCGAGCCGGGCGACCGGGACGCGTACCTCCGTACCGTCCCGGAGGACCGACACCTCCTTCGCGCCCAGGTGCATCAGCGCCCGGAGCGCGGAACCGGCCTTCCGCTTGGAGCGGGCCTCCAGCCAGCGGCCCAGCAGGAGGAAGGTGACGACCCCGGCCGCGACCTCCAGATAGATGGTGGACGTGTCGCCGGTGTGCCGGACGGTGAAGTCGAAGCCGTGCCGCATGCCCGGCAGGCCCGCGTCCCCGAGGAAGAGGGCCCACAGCGACCAGCCGAAGGCGGCCAGCGTGCCGAGTGAGACCAGGGTGTCCATGGTGGCCGCGCCGTGCCGGAGGTTGGCCCAGGTCGCGCGGTGGAACGGCAGCCCGCCCCAGACCACGACCGGGGCGGCGAGGGTCAGCGAGAGCCACTGCCAGTAGTCGAACTGGAGGGGCGGGACCATCGCCAGCAGGACGACGGGGACCGCCAGCACGGCCGAGACGGTCAGTCGCTGCCGCAGCGCGTCGGCGGAGCCGTCGTCCTGGACGTCCGCCCCCGCCGTGTCGCCCTCGGCCGCGTCCGCCGGGGCGGTGGGGGCCGGGGGAGCGGGCTCCTGCGCGGTGTAGCCGGTCTTCTCGACGGTGGCGATCAGGTCCTGTACGGAGACGTCCTCGCCCCGGTAGCTGACCTTGGCCTTCTCGGTGGCGTAGTTGACGGTGGCGGTGACGCCGTCCATCCGGTTGAGCTTCTTCTCGATCCGGGCCGCGCAGGAGGCGCAGGTCATGCCGCCGATCGCGAGTTCCGTGGTCGAGTCCTCCGGGGCGCGGGTCCCGGCCTCCGTGGTGCTGTGCATGTTCCGTGACTCTCCAGACGCCGACAGTTCCGGGGGCGCCGACAACTCCGAGAACGCCGACCGGGCCGTGCCCTACCAGTATCTGCTGGCGGGTCCGGCCCGGCTGGGGGAGGGGCGTCGCGGACGTGGCGGACGCACCCGTGGCGCGGGGGTGCTCAGGCGAGTCCGACGAGCTCGTAACCGGCCTCGTCGACCGCGGCGCGCACCGCGTCCTCGGCCAGCGGGGCCGCGGAGACGACGGTCACCCGGCCCGTGGAGGCCACGGCCTTCACCGAGGTGACACCCTCGATGCCGGAGATCTCCTCGGAGACGGCGCCCTCGCAGTGGCCGCAGGTCATGCCGGACACCTGGTAGACGGTGGTCACGCCGCCCGACTGCGTACCGGCGTCCGCGTCGCTGTGGCAGGAGCCGTTCGGCGTGCAGCAGGAGCCGTTGGCCTGGGGGAGCTGGGTCTCGGCGGTCATGGTCTTCTCCTCTTCGGCGGGCAGGTAGGTGTGCGTCGCCGGAGCCCCGGGAGACCCGGTGCGTTCCGACGTGCTCCACTGTATACCCCTAGGGGGTATGAATGCGAGTCTCCTGCCGTCCATTTGTTCCGGTGCCGCGCGCGCTGTGTGCCAGCGATCTCAGCCAGGCCAGCGCGATCAGTGTGATGACCACGATCCCGCCCACCGAGAAGAGGGTGAACAGATGCTGCTGCTGGGTGGTGGGGGTCGGGAGGTAGCCCTGTGCGAACAGGTCGCGGCTCAGGTTGGTGTCGGTGAGCCGGAGGACCAGCCAGAGCGCGATCCCGTGCATCGAGTCCCAGAGAGCGTGCAGGACGGAGACGCCGAGGTAGGCGCCGATCACCGGCGCGGCGAGGCGGAACCGCCCGTTCGGCCTCCGGTAGGAGAGCAGCACGCCACCGGCGATCGCGGTCCAGAGCCCGTGCCCGAAGGGGGCCAGCACCCCGCGCAGCACCTCGGTCTCCAGCAGGGCCCGCAGGTCGATGCCCTGCATCGTGACGGCCGCGTTGAAGGCGTACCCCGCGCTCTCGAAGGCGGCGAAGCCGAACCCGACCGCCGCGCCGAGCACCAGCCCGGCCCGCATGCCGCGCACCTCGGGATGGCGGCGGAGCACGAACATCAGGGCCAGGAGCTTCACCGCCTCCTCGATCAGGCCGACCCCCAGGAAGATCCAGACCGAGGGGTGCAGCAGATACGACTCCGCGACCGAGGCGCCCAGCACGCCCAGGATGCCGCCGGTCAGCGAGCAGCCGAGGATCAGCGGGGCGCCCAGGTCCCGGCCGTGCCGCTCGTACGCCCACAGGACGAAGACGGCCGGGACCAGGAAGCTGCCGAGCAGGATGAGCGTCGGCAGCAGATTGGTGTTCCGGGTGGTGTACGTGACGATCGCGGTCAGCAGCCACAGGAGGATGCCGCCCCACAGGCACCGCTTCCACAGGCCGCGACGCGGCTGCGCGGGCCCGGGTGGCCCCCGGTGACCGGCGGGCGGCGGCTGCCGGCCGGGCGCTCCGGTGGGTGGGGACCGCCATCCGGGAGGGGGCTCGGTGGGCGGTGACTGCCATCCGGGGGCTCCGGTGGGCGGTCGGCGGCCGGGGTCGCTGGGCCAGTTCACTCGGACTCCCTCGCGATGGGCGCGTATCCCCCGATTTGTCCGCATCCTATGGCGAGGGCTGCGGTGCGGCATGCGGGGTGAGGGAGACGGTGGCGAAAGGTCCGTCCTCCAGGACAGTCCTCAGCCGCAGGTGCGCAGGAACGCGCGGGTGCGGCGGGCGATGGGGAGGGGCCGGTCGGGCGGACAGGGGTACATGTCCTGTTCGACGATGGCGAAGAGGTCCACGTCCAGCCCCCGGGCGGCGGCCAGCACCGGCTCCAGCGCGGGCACGCCGCCCGGCGGCTCGCACATCACGCCGCGCGCCACGGCCGGTCCGAACGGCACCCCGTCCGCCACCACACCGGCCAGGATCTCCGGGTCGACCTGCTTGAGGTGGAGGTAGCCGATCCGTTCGCCGTACGTCTCGATCAGCTTCACGCTGTCGCCGCCGCAGTAGGCGTAGTGCCCGGTGTCCAGGCAGAGCGAGACCAGGTCGGGGTCGGTGGAGTGGAGGAAGCGGGCGACGTTCTCCTCGGTGTCGATGTGCGTGTCCGCGTGCGGATGGACGACGACGCGCAGTCCGAAGCGGTCCCGCACCTCGCGGGCCAGCCGCTCCGTCTGTGCGGTGAGATCGCGCCACTGCCCGGCGGTGAGCTCCCGATCCTCCAGCACCTCGCCGGTCCTGTCGTCGCGCCAGAACGCGGGGATGACGACCAGGTGCCCGGCCCCCGTCGACCGGGTGAGTGCCGCGATCCGGGCGACATGCGCCCAGGTCCGGTCCCAGACGCCCGGTCCGTGGTGCAATCCGGTGAAGACCGTCCCCGCCGAGACCGAGAGCCCGCGCCGTCCGGTCTCCTCGGCGAGCCGGGCCGGATCGGTCGGGAGATAGCCGTACGGACCCAGCTCGATCCACTCGTAACCCGCCTCCGCGACCTCGTCGAGGAAGCGCCGCCAGGGCACCTGCTTCGGATCGTCGGGGAACCAGACCCCCCAGGAGTCGGGGGCCGAACCGATGCGGATACGGGACGGGGCCGCTGCGGAGGAGGTCATGCGGTCCAGGGTTACGGCACGGTGACCGAGTGTCAATCATTGGTCCGTATGTCCGGACAAAGCATTGACAGGGGGGCGGGGGCGGGCTAGATCTTGGGGCGGTCCGCCGGGACGGTGGACGAGGTGGGGGAGACGAGGGGCGAGGGCCGAGGAACGAGAGGCGGTGTCGGAGGGATGGGCATGTCTGATCGGTACGACGTCATCACCATGGGCCGTATCGGTGTGGATCTCTACCCGCTCCAGACCGGTCTGCCCCTGTCCCGGGTCGAGACCTTCGGGAAGTTCCTCGGCGGTTCACCGTCCAACGTCGCCGTCGCGGCGGCCCGGCTCGGCCGGCGGACGGCGGTGGTGACGCGTACCGGACGCGACCCCTTCGGGAGGTATCTCCACGAACAGCTACGGGAGTTCGGGGTCGACGACCGGTGGGTGACGCCGGTCGACGCGTACCCGACACCGGTCACCTTCTGCGAACTCTTCCCGCCCGACGACTTCCCGCTCTACTTCTACCGGCAGCCCAAGGCCCCCGACCTGGAGATCCACCCCGCCGAGCTGGACCTCGCGGCGATCCGGGCCGCCCGGGTCTTCTGGGCGACCGGCACCGGCCTCTGCGCCGAGCCGAGCCGCTCCGCCACCCTCGCCGCCCTGGCCGCCCGCGACCGCTCCGGCATCACCGTCCTCGACCTGGACTGGCGCCCGATGTTCTGGGACCCCGCGCGGGACGCCGACCCCGGGCCCCTCTACCGCCGCGCCCTCGCCCTGGCCACCGTCGCCGTGGGCAACGTGGACGAGTGCGAGATCGCGACCGGTGAGCGCGAACCGTACGCGGCGGCCCGTGCCCTGCTCGACGCGGGCGCCGAACTCGCCGTCGTCAAACAGGGCCCCGAGGGCGTCCTCGCCGTCCACCGCGACGGCACGGCCACCCGGGTCCCGGCGCTGCCGGTCGAGGTGGTCAACGGCCTCGGCGCGGGCGACGCCTTCGGCGGGGCGCTCTGCCACGGACTCCTCGCGGGCTGGCCCACCGGGCGCGTCATGCGGTACGCGAACGCGGCGGGCGCCCTCGTCGCCGCCCGGCTCGCCTGCTCGTCCGCCATGCCGTTCCCGCACGAGATCGAGGTGGCGCTCCGCGAGAACGAGAAGAGCGCGCAGCGGGGGGAGAGCAACCGGACCGCGACGAACGAGGAGAGCCGGGCATGACGACCGACGGCCGCACCGGCCACCGCCACCACCTGCCCGCCGGGAGCGCGGCGCGCGGCGCGTACGCCCTGGACATCGACCCGGAACGGGCCGGCTGGGACCGCTCCGCCCTGCGCGTACTGGAGCTCGGCCCCGGCGGTGTCCACACCTTCGACACCGGGGACAGCGAGTGGATCGTGCTGCCGCTGACCGGTGGCTGTACGGTGCGTACCTCAGGTGAGATCTTTGAACTACTGGGCCGGGAAAGCGTGTTCAGCGGCGTGTCCGACTTCGCCTATGTACCCCGCGACGCCCATGCACAGATCGCCTCCGGCGCCGGAGGCCGCTTCGCCCTGGCAGGAGCGAAGTGCGAGCGACGACTCCCCGCTCGCTACGGCCCCGCGCCGGAGGTTCCCGTCGAACTGCGCGGCGCCGGGAACTGCTCCCGGCAGGTCAACAACTTCGCCGCCGCCGACACGTTCGCGTGCGACCGGCTGATCGCCGTGGAGGTCCTCACCCCCGGTGGCAATTGGTCGTCCTACCCGCCGCACAAGCACGACGAGCACCGCCCCGGCGCCGAGTCCGTCCTGGAGGAGATCTACTACTTCGAGGTGGAGCACGACGGTCTCGGCTACCACCGGGTCTCGCCCTCCCGGCCCGGCGGAACGGATCTGCTCGCCGAGGTCCGCTCCGGCGACGCGGTCCTGATCCCGGACGGCTGGCACGGCCCCTCCATCGCCTCCCCGGGGCGCACCCTCTACTACCTCAATGTGATGGCCGGACCGGGGGAGCAGCGGGAATGGCTGATCACCGACCACCCGGACCACCGCTGGATCCGCGACACCTGGCCCCACCAGCCGGTCGATCCCCGGCTCCCCCTCCACCGCCCCGAGGCACGCCCATGACGACCGGCACCCGCAGGCTCACCACCGCCCAGGCCCTGGTGGCCTTCCTGGCCCGCCAGTACACCGAGCGCGACGGCCGCCGACAGCGGCTGATCCCCGCCGTCTGGGGCATCTTCGGCCACGGCAACGTCGCCGGGATCGGCCAGGCGCTCGTCGAGTCCGCCGCCGAGATGCCCTACCTCCAGGGCCGCAACGAACAGGCCATGGTGCACGCGGCGGTCGGCTACGCCCGCCAGTCCGGGCGGCTCTCCGCCCACGCCGTCACCACCTCCATCGGCCCCGGCGCCACCAACCTCGTCACCGGCGCCGCCCTCGCCACCGTCAACCACCTCCCGGTCCTCCTGCTGCCCGGCGACACCTTCGCCGCCCGGCCCGCCGACCCGGTGCTCCAGCAGATCGAGGTCCCGGCCGCGGGCGACGTCACCGTCAACGACTGCCTGCGCCCGGTCTCCCGCTACTTCGACCGGATCACCCGCCCCGAGGCGCTCGTCCCGGCCGCCCTCCAGGCCGTACGGACCCTGACCGACCCGGCCCTGACCGGCGCCGTGACCCTCGCGCTGCCGCAGGACGTGCAGGCCCAGGCGTACGACTGGCCGCGGGAGTTCTTCGCCGAACGCGTCTGGTACGTACGCCGACCCGCCCCGGACCCCGGCGAACTCGACCGCGCGGTCCGGGCGGTGCGCGCGGCCCGGCGGCCACTGATCGTGGCGGGCGGCGGCGTCCGGCACAGCGGGGCCGAGGAAGCACTGGCCGCCCTCGCCGACGCCACCGGCATCCCCGTCGCCACCACCCAGGCGGGCAAGGGCGTCCTGTGCCACGACCACCCCGCCGAGGTGGGCGGCATCGGCCACACCGGCACCGCGACCGCCGACGCCCTGGCCCGCACCGCCGACCTGGTCATCGGCGTCGGCACCCGCTACACCGACTTCACCACCGCATCCGGCACCCTCTTCGCCCACCCGGACGTCCGCTTCCTCAACCTCAACATCACCGGCTTCGACGCCCACAAACTCGGCGCGCTCCCGCTGGTCGCCGACGCCCGCACCGCCCTCGAAGCCCTCACCGCAGCCCTGACGGAAACCACCCGCCACCGCGTCGCCCCCGCCCACGTACGCGAGTACACCGCCGCCAAGGAGGCGTGGGAGCGGCGCGTCACCGCCGCGTTCGCCGCCCCCGACCCGGCCGCCCGCCCCACCCAGGCCCAGGTCGTCGGCGCCCTCGACGCCCTGGTCACCGGCGACGACATCCTGATCAACGCGGCCGGATCGCTCCCCGGCGACCTGCACAGGCTGTGGCGGGCCCGCTCCCCGGACCAGTACCACGTGGAGTACGGCTACTCCTGCATGGGCTACGAGATCCCGGCCGCGATCGGCGTCCAGCTCGCCGCCCCCGGCCGCCCCGTCTGGGCGCTGGTCGGCGACGGCACGTACCTCATGAACCCGACCGAGATCGTCACCGCCGTGCAGCGGGAGCTCCCGGTGAAGCTGGTCGTCCTCCAGAACCACGGCTACGCCTCCATCGGCGGGCTGTCCGCGCAGGTCGGAGCCGAACGCCTGGGCACCGCGTACCGGATGCGGGCCCCCGACGGAACGTTCACCGGGGAGCCGCTGCCCATCGATCTCGCGGCCAACGCCGCCTCCCTCGGGATGCGGGTCCTGCGCGCCGAAACCGTGCGTGACCTGCGCGAAGCCCTGGCCGAGGCCCGATCGTCGGACCGCCCCACTTGTGTCTACGTCGAGACCGAAACGGCAGACACTCTGTCGGGCCCCCCTCCGGCACAGGCGTGGTGGGATGTTCCCGTAGCGGAGACGGCCACCCGGCCGTCGGCCCTGAAAGCCCGGGAAGAGTACGACCGCCACGTCGCCGACCGTCGCCACCACCTCTGAAGACGCCATTGAAGGAGTACCTGTCATGAAGACCGTCAACCACTGGATCGGTGGCAAGACCGTCGAGGGCGCGTCGGGCAACTACGGCCCGGTCACCGACCCGGCCACCGGCGAGGTCACCACCCAGGTCGCGCTGGCCTCCGCCGAGGAGGTCGACGCCGCGGTCGCCTCCGCCAAGGCCGCCTACGCCACGTGGGGCACCTCCTCGCTGTCGACGCGTACGGCGATCCTCTTCCGCTACCGCGCGCTGCTGGACGCCCACCGCGACGAGATCGCCGCGCTGATCACCGCCGAGCACGGCAAGGTCCACTCGGACGCGCTGGGCGAGGTCGCCCGCGGCCTGGAGATCGTCGAGCTGGCCTGCGGCATCACCACCCAGCTCAAGGGCGAGCTGTCCACCCAGGTCTCCAGCCGGGTCGACGTCTCCTCGATCCGCCAGTCGCTCGGCGTCGTCGCGGGCATCACCCCGTTCAACTTCCCGGCCATGGTGCCGATGTGGATGTTCCCGCTCGCCGTCGCCTGCGGCAACACCTTCGTCCTCAAGCCCAGCGAGAAGGACCCGTCGGCCGCCAACCTGCTGGCCGAGCTGGCCTCCGAGGCCGGTCTGCCCGACGGTGTGCTCAACGTCCTGCACGGTGACAAGGTCGCCGTCGACGGCCTGCTCGCCCACCCCGACGTGGCCGCGGTCTCCTTCGTCGGCTCCACCCCGATCGCCCGCTACATCCACCAGACCGCCACCGCCAACGGCAAGCGCGTCCAGGCGCTCGGCGGCGCGAAGAACCACATGCTGGTGCTGCCGGACGCGGACCTCGACGCCGCCGCCGACGCCGCCGTCTCCGCCGCGTACGGCTCCGCCGGCGAGCGCTGCATGGCCATCTCCGCGGTCGTCGCGGTCGGCTCCGTCGGGGACGAGCTCGTCGCGAAGATCAAGGAGCGCGCCGAGAAGATCAAGATCGGCCCCGGCAACGACGCCACGTCCGAGATGGGCCCGCTGATCACCGCCGCCCACCGCGACAAGGTCGCCTCCTACGTCACGGGCGCCGCCGCCCAGGGCGCCGACGTCGTCCTGGACGGCACCGGCTTCACCGTCGAGGGCTTCGAGAAGGGCCACTGGATCGGCCTCTCCCTCCTCGACAACGTGTCCACCGACTCGGACGCGTACAAGGACGAGATCTTCGGCCCGGTCCTGTGCGTGCTGCGCGTCGACACGTACGAGGAGGGCGTCGCCCTCATGAACGCCTCGCCGTTCGGCAACGGCACCGCGATCTTCACCCGCGACGGCGGCGCCGCCCGCCGCTTCCAGCTGGAGATCGAGGCCGGCATGGTCGGCGTCAACGTGCCGATCCCGGTGCCGGTGGGCTACCACTCCTTCGGTGGCTGGAAGGACTCGCTCTTCGGCGCCCACCACATCTACGGCAACGACGGCGTGCACTTCTACACCCGCGGCAAGGTCGTCACCACCCGCTGGCCGGACCCGGCCGACGCCCCGGCCGGCGTCGACCTGGGCTTCCCCCGCAACCACTGAGCGGATCGCCCCGTCCGCTCGTCCCCGGCGTCCCTGACCGGCGCCACGCGGAAGGGCCGGAGGAGAGCCCGTGCTCCCCTCCGGCCCTTCGGCCGTTCCGTCAGCGGTCGGAACCGGCCTCCTCGGTGATCATGTAGATCATCGGAACCGCGCCCACCCGGCCCGACACCAGGAACGCGCCCACCATCGTCACCACCATGACGACCGTGCCGAGCCACACCATCGTCTCCACCGGCAGCGTGTACGCGCCCACCACCCGCACCACGCACTCGCCCAGCAGTGCCGCGCCCCACACCATCGAGAACCGGTTCTCCGCCCGCCGGAAGGCCGCCGAGGCCGCCGCCGAACCACCCGCGAGCCGCCGCCAGGCCGCGTCCCGGGCCGGAACACCCTTCACCAGCCAGGGCCGCACCGCGTCGGTCATCATCGGCCGCCCCTTCAACGCCGTCACCAGGACGGCGAGCCCGATGAGGCTGCTCACCCCGCTGTCCTTGGCGAGCATCAGCCGCGGATCACCGGTCAGCAGGCTGGTCACCAGACTCACCGCGTTGACCGCCAGGATCAGCGCCGCCAGCCCGTTGAGCCGCCGCTCGCGCAGCACCCCCCACCCGGTCCGCACCGCCGGCAGCGCGCTGCTCCAGGCCAGCGCGGCGAAGAGGCTCAGCCCCGCCCCCTTCAGCACGTAGTACGAGGCGAGCGGAACGGCGACGTCCACGAGCAGCGGAAGCAGACCGCCCAGCACCGTCCGGCCCCGCGAGGGCGCGGCGGCAACGGCCGGGGCCGCCGCGTACGTCGTGGCGGGGGCGGCGAGGGTGGCGGCCGGGCTGCTCATGACGGGGTCCTCCTCCGTGGCGGCGGGCTCCTCGGCGGCCCCGCTCTCGATACGTACAGACTGGCCCCCGGGCCCCGGTGCCCGGCAGAGCCGCGTGTACCGGACTCCGTATGACGAATGTCAGGTCCCGCGCATGACGGGCCGCGGTAATCCGTTCGCTGTGCCCGGCGCCCCGGTGTTCTGATGAGGCCATGACCGTCCCGACCGGCCCGAACACCACTCACGCCCCGGCTGCCCCGGACACCCCGAGCGCCCCGGACACCTCGTACGTCCCGCCGTACCAGATCCGCGCCCGGCACACCGACACCACCGTCACCGTGTACCAGGCGTACCGGCCGGACCTCGGCCTCCCGGCCGCCCGGGACGGCCGCTTCCCGGAGGCGTGGAAGCGGGACCGGATGACCTGGATCAAGCCGAGCTTCCTGTGGATGATGTACCGCTGCGGCTGGGGCACGAAGGAGGGTCAGGAGACCGTGCTGGCCGTCGAGATCACCCGCGCGGGCTTCGACTGGGCCCTGGACCACGCCGAACTCTCCCACTACGCCAGGGGAGTCCACCCGGACCGCGACACCTGGCGGCGGAACCTGCGCCGCGCACCGGCCCGCGTCCAGTGGGACCCCGAGCGCGACCTCCGCCTGGACCGGCTGCCGCACCGCTCCCTCCAGCTCGGCCTCTCCGGCGAGGCCGCCCGCCGGTACGCCGACGAGTGGACGGTCTCGATCCGTGACGTCACCCCCCTGGCCCGCCGGATCCACGGACTCGTACGCGACGGCCGTCTCGACGAGGCGGCCGCGCTGCTGCCCGTGGAGTCCCCGTACCCGCTGGGCGGCGCCCCGGTACCGGACCGGGCGGCGACACGACCGTAGGCGGCGACACGGCCGTAGGGATGGAAAATCCGGGCAAATCCCCCAGGTTGTTCCCAGGTCCCACTACGCTCCGCGCATGATCCCGCACGCCTTGATGCCCCTTGCCGCGTCCGGTCTGAAGATCGACTGGACCAGGATGCCGACCTACAACACGATCATGTCGGTGGCCGCCGGCGCCGGACTGCTGCTCGTGGTGGCGCTGGGCTACCGGCTGCTCGCCCCCGGGCGGGAGGTCTCCTTCGAAGGCTGGTCGCTCGCTTTCGCGGCACTCGGCTTCACCCTCGTCACCACCGGCCTGCACATGACCCTGACCTGGCCGCTCGCCGGGCAGGGCTTCCCGTTCGACAACGTCATCTTCGGCGAACCGGCCCTGGCCTTCGGCGTCTTCCTGCTCACCGCCTCCTTCTACCTGTGGAAGCGCGGCCCCGAACTCCTCGGCGACGACCGGGTCGTCCGCGCGGCCCGGATCACCGGACCCATCTCGGTGTTCGTCTTCGGCATGGGCCTCGCCTGCTTCGGGATCGCCGCGGCGGGCTGGAAGTACACCCTCTTCGCCGCCCCGCCGGAGGAGCCCATCTCCGGGGAGTTCGCGAAGTGGCCGCTGCTGGAGGCGAGTTTCATGTCCGGGCTGTACGTCCTGGTCGGGATCGGGGCGCTCCTCCTGCCGTTCGCGCTGCGGCGGCCCCGGGGCTGGATGGCCCCGGTCATCGGCGTGGTGTGGGCGATCGCCGGAATCGCCTTCCTGCTCTTCGGAGGGCTGAACTACTTCACCCACATCGGTCTCATCGTCAACACCATGTGAGGCGGAGACGCCCCGCGGGGCGGAGGGGCGGGCCCGGCCCGGCGCTCACCAGCCCGTGGCGCCCACGACCTCGGCCGCGATCTCCGCGACCGTACGCCCGTCCGTGGCCACCCGGACCGTGTCCGCCGGTACGCCCTCCGCCAGGAGCCGGGCCCTGCGCCTGCTGTTCGCGACCTCGTACTCCAGCCCCGAGCCGATCTCCCGCCCCGCGAGCCGCTCGTACGTCGTGGCGTCGGAGGCGGTGAGCAGTACGCGGACCAGGCGCACGTCCGGCCCCATCGCCCGTTCGAACATCACCGCCGATTCCGGCAGGACGCACACGGTGTTGGTGTAGACGAGGCGGTGGTGGCCGAGCGCCGCGTAGTTCGCCCAGAGGGCCGTCAGATTGCGCTCGGTGATCCCGGCCCGGTGCGGATCGCCGGCCGGCGCCGGATGGACCTGGCCCACCAGATCGCCCTCCAGGAGGGCGTGGGCCGTCCCGGTGCCCCGGAGCAGCGCCGAGACCTCCCAGGCGACGGTCGTCTTGCCCACCCCCGCGCGCCCGCCGATGAGCAGTGCCTCGGCCGGCCGGTGGTGGTCCGTGTGCTCCGTGTGTCCCATGCGCGGCAGTGTGCCGGTCGGCCCGGCCGGACGCGACGGACTTTCCGGCGGGGCTTTATGGAGGCTCTTCCGGTGGGCCTTCCGGAGAGTCTTTCGGAGGGTCTTCCGGTGGGCCTTCCGGCGGGGCCGGTTCTGCTGCGCGCCGCCCGGCCCGCCGTGGGGCCGGGCCGGACGGCGCGGGGCTCAGAGCTCCGAGACGTGGTACGGCGAGACGGTCATCCAGCCGTTGCCCGCGGCGCCGTTGCGCTTGCCGCTGCTGGACCTGGCGAGGCTGTACCAGGACTCGACGTAGTCCGGGTCGTCGGTCCACCAGCTGGTGGGGATGGCGTCGAGCACCGCGTCGGCCAGCGGGATGTACGCACCCTGGTCGGTGATGGTCAGCAGGACGGTGGCGATGGCCTTGGCCAGGGCCTGGTAGTTGGTGTCCCCGTCGTCCTCCATCATGACCGCGTCGGCCAGGTCGTACTTGTAGTTGGACCAGTTGACCAGGACCTGGCCCGGGTAGTAGGTGGTGTCCGCCTTGTTCAGGTACGGCATCTCCACGGTGTCCACGCGCGGCTTGCCGTCCTTGCCGAAGCCGGTGACCAGGGTGAAGATCTCGGCGTCGCCCTTGAAGAACGGCTCCTGGACGTCGGCGACCCGCACCGAGTCGACCCGGGTGGTGTCGATGCCCGAGGCGGCGGCCAGGGTGCTCGCGGTGGTGGCGGGCGCGGGGGCGTTGAGGCCCTTGGCGGCCAGGGCCCCGTCGATGACCTTCAGCCCCTCGGCGACCGCCTTCGCCCCGTCGATACCGACGAGGTAGACGGGGCGGGAGGTGGGGGTGTCCAGGGCCAGTCGGTGTGCGGTGCCCCGGCTGTCGTACGCGGTGAAGGTCGTGGCGCCGTCGTCGTCGGACGGGGCGGCGGCGACCAGCGGGGCGGTGCCCGCGGCGAGCCGTCCGCGCATCGAGGCGTTGGCCAGTCCGACCCGCAGCAGCGGACCCGCGCCACTGCCGAGCCCCTTGGCGGCGGCGACGCCCCGGTCCGCCTCGGCGATCCCGGCGGCGAGGTTCCGCCCGGCCGGTGCGGCGGCGCGGCCGGTCAGCCCGCCGAGCCCGACGGTGTCCGCCGCCAGGGCCGCCCGGCGGACCTCGCCGCGCCAGGCCGGATCGGCCAGCGAACGTGCGAGCGCCCGGGCGGTGGCGTCCTCGATGCCGGAGACGGAGGAGGCGGCGGCCGGTGCGGCGGCGGAACCGCCGGACGCCGGGTGCGCCGGGGCGGCCAGGGCGGTGCCCTGGAGCGGAACAAGTGCGGTCGCGGCCAGCGCGACCCCGATCAGGGCCGTGCGCAGCGGTGTGGAAGCACTCAAGACGATGTCTCCTGTGAAGAGATGGAGCACGACGGGGGGTGTCGAAGCGGCCACCGGTGTCCGGCGGTGGGGACGGAGGAGCGGCACATCGATCTATGCGAGTAGACCGTGATTGAGTGTCCATGACAAGACTTGCTTTTCTCTCCGGGTTCCGATCCTCGGACCGGACCCGACAGGCCGAACTCGCCATTCCTGACTGGTCATTCCGTCATATTTCCGGCCGTCGTTGCCGCATCGAGACCCATCCGCAACGGCTTCGTCTGCTTCCGGACGCCCGCCTTGAACGTCACATTCACAGCTGGCCGACAGGGCCACGAAGGCATCGAGGGGGACGAACGACGATGGAACGCCGAGCACCAGAAGACCGGGCAGCGGAACGCGGAACACGGGAACGCGGAACACGGGAACGCCGGGTCGCGGGAAGCCGGGCGGCGGGAAGCCCGGCCACGCACCGGAGGCGGTACGCGCGTACCCGGCAGGGGGCGCTGGGGGCGCTGCTGGCGGGCGGCATGCTGCTCACCGGATGCTCGGCCCCCACGACCACCACCGACCGGGCCGCCTCCTCCGACCGCCGGGACGCCCCCGTCCCCGCGTACGGAGCGCCGGGCGGCGCCGAGAAGCCGGGCGGTGCCCGCGGGAAGGACGGGGCGGCGGAGAAGGACGGGGTGGCCGAGAAGGACGGGTCGCGGGAGTCCGCCCAGCCCGACTACCTGTCCACCTTCGCGCTGGACGTCGACACCGCCTCGTACGGCTACGCCCGCCGCACCCTCGGCAGCGGCCGGCTGCCGGACCCCGCCACCGTGCGGCCCGAGGAGTTCGTCAACAGCTTCCGCCAGGGCTACCGCCGCCCGGCCGGCAAGGGCTTCACCGTGAACGTCGACGGGGCCCGCGTCGGGGACGGCGGCTGGTCCCTGGTGCGGGTGGGCCTCGCCACCAAGGCCGCCCTCACCCGCGACGAACGGCCGCCCGTCGCGCTCACCTTCGTCGTCGACATCTCCGGCTCGATGGCCGAACCCGGCCGCCTCGACCTGGTGAAGAAGTCCCTGGGCATCCTCACCGACGAACTCCGCGACGACGACTCGATCGCGCTGGTCACCTTCAGCAGCAGGGCGACGACCCTGCTGCCGATGACCCGGCTGCGCGACCACCGGGGCAGGATCCGCGACCGGATCGACTCCATGGAGCCCACCGCCTCCACCAACGTCGAGGCCGGTGTCCGCCGAGGCTACGAAGAAGCGGTCGAGGGCCGCGTCGAGGGCGCCGGCAACCGGGTCGTCCTGCTCTCCGACGCCCTCGCGAACACCGGCGGGACCACGGCCGGGGCCATTCTGGAACGCATCGAATCCGCCCGTCGCGCCTACGGCATCACCCTCTTCGGGGTCGGCGTCGGCAGCGAGTACGGCGACGCCCTGATGGAGGAGCTCACCGACAAGGGGGATGGCCACACCACCTACGTCGCCGACGAGGAGCAGGCCCGCAAGGTCTTCGTCGACCAGCTCCCCGCCCACCTCGAACTGACCGCCCGCGACGCCAAGGCACAGGTCGCCTTCGACCCGAAGACCGTCAAGCAGTTCCGGCTCATCGGGTACGAGAACCGCAAGGTCGCAGACGAGGACTTCCGCGACGACCGGGTCGACGGCGGCGAGGTCGGCCCCGGCCACACGGTGACCGCGCTGTACGCCGTACGCCTCAGGCCCGGCGCGGCGGGGCACGTGGCGACGGCCACCGTCCGCTGGCTGGACCCCACCAACCGGGCACCGCACGAGCGGAGCGGCACCGTCACCACCGGAGCGATCGACGTCCCGCTCTGGGGAGGGGCGAGCAAGCGCCTCCAAGTGACGGCCTTGGCCGCCTACTTCGCCGAGACGCTCCGGGGCGGGAGCCTCCCCGGCACCCCCCGGCTCGGCGAACTCGCCACCCGCGCCGCCACCTTGGCCACCGCCACCGAGGACGCCTCGGTGCGCAAGCTGGCGGCGGCGATCGGCCAGGCCGACCGGATCAGGAACGGCGGGACGGACGACAGCGGCTCCGGGGCGGAACGGGAGGGCGAACTGGACTGACCGCCCCGCCCCGGAAACCGAGCGGCCGCGCGGCCGACGAACCCGACCGCGCGGCCGTCCCGTCACCGGGTTCGAACCGGCTGTGCGTTCCGCTCTCCATCGGCCTCGACCGGGCTGCGTGTTCCGCTCTCCACCGGCGTCGATCCGGCCGCGTGTTCCGCTCTCCGCCGGCCTCGATCCGGCCGCGCCGCGTTCCGCGCCCCATCGCCTTCAATCCGGCTGCACGGCCCGCCCGGCACCGCGAGGATGTCCCCCATGCTGCCCTCTCTCCTCCTGATCCTCGCCGTGATCACCACCGGCCTGTACGCCGGGTTCATGCTGACCTTCCTGATCGCGGTCATGCCCGGCCTCGCCGCCCTGCCCGACGAACAGTTCACGGCCGCCATGCGCCGCTTCAACGAGAAGGTGCCGGGCCCGCTCTTCCTCTGCCTCTTCCTCGGGGTGATCGCGTTCCCGGCGGCCGTGGTCGTCGTCGGTGTCGGCGACGACCACGGCGGCGCCGGCTGGGTAGCCGCGATAGCCGCCCTGGTCTGCGCGGTCGTCGGCCACCTGGTCACGATCGCCGGGAACATCCCGCTGAACGCGGCGCTGGCCCGGTCCGAGGGCGGCGACGACAGCGCCGCCCGTACCGCGTTCGAAGCGCCCTGGAACCGCCTCCACCTGCTCCGTACGCTCCTGACGCTCCTCGCGTTCGCCCTGCTGGCCGCCGCGGGAGCCGGATTCTGAACGGCGGCGGGGAGGACCACCGTTCGCCGTCCGTTCGTGTCGTGGAGCTGTAACAGTCGACTCCCGCACACAACCGTCGCGCAGCACGGACGGTCTGAATCTGCGCGGTGCCGAAGCCGGCACGACGGCCCGGCGCCGCCCAGCAGACGACCGAACCCGAACGAAGGAGCCTCCGTGGCATCCCGCGCCCTCGGAACCACCGTGGTCCTCGCCATCACCGTGGCGACCGCCGTGATCACCCTCCCCTCCGCCCAGGCCACGACGCCCGACCGCGCGTCGGCGTCCGTGGGCCGGGCCGCGGCCGCACCGGCCACGAGCCGCGAGGACTTCAACGGCGACGGTTTCCCGGACCTGGCCTTCACCGCGCCCGGCGGGACCGTCGACGGCAAGGCCAAGGCCGGTTACGTGGGTGTGGTGTACGGCTCCGAGAACGGACTGCAGACCTCCACCAAGCAGGTCTTCAGCCAGAACTCGCCCGGCATGCCCGGCGGCGCCAAGGCCGAGGGCGCCTTCGGCAGCTCCATGACCTCCGCCGACCTCGACCACGACGGGTACACGGACCTGGTGGTCGGCGCGAGCGGCGAGCAGAACGGCACGCCCCGGCTGGCCGGTTCGCTCACCGTCATCTGGGGCGGCCCGCAGGGGCTGTCCGGCGGTGCCACCCTTCTCTCCGGCGACGAGGAGTTCGCCCGCATCGGCACGCTCGCCGCGGCCGGCGACTTCGACGGCGACGGCAACATGGACGTCGTCACCCTCCAGGGCAGCGACATCCACCTCCTGTCCGGCCCGTTCGAGCGTGACGGCAGCGCCGCGTCCACCCGGCGCATCCGCGACATGAACGACCTGCGCTACACGGACATCGCCGTGGGCGACTTCAACGGCGACGGCCGCGACGACCTGGCCTCCGCCGTCCACGACGGCGACGAGTACGACGCCCGCCGCGTCCTGATCCACCAGGGCGGCGCGGACGGTCTCGCCGCCACCCCCACCACCGTCAAGCGGGCCAACGGCTACCGCCTCCAGGGCGGCGAGACCATCGCCGCGGGCAACATCAACGGCGACCGGTACGACGACATCGTGGTGGGCCGGATCGTCGAGGGCTACGACAGCGACCTCGACTACCCGCTCGCGCTGGGCGGTATGGTCACCTACGTGCCGGGCAGCCTGGCCGGTCCGCAGGGTGCCAAGGCCCAGGTGTTCAACCAGGACAGCCCCGGCGTCCCGGGCGTCGCCGAGGTGCACGACCAGTTCGGCGCCTCGCTGTCGATCGCCGACGTGAACGGCGACGGCTTCGGCGACATCGCCGTCGGCGTCCCCGGGGAGGACATCGGCAAGACGAAGGACGCGGGCTCCGTCCTCGTCCTCCCCGGCACGGCCACCGGTCCCACCGGGACCGGCACCATCGGCTTCAACCAGGACACCCCGGACGTCCCCGGCGTGGCCGAGGCCGGTGACCTCTTCGGCGGCGCCGCCAAGCTCGTCGACGCCGACCACGACGGCCGCGCCGAACTGGCCGTCGGAGCCCCCGGCGAGAACGACAAGGCCGGCTCCCTGTGGGTCTTCCCGTCCTCGGTGAAGGGCCCGACGGCCAAGGGCTCCTTCACCTTCGGCCACGGCGTCCTCGGCACGGTCGCGAAGGCCGCCGCCCTGGGCTCCTCCTTCAACCGCTGACCACACCCCGGGCGGCCTCCCCGGCAACAACCCCGGGAGGGCCGCCCGGGCTCAGGCGCGCGGCTGCGGCCGTACGGTGAGGATCTGCTCGGCCTGCCCGACCGGCCCGTGGATGTCGTGCAGCACGGTGCTGGTCAGCCCCTGCCCCGTCGGCCCGAAGGTGACGGTGGTGTCCAGACCGGTCCACGGCCCTTCCGGCTGCCGGTGCAGATGGATCGTCAGGTCGACGTTGGGGAACATCCACTCGGCCGGGTCCTGCTGGACGGCGATCCCGTTCGCGGTGTCCACCAGCGTGATGTACGAGGCCAGCGCGCCGCTCTCCTCGCCCGCGACCAGCGCGAGGGGCGTGGAGAGCCAGGCCGCCGTACGCCCCCTGCGGACCGGGGGAGTCCGGCGCACCTCGATGGACGCGATGTACCCCCCGTCCCACTGCCCGTCCATCTCCCACCGGGGCAATTCGTCCGGCGCGGGCATCGGCTCCCGGGGGCTGTCGGCGACGGACGAGGTGTCCAGGGACGCCAGCAGCCAGGCCCGCGCCCGGACCACCGCCCGGCCGCCGATGACGAGGGTCGCTTCGAGGAGCTCGATGGTCCGCCCCGGCCGGACGGTCTCCACGGTGACCTCGCACTCGTCGAGCGCGATCCGCCCCAGGATGTCGTACCCGATCCGCCCGACGACGAGCCCGCCCGCCCCACCCGGACGGCCCGCCAGATACCGCTCGATCTCGTGCGCCATCAGCCCGGCCACCGGACTGAAATGCTGCTCACCCGGACTCCACGCCCCACCCGCATGCGCCGTGGGCTTGAACCGGCCCGCCCCCGTCCGCTCGTAGTAGCTCTCGCGGGCGGCGGCACCTGTGCTCACGGGACGGATCTCCTCGGCCGGGACATACACGGATAGTTGCCTACCCCACGCATCCTAGGGAGCACGAACCCCCCGGGTCACCGTGGGCTGGGCCACAGCCGGGGTACCCCGAGCCGCCCCGACCAGCAAAAAGACCCTCCCGAAGGAGGGTCCTCGATCGTGCGCCCCCGGCAGGACTCGAACCTGCGGACAAGTACTTAGAAGGCACTTGATGGATAGGGGAGTGGGGTGGCTCTGACCTGCACGGACGTCATGTGCGGATGATGGGCGACGAAAACTTCGGCCGTTTTCGGGACGGAGGCAAGCTGGCGCACGCACCCAGAGGTGACAGGCCCCGGACTCGGCTGCGCTGTGTTGGGATGCCCAGGTTGGGGCGCGAGGCCATGCGACTGCTGTTCAGCATCCCGTTGTGCCAGCCCCGTAGGTAGCGGAGGCGGAGAGATGCCCTGGGATCTGCAACGGCCACGTCGGACTCCAATGCGGCCTGGCCGATCGCGGTGTACTCGGCGCGACCCGGATCGCTCCATGTGACGGTCCGCAGTTCGGGTGCCTCTATCCGGAGCAGGTACGCCGGATGCAGACATTGGACTTGGAGGACCCCTGCACCGCAGCCTCACGTGATGCCGGAGGCTGCGATGCGTGAGTTTCCCGCTAATGCTGCCGCTACATGTCCCGTACGTGAACAGGAGAGCCCAGTTCACGGATTCGTTCGGCAAGGCCATCAGCGGCCTGGCTGCTGACGACCATTTGAATGCTGCCCTGCAGGAACGAGACGTCGCCTCGATCGATGACGTCGTACAGCTGCCGGAAGAGCTGGCTCAGTGCCTCGGAGTTGCCTGTGTTGTTGAGCATGCTCTGGGTCACAGAAAAGGCGAGCTGCTTCTCCAGCGGCGCTGGCGCGTCCTCGTCCTCATCGCCGCGGCTCTGACCTCCATGGCTCTCGCCGTCACCTTCAGGGTTGGACTCGGATTCGGGCGCTGTATCCGTCCCGTCAGATGACGGTTCGTCGGCGTGAGGTGACGGAAGCAAGGGCTTGCCTAGCCTGAGTCGCTGGCTTGAGAGGTTGATCTCAGAGAAACCTGTGACCGCTACTTCCTCTCCTTCGCTGTCAACGATGCGTAGCAGGCTTGCCTGGACAGCGTCGAAGAGTGCCTGTCGTAGGTCGTTCTGTCCGCTGTAGAGGAGGGGAAGTCGAGGGGTGTTCCAGAACGAATCCCGCAGTTCGTCTAGCGGACGCCCGTAGTCGGATTCCCGGAGGTTGTGAAGCAGAGCTCTCTCTGTGAACGTCCCTTGGTCGAACGACTTGCCCTTTTCGACGAGCGCCTTCCACACGATGGCACCGTTGAGGGCGGTCTCCGTCTTATCGTCGAACGTCACTTCATCGATGACACGCGGCGCGTCGTCGTCAGGCTGAGCCAGGAACAGCACGTGCTGGAAGGCTCGCTTGATCGTCGTCTCGAGGTTACGCTTCGCCTCGTTGCGCTCAGCCACTGCCTTGGACTTCATATCGCCATCGTCTTGCGTCTCTTGGACACCAAGGACGCGCTCTGCAGCCAGGTATGCGGTCGCGAGACGGCGAGCAGCGTGTCGCTGTTGTGTGTTGGCCACAGCGAAGACCGCCGAGGAGGCCCACCTCGTGGGCAATTTCTCGGCTCCGAGCCCGACTGCCGCTTGGACTGCGTCGCGAGTGGCGCGATCTGCGCCATTGCGCAGGGTGAACTGCGCGGGATCAAGCACGACCAAGCGGGTGACGCGAGCATCATCGATGCTGGCACTCGCCAGTACCTCCCGAGGCGTCTGACCCTCTACAGAAGCCCGGACGAACTGCTTACGGTCGAACGGACCTGTGTCGGTGAGCCGTTCGGCGAAGTCGGCAATTACTGTGTCGCGCTCGGCGTCGGTGATGGTGTCACGCATCGCTCGCTGGAGCATGAGTAGCGTTTGCTCGGTGGACAGGAAGTACCGGGCCTGCTGCCCTTTCTGGCCGGGTGTGGTCTCGATGCTAACCAGGCCGGTCTCGGGGTCAGTGACATCTTTGATGACGGCATCAGCATCGGCGAACATGTAGGCGGGATCGGGGACGGCCGTCGCTGCCTTGACCTCTGCATCGGTAGCGCCACGGCGTCCCTGGCTTCGACCGGACACGATGGAGGTGAGGAAAATGGCCGTGGCCGCCCGCTCGGCGGCTCGTGGGTTGGAACGGTGCCAAAGCACGTCTTCATCGGCACCGCGGTTCGTGTCGAGGAGCCGAGCTGTTCCGCTTGTGTCCTTAACGCCAACGATGTCGTTCTGGGCCAGGGATCGGTAGTTGTTCTGGGTCTTGGTGTCACTGATGAGCCCGGAGCCGATGATGGACTCGCGGACCTGGGTGCTGGACAGGGGAAGGTCGCCCGGCCCGATGAGGAGCGGAGCCCAGGCTCCGGTTTTTCCTCGCTGCTGGAGGGCGAAGACGGTGGCGGCGAAGACCTTTATGGTCGAGCGGACCTTTTGGAAGCCGGTTCGGTTGGCCCATTCGTGTTCAGCCATGTGCATGAGCTGAGGGTGGAACGGATAGGTGCGGCTGACTTCCTCGCCGAAGTTCGCCGTCCATGGGGCGTGGAGGGCGTCATAAACCTTGGCCTTCCAAGGTCCGTTGCTCATTGCCTCGTTGTACTCGCGGACCGTGGCGTCGACGACCTCTTTGGCCGGCGGCTGAGCGAAGATGCGGCGACGGAGGATTGCCGCGAAGTCGTCGTTCTCGTGGACGCCGACGGGCTTGCCGTTCCGGTCGAGCAGCCGCTCGAGGTCGAGGCGTCGGCGCTCTCCTTCCGGACTCAGGGAGATGGAGTCCTTGTCCGAGGCGATCATGACGGCCAGCATCGCTGTGCGCTGGGTCTTCGTGACAGCGTCCAGGAGGGCGCGCATGAACGCCTGGTCCTGAGCCGTAAGGGCTTCGTCGCCGACGCCGTCCAGGCCGTTGCCGAAGTAGTTCATGATCTCATCGACGATTATCAGGACGGGCCTGTCGAGAGACCTGATGGCTTCGGAGATCTTAGAAACGTTGCTGAAGTGTTCGCGATAGGTGATGTAGCGCGAGTAGTCGCCGTCGAAGAGGCGCCAGAGGAAGCGCTCGTAGAGGCTCTTCGCCGGGCCGTCATGCTCCTCTACGGTCGCGCCCGGTGTCATGTTGTCACACGGAAGCACGACGACGTGAGGATTCTCAAGATTCTTCGGAAGCGGTCGGCCGAGGATTGTCTCGGCGTGTTCGAGAACGGCCTTACCAACGTCGGTTTTGCCGAGCTTGAGGGGGGCCTTGGCAAGGTGATACGCGCCGATGCAGGCGTGGGACTTACCGCCGCCCATGCCCTGGTCGAGCCGCAGGAGCGCGGGGGACTTGGTGTGTTCGTCGCCGCCGCCGAGCCTGATCGCGATGCGTGCCAGGAGGTCGGTGAGCGCCCCGGTGGGGTGGGTGATTTCGCCGTAGTACGAGGCATCTGCGTACTGGGGGCGCTGATCTTCTGTTCCATACACAGCGTGGTACAGCGACATCTGCACATCAGCGATGGACCCCGAGGCGTCCAGGATCTCAGGGCGGATCCGAAGCGCCTTCCACCACGGCGTCACACCGCTCTGCTTCACCACAACTCCTCGTTTCCTGATAATGGTCTTGATTGCTGCGTTGATTTGCGCTGCTCACCAAAGGGTGGGATGACCCTTTTCGGCAGCCTCGCGTGATGTGCGGATCTGCGCGCTCGCGATGTTTCGTGCTGCGACGTCGACGCCGCGCCGACTGCGCTGTAGACCGTTCCATGCGGCAACGTCGGCCTCGCCCTCGGGCAGTCTGTTCGCCAGGTAGGCGATCGCGGACCACAAGTACTCGTCGTCGTTGTCTCTGGCGGCGTCCACGAGGACTTCGGCGACAGCGTCCAGTCCATCAGGCCAAGACTTGGCCATGGCGAAGGCTACGTCGATGACGGAGGAGTCCGGCGTAATGGTGCTCTTGAACTCCTTTGTGGTGAGGAGGCGACAGCCCTTATCTCCCTGGTGCAGGAGATTCTTGACGTCACCCATATCCAGGTCGCCGGCCAGGACTTGCCATCGAAGTTCCGACTTGGGTGCCAGCTGTCGGCCGTAGAGGCGTACCCACCACAGGGCGAAGCGCGTGCGCGCGTCGAAGGAGTCCAGCGGCAAGGAGACGACCTTGATGTCTGCGGCGTCCTGGACGGCCTTTCGGGCAACGATCAGGAAGCGCTCCAGCCCCACGACATCGCCCGTTACATCCAGGATCTGCGAGTAGCGTCCTGTCACTTCCATCGCCGGTCCGGCGGATGCCATGAGCATGTCGGTGTGCGCAAGGCCCGACCGGTCCCAGAGTTCGACCCTCGACTTGACCTCGGCTTTTACCTGCGCCTCTACGGCGGCGAGGCGCCCTTCCCGACGGTCCAGGGGCGCAGGGCGGCAGGCCATGGTTAGAGTCGTGACGATGTTGGCGGCCGTCGCAGAAGCCCCTCCGGCCTCGGTCTTGGCGGGCCACGACCCTGTGAGGATCAAACCGGCTGCCGAGATCGCGCTGAGCAGGCGATGCCAGACTTCAAGGTCACCGTGTCCGAAGACGATGGTGACAACGCCGTCGTCGGTGACGACACGGCGAGCCTCTGCGAACGCTCGGGCGATGCTGCTGTCGTAATGCTCACGTGTGCGATGGTCCCCAGCGGGCCCGCCACCCCGCTTGACGATAATCTCCTCTGCCTTGTCCTGGACGCCCCCGGGGTGCGTAGTCATGGACAGCATCGGGTCGGCCGTGTTCATGGCCCGCTTCGCCCAGACGAAGAAGACGTCACTGGAGTCGCTGTAGTCGATCATGTCGTCGTACGGAGGGTCGGTGACGACAGCATCGAGCCAGTTGGGCCGGAACGGCAGCATGGTGGCACTGCCGCGTTGCACGGAGGCCGGCAGGGCTGAGGCTCGCTGCCGAATGTTCCGCAGTGCGGTGACAGTCTGCTTCGAAAGGGATTCCCAGGAACCAGGCCCAGACGACAGCCCGCTTTCGAACCAGTCGTAGGAGAAGGAGACTGCCGACTGATTGACGAAGATGTCGCCAACCTGCGCTCCGCCTGCCTTTTGCAGGCGGGCTCCCCTAGTGGAGCGGCGGATCTTGCGCATCATTGCCGCCGTGGCGTAGCCGGCGAGAGTGCGAGCGTAGTCGGGGGAGACGCCAGCCTTCAAAGTCTCCTGTGTCACATCGTTGATAGCGCGGGCCAGCCGGACCAGTCCCAGCGTTTGGCGCGCTTCGCATAGGTCACCATAAGTGCGGTCCCCGTAATTTACAGACTGAATCGTCCAGGTATTCCCTGAAGGGATAAGTTCGTCCGGGCGTGCTGGCATCAGGCCGAAAGGCGGCTCATGTTCCAGTGCTTCCGCCGCCTGCTTCGCCGCAGAAAACTCTCGATCGGTAGGCTGTCGAAAGACCTTCGTCTTATCTTCCGGGTCAATATCGGCTGCCGCGAGGAGCATGTCCTCACGCATGCCTTCGGCGCTCAGGCGAGTGTGCACTGCCTTGGAGTGGACATGGTCACAGAACGGGCAGACAGCGACGCGACCGTTTGCTGAGTACTTGCTCTTGCCTGCTTGGACACGTGTCGGTGTGCCGACCGGCGGACCGTCGTGGACGAGAGCTTCGCAGACGCCCGTACTAGAGTCTGCATGGATACGGAAGCTCTGGCCGCTGTCTCCCTTTTTAGGGCGTGGGCGCCGCAACTCCAGTTCGCCGACCAGCGGAAAGCGTCTACCGCATTCCTGGCATGGAAGGGTTGAAGCCCAAAGGTAACCCCAGGGATAGGCGCCGGCGGACTTGGGATAGAACTCGTCCATCGACTTGCGGAAGCGGCGGCCGACTTCCTGGAGAAAGGTCTCTACGTCAGTGACGATGCGGTCCCTGTCCCCTTCGAGGGGCAGGGCTCCGTCGGTCTTCTGGAAGGGCAGAGACGGTTCCTGGCTCCAGTCCCGGAAGGGAAGGTCGGCGAGAAGGGAGCCTCCGAGAGCCGCGAACGGGGAGTAGTCGATGCCGAAGGCTTCGGCCTGGAGTCGACTTGCTTCGAGCGGGATCATGGCGCGTCCGGAAAACGGGTCCAGCACCCGAGGGCGCCGACCGTATTCCTGCTCAAGGATGGCCTGGATCTCGTTCGCGCCGTCCGTATGGCCCTTGAGTGCCTTACGGACGAGATTCTGCAGGTCGCGCTGCTCAGCCTCGTCGTCAGGCCAGGGCAGAAGACTGGTGAGTACGGCCGCCTTGGCTTGGGCGACGGGACGCTTCGCGAACCACACCCAGAGGCTCGACTCGGTGTTACCGCTCCCCCAACTCTCGGAGCACGCATCACTGACCTCAGCGCAGGGAAACCAGCGTTCGATCATGCGTGTCATGTGGAGCTCTCCTGAGTACGGTCACGGGCAGTGCGCAGTGAGGACCCGGGGATCCGGAAGACGGCGTCGCCTCGGATGTCACCAGCGAACACGTTAATGGGGTCGCGGAAGCTACCAAAAAGCGCTCCCAGGCTGTCGTTGCACTGATCCACGACGTACAGCCAGTAGTCCCTCCGGTGCTGCATGGCCATGAGCACCTCGTTACCCGTCAGACGGATTCCTCGAGATGCTGCCGAGTCCCATACCCCCTTGACCTCGACCAGTTGCTGGTCACGGCCCCTCACCGCCCGCAGATCGTATCCCCGATTCTCCGTGTGCACGTCCGAGACGACCCACCCCGCCTCCTGGAGGAGGCGCTGCACGTGACGCATGGCGATGCGCTCGGAGTCCTTCTCCTCGACCGTCTTGTCGACCGCACTCGCATAGACCCGCATGCGGCCTACACAGGTAGGTGTGGTGATCTCCACCTTGCTCAGGCGCTCCAGCTCCTCCAGGCGCCGCTGTGCCTGAGCGCGCAAGCGATCACGCAGCGCTAGGCGCTCATCACGGTTCGGGATCTGGTGCGTGAGATCGACGGGTAGGTTCTCCAGGTCACGTCGGGCGGAGGCAAACCAGTCGTCGCGAACCTCCTGGTACTTCTTACGGGTGTCACTGGCGAGCTGGTTGGCACGCTCCTCGGCCAGCTGTCCGCGGGCCGGGTGCGGCACACCCCCCGACTTGGTCGTGGGCACTAGGTTGGCCAACGTCTCCCAGCGGACGGGGTACGCGTCGCCCGTCTCGTCGATGCGGATCAGCCCTGCCCAAGCAGTTCGGCGTTTCCCCCCAACCTCGGTCAGGGTGGCCTCGTAGGCATGCAGCTCGTAGCCGGTGATGCTGGTGGGATCCTCGGCTGCGCCCCCACGGTAGAGGTCGGGGGCAAGCCCATCAGCGACGTACCCGATGAGATCGCCGAACGCGAGGCTGCCGGGACCAAGAGGCAAGGCCCGGGACGTATCCGCGTTTCCTGCGTTGTCCTTCAGAGCCTGGCTGCTGGTGGCCACCAGAGCCTGGTCCCCACCCCCGAGCCCTGCAGGGAGGGCGGCGTCTGAGGTGAGGAGCAGAATGCCGTCACCGGCCGCGGTGTTCTGCACACGCAGAAGGTCGGCGGAATCGAGCCGTTTGAGGAACGCCTCGACGATGGCGGGGTTGATGCGTTCGAGAAGGTCTTGCTGGAGAAGGGTCAGCGCTGCCATGGCTTCGACCTTGCTGGCCAGCTCGGCTTCCTGCGCTCGGGCCTGCTGGGCCCGCCTGCGGAGGTCCGCCACGGTAATCCGGCGGGCGGCTTCTTCCGCGGCCTGCCGCCGCTCCGCGTCATCGCCGTAGAGGGCCTGGAGCCACTCCTCATACCGGATGCCGGCGAGCTCGGCTACGAGGGAGAGGCTGTCGAACATCTGACCGTCGAGCTCGTTGGCAGCAGTGACGAACCGATCGAGAAGGCGATGCAGGGTCGCGCCTTCCCGGGTGTCGACGGCGACGAGGTTGAACAGTTCAACATCTCGGGTCTGGCCGACACGGTGGATGCGGCCCATCCGCTGTTCAAGCCGCACCAGGGACCACGGGATGTCGTAGTTGATCAGGACGTGCGCCACCTGCAGGTCGATGCCTTCGTTGCCTGCGTCGGTGGAAACGATGATCTGGAAGTCGCCGCGCATGAAGGCGGCTCGCACCGCGTCGCGCTCGTTGTTCGGCTGCCGGCCGGAATACATGCGGGCGGTGTAACCCTCACGCTCAAGCCGCTCGGTGATCCACTCCGCAGTGTCCGCGAACTCCGTGAAGATCACTGCCTGCTGGTCGCTGCCGGGGTCGATGCCTTCGGGCGCCAGGCACCCATCGATAAGCACTCGCCACTTTGAGGGAGAGATCATCGGATCCTGGAGGATCTGGTCCACCTGCTCGACAAGATCAGAGATGGCCTTGCGCTCGGCGCGGGATGCGGCCGAGTCCGCGTTGACGACCTGAGCCTCCTCGCGGCCGGCGTCGTCCTCACCGTAGGGATCTGCCTGCACGGAGGCTTCGGCCGCGGCAAGCCGCCCCATATGCTCCTGCCGGCGCCTCAACGTCTCGCGCAGCGCGAAAAGAGAGGAGGCAGCCCGCTTGCCGTAGACCATGCGAGCAAGCGGCTGGGCATTAGGCAGCATGTAGCGGTCCACCATCGCCAGTGCCTGGGTGTAGACCGAGAGCTCCTGGCGGCTCAGCGGAATACGGTGATTCGTGGCCCGGCGGCGCTTGAAGAGACGACTTTGGCCGTCGTAGTCGACCAGGTCCTCCTTCATCCGACGAAGGAAGTGGATCGGTCCGGGCGTGAGCTTGGACAGTTCCTGCGACTGATCGTCGCCGGGATCCGGGTAAATGTCGGGGTCCACCAGATGTAGAAGATGGCGGAACAGCCACTCGGATCCGCGATGCGGCGTCGCTGTCATGAGGAGAGTGCGAGGCGCCCGGGACAGGAGCCGACCCACCCTGTGATACGTCTGCGCCGTGGGGGTCAGCCTGTGAGCTTCGTCGAATACGACGATGTCCCAGCCCGCGCGGTCCGGACGGATGGCCTCCTGTACGGCGCCGTTGACTGCCGCCAGCTCAAGTGACACAACCCACATGTCGTGAGTCACATCGAGGGCGTGCTCACGGACGGTGTCGGCGGTGATCCGGCGAAGCCCCCCATCGAAGAACCGGTCGAAGTCGGCCTGCCACTTGGACACCAGGTTGGCTGGCGCGACGATCAACGCCTTGCGGATGAGCCCGTACCGCTGCATCTCACGGAGATAGAGCCCGGCCATGATCGTCTTACCAGTGCCCGGCTCGTCGGCGAGCATGAAACGCAACCACGGCTGCGGCAACATGGCCCCGTAAACCGCGTTCGCCTGATGCGCATAAGGGTTCAAGGGTGACGACGCGAGGAGGGTGCTGCTCGCATTGGTCGCGGCGGCGCCCATCCACTGAGTCCACATGCCAGCCAAGATTCGAGCGGAGGGAGCACCGCCGTCCCTCACCAGCACCTGCACCCGGGCTGCTTCCTCGGCAGTCAGCTCGGCTTTGTGGAGAGCTTGGTGATCATCGATGACGTACAGAGACCACCCTCCATCAGGCAGCTTTCGCGCCAAGTCGACGGTCACCCAGCCGGGCACAGTTTTCGGCAGGCTGACGCGCTGCCCCTGCTCGAATGCCGTCGCCACGAACCTACTGCTCCCCGCTATGTGTCACGCTTGCTCCGGTCGACCGTCGATGTCGACGGTGCGACTACACCACCCTAGTACCGGGTGTCTGCGACTCGGGTGTGTCGCTTGCCGAGCCCGAAGAAGCAGAACGTAGCCGCAAGGCTCTGAGGGCCTTCCGAGGAAGATCCTTCGATCCGCCCCCGGTCGAAGCCTCCAGGACCTGCGCCCCCTGGCGCAGGTCCTCTCCCGCCCCTTCGGGGGCGGGTACGGCGGAAGCACTGCTTCCGCCCCAACTTGCTCCGCCCGGGGCGGGGCCGGTGGGCACCTGCGGCGGTGCGGGCCAGTCGTTCGGCTGAGGCGGGATTGTCGAGGCAGGGGTGGGGTGCTGCGGGGCGGGTGCCATGTGGGGATCCTTCGGTGGGGCGGCGGGAGGGGAAGTCCGTGCTTCGTGGATGTCTCGACGGGTCTGGAGGCTGTCCGGCAAGGCGGAGGGGACGAGCCGGTCGGTCCGGGTTGGGGCAACCCGGACCGACCGGAATGGGGTTGACCTGCGGTTATTTCCGGTCAGTGGTGCTCGAGGTTTCGGACGGCCCCTTGGGGACCGTTCCGTCGAGGCGGTTTACAAGCTCCGTGAGCCGTCCTAGGAATTCTGAGCAACCCGTCGACGCGCCGTGCCAGCAGGTTCGGTCACTTTAGGGTCGTCCCGGTTGGCGAAATCACCACCGGAAATCTCTACGCGGTCCGCATCGCTCACGGCAGACAGGAATGCCCTTCCGGACCGGTCGGCGCGCAAGCTACAACACCACCCATGCCGCCACGCCCCCTCGCCATCGGACCCGCCGGACACGCCGCCGCCCACGCCATCGAACGCACCCGTACCGCTCGCGGCTACTCCCAGCGCCAGCTCGCAGCCCGCGTCACCGCGCTCGGTCGTCCCATGACCTTCACCGCACTCTCCCGCATCGAACGCACCGTCCGCCGCTGCGACATCGACGATCTCGTTGCCATCGCCACAGCCCTCGGAATCGCCCCACAGATGCTTCTCGTCGACGCCCTCGAGTGCTCAGGGGCGGCCGGGCTGGGCGAAACGTAGCCGACGATCCCCGGTTTCCCTAACCGGGGATTCCCCGGATCATTATGGGTCCCGGAACGCCCGTCGATCCGATCCCTGCCAGAGTCATGCCCATTTACCGAAAGGGAAACCTTGCGTCGATCCCCGATAACCGCCGCCCGTCGCTCCGAAGAAAAGCTCACCGTCGACGAGCTCTGCGAAGAGCTGCGGATTTCCCGGTCTACCTTCTACGACTGGCGCCAGAAGGGACGCGCGCCCCAGTGCGTGAAACTCCCGAACGGCAGCCTGCGCGTCCGCCGCAGCGACCTGGAGAACTGGCTCATCGACTGTGAGGCCGCTGCGTGACCAACCGGTCCTACAAGGTCCGCTTCTACAAGACGGAGGTCTACAAGGGGAAGCGCGGCACCACCCACACCGTCCGCTGGTCGGTCGACGGCCGGCGACACGGCGAGACGTTCAAGAAGAGCGCGCTCGCCGAGTCCTTCCGCGCCACCCTGCTCGTCGCCGCCAACAACGGCGAGCCCTTCGACCTGGACACCGGCCGCCCAGCCTCACACGCCGCGCCCTCCACCGAGATCACCTGGTACGAGTTCGCCCTCCAGTACGTCGACATGAAGTGGTCCCGCATCTCGGCGAACAACCGCATCAGCACCGCCAAAGCCCTGACCAAGGCCACGCTCGCCCTCCTCCGGGCCGAACCTGTCCAGTACGAGGGCGTCGACGTCCGCAAGGCGCTGCGCGAGTACGCCTTCAACAAGAACCGCCGGGACGAGGCCCCGCCCGAGTACCGGGCGATCCTGGCCTGGGTCCGGCGCAACTCGCTCCCGATGAGCGCCTGGGAGGACACCAAGCACGTCGATGCCGTCCTCCATGCACTCGACACCGTCCTCGACGGCACGCCGGCTGCCGCCAGCTCAGCCAAGCGCTACCGCCGCATCCTCAACGTGGCCCTGCGCCACGCAGTCCGCCAGAACGTCCTCCGGACCAACCCCATGCCCAAGGGGAAGGAGGACAACGCTGCCCCGAAAACCTCCGGCGCCGTCGACAAGCGCTCCCTCCTCAACCCCCACCAGGTGGCCGCGCTGCTCATTTGGATCGCCGGCCGCCCTCGCACCGGCCGCCAGCTCACCGTGTTCTTCGCGACCCTGTACTACGCCCCGAGGAAGCGGTCGCCCTGCGGGTCGAGGACGCCGTCCTGCCCGCGGCCGGCTGGGGCGAGCTCCGTGTCCACACGGCAGAGCCCGAGGTCGGCAGCCACTGGACCGACGACGGTGAGGTCCACGAGACCCGTAACCTCAAGGGGCGCGCATCCGGGGACACCCGCACCGTCCCCGTCCACCCCGACCTGGTCGCGAGCCTTCGGGACCTGATCGCCCGCGATCAGCTCAAGCCCGGCGACCTGCTCTTCCCCGGAGAGAAGGGCGGCCTCCTGGCCGGCTCGGTCTACCGGCGCATCTGGGCCAAGGCCCGCGAGGCCGTCCTGCCCGAGCACGAGTACGACTCGCCCGTCGGCAAGCGCGTGTACGACCTCCGCCACACCTGCCTGACCACCTGGCTCAACAACGGCATCCCGCCCGCCCAGGTCGCCGACTGGGCCGGCAACAGCGTCCCGGTCCTGCTCTCCACCTACGCCCGCTGCATCACCGGCCAGATCGCCGAACTCCAGCAGCGCATCGAAGGGCCCCAGTCCTTGCCCGGTCCACGGTTGCCTTCGCGCGTCGGCCCTGTTCGTGCCGCAGTCTCTTCGGCGAGAGATGCTCGCGCACGGTGACGCTTCGGCGCGATGCTTATCGTGCGTTGCCGACCGAGCTGCGCCTTGAAGGCCGTTGGGTCCGATATGCCGTCGCGTGACGCGGCCGGTTACTGCGACCAGCGGGAAAGGTGCCCGAGAAGCCTTGCAGCTGGCTGCGGGAGGCTCTGTCAGGGGCGGATGGCACCATGCCCCGCATGAATCTCGCACACCCGCTCGACGGCCTGGACGCTGTGCCCTGGGCATCTTCCTCCCACGCGTACGGCAGCGCGGAAGACGTTCCCGACCTGCTCCGGGCTCTTACAGGTACGGACGCCGCTGCGGCGTCCGAAGCGCTGTCGGAGCTGTACGGGAGCGTGCTGCATCAGGGGACGGTCTGCGCGGCCAGCATGGAAGCGGTGCCGTTCCTCGCCAGGATCGCGGCGGCGGGCCACCGTACGGTTGACGTCGTCGGGCTGCTCGGCGGCATGGCCGAGAGCGAGGACGAGTACGGGGTGGCGACGGGCGGTGTCCGGGCGGCCGTGGCCGCGCAGTTGGAGCTGCTTCTGCCGTTGCTGGCCGATGCCGAGTCGGACGTCCGGCGGACCGCCGCCTGGGCGGTTTCACACACCCGCGACGGCAGAACCGTCCTGCCCGCCCTGGAGATCCGCTGGGCGGAGGAGACCGAGCCCGCCGTCCGGGCCGAGATCCTGGCCGGGATCGCTCGGCTCGACCCGCAGCGTGGAGCGGCTGAGGCGGCTTCCGTCCTGGACCCGTCCCAGCCTGCCGTGGTGCGGCTGGCCGCCCTCTTCGCCTGCCTCGACTCAGGCGCTCCGTGGTCTGATTCCCTGCACGCGACGATGCTGTCGCTCTTGCCGGCCGACTCCTTGCGCTCCGACTTCGACCTCGAACGCGGCGAGCCGCTGGCCGCTGTCGTCGAGGCTCTCCTGGGGCGGGATCACGGACCGGAGCGGGAGGCGGCGTTCGTCCTGGTCGACGCGGCCCTGCGCGACAGTCGGGCCGAGGTTCGGGCCGAAGGCACCTGGGCAGCCGACCGCGCCTGCATGCTCTCCCGCAGTGCCCCGCAGCAGTTGGCGGAGAGCCTGCGTGCCGCGGCTGTCGACGACAAGGCCGTGGTGGACATAGCCTCTCTCTTGGGGCGGTTGGCCCGCGCCGCCGAACCAGCTGCGGACGCGCTCGCCCCTCTCGCCGGACGGAACCTGGACCGGGAGGACGATCACGCCGACCGCGCTCTGGCCGCACTCGTGCTCGTCGCACCCGAGCAGGCCGCCCCGCTCCTCGCCGCCGGCCTCAAGCACCGCCCGCGCGCCCTCGACGCAGCGACCGGACTGTGGGACGAGGAGAGCGTGGCCTTCCCGTTCGACAGGGAACTCCTCGATGCCGTTCGCTCCCGCCTCTCACAGCCCGCGGCGCTCAGCGGCAACGAACCGTGGCAGCTGACCAGCCTGTTGGCCGGGTGGGGCGCCGAGGCGGCGGCTGCGCTGCCCGAGCTGTGTGCAGCGATCCCCCATATTCCCGGCCAGGCCACCCGTGCCCTTGCTTCCGTCGCGGCAGACTGCGCTCCAGCGGATCGTGACACGGCCGTCACCGCGCTGCGAGCGGCAGCACAGCGGGACGTCCTCCCGGCGGCGAAGGCCCTGTACGACCTCACGGGCAAACCCGCGCCGCTACTGCGATGCCTCGAACAGGAACTCGGCCGGGGTGGCCGCGACCCGCGCGACGCAGCCAGGACCGCTGCCGTACTCGGTTCCTGCGGAGCGGCTCTGGCACCACTCCTGCGTGAGGCGCTCAGTGATCCGGGCAAGGACACCACGCCCGCGCTGGACACGGACACGGCCCTCGCCGAAGCTCTGTGGCGCGTCACAGGAGACCCTGAACCTGTCGTCGCCGTCCTCGCGTCGGTCTTCGACCGTGCCGCGCAGAGCCAGTGGGCCCGCTGGGCGGTGGTGAGGGCCGCCCGGACGACCGCGCTCCTCGGCCCTGCCGGTCGCCCGCTCACCGCCAGGCTGGAAGCGGCCCTCAGCGACCCGGTGCAGGCGTCGGCCGTCGTCCTGGCCCTCGTAGCCGTGGCGAACCCTGCCGCTCTGGACCAGGCCGCACTCGCCTCCGCCGTCCTGGCCTCGGCCGAGTGGGACGCCGATCCGGCAGGGGCCTGCGACGCCCTGGAGGCCCTCGGAGGCGCAGCCCTGAACGGCGACCACCTGCGCCGGCTCGAAGTCCTCGCAGACGGCGACGCCCGGGTCGTCCGCTCGGGAGTCGAGAACCGCATCATCCGCCAGGACGAAGCCTTCCGGGGCCGCGCCCGGGCGCTCCTCGCCACGTTCAGGAACGCCGCGACGTCCTGAGCGGACGACCACGAGTGTCGTGCCGGCGGCGCGGGACGTTCCCCTGCGCCCGGCCTACTCGGGCGCCCCGGTCGACTTGGGTTCCGGCATGTGAACGGGCATGACGCCGAGAACGAGGTTCTCCATGGCCTCGGGCATACGGCCGAATCGGGCTGGCCAGTCGTTGACGACGTACAGTTCACCGTCCTCGTCCAGCCCGAGGAACGCGTGGCCGCCAGCGAGTTCTCCGACCGGGAAGAGGTGGTGGCCGATCTCCTCGCCCCATCCGCCGAACCGGTCGGCCTCGCCCAGCGCCAGGAGCGGGTCCAGGTCGAAAGGCTCCCTGGCGCAGGTGATGCCGGCGCCGCCGTGCCCGACCGTCAGCCCGCCGAACTCGCGCAGGAAGCCCTCGGCCGCGGCATGGGAGCGGAAGCCGTCCTGCTCCAGTCGCTGTTTCCAGCCCGCCGTATCGACGGTCCGTCCGGGGTGCCAGCCCGCTTCCCGCAGGACCCGCTCCACCTCGGACGACCAGGCGTGCGGCTCCGCCGGCCTCGCGGCGCCATTGGTGCGCACTAGGCCCGCCGCGAACACGACGGCCTCCGCCGGTTCGGGCGTCGCCAGCCGGACGACGTCTCCCCGCCTGTCGCGGCCCACGACCTCGTACCTGTCGGGGCGGGCGAACATCGCCGGAAGCGGTGCGCGTCCCCACTCCTCCCATCTGTTCCCCGTGGACACGCTCAGCTGCTGCATCGAGACCCAGGGGTACATCGCGCCGAGCGTGGTGTCGCGGCCGGCCGCCTCGATCAGGCGTCCAAGGGACGGCGGCCCCTGCCGCTCGTCGGCAGGCCGAGGGCGGTACGTCTTCAACAGCTTCGACCAGGCTGCCGCGTGTGCGGGCGACGCGGAGGTGGAATCCATGCGCCGACCTTGACGGCGCCGAACGCTTCCGTCAATGGACGGCCCTGTGGCCACCGACATCAGCCGTGTGACGATCCCGGTGTGAACGCTCCAGAAGATCTCTCCGCCGCCGAGCGCGCATTCATGCTGAATCCCTTTGAGATCGACATCCTGCCGGGCGTCCGCGGCGATCTGGACGAACCCCTCGCATCGGCGCCGCCTGGAGAGCTGGTTCCCATACTCCTTCCCCTGATCGACAAGGGGTGGATCGATGTGTGCCGCGTCATCCCCTGAACGCCCCCGAGCGGAGGCAGCGGCTTCCAGCCCGGCCCGCCCCTCGCCCGCGAGGAACTGCTGAACGCCCTGACCGACGCGGACAGCTGGGAGTACCCGGAAAGCGGTGACTGGATCGGCTGCGTGACGCTCACGCACACACCGGCGGGCCGTCTGATCTCCTGGTGAGCCCCCTCTCCTCTTCAGCGGTCCGGAGAAGAGCCCAGTTCGCCCGAGGCAGACGGGGAAGAGCGCGAAAGGACTGGTCACGGCCCTGGGGCTATGTCAACGTGGACGACCGCCCGAGCCCTCGACCACGTGGAGGCGCCCCTGTACCCCCAACACTCCAGCGATTCCCGTCCTCCCGAACCTCCGTACTGGGTCACTCCTCGCCACTTGGCGGGCGATGACGAGGCCCTGGCTGACCAGGTCGGCGCGGCCCTCGCCGCCGCAGACTGGCGGATGTGGCCGACCGCCCGTGACACCCTCCTCTACACGAGCCCCAACGGGCTGTGCGGCGCCGAGTGGACGCGCGCCGCCTGCTCGTTCGAACTGGGAGACCTTCCGGTTGCCTGGCAGATCTCCGCCCGGTCGCATCCCGGCAGCACCCTGCCGGAATGGAACGCGTACTTCACCGCTGGCGTCCCCCACGAGACCCTGACCGACTTCCTTCTCGCTCTCGACGCCCGCACGGATCCGGCCTTCTGCTTCGACAGCCCAGAGGCTGTCCTGGCGGCGGTCTGCGCCCAGGGCTGGGCCCGCGACATCGACCGTCCGCGCACCGCCGCTCTTGCCTCCGGACTCACGGCCGGAATCTCCCTGGAGGAAGTGCCTTCGCTCGTTCGCGATGCCGACCCGCGGCCCGGGAGACTCGGCTGGCAGGCGTGGGCCGAACCCCGCGTCGGTGATGCCTACCTGTGGTGTGCGGCCTTCAGCGGCAGTACGCCGCATGACCTGGTCGCGATCTTCGCCTCCTCCCTCGCCTCGCCACACCCTGTGCAGCGCTCAAGCCTGCCCGCCGGGGTCGAAGGGCAGCTCACCGTCATCCACCCGGGGACCCAACGGCAGCGAAAAGCACGCGGACCGGAGTGAGGCAGGGCAGCGGGCGGCCCCGAAACTTCGGGAAGTTTTCGGGAAGTCCAGCCGCCAAGGGCCGTCTCTGACCGGATCCAGCCGGACAGATCCAGCCACCGGAGGTGCCCTGGCCGGCACCTCCTCCGCTGACCGAAAACCACCCCTGACCAGCAAAAAGACCCTCCCGAAGGAGGGTCCTCGATCGTGCGCCCCCGGCAGGACTCGAACCTGCGGCCAAGTGCTTAGAAGGCACCTGCTCTATCCACTGAGCTACGGGGGCCGGGTGGTGGCCTCGGCGGCCTGGAGCCCTGGGGCCGGGCCGGTCGGTGACCTGCCGGGACAAGGATAGGGCTCCGATCACCTTGTCCTGGTTGCTTCACCTGCGTGGCACGATGTGGAGGTTCGGTGAAGCGAACCGATAATCGCAGGTGGGTGGGATTCGTGCAGCGCTTTTGACGTCTGGCGCGCCGGGTGTTGTGCACTCGTTATGCCTGCACCCCCACTCGTCCGCTCTGTCCGGACTTATTTCCCGGGCGAACCGGCGCGCAGAGGTGTCTATACGCTTCAAAAAGGCTCCAAAGTTGGGCATTCTTCGCATGTGGTGACCTTGGACGTACGGCCTCAGCTCATCGACGCACTCTCCGCCCTCCGCGACCGTGTCGCTGCCGTGCGTCTTCCCCTTCCGTTGCCGGGGGCCGAGCGCGCCCGGCAGAGCCGGAGCGAACTGCTCGCCCAGCTCGACGACTATCTGCTGCCCCGGCTCAGGGACCCCGAGGCGCCGCTTCTCGCGGTCGTCGGGGGATCGACCGGGGCGGGCAAGTCGACCCTGGTCAACTCGCTGGTGGGACAGTCGGTCAGCCGGGCCGGGGTGCTCCGGCCCACCACCCGGACGCCGGTGCTCGTCTGCCACCCGGACGACCACCACTGGTTCGCGGGGGTGCGCGTACTGCCGCAGCTGACCCGGATCTGGCTGCCGCCCCAGGAGGCGGGGGGCCCCGGCCGGTGCGAGGAGTTCGACGGGGTCGACCCGCTCGACGGGGCCGGGGAGGACGACGCCGGCGCACTGCGGGTCGAGACCGCGCCCGGACTGCCGCGCGGGCTCGCGCTGCTCGACGCGCCCGACATCGACTCCCTGGTGGTCCGCAACCGGATGCTGGCCGCCCAGCTGATCTGCGCCGCCGACGTCTGGGTGATGGTGACCACCGCCTCCCGGTACGCGGACGCCGTGCCCTGGCACCTGCTGCGCACCGCGAAGCAGTACGACGCCTCGCTCGTCACCGTGCTCGACCGGGTGCCCCACCAGGTGATCGGCGAGGTGTCACGGCAGTACGGGGCGCTGCTCACCCGGGCGGGCCTCGGCGAGGTGCCCCGCTTCACCATCCCCGAACTGCCCGAATCGGCCTGCGCCGGCAGTGGACTGCTGCCCGCCACCGCCGTGGCCCCGCTGCGCGCCTGGCTCAGCCACCGCGCCCAGGACCCGGCGGCCCGCCAGCAGGCGGTCGGGCGTACGGCGGCCGGGTTGATCGACTCGCTGGACGTCCGGATGCCCGAGCTGGCCGGGGCCGTCGCCGCCCAGTACGCGGCGGCGGTACGGCTCACCGGGGTGGTGGAGGACGCCTACCGCGCGGAGAGCGCCAAGGTCCGGCGCCGGCTGCGCCGCGGCGGGGTGCTCGCCGGGGACGCCCGCACGAGATGGCGCGGCTACCCCCGGTACAGCACCTCGGCCGAGCTCCTGGACGCACTGGTCGAGAGTCTCTCCGCACTCCTCCAGTGCGCCGTGGCGGCCGCCGACGAGGAGATCCGTACGGCCTGGCAACGCGACCAGGCGGCTCGGGAGTTCGGCTTCGAGGGGGTTCGCCGGGAGGAAGGGGGGTGGGGTCCTGCCGAGGACATCCGGGGCCGGATCGCCCTGTCCGTACGCCGCTGGTGGCGGGTGCTGGAGGAACTGGCCGAGGAGGAGGTGCGCGGCATGGAACGCAACGCGGCGCCCGACACCGAGACGGTGACGGCGCTGCTGGCCGCCGCGCTGCTCGGCGGCCGCCGCACCCGGGGCGCGGGGGAGCAGCTCGCCGAACGGATCGGTGCCCAGGGCGCGCTGCGGCTGCGCGACCGGGGCGGGGCGCTGCTCACCGACTGCCTCGACCGGGTGCTGGACGACGAGCGCGACCGGCGGCTGGCCCCGCTCGACGCCCTCGACGTGACCCCGGAGCCGCAGGCCGAACTGATCGCCGCGCTGTCCGTACTGCAGAAGGAGAGGTGGCAGCATGACTGCCGTCACTGACGAAGGGGCCGGTTCCGCCGGGAACCCGGGGTCCGGCGAGGGGCCGGAGGGGGAGACGAAACCGGGTCCGGAGCGGGAGAAGGAACGGGAGCGGGAGCGGGAGAAGGAGAGCGAGCGGGCCCGGGGGGAGGGGCGGGGCTGGAACGACGGGCTCATCGCGCGGCGGGCCGTGGACCGGGCGGCGGAGACCGGATCCGCGTCCGCCCCCGCATCCGGCCTCGGATCCGCGTCCGTCCCGGACGACGGGGACGCGGCTCCGCCCCAGGTCGAGGCGTACGTACCCACGAGCGGGCCGCTCCGGCCCCGGCTCGACGCGCTCCGTGAACTCGTCGGGCTGTCCCGGGCGCGGCTCGACGGGGACACCCTCGACGAGGCGGGGCGGGTGCTCGACGAGGCGGCGGCCCGGCAGCGGCTCTCCTCCCGGCACACCGTCGTCGCCGTCGCCGGGGCCACCGGCAGCGGGAAGTCGACGCTGTTCAACGCCCTCGCGGGGGCCCCGATCTCCGAGACCGGGCTGCGCCGTCCGACCACCGCCGCCCCGATCGCCTGCTCCTGGACCGACGGCGCCGCCGGGCTGCTCGACCGGCTCGCCGTCCCCGGCCGGCTCCGGCGCAGGCCGCAGCAGACCGGCGGGGGCGCCGACGAGTCCCTGGACGGCCTCGTACTCGTCGACCTGCCCGACCACGACTCGGCGGCGACCGAGCACCGGGAGCAGGTGGACCGGGTGCTCGCGCTGGTGGACGCGGTGATCTGGGTCGTCGACCCGGAGAAGTACGCGGACGCGGCCCTGCACGAGGGCTATCTGCGGCCGCTCGCCGGGCACGCCGAGGTCACCTTCGTCGTCCTCAACCAGATCGACCGGCTGCCCGGCGACGCCGCCGACCAGGTCCTCGACGACCTGCGCCGGCTGCTCGACGAGAACGGCATGGCGCTGGGCGAACACGGCGACCCGGGTGCCGTCGTCATGGCCGTCTCCGCGCTGACCGGCGACGGGATCGACGAACTGCGCGAGGTGCTGGGCCGGTTCGTCCAGGAGCGCAGCGCGGCGGCGCGCAGGCTCTCCGCCGACGTGGACGCCGCGGCGGCCAGGCTCCGACCGGCGTACGTGGCCGAGGGACGCGTCGGGCTCGACGAGCGGGCCCGGGAGGAGTTCGCCGACCGGCTGGCCGAGGCGGTCGGGGCGGCCGCCGCGGGCCAGTTGGCCGAGCGCGAGTGGCGCCGCAACGCCGGACGGGCCTGCGGCACCCCGTGGCTGCGGCTCTGGCGCTGGTACGAGTCGACCCGGCGCCCCGGGAGCCGGGATTCCCCGGCCCGGCCGGAGCCGCCCGAGCAGCGGATCACCGCCCGGCAGCGGGTCGAGCAGGCGGTGCGGACGGTGGCGGACGAGGCCGCGCACGGGCTGCCCGGCCCGTGGGCGCAGGCGGTCCGGGAGGCCGCGGCGCACGGCGCGAAGGAGCTGCCGGAGGCGCTCGACGCACTGGTCGAACGGGCCTGGACCGAACGGGTGTCGGGGGCAGGGGGAGTCGGCAGCTGGGGAGCCTCCGGCGCGCCCCGGGCCCGGGACGGCGCCGCGGGGTCCGGTGCTTCCGGAGCGTCTGGCGCCTCCGGTGCGTCCGGCGCCTCCCTCGCGCAGCGGGCGCTCGGGGCTTCCGGCGCGGTGCGGGGCGGCCGGGTGGGTGGAAGGCCGCCGAGGCCGAGGTGGTGGCCGGTCGCGGTGCTGGCGCAGGTGGTGATGACGCTGCTGCAGTTCACCGGCGCCTTCTGGCTGGTGGGCCAGTTGGTCGGTCTGTTCGCGCCGGGCTATCTCACGCCCGCCCTGGTGATGGTGGCCGGGGTGGTCGGCGGCCCGTTGGTGGAGTGGTCCTGCGCGGCGGCGGCGCGCGGCCCTGCCCGGCGGTACGGGCAGGAGGCCGAGCGGCGGCTGCGGGAGGCGGCGGCGGCCTGCGGCCGGGCCCGGGTGCTCGATCCGGTGGCCGCGGAACTCGTGCGCTACCGCGAGGTACGGGAGAGGTACGCGGCGGTGACGGAGATTTCCACAACCGGCGGGTAGTCCACAGGCCCCGGCAGGATTTCCGCCTTCCCTTCACTCTGGAACAGGTGACCGCGACCACGCGGTGGCCGTTTCGAAGACCGAAGGGAAGGCGGATCCATGAACGAGACTTTGGTGACCCTGGTGGGCAACGCGGCGACGGGAGTGGAGTTCCGGGAGACCGCGACCGGCGGAATGGCGCGATTCCGGTTCGCGGTGACGCCGCGCCGCTGGGACCGCGAGAAGCAGCTCTGGGCGGACGGGCACACCAGCTTCTACACCGTGTGGGCCTGGCGGTCCCTCGCCTGGAATCTGTCCGGTTCCGTTTCGATCGGTGAACCGCTCGTGGTGCACGGCAGGCTGAAGGTGCGTGAGGAGGAGCGGGAGGGGCAGCGCCGTACGTCCGTGGACGTCGAGGCGGTGGCGGTGGGCCACGACCTGTCCCGGGGAACGGCGGCGTTCCGGCGGCTGTCGAAGGCCGAGCCGTCCCCGGCCGTACAGGCGGGGAGCGCGGACGCGGAGCGGTCCCCGACGGAACGTCAGGAAGGGGTACCCGCACTCGCGTCGGCCCCCTGAGCAAGCCGGACCAGGGCCCCGGTGGCGGGTGCGGGGGCAAGGAGCGGGCGCGTTCGCGACCGGGCGTCGCGGTGGGAAGGAAGTGCCGCGAGGGGCGGGAAGGAAGTGCCGCGAGGGGTGGTGGACGGGGCCGGAAGGTGAACGGCGGTGTTTCCGGGATAACGATTCCGATTCGGAATGGTTGTACGACGGTATGACGGGGGACTGTTCATCTCTTCGTCCTTAGGATTCCGAGTACTCACGGGGCACTTGAGTCGACTGGCGGGGCAATCCCCACACGCGCATCAGGCGCGGAGGGCCCCGCCCGGAGGGGAATTCTGTGTTTTCTGCTTCTTCAGCGACCGCTTCGTCGTCCTCGGAGGCGACGGCCATATCTCCGAGGCGGCGCGGCATAGCCCGGCTGGCCGCGTCGGTGATGGCATCCGGTCTGGTCATGGCGGGCGCCTTCGTCGGCGCGGGCAGTGCCGTCGCCGACGAGACGCCGCAGCACCAGGGCGGCGCGTCCGCGGTGCTGGACGGCTTGAAGACCTTCGACCGTGCCGTCCTGCACAGCAACGGCCGGAACCAGCAGCTGCCCGCCGGTCTCTTCGAGATGACCGTCGACGGCGGCGGCAAGCTCAAGACGTACTGCATCGACATCCACAACCCCACCCAGGACCAGGCGAAGTACCTGGAGACCCCCTGGAGCCAGACCTCGCTCAACAGCAACAAGAACGCGGGCAAGATCCGCTGGATCCTCGAGCACTCCTACCCGCAGGTCGACGACCTCGCGGAGCTCGCCAAGGCGGCCGGCACCGGCCCGCTCACCGAGAAGACCGCGGCGGCGGGCACCCAGGTCGCCATCTGGCGCTACTCGGACGGTGTCGACGTCGACGCGACCGACGCCCAGGCCGAGAAGCTGGCCGACTGGCTGGAGAAGAGCGCCACCGACCAGGAGGAGCCCAAGGCGTCCCTCGCCCTGGACCCGGCGGCGGTCTCCGGCCGCTCCGGTGAGAAGCTCGGACCGGTCACCGTCCACACCAACGCCGGACAGGTCTCCGTGACCGGTCCCGTCGACGCCGCCAGCGGCGTCAAGGTCACCGACAAGGCCGGCCAGCCCGTCACCACCGCGGCCAACGGCGCCGAGCTGTACTTCGACGTCCCGGCGGGCACCGCCGACGGCACCGCCTCGCTGACCGTCCAGGCCACCACCTCGGTCCCGGTCGGCCGGGCCTTCGCCGGCGTCACCAAGAGCCAGACCATGATCCTGGCCGGCTCCAGCGAGTCCACGGTCTCCGCGACCGCCACCGGCACCTGGGCCAAGAAGGGCGCCATCCCGGCCGTCTCGGCCCAGAAGAACTGCGCCAAGGGTGGCGTGGACGTGACCGCGAGCAACGAGGGTGACGAGGCGTTCACCTTCCAGCTGGCGGGCAAGGAGCACACCGTCGAGGCGGGCAAGACCGAGACGATCACCGTCCCGGTCGCCGAGGACCAGGCGTACGACATCACGGTCACCGGCCCGAACGGCTTCTCCAAGACGTTCAAGGGCATCCTGGACTGCAAGACCAGCGGCAGCGGCAACGGCGGCAACGGCGGCACCGACACGCAGACCGGCGGCGACAAGACCCCGGCCACGTCCGGCGGCAGCTCGACCGGTTCGACCGGCGGCTCGGGCGACCTCGCCGAGACCGGTGGCTCCAGCGCCACCCCGGTCATCGCGGGCGTCGCGATCGCCCTCGTCGTCGTCGGCGGCGGCGCGGTCTTCCTCCTGCGCAAGCGCAAGGCCCAGCCCACCGCGCAGTAGCGGCGGGCGGGAGCAGCAGTAGCAAGGGCGGACGCGCGACAGCGGGCCCCCGCCGTCACCCCGGCCCCGGGCCGGGGTGACGGACGGACGGCGGACCGTCACCACCGCCCGTCGACGACCCCGGCACGCCGCCCCGGCGCGCCGGGGTCGTCCCATGTCATCCGGCGTCCCATGTCATCCGGCCGCGCCCCGGGTACGTGCCGACGCGCAGGGTGCCGGACGGCGCCGGTGGACGCCTGGCGGGGCGTACCGGGGCGTTGCGGGGAAGCGTGCCGGGGGTGCCGGGGCGCCCCGGGCGGCAGGGTCCGCCTCCCCGCCGGAGGGCGTCCGGGCGGGCCCGGAATACACCGTGGGCCGTACTGGTTTCCATCCGGGTACCCCCGTCAGGCAAGATGGGTGTATCTGCCCACTCATCGATTGCCGGACGGTTTCTCTTGGCTGAGTACATCTACACCATGCGCAAGACGCGCAAAGCGCACGGCGACAAGGTGATCCTCGATGACGTCAACCTGAACTTCCTGCCCGGCGCGAAGATCGGTGTCGTGGGCCCCAACGGTGCCGGTAAGTCCACGGTGCTGAAGATCATGGCCGGCCTGGAGCAGCCGTCCAACGGTGACGCGTTCCTGTCGCCCGGCTACAGCGTCGGCATCCTCATGCAGGAGCCCCAGCTGGACGAGTCGAAGACGGTCCTGGAGAACGTCCAGGACGGCGCCGCCGAGATCATGGGCAAGCTCAAGCGGTTCAACGAGGTCGCCGAGCTCATGGCGACCGACTACTCCGACGAGCTCATGGACGAGATGGGCAAGCTCCAGGAGGACCTGGACCACGCCAACGCGTGGGACCTGGACGCCCAGCTGGAGCAGGCCATGGACGCGCTGGGCTGCCCGCCCGGCGACTGGCCGGTCGTCAACCTCTCCGGTGGCGAGAAGCGCCGCGTCGCGCTCTGCAAGCTGCTCATCGAGGCCCCCGACCTGCTCCTCCTCGACGAGCCCACCAACCACCTCGACGCCGAGTCGGTGAACTGGCTGGAGCAGCACCTCTCCAAGTACGCCGGCGCCGTCGTCGCGGTCACCCACGACCGCTACTTCCTCAACAACGTCGCCGACTGGATCCTGGAGCTGGACCGCGGCCGCGCCCTGCCGTACGAGGGCAACTACTCCACGTACCTCGACAAGAAGGCCGCCCGCCTCAAGGTCGAGGGCCGCAAGGACGAGAAGCGCGCCAAGCGGCTCAAGGAAGAGCTGGAGTGGGTCCGGTCCAACGCCAAGGGCCGCCAGACCAAGTCCAAGGCCCGCCTCGCCCGTTACGAGGAGATGGCGGCCGAGGCCGAGAAGATGCGGAAGCTGGACTTCGAGGAGATCCAGATCCCGCCGGGCCCCCGGCTCGGTTCCATCGTCGTCGAGGTCGAGCACCTCTCGAAGTCCTTCGGCGACAAGGTCCTCATCGACGACCTCTCGTTCACGCTGCCGCGCAACGGCATCGTCGGCGTCATCGGTCCGAACGGCGCGGGCAAGACCACGCTGTTCAAGATGATCCAGGGCCTGGAGACCCCGGACTCCGGCTCCATCAAGGTCGGTGACACGGTCAAGATCTCCTACGTCGACCAGTCCCGCGCCAACATCGACCCGAAGAAGACCCTCTGGGCCGTCGTCTCGGACGAGCTGGACTACATCAACGTCGGCCAGGTCGAGATGCCCTCGCGCGCCTACGTCTCCGCGTTCGGCTTCAAGGGCCCGGACCAGCAGAAGCCGGCCGGCGTCCTCTCCGGTGGTGAGCGCAACCGCCTCAACCTGGCGCTGACCCTCAAGGAGGGCGGCAACCTGCTCCTCCTCGACGAGCCCACCAACGACCTCGACGTCGAAACCCTCTCCTCGCTGGAGAACGCGCTGCTGGAGTTCCCCGGCGCCGCGGTGGTCATCTCCCACGACCGCTGGTTCCTGGACCGGGTCGCCACGCACATCCTCGCGTACGAGGGCGACTCCAAGTGGTACTGGTTCGAGGGCAACTTCGAGTCGTACGAGAAGAACAAGGTCGAGCGCCTCGGCGCGGACGCGGCCCGTCCGCACCGCGCCACGTACAAGAAGCTCACGCGGGGCTGATCGTCTTGGCCCGTCACCTCTACAGCTGTCCGCTGCGCTGGTCGGACATGGACGCCTTCGGGCACGTCAACAACGTGGTCTTCCTCCGCTACCTGGAGGAGGCGCGGATCGACTTCATGTTCCGGCTGGCGCCCGGGGACGGCTCGCCGTCCTTCTCGGGCGGGTCCGTCGTGGCCCGGCACGAGATCGACTACGTACGGCCGCTGGTCCACCGGCACGAGCCGGTGACCGTCGAGTCGTGGGTCACGAAGATCGGTGCCGCGTCGCTGACGATCGCGTACGAGATCAAGGACCCGGACCAGGTGTACGTGCGGGCCTCGACCGTCGTCGTGCCCTACGACCTGGCCGAGTCGCGCCCCCGGCGGATCTCCGCCGAGGAGCGGCTCTTCCTCCAGCAGTACATGGCCGAGGAGCCCGCGGCAGCATGACGGTGCCCGTACGGTCGCTGGAGTTCGCCGACGCGAGGGAGGCCGAGGATCTCGCGGCCTTCCTCGGTCGGCTCCTCCACTACGACCGGGCCGCCGCCGTGCGGATGCAGGCGGGCGGCAGCGCGCTGGCCGTCTTCGGCAGGCCGCCGTCGTTCGAGGTCCTAGCGGTCCGGGCGGCCCGGCTGGCCGGACCGGACGGTTTCGACGTCACCGTGTCCGCCGGTGAACTCCTCGAATCCCTCGGGGAGTCCACCGGCACCGGCGCGCTCCCGGCCCCCGTCACCGGCCCGCCGTGGACCGGGGTCCTCCCGCCCCGCAGCGGCTGGCACGAACAGCCGGGGCTGCCCGGCCCGGTGGACCTGCGCACCGCGCTCTCCGCCGCCGTGACCGAATTCCGCGACCGGGACGCGGCGCTCCCCGAGCCCCACCGCACCCGGGCGGAGCGGGACCGGATCGGCCGCGAGATCTGGTCGCGCCCGGTCGGCCCGACCCGGCTCCCGCTGCGCGCCGTGCACGCCGCCCAGTCGCTCGGCTTCCTCCGCGCGGCGCCGGACTTCCCCGTTGCCCTGCTCGCCGCCGGTTCCTGGCTGCGGCTGCGCACCCCCTTCGGCTCCATCGCCCTGCGCGCCCCCGGCAGCGGGCTCGGCGACCTCGCGGTGACCGTCGGAGGCTGACACCCCCTACGGGGCGGCCAGCGCCCGGTCGACCAGACGGAGCGCCGCCAGGTCCTGCGCCTCCTGCGCCGGATCGCCCATCCGCAGAGTGAACGTGGCGCTGGTCGCGGCCCGCGCCCCGTCCGGGGTCACCCCGCTCTCGGAGACGACTCCCAGATGCGTACCGCCGTGGAACCAGACCCCGCCCCGGACGCCGGGGACCGGGCGCCAGGCGATGCCCAGCCCGTACCGGACGCCCGGCGCCGGGCTCCAGTCCTCGGCCGCCACCGTCTCCTTCATCGCCGCCAGCTCGGCCGGGCGCAGCAGCCGCCCGCCCATCAGGGCGCGCAGGAAGACGCCGTGCTCGTGCGGGGTGCTGATGACGGCCCCGTCCGCCCCGCCGCCGGACGCCAGCGTGGTGTCGGTCGGCCGCTTCTCGCCGGGGAACCAGGTGTACGCGCGGGCCGTCGGCTGCGGCAGGTACGGGGAGGTGCCGGGGGTGGACGTCCGGCGCAGCCCCAGCGGCTCGACGATCCGGTCGTGCAGCTCCTGCTCCCAGGGGTTGCCGGTCACCGCCTCGACGACCAGGCCCGCGAGCAGGTAGTTGGTGTTGGAGTAGCCCCAGCGCGGCCTGCCCGGCTCCGGCAGCCACTGCGGCGGGCGGCTCAGCGCGGCGGCGAGCTGGTCGGCGGGGGCGGCGGGGCGGAACCGGGACCGGCGGTAGCCCTCGGGGGTGAACGCGTCCGCCGCGTCGGGGGAGACGGCCAGGTAGTCGTTGAGCCCGCTGGTCTGGCGGAGCAGATCGGCCACGGTGATCCGGCGGCCGTCGTTCCCGTTCCCCCGCACGGTGCCGGGCAGCCACCGCTCCACCGGATCGGTGAGCCCCAGCCGCCCCTCGCCCACCAGTTGGAGGACGAGCACGGCGGTGAAGGTCTTGGTGTCGCTGCCGATCCGGTACGAGGAGTCCCAGGGCACCGGCTCGTGCGGGGCGCGCAGATCGGCGGCTCCGGCGCGGGCGACGGTCCGGCCGGCGGCGCTCTGCACCTCGGCCAGGACGCCGGTGGCGCCGGTGGCCCGGATCGCGTCCACCGCGCGCTGGAGGCCGGTTCGGGGTCCGGCGGCGGCCGACGCGGGGGCGGCGGCCGTGGTGACCAGGGCGGCGGCGGTGGCCGCCAGGCCCGTGCGGCGGCTGATCACCGGACCTCCCCGGCGGCCGGGCAGGTCAGGTCGGCGGCGGGCAGGGTGCCGTCGCGCAGGTAGTCGTCGACGGCCCGGTCGGCACAGGGGACCGGGGTGAGCCCGTCCGTGCCGCGCCCGAACACGCCGTGCGAGCGGATGTCGGCCGTCACCAGCCGGGAGCCGGTCAGCCGCCGGTGCAGGGCGAGGGCCCCCTCGTACGGGACGTTGTTGTCCCGGCGGGCCTGGAGCATCAGGACGGGCACGTGGTTGCCGATCGCCGTGGCGGGCTCGCGGGAGGGGCTGGTCCAGAACGCGCACGGCGCCGTCATCCCGTTGACGAACGGGCCGAAGACGGGCTGGCCGGACCGGCTGCGCTCCATGTTCCGCCAGTACGTCTCCGGGTCCTTCGGCCAGCCGCCGGCCGGCCAGCCCCGGTCCCCGCACATGAAGAGCGCCCCGCCGAGCATGCTGTCCGCCAGCTCCGGCGAGCCGAGCAGTTCGAGCAGTCCGGCCAGCTCCGGGCCGGGCTCGACCGGCCTGCCCGCCGCCGCGTCGGTCAGATCGCGCACGGTGGAGGCGAGCGCCGCGTCGTACTCCGTGTGCTGGACGAACTGGCGCAGCACCAGCCGCAGCAGCGGGGCGTCGAGCGGGAGGCCCGAGACGGTGACGGGGCGGTGCTCCGCGCCGTCGAGCAGCCGCTGGACGCTCGCCCGGACGCGGGCGGGGGTGGTGCCGAGCCGGTAGACGGCGTGGTGCCGGGCGGTCCAGGCGGCCCATTCGTCCAGGCCCGCTTCGAGCGGCGCGCCGGACCGCTGGAACAGTTCGTACTGGGTGGCCGCCGGGTCGGTGGAGGAGTCGAGGACGACGCGGTCGGCGCGGCGGGGGAACATCTGGGTGTAGACGGCGCCGAGGTCGGCCCCGTACGAGACCCCGTAGTACGACAGCTTCGGCGCGCCGAGGGCGGCCCGGATCGCGTCCATGTCGCGGGCGACGTTCCTGGTCGTGGCATGCGGCAGCAGCCGGGCGTTGTCCTCGTGCCGCAGGCAGCGCTCCGCCGTGTCGCGGGCGGACCGTACCGAGCGCTCGAAGTCCGCGCGGGGGCTGGTGACCGGGCCGGGCGCGGGCGCCGGGGCGGCCGGGTCGCAGCCGATCGGGGTGGACCCGCCGAGGAAGCGCGGGTCGAAGCCGATCAGGTCGTAGCGCGCCGCGACGTCCTTCAGCGCCGGGCGCAGCGACAGGGGGTGGGCGAGCCCGGTGCCGCCCGGCCCGCCCGGGTTGGAGAGCAGGATGCCGCGCCGCTCGCTCCGGGGTGCGGTGGCCCGTATCCGGGAGATCGCGATCCGGATCACCGGGCCGCCGGGGTCGGCGTGGTCGAGCGGGACGGTGACCTTCGCGCACCGTGCGCCGGCTTCGGTCAGCTCCGGCTGGTCGGCCGGACAGGGGCCCCAGTCGAGCCGTTGCCGGGCGGTGGCGGGGGCGGTCCCGGGGTCCGGGGCGGCCGACGCGGGCACGCCGCCCGCGAGCAGACCGGCCAGACCGAGCCCGGCGGTGACCAGTGGAACGAGGCGCATCGTGCTCCCAGCGTCGAGGTACGGCTTCCGTCCTCGACGCTAGGGGCGCGCACCCCGGGGAACCATCGGGCCACCCGGCGGAGCCGACCGGGGGAAAACCCCACCCCAACTGCCGTTACTTGCCCGGCTGTTCACCGTCCGGCCAGATCCCGATGTGGTCCCGCTCCAGCTCCAGCAGCACCCGGTGCTCCATACCGAGCGCCTCGGTGTAGTCGGCGGGCAACTGGAGCCGCCCCGCGCGGTCGAGCATCGCGTACTCCCGGGCCACCTGGGACTCCAGCCCCGTCGCGGCGTCGACCTCGGTGCGGCGCAGCACCTCCGAGGAGGTGCGGCCGTCGCGGATCGCGACCGTACGGCGCACCTCGTCGGCCACCGCCTGGTCGTGGGTGACGATGACGATGGTGGTGCCGAGCTCCTCGTTGGCGCGGCGGAACGCGGCGAAGACCTGCTCGCCGGTGGCCGAGTCGAGCTCGCCGGTCGGTTCGTCGGCGAGCAGCACCGACGGGTTGTTGGCGAGTGCCACCGCGATGGCCACCCGCTGCTGCTGGCCGCCGGAGAGCTGGGCGGGGCGCCGGTCGCGGCAGTCCTCGACCTCCAGGATCCGCAGCAACGACTCGGCGCGGGCGGCCCGTTCGGCGCCCCGCAGCCGTTCCCGGCCGCGCAGCTGCATCGGCAGGGTGACGTTCTGGAGGGCGGTGAGGTAGGGGAGGAGGTTGCGGGCGGTCTGCTGCCAGACGAAGCCGACGACCTCCCGCCGGTAGCGGAGCCGTTCCTTCGGGCCCATCGACAGCAGATCGCGGCCCGCGACCGTCGCCGAACCCGCGGTCGGCACGTCCAGCCCGGCCAGAATGTTCATCAGGGTCGACTTGCCGCTGCCGGACGCGCCGACCAGGGCCATCAACTCGCCCTCGGACACCAGGAGATCCAGGCCCTGGAGGGCCTGCACCTCCACCCCGTCGGCGGAGAAGATACGGACCAGCCGGTCGCAGGCGATCAGCGCGTCGTGCCCGTAGGAGGGCCGGTCGCGGCGGGCGGCGGCCCGCTGTTCGAGCTCGGCGAGGCTGAGGCTGGTGTCGTCCGACGGCGACGTCATCGCGGGTCTCCTGACCTGAGTTCGGTGATCGGTCCGCGGCGGCTCGCCCACCACGCCTGGGCGGCGGCCGCCCCGACGGTGAGGACGACGACGCCGAGTGCCGGGAGCGTCAGCGACCACGGGGCGGGCCGCAGCAGGGCGGCGTCCGGTGCGGCGTCGTCCGTCCCGTTGAAGAGCGCCAGCCCCGCGAGGTCGACGCCCGGCGCCAGCAGCGCGATCGTCGCCCAGCCGACCAGCACCCCGCCGAAGGCCGCGGGCAGCGCCTGGGGCAGCGATTCCAGGCCCAGCAGCCGCCTGCCCTGCCGGGAGGTGAGCCCCATGGTCCGCAGCCGGGCCAGCAGCGCGGTGCGCTCCGGCGCCGTCCGCAGCAGCGACAGCAGGACCGCCAGCAGGGCGTAGCCCGCCCCGACCCCGACCGCCGCCGCGTAGATCCCGCGCGTGCCCCGCTGCATCGGGGTGTCGACGAAGGCCGCCCGCTCCTCGGCGCGTATCCGTACGGAGATGTCCTTGCCCGCCGCCCGGGCCGCGGTCCGCAGCGCCTTCGGGTCCGGGGCACCGGCCACCAGCAGGGTGGTGGTCCACTGCCGGGTGAGCACCGCCGAGTCGACGAGCAGGAAGTCGTGGTCGGGGACGGCGGCGGTACGCGGCATGATCCCGGCCACCCGCACCCGGAGGTCCCCGGCCGGGGTGGTCAGGTCGCGCGGGCCGTCGCCCAGCTCGGCGGCCACGGACGGCGACGCGATCACCGGTACGACCCCGGTCCCGGCCCCGCCCTTGCCCCTGCCCCGGTCCGCGCGCAGCCGGTCCGGCTGGAACGTCCCCAGCTCCGCCGAGCGGGCCAGCCGCGCGTACGCGTCCGGATCGACGCCCAGCACGGTCGCGTTCTTCATGCTGCCGGTACCGTCCGCGCCGGGCGGCAGCGGCACCCCGGACACCACCTGCACCTCGGCCAGCCGCCGCACGCCGTCCGCCGCCCGGACCTCCCGGATCAGCCGGGCCGGGAGCGGCGCCGCGTCGAGCAGCCCGCTGATCCGGGCGTCCGCGCCGACCTCCAGCACCGCCGCCCGGTCCCGGGCCTCCGAGACCCCCGCGAGGACCGAACCGCCGAACGCCGCCGTGGTCAGCGCCAGCAGCAGCGCGAGCAGCGGCAGCGCACCGCCCGCCGAACCCCGCCCGGCCCGGGCCAGCGACAGGAAGCCGATCGCCCCGCGCCGCCGGGCGACGGCCCGCGAGGCCAGCCGCAGCGGCAACGGCAGCAGCCGCACCAGGACCAGTGCCGCGATCAGCCCGACGAGCACCGGCGCGGCGCTGACCAGCAGATCGCCGCCGCCCTCCGCCGTACCGCGCCGCCGCAGCCCGACCACCGCGCCCACCGCCAGCACCAGCACGGTGAGCTCGGCGACCGTACGCAGCCGGGACGGGCGGGCGGTGATCAGATCGTCACGGGCCCCGGGCAGCCGCGGCCGGCGGTGCGGCGCCACCGCCCCCACCGGCACCGCCACACAGACCAGAACGGCGACGGCGACCGGCCCGGCCACCGCGAGCCCCGGCCGGGCCGACCCGAAGAACGGCAGCGCGGCCAGCAGCCCCAGTGCCGCCGCGGGCACCGCGACCACCGCCGTCTCGGCCAGCAGCCGCCCGGCCAGCCCGGCCAGCGAACCGCCGCGCGCCCGTAGCAGCGCCAGCTCCTCCCGGCGCCGCCCGCCGATCAGCCCGGCCGTCATCAGCAGCACCACGGCGGCGACGGCCCCGACCCCCACCGCGGCGACCGTGACGACCGGCCCGATCGCGGTGCGCAGCGTGTCGTACCCGGCGAGGATCTGGTCCAGGCCGGTCGTGAACACCGCGTTGTCACCGGCCGTCGCGCGCAGCCGCACCAGCCCCGGACCGCCCTCCAGCGAGGCGAGCGCCGTGCGCAGCCCCGGCACATCGGCGGCGGTCAGACCGGAGGCGTCCGGCGGGAACCGCCAGAACATCTCCGGCTCACCGGTCGAGCCGAGCAGGGCCGGCGCGGCGTCCTGCGGCAGCAGCACGGTCGCGGTCCAGTAGTGGCGCGGCGGGTCCAGGCTGGGCGGGTTCGAACCCGGCTCCGGCACCAGCGCCGGGGTCCGGAACAGCGGCTCGGCCGACCAGTAGGTGCTCCGGGGCTCCCTGGGGGTGATGATGCCGGTGATCCGTACGGTCAGATGCTCCCCGGCCCGGGTCGGCACGGAGACCGTCGCCCCGAGCCGGGCGCCCAGCGCCTTCGCCGTCGCCCCGGTGACCACGCCCTCCACCTCGTCGGTGTCCTCGGTGACCAGGCCGCGCACGGCGGGCCAGGCCCCCGAACGCAGCGTGGCGTGGTCGCGGAGGTCCGACGGGGTGGCGTAGCTCAGTTTCGGGTCGACCCCCTCGGGCCGGGGCAGCCAGGGTTCCGGCGTGGCCATCGGCTGGGCGGTGCGGAAGCCGTACGAGGAGTCGGCGGCACCCGGCCGCACCTCGGCGGGCATCGCGGCGCGCGCCTTGTCGTGGACGGCCTTCAGCGCCGCACCGCGCACCGCCGCCTCGCGCTCGGCCGGGGGCAGTTGGAGGCTGGGCTGCGGGCTGATCAGCTCCAGGACGCTGCGCCCGGCGCCGGCGGAGGTGATGTCCTGGCGCAGCCCCTCGGTCCCCTGGTGCTCCACCGCGCGCGGGAAGACGGCCGAGAGGAACGCGGTGACCAGCACCAGCAGCGCCAGCGCCCAGGCGGTGCCGGGCGCGGTGCGCAGCCGGGTGCGCACCCAGGGCGCGTCGGCCGGGTGCCGGCCGGTGCGAACGGAACGCGAAGTCATGTCAGCTGTCCCCCTGGACACGCAGCGAGGTGACGGTATCGATGCCGCGCAGGGCGAGGAACACCACGGTCAGCAGCGGAAGCACGGCGACCCCCGCGAGCAGCATCGCGGTCTGCCCGGCGGGCAACCGCACCAGCACCCCGGGGACCGGCGCGGTGGCCTGCCCGGTGAGCACGACGAGCGGCACGACGGCCCGGTTCAGCACCGTCCCGAGGACCGTCCCGACCAGCAGCGCGATCGTGATCAGCACCCCCTGCTCGACGGCGATCATCCGGGTCAGCCGTCTGCGCGGGGTGCCCAGCGCCCGCAGTACGGCGAATTCGCCGTTCCGCTCCCGCTGCGCGCCGACCGCGCTCACCGCGAAGCCGACCGCGGCCAGGGCCGCCGCGGTGACCGCCATCGCGGGCAGCGCGGACTGTGGTCCGGCGCCCAGCGGATCGCCGGTCAGCTCCCGGGCGATCTCGTCCCGCACCAGGATCCGTGCCGGTTCGCTGTCCGGCCGGGCCCGCAGCGCGGCGGCGGCCTCGGCGGTCCGCCCGGGTGCGGTGGCGAGCCACCACTCGTTGGCGGTGAGCACGGCGCCGGGGCGCTGGGCGAAGACCTGGCCCAGCGCCCGGAGGTCGATCAGCAGGGCGCCGCCGTCCCGGGCCGCCACAGGGGCGGAAGATTCCATACCGACACCGGTGGTGGGCAGTTGCCGGACCGTGTCCGCGATCTTCACCCGGACCTTCTCACCGGCCAGCGTGACATCGACGACCTGCCCCTTCCGGGCCCCGGCCGCCTTCAGATAGGCGTCGGTGGCGAGGGCGTTCGGCACCGGGGGCTTCGGGCGGGGCGCGGTGACCCGCATCGAGTAGGCCGGGGTGGAGTCCCAGTCGTTCGGGGCGTAGGTGATGTCGTAGCCGACGGTCAGCGGGCGGTCGGCGGAGGCGGACGCGGTCAGCGGCTCGGCGGGCGCGGGTTCGCCGCCGGAGCCGGTGCCGGACAGTGCGGCCCGCCAGCCGAAGCCCGCGGGGACCGGGACCGCCCGCCCGGTGCCGTCCGGGCCCGTGGCCCGCAGGCCCTCGACGGTCAGCCGGTGCCGCTCGTTCCCTTCGAACGGGCGGTTGCCGGTCAGCTCGAAGCCGGTGACCGTGAAGTCGGCGCCGTCCGCCACCCCGACGGTGAAGGGGTGCGCCCTGCCGTCCGTCGGCACCGCCCCGGCCACCACCCGGTACGGCAGCCCGTAGCCGTCCTCCACGAGCACCGAGAGGACCGGGTCGTCGCCCGTCGCCCGGTGCTTCGCGTCCGTGGTGATCCGCGCGTCGAACCGGAACCGGGTGCTGCGCCCGGGCAGCGGCAGCCCGGTCCGGGCGGGCCGCGGCGCGGCGAGCGGTTCGAACAGCCGCTGACGGGGCTGGTCGGTGAGGTCGTCGCGGATCAGCATCCGGTCGGGGGCGTGCGCGGTGTCCAGGGCGAGGACCGTGGCGGTGCGCGCGTCGGAGAGCTCGGTCTCCGCCCGGAGCGCGGGCGCCGCGTCCCGTACCCCGGGCAGCCGGGCGTAGCCGACCGCGGCCGCCGGATCGTCCTGGACCCCGGTCAGCACGCGCAGGGACGCACCGGTCCGGAAGTCCGCCTGGTCGCTCTGCGAACGGTCCCAGGAGGCGCGCTGCCCCACGGCCAGCATGCCCATCGCCACCGCGAGGACCAGCAGCAGCACCGGCCCGGCACCCCGCAGGGGGCGGCGGCTGAACTGCCAGCCGGACAGCGCCGCGATCAGCCCCCGGCCGCCCGCCGCCGCCCGCTCCGCGAGCCGGGCCGCCGGCGGCAGCAGCCGCAGCGTCAGCACCGTGCCCGCGAGCAGCAGCAGCGCGGGCGCCGCGACCAGCAGCGGATCGATCCCCAGATCGCCCCGGCGGTCCCCGCTCAGCACGCCGCCGCCGAGCTCCGAGGCCCGCCGGTCCAGCTGCCAGTACGCCACCCCCGCGATCACCAGCAGCCCGATGTCGGCGCCCGCCCGCAACGGCCCGGGCAGCGACGCCGCCCGCCCCGCCGGACGGTCCCCGGCCCCGGCCGACAGCGCGGGCGCCACCACCGCCAGCGCGCACGCCAGCGCGACACCCACGGAGACCAGCCACACCGCCCCGGTGGCCCCCGCCTCGATCCGCACCCCGACCCGGGCCAGCGCGCCCCGGTCCGCGAGCAGCCGGGTCAACGGCCCGGCGAGCAGCGGGGCCACCAGCGCGGCGGGCAGCGCCAGCAGCAGCGCCTCGATCGCGGCGAGCGCCGTGATCCGGCCGCGCGAACCGCCCCGGGCCCGCAGCAGCCGGGTCTCCCCGGCCCGCTCGCTGCTCAGCAGCCGGGCCACCAGCAGCAGCGCGTACCCCGCGAGCAGCACCAGCTGCACCGCCACGATCATCAGCGTCGAACGGGAGACCAGCAGCGCCCGGTCGATCTGCTCCAGCACCCGGGGCAGCGAGGTCCGCGCGGAGGCCCCGCTCTTGAACTCGGGAGCGGACGTCACCCGCTTCGGGGCGGCCTCGGCGGAGGCCCGCAGCCCGTCGATACGGCCGGTGGTGACCGTACGGAAGTCGGCGGACGCCAGCCAGGACATCGTCCCGGCGCTGACCCGCCCGGACCCGGGCACGGCCGCCCCGGTGAGCAGCGGTCCGTACGTGGTGAAGGCGAGACGGCGCACACCGCGCCCGCCCAGCTCGTCGAGCTGCCAGTACGGGTCGGCCGGGTCGGCGACCTCGTACACCCCGGTCACCAGGACGGGCAGCGGCTTGTCGGTCAGCCGGTCGGTGACCGTGAACCGGGCGCCGGGCTCCAGCTTCAGCGCCTTGGCCGCGGGCAGCGGCAGCGCGGCCTCGACGGGCCCGCCGTCCGCCCCGCCGTCCGGTGCGGGCGCTCGGCCCGAGGTGATCCGGACGCGGCTGCGGTCGAGCGCGGCGAAGTGGGCGAGATCGGGGTCGTCGGAGCGGAGGCTGGGGGCGCGCAGCCCGGTCGGCAGCGCGTACGCCCCCGAGGTCTCCAGCGTCCGCACGGTCACCGGCAGACCGTCGAAGGCCGCACCGGCCGCCTTCCGGGCGACGGCGTCGGCTGCCTCCCGCCGGTCGGGCGGCACCTGCGCGGACACCACGAAGGAGGCGTCGGCCGCCGAGCGGTGGGTGAGGGCGTTACGGAGCGCCGCGTCGCCCACCGAACCGGAGAAGGCGGTCAGCGCCGCCAGCACCGATGTGGTCAGCAGCACGGCGAGGACGGCGGCGCAGAGCAGCAGCCGATGGGCCCGCACCCGCAGAAAGACGAACCCCGTCACTCACGTCCCCCTGAGCCCTCAGCACTCTCACGCCCCCCGGCGTGAGCTCGATGCTTTCAAGGGCTGGAGGCTCTTGGAAACCGCTTGCGTACGTACTTGATTCGATTGTGACCGTTTATCGGTGCTGGAGGGTCGAATTCCGGCTTCAGCCCGAAGTGTTGATCATCGAGGCGGCGGCGTAGGTGAGGTAGTCCCACAGCTTCCGGTCGTGCTCCGGCGCCAGCCCCAGCTCGTCGAGCGCCACCCGCATATGGCCCAGCCACGCGTCATGCGCCGCTCGGTCCACCCGGAAGGGTATGTGCCGCATCCGCAGCCGGGGATGCCCGCGCCGCTCGCTGTACGTACGGGGGCCGCCCCAGTACTGCATCAGGAACAGCGCGAACCGTTCCTCGGCCGGGCCGAGATCCTCCTCCGGATACATCGGCCGGAGCAGCGGGTCCTCGGCAACCCCCTGGTAGAAGCGGTGTACCAGGCGCCGGAAGGTCTCCTCGCCGCCGACCTGCTCGTAGAAGGACTGCTCCTGAAGCGTGTCGCGCGGAATCTCTGTCACCCGACCATGGTCGCAGACGCACCGGCCGAGGACCGGGGTCCTAGGACCTGTCTTCAAACTGCCGCCTGCCGTGCGGCGCCCGGCACGCACGCTCGCCGCGTTGTCGGGGTCACCCCGATACATCCAGTATC
>NZ_JBIBUU010000030.1:0-68596 GCF_043079735.1 Streptomyces sp. NPDC015144 | reverse complement strand
GCGTGCGCGTGCCCCTGGCTCCCGTAACCGATGACCGCGACCTTACGGCCCTGGATGATGGACAGGTCGGCGTCGTCGTCGTAGAACAGCTCGGCCACTGGGTTTCTCCTTGGTGTGCAGGTGTTGCGTCCCACCGTACGGCGGGGTGCGTCAGATACGTTTTCGGGTCTCGCCATACGGGCGGCGAGCGGCGGGCCCTTCGGGGGCTACGCCGTGCGGTCGAGGGCGCGCAGCGACCGGTCGGTGATCGAGCGCGCGCCACGGCCTATGGCGATGGTGCCCGACTGGACCAGCTCCTTGATGCCGTACTGCTCCAGCATCTTGAGCATGGCCTCCAGTTTGTCGGTGCCGCCGGTCGCCTCGATCGTGACGGCCTCCGGGGAGACGTCGACGGTCTTGGCGCGGAACAGCTTGACGATCTCGACGATCTGGGAGCGGGTCTCGTTGTCGGCCCGGACCTTCACCAGGACGAGTTCGCGCTGGATCGCAGCGGAGTGCTCGAGTTCGACGATCTTCAGGACGTTGACCAGCTTGTTGAGCTGCTTGGTGACCTGCTCCAGGGGCAGGTCCTCGACACTCACCACAATGGTGATGCGGGAGATGTCGGGGTGTTCGGTGGTGCCGACCGCGAGCGAGTCGATGTTGAAGCCGCGGCGGGAGAACAGGGCGGTGATCCGGGCGAGGACACCGGGCTTGTTCTCGACCAGGACGGAGAGCGTGTGCTTGGTGGACATGGCGTCGGTCTCTCTCTGTCTCTCAGTCGTCTTCGTTGTCGCCGAAGTCGGGGCGCACCCCGCGGGCGGCCATGACCTCGTCGTTGGAGGTGCCGGCGGCGACCATCGGCCAGACCATGGCGTCCTCGTGGACGATGAAGTCGATCACGACGGGGCGGTCGTTGATCGCGTTGGCCTCTTCGATGACCTTGTCCAGGTCGGCCGGGTCCTCGCAGCGGATGGCGTGGCAGCCCATGGCCTCGGACAGCTTGACGAAGTCCGGGACCCGGGTGCCCTTCGCCGGGGCGCCCTCGGTGTCCGCGCCGGAGTGCAGCACGGTGTTGGAGTAGCGCTGGTTGTAGAACAGGGTCTGCCACTGGCGGACCATCCCGAGGGCGCCGTTGTTGATGATGGCGACCTTGATCGGGATGTTGTTGAGCGCGCAGGTGGTGAGTTCCTGGTTGGTCATCTGGAAGCAGCCGTCGCCGTCGATCGCCCAGACCGTGCGGTCCGGCATTCCGGCCTTGGCGCCCATCGCGGCGGGGACCGCGTACCCCATCGTCCCGGCACCGCCCGAGTTCAGCCAGGTGGCGGGCTGCTCGTACTGGATGAAGTGCGAGGCCCACATCTGGTGCTGGCCGACGCCCGCCGCGAAGATGGTGCCCTCGGGGGCGAGGCGGCCGATGCGCTCGATGACCTGCTGCGGCGAGAGGCTGCCGTCCTCGGGCAGGTCGTAGCCGAGCGGGTAGGTCTCGCGCCAGCGGTTCAGGTCCTTCCACCAGGCCGTGTAGTCGCCCACATGGCCCTCGGTGTGCTCGGCCTGGACGGCCTGGACCAGATCGGCCAGGACCTCGCGGGCGTCCCCGACGATCGGGACGTCGGCGGCGCGGTTCTTGCCGATCTCGGCGGGGTCGATGTCGGCGTGGACGACCTTGGCGTACGGGGCGAAGCTGTCCAGCTTGCCGGTGACGCGGTCGTCGAAGCGGGCTCCGACGGCGACGATCAGGTCGGCCTTCTGGAGCGCGGTGACGGCGGTGACCGCACCGTGCATGCCCGGCATTCCGACGTGCAGCGGGTGGCTGTCGGGGAATGCGCCGAGCGCCATCAGCGTGGTGGTGACGGGCGCTCCGGTGAGTTCGGCGAGGACCTTCAGCTCGGCGGTGGCGCCGGCCTTGATGACACCGCCACCGACGTACAGCACCGGGCGTTTGGCCTGGGTGATCAGCTTGGCGGCCTCGCGGATCTGCTTGGCGTGCGGCTTGGTGACCGGGCGGTAGCCGGGCAGGTCCAGGGTCGGCGGCCAGCTGAAGGTGGTCCGCGCCTGGAGGGCGTCCTTGGCGATGTCGACCAGGACCGGGCCCGGACGGCCGGTGGAGGCGATGTGGAAGGCCTCGGCGATCGTGTGCGGGATGTCCTCGGCCCTGGTGACCAGGAAGTTGTGCTTGGTGATCGGCATGGTGATGCCGCAGATGTCGGCCTCCTGGAAGGCGTCCGTGCCGATCGCCTTGGAGACGACCTGGCCGGTGATCGCGACCATCGGGACGGAGTCCATGTAGGCGTCGCCGATCGGCGTGACCAGGTTGGTGGCGCCGGGGCCGGAGGTGGCCATGCAGACGCCGACCCTGCCGGTGGCCTGGGCGTAGCCGGTGGCCGCGTGCCCGGCACCCTGCTCGTGGCGGACCAGCACGTGGCGGACCCGGCTGGAGTCCATCATCGGGTCGTACGCCGGGAGGATGGCGCCGCCGGGAATGCCGAATACCGTGTCGGCCCCCACCTCTTCGAGGGAGCGGATGAGGGACTGCGCGCCCGTGACGTGCTCAACGGTGGCGGCGGACGATCCGCCGTTACGGGCCCGCGGCTGGGGATGGTGGGCCCCGGTGGCCTGCTCGGTCATCGGCATTCTCTTCTCGAAGCTGAGGGTTTCTGCGGGTGCTTTGCGACAGTTTGCGTGGTGCCAGTGCAACAAAAAACCCCTCGTGCCGTGAGGCAAGCGAGGGGAGCGCGTCGGTATGGGTCTGCGGAGTGCCGTGCGGGACTCAGCTTCAGCCGACGCGCTGTCCAAGTACGAGAATTCGGGTGCGCATGGCAATGACCCTCTCTCCGACGCACTCGCGATGTCAAGTGGGTGGGATGGGCGTCTCACCATGTGATCCGCTGAGCAGGGGTACGGAACCGCCGGTCAGTACCGGCTGGGCCAGCCTCCCGCCGGGCACCGGGAATTCGCCGCGGGCCAGCGTGCGCCGCAGCCGGTACTCGTCGAGGGGGCCGGAGAAGGCCATGCCCTGGCCGTGCGTACAGCCCATGGCGCGCAGCGCGAGGACCTGCTCCGGCCGGTCCACCCCGTCCGCCACCGACTGGAGGCCGAGATCGCAGGCGATGCGGAGCAGACCGCTGGTGATCTTGTGCAGCCGGGCGGACTCCACCACGCCCTCGACCAGCTCCCGGTCCAGCTTGAGCACGTCGATGGGGAGCCTGCGCAGAGCGTTGATCGCGGCGTAGCCGCTGCCGAAGCCGTCGAGCGCGATACGGACCCCGATGCGGCGCAGGGCCACGAGACGCTGCTCCAGCTCGTCGAAGGAGATCCTGGGGTCGCTGTCGGCGACCTCGATCATCAGCGCCCCGGACGGCAGGCCGTGCCGGGTGAGCAGCGCCTCGACGGAGCCGGACGGCATCCCCTTGTCGAGGAGGCGGCGGGCGGGGAGCCGTACGGCCACGGAGGCCGGGTGCCCGGCCCTGGCCCGCTCGGCGGCCTGCTCGATGGCCTCTTCGAGCAGCCAGCGGCCCAGCTCGGCGGTGCGGTCGCCGTCCTCGGCGACGCGGAGGAACTCGGCCGGGGTGAACAGGATGCCCTGGGTCGAGCGCCAGCGGGCCTGGGCGGAGACGGCGGCGACCGTGCCGCTGGCGAGGTTCACCACGGGCTGGTGCAGCAGGGCGAACTCGCCGTCGCGCAGGGCGGTGCGCAGCCGGGCCGCCAGCTCGGAGCGGCGCACGACGTCGGCCTGCATCTGCGGGGCGTACAGCTCGACCCGGTCCTTGCCGCCGGCCTTGGCACGGTACATGGCGAGGTCGGCGTTGCGCATGAGGTCGCTGGGGCTGATGCCCGGTTCGGCGAAGGCCACTCCGATGGACGCGGCCACCCGGACGTCGCCGGTGCCGACCCGGTACGGCTGGGAGAGGGTGAGGCGGAGGCGGTCGGCGATCTCGTGGACCTGGCACTCCCGGGCGGACTGGTCGCGGGTGCCGTCGCCGAGGATGATCGCGGCGAACTCGTCGCCGCCGAGGCGGGCCGCCGTGTCGCCGGCCCGGACGGATTCCTGGAGGCGGCGGGCGGCCTGGACGAGCAGCTCGTCGCCCGCCTGGTGGCCGTGGCGGTCGTTGACCGCCTTGAAGCCGTCGAGGTCGATGAAGAGGACGGCGGTGCCCTGGTCGCCGGAGCGGCGGCCCCCGAGGGCCTGGCGGACCCGTTTGGTGAACAGGGCGCGGTTGGGCAGGTCGGTGAGCGGGTCGTGCTCGGCGTTGTGCTGCAACTGGGCCTGGAGGCGCACTCTTTCGGTCACGTCGCGGCTGTTGAGGATCAGCCCGCCCTGGTGCCGGTTGACCGTGGACTCGACGTTGAGCCAGTCGCCCGTGCCGGATCTGAAGCGGCACTCGATCCGGGTGGTGGGCTCCTCGCTCGGCGGGGCGGCGAGGAACCGGCGCACCTCGTGGATCACCCGCCCCAGGTCGTCGGGGTGGATGATCGAGGAGAGCTCGGCCCCGACCAGTTCCTCCGCCTCCCGCCCGTACACCCCGGCGGCGGCGGGGCTGACATAGCGCAGGACGCCGTTGGGGGCGGCGATCATGATGACGTCGCTGGAGCCCTGCACCAGGGAGCGGAAGTGGTTCTCCTTCTGGGCCAGTTCCTGGGTGAGGGCGATGTTGTCGACGAGCATGATGCCCTGCCGGACCACCAGGGCGAGCACCACCGTGCAGCCGGTGAAGATCACGACACGGTCCACCCGGCGGCCCTCGATGGCGTTGTAGAGGATGCCGAGCGTGCAGACGGCGGCGGCGAGATAGGGCGTCAGGGCGGCCAGGGAGCCCGCGATGGGGCGGCTGGCCGGCTGCCCCCCGCGGGACGGGAGGGCGGCGGGACCGTCCGCCGTCCGGTCGGCCCCCCAGGGGGCGTATGCGAGGAGCAGGGAGCCGGCGAACCAGCCCGCGTCCAGCATTTGGCCGGAATGATAGGTCTGCCGCAGCAGCGGTGAGGTGAACAGCGCGTCGGACAGTACGGTCAGGGCGAGCGCGGCCACGGCGGTGTTCACCGCGGAGCGGTTGACGCTGGAGCGGCGGAAGTGCAGCGCCAGCACCATGGAGACCAGCACGATGTCGAGGAGCGGATAGGCCAGCGCGAGCGCCACCCGGGCCACGCTCACGCCCTCGGCGTCCACCAGGTGCGCGGCGTGGGCGAGGGCGAGGCTCCAGGAGAGCGTGAGGAGCGATCCGCCGATCAGCCAGGAGTCCAGCGCGAGACAGAGCCAGCCGGCCCTGGTGACGGGGCGCTTGGCGAGGACGAGCAGTCCGACGATGGCGGGCGGCGCGAAACAGAGGAACAGCAGGTCGGCCAGGGAGGGAGTGGGCACCGGGCGCCCGAGCACCACCTCGTACCAGCCCCAGACCGCGTTGCCCGCGGCGGCCATGAACGAGGAGAGCGCGAAGAGCATCCAGGCGGGCCGGAACCGGCTGCTGCCCTCCCGCGCGTAGCGGTAGCAGGAGACGGCGGCGACCAGCGCCGCCGCGCTGAGGCCGAAGTCGCCCATGAACAGGGCGATTTGCGAGGAGCCCCAGCCGAAGGCCGAGCCCACGGCGTATCCGGCCCAGACGACACCGAGAAGGATCTGCCAGAGCAGCGGGGACACGCCGCCCGCGGCCGACCTCCGGAAGAGCAGCGCCCCGAGGGCGTCGGCCGGCGCGCTCACCGGGGCGCCCCGGGAATCGCCGCGTACGCCGGCCCTCGTCGGTTGTCCGGTGGTGTCGGATCGTGCGCCCATCGCCCGTGCATCACCCGTCGCCCCCTCGCGTGTCGCGTCCTCCCCGGCGCCGTCCCTCCACTCCGCGGCTCAGCGCCCCTTTCGGGACGATACACCAGACTCGTCACAGAGGGACATAGTCCCTCTACTCTCCGTGACGACCTGGGAGGTTGTCCGGTACCGTGCGCGACGGCGCCCCCGCGTTGCGTGGTCAGCCGGTGGTGAGCACCACGTTCCGCACCGGTTCTCCCGCGGCGAAACGCCCCAGCTGTGCGGCCAGCAGACGCCTGGCGCGCGGGAGGAAGGCCGAGGAACTGCCGCCCACGTGCGGGGTGATCAGGACGTGGGGAGCATGCCAGAGCGGGTGGCCCGGCGGCAGGGGTTCCGGGTCGGTGACGTCGAGCGCGGCCCGGAGCCTGCCGGACTCCAGTTCGGGCAGCAGGGCGGCGGTGTCGACGACGCCGCCCCGCGCGACGTTCACCAGCAGCGCCCCGTCCTTCATCGCGGCCAGGAACCCGGCGTCGACCAGCCCCTGGGTGGACGGGTTGAGCGGGGTGGACAGCACCACGACGTCGGCCTCGGGCAGCAGCCGGGGCAGTTCGTCGAGCGCGTGCACGGGACCGCGCGCGGATGCCCGTGCGGAGCGCGCGACGCGCACCACCCGCGCGCACTCGAAGGGTTCGAGCCGGTCCTCGATGGCGGCGCCGATGGACCCGTACCCCACGATCAGTACGGACCGGTCGGCGAGCGCCGGGTAGAAACCGGACCGCCACTCCTCCGCGTCCTGGCCGCGTACGAAGCCGGGTACGCCGCGCAGGGAGGAGAGGATCAGGGTGAGGGCGAGCTCCGCGGTGGACGCCTCGTGGACCCCCTTGGCGTTGCAGAGCCTTACCCCGGCGGGCAGCACGCCGAGCCCCGGCTCGACGTGGTCGATGCCCGCGGTCAGCGTCTGCACGACCCGGACGCCCGTCATCCCGGCGAGCGGCCGCACCGACACCTCGGCCCCCTTCATGTACGGCACGACGTAGAAGGCGCAGTCGGCGGGGTCCGCGGGGAAGTCGGGCCCGCCGTCCCAGTGACGGTACGTGAGCGACTCGGGGAGCCCGTCGATCCCACCGGCCGGGAACGGCAGCCACACCTCGGTCGCCCTCGCCGGTGCGGGGCTGTCGGGGATGTTCGTCGAAGTCATGGTCAGGAGGCTAATCCTCACCGGAGGGGTGATCGTCGGAGGCCGTGCGCGGTGCGGTGGGCGGCAGAGGTTACTTTGGGGTGTGCGGTGCGGTCCCGCCACGGCGGGGCATGGGCCCGGTTCGGCGGTGGGCCCGGGGAGGATCGGGGAGTTGGAGCGCAGGAGTCTCGGTGCGGCGGCGCTCGCCGTGGGGGCGGTCGGTCTCGGTTGCATGCCGATGAGCTGGGCGTACAGCGCCTCGCAGCAACGCGGTGACCGCGCGTTGCGTACGGTGCACGCCGCGCTCGACGCGGGCGTCCAACTGCTCGACACGGCCGACATGTACGGGCCGTTCACCAACGAGCTGCTGGTCGGCCGGGCGCTGAAGGGGCGCAGGTCGGAGGCGTTCGTCTCCACCAAGTGCGGTCTGCTGGTGGGCGATCAGCACATCGTGGCCAACGGCCGTCCCGGCTATGTGCGGCGGGCCTGCGACGCCTCGCTGCGCCGGTTGCAGACCGATGTGATCGACCTGTACCAGCTGCACCGGCCCGACCCCGAGGTGCCGATCGAGGAGACCTGGGGCGCGATGGCGGATCTGGTGACGGCCGGGAAGGTGCGGGCGCTCGGGCTCTGCGCGGTCGGGGCGCGGGCCTCACGGCGTTCCGGGTCCCGCATGTACGACGAAACGATCCGTCAGCTGGAGCGGGTGCAGCAGGTCTTCCCGGTCAGCGCGGTGGAGGCGGAGCTCTCGGTCTGGTCGCCGGAGGCGCTGGAGTCCCTGCTGCCGTGGTGCACCACGCGCGGGGTGGGGCTGCTGGCCGCGATGCCGCTGGGCAGCGGCTATCTGACGGACACGCTGACGCCGGGGCAGGGCTTCGAGCCGGAGGACCTGCGGGCCCGGCACCCCCGGTTCACCGCGGAGATGATGGCGGCGAACCAGCCGGTGGTCGTGGGGCTGCGCAGGATCGCCGAGCGGCACGGGGCGAGCGCCGCGCAGGTGGCGCTGGCCTGGGTGCTGCGGCAGGGGCCGCACGTGGTGCCGGTGCCGGGGACCAAGCGGGAGCGGTGGGCGGTGGAGAACGCGGGGGCGGCCGGGCTGCGGCTGACCGCGCGGGACCTGGCGGAGATCGCCGCGCTGCCCCGTGCGCAGGGGTCGTGGGACTGAGACGCCGCCCCGGTGGCGGCTCGCGTTCATGGGGTAGGAACGGTGGTCGGGTGTCCGTCGAAGGGATCGGTGCTGTGCGCGGTGTTCTGTTCGGATCTGTACGAACCCCTGCCGGGCGGCGGGGGCGCCGGGGCCCGGGCGGCCCGGTGGTGGCCGCGCTGGCGGCCGGGGCGCTGGTGCTGACCGCGGGGTGCTCATCGGGCGGGGGCCCCAGCGAGGCGGGCACCGCGAGCACACCGCCCGCCTCGCACCCGGCTCCGGCGTCCTCCTCCCCCGCGGCCCCGCCGCGGCCGCCCGCCAAGGGCTCGGTGAAGGTGGTGTCGACGCTGACCGGGGGCCTGGACTCGCCCTGGGGGCTCGCGGCGCTGCCCGGCGGCGATCTGCTGGTCTCCTCCCGCGACAAGGGGACGATCACCCGGATCGACGGCACGACCGGGAAGAAGACCCTGCTGGGCTCGGTGCCGGGGGTGGCGCCCTCCGGTGAGGGCGGGCTGCTGGGCATCGCCGTCGCCCCCACGTACGACGTGGACCACATGGTGTACGCGTACTTCACGACCGCGTCCGACAACCGCATCGCCCGAATGCAGTACGACGAGGACGGCACCACTCCGGGCCGGCTGCTCGGTGCGCCGGACACGATCCTGCGCGGCATCCCGAAGGGGTCGCTGCACAACGGCGGACGGATCGCGTTCGGTCCGGACCGGATGCTGTACGCCGGGACCGGCGAGACGGGGGACACCGGGCTCGCGCAGGACAAGGAGTCGCTGGCCGGCAAGATCCTCCGGATGAGCCCGGACGGGCAGCCGGTGCACGGCAATCCGGCGGCCGACTCCGTGGTGTATTCGTACGGTCACCGCAATGTGCAGGGGCTCGCCTGGGACGGGCGGGGGCGGCTGTGGGCGTCCGAGTTCGGCCAGGACACCTGGGACGAGCTGAACCGGATCGTGCCGGACGGGAACTACGGCTGGCCGCAGGCCGAGGGGAAGGCGGGGAAGAAGGGGTTCGTGGATCCCGTGGCGCAGTGGAAGACGTCCCAGGCGTCCCCGAGCGGGATCGCCTTCGCCGAGGGGTCGATCTGGATGGCGGGGCTGCGCGGCAAGCGGCTCTGGCGGATCCCGCTCTCCGGCGGTGAGCGGGAACCTTCCGCCGCGCCGCAGTCGTTCCTGGAAGGGAAGTACGGCCGTCTGCGCACCGTGCTCGCCGCGGGCGGCGACAAGCTCTGGCTGGTCACGAGCAATACGGACACCCGTGGCACCCCCGGGCCGGAGGACGACAGGATCCTGCTGCTGACCGTGCGGTAGCGGGGCGACAGCGCGGGAAGGACGTGCGGCCGGTGTTCAACTTCTTCGAGGAACTCTTCGCGCCGGGCCGCAAGCACACCAACGACGAGCGGAAGCGGCTGGAGCTGTCCCGGGTGGATCTCGGCACCGGCGATCCGGGGCGCGGCCCGATAGACCTGGCCTCCGGGAAGGTGGTCGTCAGATCGCCCGGCGCGGACCGGGAGTCCGGTCCGGACGCGGCGCCGGGCGATCCCGACGACCAGGGCTGAGCGGGGTTCCCGCCCGGCCCTTCGCGGGTCAGCCCGTCCGTCGGACGCGGGCCGAGGTGATCGTGCCGTCGAGCACCGTGTAGGTGCCGGTGTACGTCTGCCGGGAGCCGTCCGTCTGGTACGCGGTGATGTCCACGTGGACGGTGTCGCCCACGGTGTCCGTCACCCGGACGTCGTCGCTCGCCGTTTCGGCGAAGCCCGAGGTGAACGCGGAGAAGCTCTTGGTGAGGTTCTTGCCGCCGAGTTCCCAGGCCGTGTCGTAGTCGCCGCTGTTGATCGCCTCGTAGTAGCTCCGCACCGTGTCCGCCGGTCCGTCGGGCGCGGGCGGGACTTCCTCCTGGGCCGGCGGGTCGGGCTCGTAGGTGTCGCTCCCGTACGGGTCCGCGGTGCCGGGGAGGTCGTCGCCGAAGGCCGTCGGGGGCGGGCCGGACGGGGTGGTGAGGACGGTTCCCCCGCCCCCGGCGCCGTCGTCGCCCGACCGCACCCAGACGGCCGTGCCCGCCACGGCGAGCAGGAGGACGACGAGGGCCGCCACGATCAGCACGCGGGACAGGTCGCTGTCGGGGGGCGGCTCCCCGCTGCCCGTCGCCGGGGAGGAGCCCGGCACCCAGCGCTGTCCCTCCGCGTCCCACTGACTCATCGGACTCCGCCCCTCATCCGCCGAGCTGGGCGATGGACTGGACCACGGCGGCGGCCGAGGCGAGCCCCGCCGCCGCGGTCGCTCCGACGTCCAGCCGGTCCCGGAGCCAGCGCAGGCGGTCCCGGCGCACCCGGCCGTCGCCGGCCGCCGCCCCCTCGACCTCCGCGAGCCCCGCGTCGAGTTCCGCGACCTCGTCGGTCCTGGTGAGCACCCCGAGGTGACCGCGCAGGGTGGCGACGGCCGCGAGCAGTTCGGGCGACGCGGCGACCAGTTCCCGCGAGGAGTCCACCGCGTGGGCGTCGTCGCCGGAGGCCACCGCGCCGCCCGTCATCGTGCCGATGCCGATGCCGCCCGCGACGATCGGCGGGGCGGACGTGGCAGCCGGCGGGTGCTCCACCGTCGCGGAGTCCGCCACCCGCTCACCCCGGTCCTCGGCGTGCGCACGCGCTCCGGTCGCCGCCGCGCCACCGGTCATCAGGCCGATGGAGATCCCACCGGGCGCCCGGTCCGCCGTGCCGGCGCCGCTCCCCCGGTCCTCCCGGCCGTCCGTGTCGTCCCCGCGTTCCCCGTCATGGATGCTGTCGCCGTTCGCCGTCATCGGATGTCTCCTTTCCCGTGGGCCGCCGAGGCGCCCTCGCCCGTGGCGACCGCGCCGCCGTGCATCGTTCCGATGAACACCCCGCCCCCGCTGACGGTGACGACCTGGCGTTCGAAGTCTCCGGTCTCGTAGTTCTTCGCCCGCAGCGCCTCGCGCACCCCGGTCGCGATCCGGTCCTGCACCGTCCGTACGTACCGCTTGACGTCCATCTCCTGGAACACCGACAGTTCGGCCGTGCTGCCCAGCTCCCGTACGGAGGTGACCGGTCCGTCGGGGAAGGCGCGGCGCGGGTTGGCCAGCCAGGTGCGGAACTCGGCCATGACCGCGTTCGCCAGGGAGGTCCCCGCCGCGAAGTTGGCGGCGGGTGTCGCGAGCACGGCGCGGACCGCGTCGCGCAGGGGGTCGGGTTCGCCCCGGGCCTCGATCACGTCGACGGCCTGGAACTCCGGCCGCACCGGGGTGAGGACGTGCGGGACGACCTCCAGGACGAGCATGCCGCCCTGGGTGTGGACGCGTACGAGCACCGAGACCACGATCTGTTCGTCCCATGCCCCGACCCGGATGCGCAGGAAGTGGCGGCGGCCCTCCGCGCCCTCGCCGACCGCCTCGGCGAGGTGCTGGTCGACGGCCGACGGTCCGTAGTCGACCTCCCAGCGGGCCGAGCCGGTCGGGAGGTAGACGAACTCCTCGACCTCCAGGGCCCGCAGACGGTCCCTTCCGGAGGCCGCGGCGGAGGTGCGCAGGGCTTCCAGCTGCGGCTTGATGAGGTCGATGACCTCCCGTCCGGTGAGCGGACCGGCCGCGGTGCCGGAGTCCGGCTCCGGGCGGGGGCCGGGCAGGCCGTCCGCCCGTCCGCCGTCGCGCTTCCTCAGCTCCATCACCAGCGACCACGGCTCCTCGTAGGGCCGTCCGGCACCGATGAAGGGGCGGAACGGGTCGTAGATCGTGAGGGTCGCGTACTGCTCGCGGGCGATGGCCCCGGCGATGCGCCGGTAGCGGGCGGTGTCGGGGAGCGGCTCGCGCTTCATTCCGGGGAAGTCCTCGGAGCCCAGCTCCGTGCGCATGACCCGGGTGACGTGGCTGCGGTAGGCCCACACCGGCAGCGTCAGCAGGAGGGGGAGGACCACCGCCGTCCAGGCGCCGGTCCCGCTGACGAGGGCGAACACCGCGGCGACCCAGTACGTGAGCGCCGCGACGGCGGGCAGGACCGGGAGCAGCATCTTCAGCCGGCCGCTGGTGGCCTGTTCGACCATCCGCCGGTCCAGGGTGAAGAGCGCGACCCCGAGTCCGGTCGCCACGCGTACCCCGCCGAGGAGGACGCAGACCAGGGCGTACCCCAGCCACCAGGGCAGCGGCAGCAGGGGCTCGGACCCCACACCGGCGAATCCGAGCCCGATGAACAGGATCCACAGGACCAGCAGCATCAGCGCGGTGCGGACCTCCGCGCGGCGGGCGCGCAGCGCGTGCGCGAGGACCGGCAGCGCGTCGACACCGAGCGAGGGGGCGACCGGGCGCTCCTCGTGCAGGACGAGTTCCTGGATCACGCGTCGCCGGAAGTCGCTGTCGAGGTGGACCCCCGCGCACAGCAGCCGGGTGGCGTCGCTGCGTCTGCCTTCGTACGGGGCGTTGCCGGGGCGCCGCGCCCTGCCGTCGTGGGAGGCCGGCCGGCCGGCTCCGCCGCGCCCGTCGCTCGTTCCCGGGCGCTGCCCGGGTCGATGTTCGGTCATGTGGCGCTCTCCTCCGTTGTCCTCGCGATGTGGGGGGAACCGTGCCCCGGCGGGTCGCGCCGGGGCACGGTCCCTGCCGCTGGTGCCGGGTCAGTCCGCGGCGTCGAAGGCGGACGTGAGACGGGGTATGTAGTCGGCGAAGGCGGCGGCCCAGCAGCCGTAGTTGTGGCCGCCGTTGCACTGCGGCGAGAGCGAGGAGCCGTCGCCGTAGTCGACGAACCGGCTCTTCAGGCCGAGCGCGTCCAGCCGGGACTTGACGTTCCGGGAGGCGATCGCGGTGTAGTGGTCGATGAGGTCGTTGTCGCCGGTGTAGAGGGTGATGCCGGTGCCGTCGAGCCTGGCCAGGTTGACCGGGGCGGCCGGGTCGACCGCCTTCCAGATCCGGTCGGCGTCGAACACCGGGTACGGGGAGCCGAAGATCGCGTCGCTGTCGACGACGGGCCCGTAGCCGGTGCAGTCGCCGGTACCGGAGGTGCTCAGGGCGCACCAGGCGCCGGGCAGGTTGAGCTCCGTGGCCAGGACGACCGCGCGCACCTCCGCCATGCCGAAGTCGATGCCGCCGGAGAGCGCGGCGACATGGCCGAAGAGGTCGGGGCGGGCCTCGGCGTAGTGCAGGGCGCCGAAGCCGCCCATCGACAGCCCGGTGACGGCGCGGTGGCCCCGGTCGGCGAGGGTGCGCAGATTGGCGTCGATGAAGGGGACGACCTGTTTCAGGTGGAAGGTCTCCCAGTTCGCCGCGCCCTCGGCGGTGTTCTGCATGACCCAGTCGGCGTACCAGCCCTTGCGTCCGCCGTCCGGTACGACGGTGATCATCTTGTCCGAGCGCAGCGCGGGGACGGCCGCGGCGTCGTCCGGACTTCCGGGACCGCCGTGCAGGAAGTACGTCACCGGCCAGCGCTTGTCCGGCTGGGTGCGGTAGCCGCTGGGCAGGAAGACGCGGATCTTGTGCTGCCCGGAGAGCTGCGGGGTGGTGACGGTGATGGTGAAGTCGGTGTCCGAGTGGACCTCGGTGCCTCCGGCGACCTGGGTCAGGCCGAATCCGTCGGTCAGTACCGGTGGGGCGGCGGGCCCCTCGGCGTGGGCGAGCGGGGTGGTGAGGGCCAGGGCCGTGGTCAGCGCGGCGACGGCGACGACCGTTCTCGTCCGGGCTCGCCAGGTGGTCGGCGGGGACGTTCTCATCGGGGGTCCTCTCCGGGAAGGGTGGGTGGATGGCACGCGTGGGTGGAGTCGGCGGAGCGGGTCACAGTGCGCAGAACGCGTCCGTCAGGGCCTTGCCCGTGTGGGCCTGGCCCGGCGTGCCGCCCTGCATGTGGAACTCGTTGTTGACGTGCAGCACCTGTTCGGTGCCGTCCTCGCTGCTCAGCCAGTTGTTGAAGTAGCCGAGCACCGCGCCGTTGTGGCCCCAGGCCCACTTCCCGCAGGGCAGCTTCTGGTGCTCGATGCCCAGCCCGTAGCCGACGTCGGTGGTCACGGGAACCGTAGTCTTCAGCTCGGTCATCTGCTGGGGCTTCAGGAGTTTTCCGGTCATCAGCGCCCGGGAGAACGCGGCCAGGTCGTCCAGGGTCGACACCATGGCCCCGGCGCTGCCGGAGACCTGCACGTTGGAGACCGTGTCGTCGTTGACGAAGATCGCCCGGAGTGCGTAGCCGTGCAGGTGGTTGCCGTGGAGGGCGGGGTCGGAGGTGGGGAAGCTCGTGTCGTTCAGACCGAGCGGGGCGATGATGCGGCGCTGGATCTCCTCGGCCGGTTCGGCACCGGTGACGGCCTTGACGACCATGCCGGCGAGCGCGTAGTTGGTGTTGGAGTAGCCGAATTTCTCGCCCGGGACGCTCGTCGGCGCGTGCAGCCCGAGGGCGACGTCGACCAGGGTCTGCGGCGGGTACGCCTGCCGCTGGTTGATGTTGAGGAAGTACGGCGTGCTGATCTGGACGGAGCGGAGGTAGTCGGGCAGGCCGGAGGTGTGGTTCAGCAGCTGGCGGATCGTGATCCGCTTGCCGTCGTAGCCGTTGGCGGCGACCGCACCCGGCAGCCAGCGGTCGACGGTGTCGTCCAGCGAGAGCCTGCCCTCGCCCTCCAGTTGGAGCAGGACGGTGGAGACGAACGCCTTGGTGTTGCTGCCGATGCGGTACTGGGCCTTCGGGTCGGCGGGGACCTTGTTGGCGACGTCGCCGTAGCCGGCGTGCACGTACTGGGCGGTGTCGCCCTTCCTGACCATGCCGGTCACGCCCGGGTAGCCGTCGGCGACGCCCTGCTGGGCCCCCGCCCGAAGGATCTCGGCCGGCGTCTGCCCGGCGGCGGCCGGGGCGGCGACGGCCGGGCCGACGCCGGTGGCGAGCAGGCAGGCGGCGGTGGCCACCGGCAGCAGCCACCGGCGGTGGCGGCGCGGCAGGGGTCCGTTGAGGTTCGTCATCTTCTTCTCTGTCCCTTTCGGTTGTCCGGGCGTTCCGTGACCGCCCCGCGCGACGCTGCCGTTCCTCAGTACCGGCACATGGCCGTGAGGATCAGGAGGAGGACGAGAACGCCCAGGGTCCGCAGACAGCCGGATCTTCCCTCCGGGTTCTTCCGGTTGGTCTCCACATGGCCGCCCGCGGGAATTCCCGGGTGCTGTTTCGCGTAATGCTCCAATTGCCGCTGGGCGCCCTCGTATTCGGCGAGCCACGCCGTCTTGAATCCGCATTCGCCGCACCAGAACCGGAAGGCCATGTCAATTCCTCATGAGTCACGGAAGGAGAGAGCCACGAGAGGCGGCCGGGTCCGGCGTCGGGCCGGTCCGTGTCCCCCGGGCGCCGTTCGCGCCCGGGGTCCCGACGGGTGCGCCGCCCCGTGTCGGCGCTCCCTGCCGGGCACCACCGATCGTCGCGTTCACGCCGATCGGCGTACAGGACATGCGACCGGCCATATATGACCGGTCGCCGCCGGTAGGGTCTTCGCGACCGCGCACGGTGGTGGGAGGGGTGTCGAAGTGGCGGACCGGCTGGGCACGTTGTTGCGTCGGCTGCGTCATGGAGCGGGACTGACGCAGGAGCAGTTGGCCGAGCGGTCCGGGGTGAGCGTGCGCACGATCCGCAGACTGGAGACCGGCGGGTCCGGCGACTACCGGCTGGGGACGGTGGAGTCGCTGGCGGACGCGCTGGAGGCGGGGGCCGAGGACCGGCGGCGGCTCGTGGCCACGCTCGCGGGACCGGCCGCCGGGGCTCCGGCGCCCTCCCCCGTTCCCGCCCGGAATTCCGGGGCGGACGAGGAGAGGGAATCCGGGAATTCACCCGTTCCGGCGGACCGGAATTCCCCCGCGGCCGCATCCGTTCCTCGCTCCATCGCCACCGCGGCCGATGAACTGGCACGGGAGATCCGGCGGCGTTGGCAGCGCGAGGAGGAGCACCGCCGGGTGCACGATCCCTTTCCGCTCCCGGTGCGCTGGCGGGACGCCCCCGCATCGCTGACCGACTTCTCGGAGAACATTCAGCGCCTGCCGCCCGGGGCGACCCCGGGCCGGATGGACCTCAGCGGCGAACTGGGCGGCGTCGCCGAGGTCTACCGGCGCGTCCTGTCCGGGCGGCTGGTGGTGCTGGGCCGGGCCGGTTCCGGCAAGTCGGTGCTGACGATCCGGTTCGTGCTGGACCGGCTGGCGGACCGGCGGGAGCGGGAACGGGTGCCGGTGCTCTTCAGCGTCGGCTCCTGGGACCCCACCGCCGTGGCGTTGCGGGACTGGCTGATCGACCGGCTGCTGCGCGACCACCCGCATCTCACCCGCCGCGCCCCCGGCGGGTCGACGCTGGCCGCCGCGCTGGTCGACGCGGATCTCGTCCTGCCGGTCCTGGACGGGTTCGACGAGATCGCGGAGGGGCTGCGCGGTACGGCCCTGGAGGTGCTCAACGCCACCTCGGTCCCGCTCGTCCTGACCAGTCGGCGCGCCGAGTTCGCCGAGGCCGTCGAGAAGGTCCGGGCCCCGCTGGTCTGGGCCGCCGGGATCGAGCTGACCGACCTCACCCTCGACGACCTGGCCGACTACCTGCCCCGGACGGCCCGGCCGGTCCCCCGCGAGGACGGCGCGAGCCCGGCGGTCTGGACCGCCGTACTGGACCGGCTGCGCGCCCCGGGGGCCGGGGCCGCGCCTCCGCTGGCCCGGGTGCTGCGCACCCCGCTGATGGTCGTGCTGGCGCGGACGATGTACAGCGACTCCCCCGACCGCGACCCCGCGGACCTGCTGGACACCGGGCTGTTCCCCGACGAGAACGCGCTGGAGGAGCACCTGCTGGCGGGGTTCGTGCCGACGGTCTACCGGCGCCGCGTCGCCGAACGCGGTGCCACCGGCCCCCGCGTGCGCCACCCGGACCCCAAGCGGGCCGAGCTCTGGCTCGGCCATCTCGCCCACCACCTCGCCCGCTCCGACCGCGACCAGCAGGACCTGGCGTGGTGGCGCATCGGTGATTCGCTGCGGCTGTCCGTCCGGCTGCTGGCGGTGGTGGCGGCCTCGGCGCTCTGCGTCGCGCTCGCCTACTGGGTGGTCAACCTGTTCCGTCTGCCGTATCCGAACGGCGAGGTGCTCCTGGTGGGCGGTTCCATGGGGGTGGTCGCCGGTCTCGCGTTCGGGTGCGTCCACGCGGTCCTGGTCCGCCTCGGCGGGATGGCCTTCGAGCCCGCCCATGTGCGGCTGCGGCTGCCCGGAACCGGGACCGGGGTCGGCCGGGGGCCGGTGCGCACCTTCGCCGCCCGGTTCGGTGCCGTGCTGCCGGGCGGGTTCGTGATGGGCGTCGGCTGCGCGCTGGCCCTGGCCCTCCAGCGCGCGGTGTTCCACGGGGTCCCGCTCACCGACGGGGCGGTGATCGAGGGCACCCTCGTCAACATGCTGGTCTTCGGGCTGATCTTCGGAACGGGCGCCGGGCTGGTCTTCGGGGTCATGGCCGCGCTGGAGGCGCCGCTGGACGTCGCCTCGGCGGCCACTCCGGCCGGGCTGCTGGCCTCGAACCGGGCGACGGTGGTCCGTCAGGTGCTCGTCCTGGCCCCGCTGCTGACCCTGGCCATCGCGGTGGGCGGCCGCCTGTTCGCCGAACTGCTCGACGGCGTCCTCGGGCCGCTGTACTGGCCCTTGGCGGACGCGGTGTTCATCGGGGCCGTCGGCGGGCTCGGCGGCGCCTTCGCGTACGCGCTCTCGTTCACCGCCTGGGGGCGCTGGCTGGTGCTGTCGCGGGTGTGGCTGCCGCTGACCGGCCGGCTGCCCCGGGACCCGATGGCCTTCCTGGACGACGCGTACCGCCGGGGCGTGCTGCGGCAGACCGGTGCGGTGTACCAGTTCCGGCACATCCGGCTCCAGCACCATCTGGCCCGGTCGTACCGCGAGCACCGCAGGGGATACGCACCGGCCCGCTTCGACGCCGCGCCGCCCTCCCGTCAGTCCTGACGCGAGCGCCACTCCGGGGCGAGCACCGCCCAGACCTCCGAGTCGTGCCGCTCGCCCCGGTACAGGTAGCTCTCACGGAGCACCCCGTCGCGCGTCATGCCGAGCCGGCGGGCGACGGCGGTGCTGGCGGTGTTCCCGGCCGAGGCGATCCACTCCACCCGGTGCATGCCGCGCTCGTACACCGCCCAGTCGATCAGCTTCCGGGAGGCGCGGGTCACCAGTCCGCGGCCCTGGCCCGCCGGCTCCAGCCAGCAGCCGATCTCGCAGTTGCCGGACGCGGCGTCGAAGACCCGGAACAGCACGCCGCCGACGAGGGTGCCGTCCAGCCAGATGCCGTAGAGCCGCCCGGTGTCGGACGCCTGCTTCTCCGCGTACCGCCGCAGCAGGTCGCGGGCCGAGGCGAGGTCGGTGGCGAAGGAGGCGAACGGGATCCACGGGTCGACGACTTCCCGGGCCCGGTCCACGTGGTCGAGGAACTCCTGCGCCTGCCAGATCTCCAGCGGGCGCAGCTCCGCCCCGTCGTCCCCCAGGGATACCGCGAACATCATGCTCCTTCTCGTACCGCTTCCGGTGTCTGCGGGATCTTCGCACGGCCGGATTCCCGCGCGTCGGGGATTTCGATGCTGATCCGGGGCAGCAGCCTGTCCAGCCGGCGCGGCAGCCACCAGTTCGCCCCGCCCAGCAGGTGCATCAGCGCCGGGACCAGCAGGGTCCGCAGGACGAAGGCGTCGAGCGCGACGGCCGCGGCGAGGGCGATGCCGAACATCGCGATGACCCGGTCGCCGCTGAGGACGAAGGCGAGGAAGACCGAGATCATGATCACGGCGGCGGAGTTGATCACCCGGCCGGTCTCCGCGAGGCCCACCCGGACCGCCCGCCGGTTGTCGCCGGTCTCCAGCCACTCCTCGTACATCCGCCCCACCAGGAACACCTGGTAGTCCATCGAGAGCCCGAAGAGCACCGAGACCATGATCACCGGCAGGAAGGGTTCGATCGGACCGGAGCTGCCGAGGCCCAGCGCCTCGCTGCCCCAGCCCCACTGGAAGACCGCGACGACGACCCCGAAGGAGGCGGCGACCGCCGCCACGTTCATCACGGCGGCCTTCAGCGGGATGGCGACCGACCGGAAGGCCAGCAGCAGCAGGAGGCAGCCCAGGCCCACGACCACGCCGACGAAGAGCGGGAGTTTGCCGACGATGATCCGGGCGAAGTCGTCGTAGCTCGCCGTCACTCCCCCGACATGGGCCTGGAGCGAGGTGTTCTCGGCGGTGCGCGGCAGGACGTCGGTGCGCAGCCGGTCCACGAGGTCGCTGGTCTCCCGGGACTGCGGCGCGGAGTCCGGGACGACGGTGACGAAGGCGGTGTCGCCGCCGCTGTTGTACGTGACCGGGCCCACCGAGGCCACGCCCGGGGTGGTCCGCAGGGTGGCGGGCAGTCCGTCCATGGCGAGCCGGTCGTCCGCGCCGTCCAGCTGCGCGGCGATCGTCAGCGGCCCGTTGACGCCGGGGCCGAATCCGTCCGCCAGCAGGTCGTACGCCTTCCTGGTGGTCGACGCGGCGGGGTTGTTGCCCTGGTCGGAGCTGCCCAGGTGCAGGGAGAAGGTGGGCAGCGCCAGTACCAGCATCACCACGGCGGCCAGCGCCCCGAGCAGTGTGGGGTGGCGTTCGACGAAGGCGGACCAGCGGGCGGCGAAACCGGTGGGCACCTCCGGCTGCGGACCGTGCTCGGCGAGCCGCCGGCGCTCGCGCCTGCTCAGCGCCCGGGTGCCGATGAACGACAGCAGGGCCGGGAGCAGGGTCACCGAGGCGGCCACGGTCAGGACGACGGTGAGCGAGGCGGCGATCGCCACCCCGTTGAGGAACCCGAGCCGCAGGATCAGCATGCCGAGCAGCGCGATGCAGACGGTGGCTCCGGCGAAGACCACCGCGCGGCCGGTCGTCGCGACGGCGTTCTGCGCGGCCTCGGTGACGGAGAGGCCCCCGCGCAGCCCCCTGCGGTGCCGGGTGACGATGAACAGGGCGTAGTCGATGCCGACGCCGAGCCCGATCAGCATGCCCAGCATGGGGGCGAAGTCGGCGACCGTCATCAGATGGCCGAGCAGCACGGTGCCCGCGTAGGCGGTGCCGACGGAGACCAGGGCCGTGGCGATGGGCAGCGTGCTGGCGGCGAGCGAGCCGAAGGCGAGGAACAGGACGACCGCCGCGACGAGGACCCCGACGACCTCGCTGAGATGGGCGGAGGGCGCCTCGGTGAGGGCGACGGCGGGGCCGCCCAGCTCCACCTGGAGATGGTCCCCGGCGGCCGCCCGCGCGGTGTCGACGACGGCCCCGACCTGCTGGGCCGGGATGTCCTCGACCCGCTGGTCGAAGGTGATCGCGGCGTAGGCGGTGCGTCCGTCGCCGCTGATCTGCGCGGTGCCGGACGCCCCGTACGGGCCGGTGACCGCGCCGACCCCGGGCAGTTCCTCGACGGCGTGCAGGGTCCGGGTCATCGTCTGGCGGACGTCGTCGGCCCGCACGGTGGAGTCGGAGGTGTGCCAGACGATGGTGTCGGTGTCACCGCCGAGGTCCGTGAAGCCGCTCCTGAGGAGATCGGCGGCCCGGCCGGACTCGGTGCCGGGGACGTTGTAGTCGTTGGAGTACGCGGAACCCGCGAGGACCGCCGCGGTGGCCGTGCCGCCGAGGGCGAGCAGCCAGAGGAGAACGGTGAGGAGACGGTGCCTGATGCACCAGCGGGCGATGGCAGCCAACGGACGTGCTCCCTGCTGGTTCGTGGCCCCGGGCAGCATGGAACATGGATCTGCCGCACAGGACGCATGACCTGAGAACTGTCACTCTTGCAGCCGAATATGATCCTTTGTCTCTTTCGTGGCCTTACTCACAACAGCTGCGGAGGGGGCGCCGCGGCCCCCTCCGCGACGGCGGTCCGGCCGTCTCACCCGACTCGTTGTTCCTCCGCCTCCAGTTCGTCCTCGAACTGCTCCTCGATCTCCGCGATGCCCTTCCTCACGACCTCCGCCAGATGGACGGGGCAGGTCAGCGGCTCGCTCCCGAAGCCCTGGCCGGAATCCGCGCCGGGGGCGGGGCACGTTCCGGGGGTGTAGAGGCGCACGACGCGTGCCAAGCGGTCGGACGCGCGCTCGCGGCCGGGCGCATGGCCGTCCGGGTGGTCGCAGGCGCCGCCGGGCAGGGTGGTGGCGGCGGTACGGAGGATGCCGAGGATCTCGCGGGCGATTCCGTACGACAGCTCCAGGGAGTCGGCCGCCGTGCCCATCAGGAGCAGCAGGACGGTCCGCTCGGGGTCGGGTCCGTCCGGGCCGAGCCGCTCGTAGCGCCGGGCCGCCCAGAGCGCCGCCTCCTCGGAGGCCGTCTCGTCCTGGAACGGGGCGTGCCGCGCGCTCAGCGACTCGATGTCGAGCCGGCCGTCGGGGCGCAGGTACACCCGGTCCAGATGTGCCGTCTCCCGGGTGCCGAAGAGCCGGTCGACCGCTTCGCGCAGATGGTCCCGGGCCTCGACGGCGAGGGCGCGCAGGAAAGCGGGGCATGTCCATGCCTCCAGCGGGGCCCCGTATCCGTCCGCGTGCTCCCGACGCAGGACGGCACGGCCGCCGGGGCTCTGCAGGTGGATGCCCTCGGCGGCCTGCTGGTCGCTGCCGGAGCGCAGTGCCGGGTGGTCGCCGTCCCCGTGCGCGCAGGCCCCGTCCGGCAGCAGCGGCAGTACGGACTCCAGGCCCTCGATCATGTCGTCGAGCAGCGACCGCTGTCTGATCCGGCCCGACCCCGCGTACCAGCAGTTCGCATGGGCGACGACGACATAGCCGGCGAGAGCGGCCCGGGAGGGGTCGCCGGGCGGTACGGCGTGGATCTCCAGGTCCCAGAGCGGTTCACCGTTCGGATAGTCGTTGAGCACACTGCCCAGGCGGCGGATGTACCTCTGATGGTCTTCGGGGACGATCTCGGGGATGCCGTCCGCGCTGCCCGGCAGGATCACGTCGGCGGCCGTCCGCGCCCATCCGGCGGCATTGCGGGGGCAGGAGTCGGCCCCGTCCCACTCGTCGAACGGAACCTCGACGTCCGGCGCGTCGGACAGTCCGTCCACGTCCGACTCCCACTCCTCCAGGCTGTCGGTGTACGGATGGTCCGCGTGCCCGCACCCGCCGGCCCGGAGGACCCGCTCGTCCAGGGCGTCGGCGGCGGCGCCCAGCGCGTCCACCACGGCCCGCTCGACGGCCGCGCCGCGTCGCCCGAGGACGTACGGCGCCATGGTCACCAGCCCGAAGACCAGCAGGACCGCCTGCTCGCCGTCCGGTTCGGCGGCGAGCAGGCGGGCGCACTCCAGGACGACGGGATCCGCCTCGTCGGGGGCGGCGCCCGCCGTGACTCGGTCCCACTTCTCGATCAGTTCGTTCATGATCAGGGACACGTGGGCCGCGCCGCCGTGGTTCCGGTGGGCACCGGGCTCCCCTGCGGAGAGCCTGCCGGGCGGGGCGTCAGCCCGAGACGCTCGCCCGGCCGTTCTCGATGTGCCCCATCAGCCGGCGGCGGAAGACGTCGTCCCCGTCCACCGTGACGGCCAGGTCGTACCAGCCGTGCGCGTCGGCCGCGGAGTGCACCACCGTACGGCTGCGGCCCGGCTTCACCGTGACGGTGCGGGTCCAGTCGCGCAGGTCCGCCTCTTCGACGTAACCCAACGGGCGCACGGTGAAGGTGAGCGTGGCGCGGCCGGTGTTGCGCAGGGTGAGGTGGAGGTCGCGCTCGTGGGCGTCGATCCGGGAGGCGACCTCGGCCGCGCCGTTCCGCGCCGATCCGGCGAACTCGCGGCGGAAGCCGTTCGGCCCGGTGACCGTGAAGCGGTACGCCTCCCCGGCGACCGGCACCGTCCACCGCGCCTCGCCCTTCACGTCCCGGTGGACCGGGGCCGGGAACTCGCCCGCGTACGGGTAGAGGGCGAAGTGGGCGGAGGAGCGGCCGGTGTTGCTGAGCACCACCCGTACCGCGCCGTCCACCAGGCTCGCCCGCGCGTCCGGCTGGTAGGGCAGCGCGCGGGCCGGGCGGCGGCCGGGCTCCTGCTCGGGCATCCGCTGCACGGCGGGCGGCTTCGGCGCCCAGCGGCCGCTGAACGGCGGGATGGTGCCGGGCCGCTCCACCTCGGGGCGGCGCCGGGCGCGGGTGAAGTCGAAGGCGGAGGTCAGATCGCCGGTGACGGTGCGCCGCCAGGCTCCGATGTTCGGCTCCTTCACCCCGGTCCAGCGCTCCAGGAAGCGGATCACGGAGGTGTGGTCGAAGACCTCGGAGCAGACGTAGCCGCCGACGGTCCACGGGGAGACGACCAGCATCGGGACCCGGACGCCGAGGCCGGTGGGCTTGCCCTCCCACTGCTCCTCGGTCACCTCGGCCGGGGCGACCGGCGGCGGCACGTGGTCGAAGAAGCCGTCGTTCTCGTCGTAGTTGATGAAGACCGCGGTGTGCCGCCACACGTCGGGGTGCTTGCCCAGGGCGTCGAGGATCTTGTAGACGATCGTGGCGCTGTGCACCGGCGAGGAGACGCTCGGGTGCTCGGAGTCGGCGGCGGACGGCACCAGGTAGGAGACCTCGGGCAGCGTCCCGGCCGCCACGTCCTTGGCGAACTCCTCGGCCAGCTTCCCGGTCTCCACCCGGCGCAGCGCCCGCTCGAAGAGGCTGCGCTCGGCCTTGTCCAGGGTGGCGACGCCCTCCTCCAGCAGCCCGAACAGCCGCTGCCGCTCGGCGTCGTCGGCGTCGCGTATCGCGGAGTAGAACGACTCCATGTACGTGTGGCCGCCGGTCCGGGCCAGCGCCTTGCGGGCGACGCGCTTGAAGGTGGCGAAGAACTCGATCTGGTTGTCGGTGAAGTTCTCCCACTCGGTGTACGTGCGCCAGCTGTGCCCGGCCTTCTCCAGCCGCTCGGCGTAGGTGCCCCAGTCGTAGCCGGGGTGGGTGCCCTCGTCGTACGCGTCGTTGCCGACGGCCCGCTTGCCGTTCGGCTCGTTGCCGGTCTTCCCGCTCCAGAGGTGGTTGCGGTTGGGGCTGGTGGAGGAGTGGATGGAGGAGTGGTAGGCGTCGCAGACGGTGAAGGTGTCGGCGAGCTCGTAGTGGAGCGGGAGGTCACGGCGGTCGTAGTACGCCATGGTGGCGGCGGTCTTCGCGGAGACCCAGCCGTTCATCCAGCCACCGGCCCACGCCTTGCCGCCACCGCTCCAGGAGTGGTCGAGCGCGCCGATGTACTGGAGGTCCTTCTTCTGCGCCTCGGCGGCGTCACGCACCGGGAACGGCAGTACGGAGGCGCCCGCCGGTGCGGGCTGCTCGAAGACCGGCTTCCCGCCGGGCAGTTCGACGGCGTTGCGGTCGCCGAAGCCGCGTACGCCGCGGAGCGTGCCGAAGTAGTGGTCGAAGGACCGGTTCTCCTGCATGAGGATCACCACGTGCTTGATGGCGCCGAGCCCGTCCCGGCCGGCCCCGCCGGCGTGGGCGGGCTGTGCGGCGATCGCGGCCTGGAGCGAGGGCGGCAGCAGCGACCCGGCCGCCGCGGCGCCGAGTGCGCCGCCACCGATCGCGAGGAGCCGACGCCGTGAGATGTCCGTGGTCAAGTGGGGCCTCCCGAGTCCTGTCGTTCAGCCCGGAAGCTAATCCGGCCGGATGGCGGGCGGAAGGACTCGGGACGGCTGTGCGGTGAACGTCCAACAGGTCGGGCCGGGAAGTCCAAGGCTGCCCGGCCCGGCTGCGCCCGACCGGCAGGACCCGTCCGGAGGCGTTCGCGCATTGACCGGCCCCCTCCCGGGCGGCAACCTTATGCGTCGTCAATTACCGTCATGGGGGGACCAGTTGAACAGCGCTTCGCACCACATCGGGCCGGATTCCGCTCCGGACAGATACCGCCTGCTCAATTCGATCGGTCGGGGCGGTGAAGCCGTTCTCTACCGGGCCGAGATCGAGCTCGACGGGGCGCCGGAGACCGTGGTCGTCAAGGTCATGGACTCGAGGACCACGGTCACCGTCGAACAGTTCCAGCGGCTCAGCGCGAAGTGGCAGGAGCAGGCGGAGCTGCTGCGGTTCGTGAACCGTCCTGGTGTGGTGGGGGTGCGCGAGCACTTCGAGGGGCCGCCGATCCACGGGCGGGGCGCGTCCTCCACCGCCGCCGGGCGCTCGCTCGTCCTGGTCATGAACCATGTGGAGGGTCTCGACCTGCGCGACTGGCGGGAGGAACGCACCCTCACCAGCCACGCCGAGCGGCGCGAGGTGCTCCGGACGCTGGAGCAGCTGGCCGACGTGCTGGACTGGCTGCACTCGGGCCGGGCGACACCCTCCGGCCGGACCGTCGTGCACGGCGACCTGTCGCCGGGCAATGTGATGATCGACGTGCACGGGCAGGCCACGCTGGTCGACTTCGGGCTGAGCAAGCTGACGGCCGACCACCGGACGGCGGAGGTCTGGTTCACCCCGGGATACGCGGCGCCGGAGGTCTTCGAGGGCAAACGGACGCCGCACACCGACCGGTACGCGTTCGGCGCGATCGCCTACTTCCTGCTGAGCGGCCAGTCCCCGCCGAGCACCCCTGAGCAGCTGCGGGCCGCCCTGTCCGCCCTCCCCCAGGTGGCCGCGGCGGCCCCGGACCGGGTGGAGCGACTGCTGCGGATCTGCGCGGCCGAACCGGACCGGCGGCCGGAGAACCTGACGTCCTGGGTGAAGGACGTGCGCTCGGCGGTGGTGTCGACCACGGTCACCGGGGCGTCGGCCGTCGCCCCGGTCCACGACGCCGTACCGGGCGCGAGGGCGGCGGACGCGGTCCCGACCGCCCCGGGCTCGCAAGCGCCCGGCACGGGAACAGCGGGTACGGAGACGGCCGATACGGGAACAGCGGGCACAGAAACGGCGGGTACGGCAACAGCGGGGTCGGCGGTACCGGGCGTGGGAATGCCCGCCGTGCCACCGCCGCCCTCCCTGCCGCCCGCCGTCCCCGGTGCCGACGCGGCCCCCGCCTTCCCGCCGCCGATCACCGCGTCCGCCGCTCCCGGGGTGGCACCGCCCACCACCGTCCGCTCCGGGCCTGCGACCGCGCCCCCGGCCGCTCCCGCCACCGCCCCGGAGCAGCGGCCGGACGTCTCGCGGGGGCCGTCCGTCCCGGACCCGCCACGGCCCTCCGGGACGCCCGGGAAGAAGAAGGGGAAGCGGTCGGCCGTCGCCCTGACGGTGGCGGCCGTGCTCGTCGCCGCCGCGCTCGGCGCGGGCGGGGCATGGGCGCTCCTGCACGAGAACGGCGACAGCGGCAGGACGGACCACGCCGCCGACACCTCCTCCCGGACCCCCACGCCCCCGGAGCCCGGCACCGACGGCGACACGCCCGAGCCGGATTCCGACGGCACGGACGGCGGGGACAGCGACCCCTCCGCCACCCCTTCGACGCCCGGCACCGTCGCCGATGCCCGTGAGGTGTCGCTGACCACGCTGAGCCCGATCGCCGATCCCAACTACTTCGAGGTGGGTTCGGCGACCCTCAACGCCCAGCAGCACCCGGAGGCCTACGTGGCGTCGCCCGCATGCAGCGAGGCCCCGTACATGGAGTTCGGCCTCGGCCGCGCCTGGCGGACCTTCGAGCTGACCGCGGGCATCGACGACGACTCGTACTACGAGTCGGGGCGGCTGACCATCAAGGTGGACGACACCACGCTGTGGGTCGGCAAGCTCGTCCTGGGCAAGCCCCAGAAGCTGTCCCTGAACGTCGAGAACGGGTTGCGGCTGCGCATCGCCGTGGACGAGGACTGCGACGGCGCGAAACTCGCGCTCGGCACCCCGCTCCTCAAGAGGTGACCCCTCCGTGGCGGGTCCGCCTCACACCCCGATCAGTTGCAACGACCCCCACAGCGCCACCGTGGACGCGACCAGGGTGGCCGGTACGGTCAGCAGGCCGAGCCGGGTGAAGTGGCCGAGTTCGGGGGCGATGCCGTGGGCGTGCAGGATGCGGCGCCAGAGCAGGGTGGCGAGCGAGCCGACGTAGGTCAGGTTCGGGCCGAGGTTCACGCCGATCAGGGCGGCGAGCAGCGGTCCGGGACCGGCCGCCGCGACGACCGGGAGCAGGGCGAGGATCGCGGGCAGGTTGTTGATCAGGTTGGCGAGTACGGCCGCCACCGCGGCCACCGCCAGCAGCGCGGGCAGCGAGGAGCCGTCCGGCAGGAACGCCTCGATGCCCGCCCCGAGCCCGTTGTCCACCACGGCCAGGACCACGACGCCCAGTGCGAGGACGAAGAGGCAGAACAGCGGGTGGGCGGAGCGGACGATGCCCGTGACGGTGGTGTCGCGACGGGCCAGCGCCCGGACCCCCAGCACCGCGGCGCCCGCCAGCGCCGCCCAGAGCGGCTCGGCGCCCGCGAACGAGGTGGCGACGAATCCAGCCAGGGTGAGGGCGAGGACGACGAGGGTGAAGACGGGGACGGGGCGGCGGTCCGCGTCCGGCTCCGGCGGGTGGGCCCCGGCCGCCAGGTCGTCGGCGAAGAACCGGCGGAAGACGGCGTACTCCACGGCGATGGCAGTCGCCCACGGCAGGGCCATCAGCGCGGCGAACCGGGTGAAGGAGAGGCCGCTCGCGGTGAACGCCAGCAGGTTCGTCAGGTTGGAGACCGGCAGCAGCAGGGAGGCCGAGTTGGCGAGGTGCGCGCAGGCGTAAACGTACGGCCGGGGGCGGGCACCCACCCGGGCGGCGGTGGCGAGGACGACCGGGGTCAGCAGGACGACCGTGGCGTCCAGGCTGAGTACGGCGGTGATCACGGCCGCGACGAGGAAGACCCCGCCGAGCAGGGGCCCGGTCCGCCCCCGGCAGGCGCGGGCGACCAGATCCCCGGCGGCCGTGAACAGCCCCTCGTCCGCGCAGAGTTTCGCCAGGACCAGGATCGCCGCGAGGAAGCCGACGACCGGGAGCAGGCTCTCCACCTGGGCGCGGGCCTCGGGCCAGGAGACCGCCCCGACAGCGGTCACCAGCACGGCGGCGGGTACGGCGACGGCGGCCTCGGGCAGCCCCCGCGGGCGCACCACGGCGAAGACCAGCACCCCGAGCAGCAGGGCGACGGAGACGATCTCGGCGGTGACGGTGTTCAGCGGACCCTCCGTCCGGACAGGGAAGGGGCGGCACACCCTCCACAGGTGTGCCGCCCCTCGGGAAAGGTACCGGGTCAGCCCTCGACGCCGAGCTTCTCCAGGATCAGCTCGCGCACCCGGGCCGCGTCGGCCTGGCCGCGGGTGGCCTTCATGACCGCGCCGACGAGCGCGCCCGCCGCCGCGACCTTGCCGCCGCGGATCTTGTCGGCGATGGCCGCGTTGCCCGCGATGGCCTCGTCGACGGCCGCGGAGAGCGCGCCCTCGTCCGAGACGACCTTGAGGCCGCGCTTCTCGACGACGGTGTCCGGGTCGCCCTCGCCCGCGAGGACGCCCTCGATGACCTGGCGGGCCAGCTTGTCGTTGAGGTCGCCGGAGGCGACGAGCGCGGCGACCCGGGCGACCTGCGCCGGGGTGATCGGCAGCTCGTCGAGACCGCGGCCGGTCTCGTTGGCGTTACGGGCCAGCTCGCCCATCCACCACTTGCGGGCCTGGTCCGAGGGGGCGCCCGCGTCGGTCGTGGCGACGATCAGGTCGACCGCGCCGGCGTTGAGGATGGACTGCATGTCGTGCTCGGAGACGCCCCACTCCTCCTTGAGCCGGGCCCGGCGCAGCCGGGGCAGCTCGGGGAGGCCCTTGCGGAGCTCCTCGACCCACGCGCGGGCCGGGGCGACCGGCACCAGGTCGGGCTCGGGGAAGTAGCGGTAGTCCTCGGCGTTGTCCTTGATGCGGCCGGCCGTGGTGGAGCCGTCCTCCTCGTGGAAGTGCCGGGTCTCCTGCACGATCGTGCCGCCGGAGGACAGCACCGCGGCGTGGCGCTGGATCTCGAAGCGGGCGGCCCGCTCGACGGAGCGCAGCGAGTTCACGTTCTTCGTCTCGGAGCGCGTGCCGAAGGTCTCGGTGCCGTTGGGGCGCAGCGACAGGTTGACGTCGCAGCGCATCTGGCCCATCTCCATGCGGGCCTCGGAGACGCCGAGCGCCTTGATGAGCTCGCGGAGCTCGGCGACGTACGCCTTGGCGACCTCGGGGGCGCGGGCGCCCGCGCCCTCGATCGGCTTGGTGACGATCTCGATGAGCGGGATGCCGGCCCGGTTGTAGTCGAGCAGGGAGTGGGACGCGCCGTGGATACGGCCGGTGGCACCGCCGACGTGGGTCGACTTGCCGGTGTCCTCCTCCATGTGGGCGCGCTCGATCTGGACGCGGAAGATCTCCCCGTCCTCCAGCTGCACGTCGAGGTAGCCGTCGTAGGCGATCGGCTCGTCGTACTGGGAGGTCTGGAAGTTCTTCGGCATGTCCGGATAGAAGTAGTTCTTCCGGGCGAAGCGGCACCACTCGGCGATCTCGCAGTTCAGCGCGAGGCCGATCTTGATGGCGGACTCGACGCCGATCTCGTTGACGACCGGCAGCGCGCCGGGCAGGCCGAGGCAGACCGGGCAGGTCTGGGAGTTGGCGTCCTGCTTGAGCTCGGTGGAGCAGCCGCAGAACATCTTGGTCTTGGTGCCGAGCTCGACATGGACCTCCAGGCCCATGACGGGGTCGTAGGACGCGAGCGCGTCCTCGTACGGCACCAGGTCGGTGACAGTCACGGTGAAACTTCCCTCTCAGCCCAGCAGTACGTCGTCGTCGCCGAGGCGCTTGAGCTCGCGCAGCAGCAGGGCGACACCGGTGGCGATGGCGGCGGCGGAGACGACGGCGTCGATCAGCCGGAGCGTGTCGTGCTCGGAGCGGGCCTGCCTGGCCTGCTTGAGCACGCCGACCGCGCCGAAGGCGGTGGTGCCGATGGACAGGTACGTACCGGCCTTGGACTTCTTGAATCCCTTGGCCTTGGTCAGTGCGCTCACAACGACGGAGCCTCCTCCAGCAGCGGGTGACCCCACTTTTCCACGAACGCGGCCTCGACGGCGGCTCCGACCTTGTAGAGCCGGTCGTCCTTCATGGCGGGGGCGATGATCTGCAGCCCGACCGGCAGCCCGTCCTCGGGGGCCAGACCGCACGGCAGCGACATGGCGGCGTTGCCCGCGAGGTTGGTCGGGATGGTGCACAGGTCCGCGAGGTACATCGCCATCGGGTCGTCGGCGCGCTCGCCGATCGGGAAGGCGGTGGTGGGCGTCGTCGGGGAGACGATGACGTCGACCTGCTCGAAGGCCTTCTCGAAGTCCTGCGTGATGAGCGTGCGGACCTTCTGGGCGGAGCCGTAGTACGCGTCGTAGTAGCCGGAGCTGAGCGCGTACGTACCGAGGATGACGCGGCGCTTGACCTCGTCGCCGAAGCCGGCCTCGCGGGTGAGCGCGGTGACGTCCTCGGCGGACCTCGTGCCGTCGTCGCCGACCCGCAGGCCGTAGCGCATGGCGTCGAAGCGGGCCAGGTTGGAGGAGCACTCGGACGGCGCAATCAGGTAGTACGCCGAGAGCGCCAGGTCGAAGGAGGGGCAGTCCAGCTCGACGACGGTGGCGCCGAGCGACTTCAGCAGCTCGACCGACTCGTTGAAGCGCTGGACGACACCGGCCTGGTAGCCCTCGCCGGAGAACTGCTTGACGACGCCGACGCGCATGCCCTCGACGCTGCCGTTGCGGGCGGCCTCGACGACCGGCGGGACGGGGGCGTCGATGGACGTGGAGTCCATCGGGTCGTGGCCGCCGATCGCCTCGTGCAGCAGGGCCGCGTCGAGGACGGTGCGGGCGCAGGGGCCGCCCTGGTCCAGGGAGCTGGAGAAGGCCACCATGCCGTAGCGGGAGACGCCGCCGTAGGTGGGCTTGACGCCGACGGTGCCGGTGACGGCGGCGGGCTGGCGGATGGAGCCGCCGGTGTCCGTGCCGATGGCGAGCGGGGCCTCGTACGACGCGAGGGCGGCCGAGGAGCCGCCGCCGGAGCCGCCGGGGATGCGGGTGAGGTCCCAGGGGTTGCCGGTCGGGCCGTAGGCGCTGTTCTCGGTGGAGGACCCCATGGCGAACTCGTCCATGTTGGTCTTGCCGAGGATGACGACGTCGGCGGCCTTCAGCCGCTGGGTGAGGGTCGCGTCGTACGGCGGGACCCAGCCCTCGAGGATCTTGGAGCCGACGGTGGTCGGCATGTCCTTCGTGGTGAAGATGTCCTTCAGCGCGAGCGGGACACCGGCCAGCGGGCCGAGCTTCTCGCCGGCGGCCTTCTTCGCGTCGACGGCGCGGGCCTGCGCGAGGGCGCCCTCGCGGTCCACGTGCAGGAAGGCGTGGACCTTCTCGTCGACCGCGTCGATCCGGGCGAGGTGGGCCTCGGTGACCTGGACGGCGGTGAGCTCGCCGGAGGCGATCTTCCCGGCGATCTCGGCCGCGGTGAGCTTGATGATCATGCTGTTGTCCGTCATGGCTTCTTAGTCCTCCCCCAGGATCTGCGGCACCTTGAAACGCTGCTGCTCCTGGGCCGGGGCGCCGGAGAGCGCCTGCTCGGGGGTGAGCGACGGACGGACCTCGTCCGCGCGCATGACGTTGGTCAGCGGCAGCGGGTGGGAGGTCGGCGGTACGTCTTGGTCGGCGACCTCGGAGACGCGGGCGACCGCGCCGATGATGTCGTCGAGCTGACCGGCGAAGTGATCGAGCTCTTCGCTCTTCAGCTCCAGACGCGCCAGCCGGGCGAGGTGGGCGACCTCCTCGCGCGTGATGCCAGGCATGCAGCGATCCTCAGGGGTTGGTGTGGTTTCGGCCGGGGCCGGCGGCAGGTGGAAATGTGCCACCGGCCCCCAATCCTATGGGGTCGCCCGCCGCGTCTTCCGCCACCTGGGCCATCGTCCGGGCCGGAGCGGGATTTCCGGCAGCGGCACGGATTCCCGGACGGCCCGTCGCCCGTCGCCCGGCCCGGTGCCCGGACGGGGCGGGCCGTCGCGTGCCGGTGCCGGCCGCGCGTACCGCCCGGGGCCCCGGCCCGGTCAGGTCGCCGCGCGGCCCCGGGGCGGCGCGGGGCGCGGCGCCGGGCGGGGGGCGGCCGTCCGGGCGCCCGGACGCTGCTCCGGTTCCGGCGCTCCACCCGCGGCCGCCGCGGCGGCGGCGGCCGCCAGCTCGGCCGGACGCCGCCAGCCGTGCCGCCCGCGCGCCCGCAGCCAGGCCGTGGTCTCCTGCGGCGGCATCGCGGCGGCCACCAGCCAGCCCTGCACCGCGTCGCAGCGCAGATCGCGCAGCCGCTCCCAGGTCTCGTCGTCCTCGACGCCCTCCGCGACGACCAGCAGGCCGAGCGAGTGGGCCAGGTCGATCGTGCAGCGGACGATCTCGGCGTCCTCGTTGTCCACGGCGAGCCGGGCCACGAACGAACGGTCGATCTTCAGCTCGCTGACCGGCAGCCGCCGCAGATGGACGAGGGAGGAGTACCCGGTGCCGAAGTCGTCGAGGGACATCTTCACGCCGTGCCCGGTCAGCCCGGCGAGCGTGTCGGCGGCCCGCTGCGGGTCCTCCAGCAGCACATGCTCCGTGATCTCCAGCTGGAGGGCCCCGGCCGGGACGCCGTGCCGGGCGAGCCGGGCCGCGACGCCGCCCGCGAACCCCGGGGTGTGGACGTCGCGCGGGGAGACGTTCACCGCGACCGGGACGAACAGGCCCTGGGCCCGCCACCGGGCGACCTGGGCCAGCGCCGTCTCCAGCACGTACTCCGTGAGGTGCGGCATCAGGCCGGACGATTCGGCGATCGCGATGAACTCGTCCGGAGGGACCCGCCCGCGCTCCGGGTGCACCCAGCGCACCAGCGCTTCGAGCCCGGCGACCTGCCCGTCGAAACGGACCTTCGGCTGGTAGTGCAGCTCGACCTCGCCGGCGTCGAGCGCGCGGCGCAGATCGCCCAGCAGTCCCAGCCGGTCCGGGGTGTTGCTGTCCCGCTTCGACTCGTAGACCTCGACGCCCGTACGGTCCCGCTTGGCCTGGTACATCGCCACGTCCGCGCGCCGGAGCAGCCCTTCGGCGTCCAGCGCGTGATCGGGGTGGACGGCGACTCCGGCGCTCGCCTCCAGCACCAGGGTCAGCCCGTCGAGGTCGAGCGGGGAGGAGAGCTCGGCGACCAGGTGGCGGGCGACCCGCTGGGCGCTGGTGGTGGAGTCGGCGGTCGGCAGCAGCACCGCGAACTCGTCGCCGCCGAGCCGCGCGGCCTCCGCGCCCCGGGGCAGCGCGAGCCGGAGCCGGTCCGCTATCTGGAGCAGCAGCCGGTCCCCGGCGAGATGGCCCAGGGTGTCGTTGACCGCGCGGAAGCGGTCGAGGTCGATCAGGACCAGCGCGGCCCTGGCCCCGACGGACTCGGCCTCCTCCAGCGCCGTCCAGGTGCGCTCCAGCAGCCACTGCCGGTTGGGCAGCCCGGTCAGCGGGTCGCGCAGTTGCTCCTCGGCGCGGGCCCGGGCGATCCAGAGGGCGGAGTCGAGGGCGATCAGCGGGACGGCGAAGAGCGGCAGAAGGATCGGGGTGGTCATCGCGACGACGCAGATCAGCGGCGCGATGGCGACCAGGCCGAGCGCGGCCGTCCCCTGCCGCAGCAGGGCGGTCCGGGCGATGGTCGGCAGCCCGCCGCCCTGGGGGGTCCGCGCGTACCAGAGCAGGACCCGGGTGACCAGGAGGTAGGTGGCGGCGGCCAGGAGGACCTCCGGGACGGCGCCGATGCCCCAGTCGAGTGGGTGCCAGGGCGAGACGACGGTGTGCGCCTCGCCGAACGCCACGAGCACCAGGCCCGCCGCGCCGATGCCCAGGACGTCCACCGCGCCGTGCAGCAGCCCCTGGTACCAGCGGTGCCGGCGGGCGACCCCGACGAGGACGACCACCACCAGGCTGACCAGCCCGGCGGAGACCCAGCCGTAGAGCAGCAGCACGGCCAGGGTCAGGGAGGCGCCGGAACCGGTCCCTCCCCACCAGCGGTCGCGGCCGAGCGCGACGAGATGGCCGACGATGATCCCGGTCAGGACGGCGAGGGCCCAGCCGACCCGGCCGTCGGGGAAGAGCGCTTCGCCCGCGCTCACCGTGCGATAGAAACCGGTCGCGATCAGAGCGGCCGCGATCACGATGAGAACGGCCCCCACGCTCGGTGCGAGGCCGACGAAACCTTGCGGCCGCGACATCGGTGCGGCGCTCTCGGTCGGTTTCATTCCGTCCCTCTCACAGCCGGCGATGCCGATGTCACCTGTTGGTTCCGCTCCCCGCGGCACGGCCCGGTCTCCCACCCCGCGGCCGGGCACGGCGGGTGCACGTCTCAACAGTAGGCCGCGGAAGGTGCTTACGGGCAGCGCTCGGACGCTCTTGCCCGAATGCGAACCGACCGTCCGTCAGCATCTGCTATGCACCGATCGGGTGAACCGGACATCCGCCGGGACGCTCGCCCCGTTCCGTCCGGTGACGCCCCCGATCCGCCGATTCGCCCCGGCCCGCGGGGCGTCCGCCCGTCGCCGGTCCCGGCCGGGCGGCCACCGCCGTCGGCGCCCGCCGGGGCCCCCGCGTCCGCCCCGTGCCGCCCGGCGGCGGCGTTCCGCCCCCGTTCCTCCGCCTATCCGCTGCCCTCCGCCGCCCCCTCGGCCGGCACCGCCGCCTCGCGCGCCGCGTCCGGACCCTGTTCGAGCAGGACGGCGAAGCCGCTCTCGTCCAGTACCGGAACCTTCAGCTGCACGGCCTTCTCGTACTTGGAACCGGGGTTGTCCCCGACGACCACGAAGGAGGTCTTCTTCGAAACGGAACCCGTCACCTTCGCACCACGGCTCTGGAGCGCCTCTTTCGCGCCATCCCTGGTGTGGCCCGCGAGCGTGCCCGTGACGACGACGGTGAGCCCTTCGAGGGGGCGCGGCCCCTCGTCCTCCGCTCCCGTCTCGTCCTCCATCCGGACCCCGGCCTCGCGCCACTTGCGCAGGATCTCCCGGTGCCAGTCCTCCGCCAGCCACTGCTTCACCGAGGCGGCGATGATCGCGCCCACCCCGTCCGCGTCGATCAGCTCCTGCTCGGTGGCCTCGTCGATCCGGTCCATGGAACGGAACTGACGGGCCAGCTCCGCGGCGGCGACCGGGCCCACATGGCGGATGGAGAGCCCGGTGAGGATGCGGGCCAGCGGGGCGTTCTTCGCCGCCTCGATGGCGTCGAGCATCGCCAGGGCGTTCTTCCTCGGCTCGCCCTGCTGGTTGGCGAAGACCCGGGCGATCTTCTCCTCACCGGTCTTCGGATCGCGCTTGGGCAGCCCGCTGTCCTGGTCCAGGACGTAGGCCCGGATCGGCAGCAGTTCCTCGACGGTCAGCCCGAACAGATCGCCCTCGTCGCGCAGCGGCGGTTCGGCGGGCTCCAGCGGCCGGGTGAGCGCCGCGGCGGCGACATAGCCGAAGTGGTCGATGTCGAGGCTCTTGCGCCCGGCGAGATAGGCCACGCGCTCGCGCAACTGGGCGGGGCAGGAGCGGGCGTTGGGGCAGCGGAGGTCGATGTCGGCCTCCTTCATGGGCCGCAGCTCCGTACCGCACTCGGGGCAGTGCGACGGCATCACGAAGGCCCGCTCGGTGCCGTCGCGCAGGTCGACGACCGGGCCGAGGATCTCCGGGATGACGTCACCGGCCTTGCGGAGCACCACCGTGTCCCCGATGAGGACGCCCTTGGCCTTCACCACGTTCTGGTTGTGCAGGGTGGCGAACTCGACCTCGGAACCGGCCACTTCGACCGGCTCGACCTGGGCGTACGGCGTGACCCGGCCGGTCCGGCCGACGCCGACCCGGATGTTGACCAGCTTGGTGTTGACCTCCTCCGGGGCGTACTTCCAGGCGATCGCCCAGCGCGGGGCGCGCGAGGTGGAGCCGAGCCGCCCCTGGAGCGGGATCTCGTCGAGCTTGACGACCACCCCGTCGATCTCGTGCTCCACCGAGTGCCGGTGCTCCCCGAAGTACGCGATGAACTCCCGCACCTCGGCCAGGGAGCCGACCACCTTGTTGTACTTGGCGGTGGGCAGCCCCCACTCGTGGAGCAGCTCGTAGGCGTGCGAGAGGCGGTCGATGTCGAAGCCCTCGCGGGCGCCGATGCCGTGCACCACCATGTGCAGCGGGCGGGTGGCGGTGACCTTCGGGTCCTTCTGGCGCAGGGAGCCGGCCGCCGCGTTGCGCGGGTTGGCGAACGGCTTGTCGTCGGCCGCGACGAGCCGGGCGTTCAGCTCCTCGAAGGCGTCCATCGGGAAGAAGACCTCGCCGCGGATCTCGACCAGCTCCGGCACCCGGTCGCCCTTCAGCCGGTGCGGGATCTCGGCGATCGTCCGGACGTTGGGTGTGATGTCCTCGCCGGTGCGGCCGTCGCCCCGGGTGGCGGCCCGGGTCAGCCGCCCGTGCTCGTAGGTGAGGTTGACCGCCAGGCCGTCGACCTTCAGCTCGCACAGGAAGTGGTGGTCGGTGGTGCCGACGTCCCTGGCGATCCGCTCCGCCCAGGCGGCCAGCTCCTCCTCGTCGAAGGCGTTGTCCAGCGAGAGCATCCGCTCGCGGTGCTCGACGGAGGTGAACTCCGTGCGGTACGGCCCGGCGACCTTCTGGGTCGGCGAGTCCGGCGTGCGCAGCGAGGGGTACGTCTCCTCCAGCGCCTCCAGTTCGCGCAGCAGCCGGTCGAACTCGGCGTCGCTCACGGTCGGCTGGTCGTTCACGTAATAGCGGAAGCGGTGCTCCTCGATCTGCTCGGCGAGGAGCTTGTGGCGCTCCTGGGCCTGTGCGGGCACCGTCGTCTGCTGTTCGCCGGCCATCGTCTCGTCCTCCCGTTACCCGTTGCCCCGTTACTCAGGGTTGTCCGCGAGCGATCTCGCGGCCCGGACGCAGTGGGCGAGCGCGGCGCGCGCGTAGGCGGGCGAGGCACCCGCCAGCCCGCACGACGGGGTGATGGCCACGGACTCCGACAGAGTCCCCGGATTCAGCCCCAGCCTGCGCCACAGCGTCCTGACACCCATGACGCTACCGCCCGGGTCCGACAATCCGCCCGAGGCCGGGTCGGTGCTCGGCACCACGCCGAGGAAGAGGTGGGTGCCGCCCTCGACGGCTTCCCCGATCGCCTCCTCCTCACGCTCGGTGAGCAGCGAGAAGTCGAAGGAGATCCCGCCGGCCCCGGCCCGGCGCAGCAGCGCGAACGGCACCTCGGGGGCGCAGGTGTGCACCGTCGTCGGCCCGTCCCCGGCGGCCGCGAGGACGTCGCGCAGCGTGCCCTCGACGATCTGGCGGTCCACGGCGCGGTGGGTGCGGTAGCCGCTGGCCGTCCTGACCCGCCCGCGCAGTACGGCGGTGAGCGAGGGTTCGTCGAGCTGGAGGACGATCCGGGCACCGGGCACCCTGCGCCGCACCTCCGCGAGGTGGGCGCGCACCCCTTCGGCGAGCGAGCCCGCCAGGTCGCGGCAGGCGCCGGGGTCGCCGAGCGCGGCCTCGCCGCCCCGGAGTTCCAGCGCGGCGGCCAGCGTCCACGGCCCGACGGCCTGGACCTTGAGCGGCCCTTCGTACCCCTGGGTGAACTCCTCCAGGGCGTCGAGGTCCTCGCCGAGCCAGGACCGGGCCCGGCGGGTGTCGCGGCCGGGCCGGTCGCTGATCCGCCAGCCGCTCGGCTCGACATGCCCGTACAGGTCGACGAGGAGTCCGATCGTCCGTCCGATCATGTCCGCGCCGGGTCCGCGGGCGGGCAGCTCCGCCAGGTACGGCAGCCCCTCACCGCCCGCGAAGGAGCCGGTGACGGTCTTCGCCGCCTCCCGGGCGTCTCCCCCGGGCATGGACCCGATTCCGGTGGCCTGACAACCGCTGAACCCGCTCTTCTCGCTCACCCGGAAAGACTAAGGGCTGTCCCGTCGGGGAGGACGGAACAGCCCTCGGGGCCTGTCCGGAGCCGGTCGATGGTCGGCGGTCAGCGGCCCGGGCGGACCGTCAGGTCGTTGACCTCGGCGTCGCGGGGCAGGTCGAGGGCCATCAGGATCGTGGTGGCCACCGACTCGGGGTCGATCCAGCGGGCGGCGTCGTACTCCTTGCCCTCCTGGCGGTGGACCTTGGCCTGCATGGGGGTGGCGGTGCGGCCGGGGTAGACGGAGGTCACCCGGACCCCGTTGCCGTGCTCCTCGTGGCGCAGCGAGTCGGCGAGGGCCTTCAGGCCGTGCTTGCTCGCGGCGTACGCGCTCCACTCGGCGTGCGCGGCGAGGCCGGCGCCGGAGTTGACGAAGACCACGTGGCCCTGGGCGACGCGCAGTTGCGGCAGGAGGAGCCGGGTCAGCTCGGCGGGGGCGACCAGGTTGGCGTTGAGCTGGAGGTGCCATGCCTTGGGCGTCAGCTCACCGACCGGCCCCAGCTCCACGGTGCCCGCGACGTGCAGCAGCGAGTCGACCCGCTCGGGCATCTTCTGGTGGGCGAGCGCCCAGGAGAGCCGGTCCGGGTTGGAGAGGTCGCCGACGAGCGTGCGCGCGCCGGGGTGGAGCTCGGCGAGCTCCCGCGCCCGGCCCGCGTCCCGGGCGATCAGCACGGTCTCGTCACCGCGCTCCAGCAGACGACGGGTGACGGCGGCTCCGATGCCGGATCCGGCGCCGGTGATGACATGAGTGGACATGCCCTTCATGATCGCACCCCGCCGCCCCGTCACCGCAGCCCGGACCACTCCTCCAGGTAGGCCAGGGCGCCCACCCCGTCCTTGGCGAAGAACACCAGGTCGGTGAGGGGCACGGGCAGGAAGCCCTCGTCCTCCATGCGCTGGAACTGCTGGCGCAGCCCGTCGTAGAAGCCCGCCGTGTTGAGCAGGACGACCGGCTTGTCGTGCTTGCCGTGCTTCTTCAGCTCCAGGATCTCGGTCGCCTCGTCGAGCGTCCCGGTGCCGCCGACCATGATCACGACCGCGTCCGCCTTCTCCAGAAGGAGCGCCTTGCGCTCGGCGAGGTCGCGGGCGATCACCATCTCGTCGGCGTTGGTCCGCGCCTTCGCGGCGAGGAAGTCGACGGAGACCCCCACCAGCCGTCCGCCCGCTTCCTGGACCCCGTCGGCGACGACCTTCATCAGCCCGCTCTCGGAGCCGCCCCAGACGAGGGTGTGCCCGCCCCTGCCGAGCAGTTCGGCGAACTCACGGGCGGGCACGGTGTAACGCGCGTCGAGGTCGGCGGCGGAGAGAAAGACACAGATCTTCATGCGACCACCGTAGACGCCACCGCCGACAGCCGGTCCGCCCACCGTCACTAACCGGCCACCAGAACGGGTTCTACCGCCCTGACCTGCGATTTCGTGGAATCTCAAAAAATCTTGGGCCGGAGCGATGAGTTTCTCCGGGGTCGGCGGTCCACCCTCGCATGGACAAGATTCTCTCCCGCGACGGCACGTCGATCGCGTACCGGCACCGGGGCGAGGGCCCGCCGGTGGTCCTGGTCGGCGGCTCGCTGGATACGGCGGAGACGGGGGCGCCGCTCGCGCGCCTGCTGGCGCCGCGCTTCCGGGTCGTGACGTACGACCGGCGCGGCCGGGGCGCCAGCGGTGACGGCGGCCCCTACGCGCGCGAGCGCGAGATCGAGGACCTGGCGGCGCTCGTCGGGTCGGTCGGCGGCGCGGCCTCGGTGTTCGGTGTGGGCGCCGGCGGCGCGCTCGCCCTGGAGGCGCGGGCCGCCGGGGTGCCCCTGGACCTGGTGGCGGTGTACGAGCCGCCGTACACGCCGGGCGCCGCCGGGCTGCGCTACAAGGCGTGCTGCACGGACCGGCTGCGCCGGCTGCTGGACTGCGGGGACCGGGCGGGCGCCGTCGAGCTGTACCTGTCGGTGACCGGGGTGCCCTCCGACCTGATCGCCCGGATGCGCCGGGCCCCGCTGTGGAACGGCCTGGTGGCGATGGCCCACACCCTGGCGTACGACGACGCGCTGCTCGGGGACGGCTCGATCCCCGCCGAGCGGTTCGCCGCCGTCACCACGCGCACGCTGGTGGTCTGCGGCGGCTCCAGCCCCACCCCGGCGCGGCTGTCCGCCCGCGCCCTGGCGGACGCCCTGCCGCGCGCCCGGCACCGCATCCTGACCGGGCAGACCCGGGACCTGGCGCCGCAGGCGGTGGCACCGGTCCTCGCGGAGTTCTTCGCGCAGGACGGCCTGGACCTCCGCCGGGCGTCCTGAGGCGGCGGCTCCGCCCCGCGCGTCCCCGCCCGTACGGGGGTCGGACGCGGACGCGCGGGGGCGGGGCCGCTCAGGCCGTCGTGACCTGGCGGCGGGCCGTCGTGGCGATCGTCGCCGAGCCGACGACGCGGGTGCCGTCGTAGAGCACGACGGCCTGGCCGGGGGCCACGCCGCGGACCGGCTCGGTGAAGGCGACGTGCAGGGTGCCGTCGACGAGTTCGGCGGTGACCTCGGTCTCGCCGCCGTGGGCGCGGAGCTGCGCGGTGTACGTGCCGGGGCCGGCCGGGGCGGTGCCGCACCAGCGGGGCCTGATGGCGGTGAGCGCGGTGACGTCGAGGGCCTCGGCCGGGCCGACCGTCACGGTGTTGTCCACCGGGGAGATGTCCAGGACGTAGCGCGGCTTGCCGTCGGGGGCGGGGTGGCCGATGCGCAGGCCCTTGCGCTGGCCGATGGTGAAGCCGTACGCGCCCTCGTGGGTGCCGACCTTGGTGCCCGACTCGTCGACGATGTCGCCCTCGGCGGTGCCGAGCCGACTCGCCAGGAAGCCCTGGGTGTCGCCGTCGGCGATGAAGCAGATGTCGTGGCTGTCGGGCTTCTTGGCGACGGCGAGGCCCCGCCGTTCGGCCTCGGCGCGGATCTCGTCCTTGGTGGTGAGGGTGTCGCCGAGCGGGAACATCGCGTGGGCGAGCTGCTTCTCGTCCAGCACCCCGAGGACGTACGACTGGTCCTTGGCCATGTCCGAGGCCCGGTGCAGCTCCCGGCCGCCGTCCGCGTTGCGTACGACGGTGGCGTAGTGACCGGTGCAGACGGCGTCGAAGCCGAGGGCGAGGGCCTTGTCGAGGAGCGCGGCGAACTTGATCTTCTCGTTGCAGCGCAGGCAGGGGTTGGGCGTGCGGCCGGCCTCGTACTCGGCGACGAAGTCGTCCACGACGTCCTCGCGGAACCGTTCCGCCAGGTCCCAGACGTAGAACGGGATGCCGATCACGTCCGCGGCGCGGCGGGCGTCGCGGGAGTCCTCGATCGTGCAACAGCCGCGCGCCCCGGTACGGAAGGACTGCGGGTTGGCGGAGAGGGCGAGGTGCACACCCGTCACGTCGTGGCCGGCCTCGGCGGCGCGGGCCGCGGCGACGGCGGAGTCGACACCGCCCGACATGGCGGCGAGCACGCGGAGGGGGCGCTGGGAAGTCTCAGTCATAGCCTCACCAGAGTACGGGGCGCCGGGAACCGAACGCTCCTCGATATGCGTTGTGGATCACATGGGGAGCAAGGGGACGTCGGGGGCCGGGGGCGGCGGGGAGAAGTCCGGGAGCGGCATCGGCCGGCGCGGGCTGCTGATCGGCGCCGCCGTCACGGCCGCGGGCGCCGCGGCGCTGGCGCGGGACGATCTGCGGCGCGCATGGTGGCGGCTGCCCGGGGTGGAGAAGCCGCGCAAGCCCGGCGAGGTGGATCACGCCGGGGCCCGCTGGGTCGAGGCGTCCCCGGCGAACTGGCGCCGGGCCGACCGCCCCGACGACTACGTGATCGACCGGGTCGTCGTCCATGTCACCCAGGGCGGCTACGCGGGCGCCGTGCGCGCCTTCCAGGATCCGGCGCACGGGGCGGCCGCGCACTACGTGGTGCGCAAGGACGGCCGGGTGACGCAGATGATCCGCGAGCTGGACGTGGCGTTCCACGCGGGCAACCGCGCGTACAACGAGCGCAGTGTCGGCATCGAGCACGAGGGCTTCGTGGACCGCCCGCAGGACTTCACGGCGCGGATGTACGAGGCCTCCGCCCGGCTCACGGCGGCGGTCTGCGAGCGGTACGGGATACCGGTGGACCGGAAGCACATCATCGGGCACGCCGAGGTGCCCGGCGCCGACCACACGGACCCGGGCCGGCACTGGGACTGGGACCGCTATCTGAAGCTGGTCCGGGCGGCGCGCCCGCGGTGACGTCCGGACCGCCGCCCGGCGCGGGCGGTCGGCGGGGCCGGGCGGTCAGCTGAGCCCGGCCGTACGGGCCCGCTCCACCGCCGGTCCGATCGCCCGGGCCAGCTCGTCGACGTCCGCCTTGGTGGAGGTGTGGCCGAGCGAGAAGCGCAGGGTGCCGCGGGCCAGGTCGGGATCGGTGCCGGTGGCCAGGAGTACGTGGCTCGGCTGGGCGATCCCGGCGGTGCAGGCGGAGCCGGTGGAGCACTCGATGCCCTGGGCGTCCAGCAGCAGGAGCAGGGAGTCGCCCTCGCAGCCGGGGAAGGTGAAGTGGGCGTTGGCGGGGAGCCGGCCGCCGGGGGCCGGGTCGCCGCCGAGGATCGCGTCGGGCACGGCGGCCAGCACGGCCGCCACCAGGTCGTCGCGGAGTCCGCCGATCTCGCGGGCGAAGTCCTCCCGCCGCCCGGTGGCCAGCCGCCCGGCGACGGCGAAGGAGGCGATGGCGGGCACGTCGAGCGTGCCGGAGCGGACGTGCCGCTCCTGGCCGCCGCCGTGGAGCACGGGCACGGGGGTGTGCTCGCGGCCCAGCAGCAGCGCGCCGATGCCGAACGGGCCGCCGATCTTGTGCGCGCTGACGGTCATGGCGGCCAGTCCGGACGCGGCGAAGTCGACCGCCAGCTGTCCGACGGCCTGCACCGCGTCCGCGTGCATGGGGATCTCGAACTCCTGCGCCACTGCGGCGAGTTCGCGGACCGGGAGGATGGTGCCGATCTCGTTGTTGGCCCACATCACGGTGATCAGCGCGACGTCGGAGGGGTCGCGGAGGACCGCCTCGCGCAGCGCGTCCGGGTGGACGCGGCCGTGCCGGTCGACGGGGAGGTACTCGACGTTCGCGCCCTCGTGCCGGGCGAGCCAGTCGACGGCGTCCAGCACCGCGTGGTGCTCGACCGGGCTGGCCAGCACCCGTGTGCGGCGCGGGTCGGCGGCGCGGCGGGACCAGTAGAGCCCCTTCACGGCGAGGTTGTCGGCCTCGGTCCCGCCGGAGGTGAAGACCACCTCGCTGGGGCGTGCGCCGAGGGCTTCGGCGAGGGTCTCCCTCGACTCCTCGACGGTACGGCGGGCCCGGCGCCCGGCGGCGTGCAGGGAGGACGCGTTGCCGGTGAGGGCGAGCTGGGCGGTCATCGCCTCGATCGCTTCCGGAAGCATCGGCGTGGTCGCGGCGTGGTCGAGGTATGCCATGGTGGGCCCGATTCTACGAGGCGGGGGCGGGGCGTACGGCGGGCGCATGGCGCCCCGGCACCCGCGCACGGCCGGGTGCGGCCCTCACCGCCCCGTTCCGGGGCGCGTCCGGGCAGGTGGGGGCACCGGGTTCCGCGCCCGGTCCGGCCCGCGGGTTCCCGGGCGGCGAGGCGGTCTCCGGCGGGGGGGGAGGGGCGCCCGTCCCGGTGGTCCCGCCGGTCCGCGCGGCGGCGTACCCGATCCGCGGTGGAGTACCCGGTCCGCGCGGCGGAGCCACCGTGTCGTCTTGGCGACATGTCGCAAGCACGGCACCGGAGAGGTCTGGTGCGGCGATCAGTGCGGGCCCCAGTCTTGAGCCGCACCGCGTGTCCGTTTCCTTGCCCCCTGGAAAGGTTCCGATGCACATACGGCATCGCTCCGCCGCCGTTCTGGCGGCGGGCGTCCTCATCGCCACTCTGTCCCCCGTCGCCTCCGGCGCGAACGCCGCTCCGGTCTCCCCCTCCGTCGGAGCGGACTCCGCGGGCCGCCCCAAGGTCGTCTCCGTCACCCTCGTGACCGGTGACCGGGTGCGGCTGGAGACCTTCCCCGGCGGCCGGAAGGCCGTCTCCGTCGAACCGGCCCCGGGCGCCACGCAGGCCGACTTCACCCAGCTGGAGATCGACAAGCAGACGTACGTGCTGCCCCGCGCCGCGCTCCCGTACATCTCCTCCGGGAAGCTGGACCGGCAGCTGTTCAACATCACCTCCCTGATCGAGCAGGGCTACGACGACGCCCACACCTCCGCCATCCCGCTGATCGCCCGCTACACCCGCGGGACGAACCCCACGGCCAAGGGAGCGCCCACCGGTTCGCGCAAGGGCCTGGTCATCAAGAGCCTGCGCGGCTCGGCGCTGAAGGCGGACAAGAAGCAGGCCGGGCGGTTCTGGAAGGCCATCGACGACGACGCGCTCGCCAAGAACCTCGCCGGGAGCGGCGCGAGGAGCGCCTCCAGGGGATCCGCCTTCAAGAACGCGGCCTTCGAGGACGGCGTCGAGAAGCTGTGGCTGGACGCGAAGGCGCACGTCTCCCTCGACCGCAGCACCGCGCAGATCGGTGCGCCCGAGGCGTGGCAGGCCGGATACGACGGGAAGGGCGCGACCGTCGCCGTCCTGGACACCGGAGTCGACGCCACCCACCCCGACCTGGCCGGAAGGCTCGGCGAGGTACGCAACTTCACCACGGACCCCACCGCGAACGACGGCCACGGCCACGGCACCCATGTCGCCTCGACCGTCGCCGGCAGCGGCACCGCCTCGGGCGGCTCGCGCAAGGGCGTGGCACCGGGGGCGCGGCTGATGATCGGGAAGGTGCTGGACCACACCGGCTCCGGCCCGTACTCCGCGATCCTCGGCGGGATGGAGTGGGCCGCCAACGCGGGCGCCGACGTCATCAGCATGAGCCTGGGCGGCGGGCCCACCGACGGCAACGACATCCTGAGCATCGCCCTCGACCAGCTCACCGAGGACACCGGCGCCCTCTTCGTCGTGGCGGCGGGCAACTCGGGCGCGGACTACCAGGTGGGCTCCCCGGGCGCCGCGGCCCGCGCGCTGACCGTGGGCGCCGTCGACCGCGACGACCAGCTGGCCTCCTTCTCCAGCCGCGGCCCGCGCGTCGGGGACAACGGCGCCAAGCCCGACCTCACCGCGCCCGGCGTCGGCATCGTCGCCGCCCGCGCGGCCGGCACGTCCATGGGCAGCCCGGTGGACGCCTCGTACACCGCCGCGTCGGGTACGTCCATGGCGACCCCGCACGTGGCGGGCGCGGCGGCGATCCTCGCCGGCCGGCACCCGGACTGGAACGCCCAGCAGCTCAAGGACGCGTTGATGAGCACGACGCGGACCACCCCGGACCGGACGGTCTACGAACAGGGCACCGGCCGGGTGGACGTGGCCCGCTCGGTGCGCCAGCAGGTGCGCGCCACCGGCACCACCGGCTTCGGCTCCCTGGACCCCGACTCGGGCCCGCAGCAGGTGCACGTCACCTACACCAACGACGGTGACACGCCTGTCACCCTCGCCCTGGACACCACCTTCGACGGGATGTTCGACTCCCCGGCCCCGGCGGGTGTGGTCAGTGCCCCCGCGCAGGTCACCGTGGCCGCCCACGGCACGTCCGACGTGACCGTGACCCTCGACGCGTCCGCACTGCCGCAGGGCGTCTACGGCGGCCGTCTCACCGCGACCTCGGCCGACGGCGGCACCGTCACGCACACCGTTCTCTCCGCGTCGAAGGACCCGGCCAAGCACAAGGTCACCCTGCGCGGCATCGACCGCGCCGGACAGCCGGCGGACATCTCCCCGCTGATCCTGCTGGGCCCCGTGGGCCGCTTCGACATCATCGGGTCGGTGCCGGCCGGGGAGACCGCGGCGGTGGAGGTGCCCTCGGGCACGTACTACCTGCACGGCGTCATCCCGCAGGCCACGGAGGAGAACGCGAGCGCCAGCCTGGTCGTCGACCCCCAGCTCCGGGTGGACGGCGCCACCGACGTGGTGCTCGACGCGCGCAAGGCGGTCCCCGTCGACATCCGGACCCCCAAGCCGGCCGAGCACCGGGGCACGGTGGTCTTCTCCACGCACTGGACGGCCGGGGACCGGGACTTCATCAGCTTCTACACCAGCGGGCACAGCGGCGGATACCGCCTCTACGTCACCCCCACCAAGAAGTACACCGAGGGGGAGTTCGAGTTCTCCTCCCGCTGGCAGCTGGCCGCGCCGCTGCTCACCGCACGCGCCGTCTCCCGCAGCAGCACCGCCGGTGTCCCCCTCCGCCTGCTGCACAACTCCCCCGCCGTGGAGAGCAAGCGGCGCCTGAAGGTGGTGGACGCCGGTCACGGACGCCCCGAGGACTACGCGGCGCTGCGCGCCCGCGGCACGGACGTCCGCGGCGCGGCGGTGCTCGTCGCGCTGGAGGGACTCGAGTACGACGAGGCGGTGGCCGAGGCGGCCCGCGCCGGAGCCGCCGCCGCCCTCACCACCGCCGAGGGCAACCTGTACTCGTCCGCGTCCTGGCAGCCGGTGGGAGCCCGGCTTCCGGCGATCGGGCTGTACGCCTCCCACGCCACCGCGGAGCGGCTGCGCGAGCCGGGCACCGTGCTGGAGCTGAAGGGCACCCCGGACAGCCCCTACGTCTACGACGTCGTGCAGTCCTCCCGGCAGCGCGTCCCCGAACGCGTCGTCCACACCGTCGAACCGGGGAACACCGCCACCGTGGTCTCGCGCTACCCGGACACGAACGGCGTCCGCTACGTCACGGAGGACCGGCCGTCCTGGCGGCCGTGGGAGGGGGACAGCGGGGTCCTCTCCATCCGGTCCCGGTACGTCCGCACCGGGCAGGTGCGTACGGAGTACCTGAGCGGCCCCGCCGACACCCGGTGGCTGCACTGGGTCAACCCGCGTACCGCCTGGGCGCTCCAGGCGGTGGGGACCGGCATGTTCGGCCCCCAGCGCACCTACCGGCCCGGTGAGCGCGTCACGGAGAGCTGGAACGGGGCCGTGGTGCGCCCGGCGATCCCCCGGGGCGTCGACGGGCTCGCGTTCCGCAAGGGCGACCAGCTGACCATCGGCATCCCCGAGTTCGCCGACAGCACCGCCGGCCACTACGGCTTCGCCCTGCCCGCCACCAAGGCCGACACCCCGTACCCCGACGGGACCAGTGCCGTACTGCGCCGCGACGGCAAGGTCCTCGCCGAGGGGCCCCGGGCGTGGGGGGTCTTCCCCGCGGGCGGGGACGACGGCCGCTACCAGCTGGACCTGGACGTGAAGCGCAGCAGCCCCGAGGGCACCCTCTCGCGGGCCACCAGCACCCGCTGGTCGTTCACGGCCCCCCGCCCGGCCGAGGGTGAGCGGTCCCTGCTCCCCCTCCTCCAGCTCGACTACGACGTGGCCACCGACCTCCGGGGCGCCGCCCCCGACTCCGGGGCCTTCGCGTTCGGAGTGAGCGCCCGCTACCCGGACGGTCTGACGGGCCGCTCCGTGAAGGGCATGGAGGTGTCCGTCTCGTACGACGACGGCGGGCACTGGCGGGCCGCGACGGTGTCCGCCCGGGGTGACGGCGCCTACCGCGTCCGGGTCACCCATCCCTCGACCGCCCGCTCCAGCGGGTACGTCACGCTGCGGGTCCGCGTCTGGGACGACGCGGGCAACGAGGTGACCCAGCGGGTCGAGCGGGCGTACGCGCTGAGGTAGGAGGCAGTACGCGGGATCCGGAAGCCGCGGCCGACCCCCGGTCGCGGCTTCCGTGCGTCCTACGACAGCCAGTCGCGCCGCGCCGCCTGCCACACCAGTTGGGTGCGCGTCTTCGCGCCCGCCCGCTGCATCAGCGCGGTGATCCGGCGCTGCACCGTGCGGTGGCTGACCCCCAGCTGGGTGGCGATGGCCTTGTCCGCCACGCCCGCGACGACCAGGGAGAGCAGGTAGCGCTCGTCGCCGGCGAGGCTGCCGCCCGGTCTCATGCCGCCGGCGAAGTCGGCCAGCTCGCCCGTCTCCGTGACGTGCAGCGGGGTCCCGGCCGCCCACTGGATGTCGAACAGGGCGACGAGGGCGTCCAGGAGCGTGCTGCTGCGGATGATCGCGGCGGTCGGCTCGCCGCGGACGCCGGTCGTGCTGCTCGGCATCAGCGGGCAGACGGCGACGGAGCTGTCGACGATGACCATCCGTACGGGGATCGTGCTGGTGGCGCGGGCCACTTCACCGGCGCGGATGCCCTGGGCGACGTTGTCGACCATGCCGGGCGCCTCCAGGCAGGCCCGTTCGTAGATCGCCTCGTAGCGGATGCCCCGGGCGAGCAGCTCGAACTCCTCGTGGTTGTCCTGGGCGCGCAGCGCCACGGGGTTGGCCTTGCAGAACCACCGCAGGTCGCTGCGGGCCCCGTAGGCGAGTTGGCGCAGCTGCTGGCGGATGGCGCCGGCCCCGGTGATCACCTCGACCAGCTGTCCGGCGTCATGGCGCCGACCGCCCGCCCGGTACTCCTCGGCCAGCTGTTCCACTCCGCGCCGCGCCCACTCCAGCGCTTCCTGGCCGCGCGTCAGCAGGGGCTGCAGCGCCACGTCCGGCGGGACGGGTACGTACCGCATGCCGCCGTCGCCCGGCAGCCGCCCGACCATGCCCTTGTCGTGCAGGGAGGACAGGAGCGACGCCGCCTCGTGCTCCTGGAGGTGGAGCTGTTGGACGATCTCGTCCACGCCCGCACCCCGTACCTCCACCAAGTGTCGGTAGAGCCGCTCCTCCGCCGCCCCGATCCCGGCTATCTCCAGCACGCGCCTTCTCCCTCCCCGCAACCCACCCCGAGCGGACGCCCACTGTGCCGTCCATGATCGAACAGGATGCGGTCGCCCCGCCGGGCGATCAAGGAGACACCACGGGTTCCGTGGCCCCCGGCGCTGCCGCCGCGCCCGGTTCAGCCGCCGAAACTCCAGACGACGGCGCCGTTTCCGGTGACGAGGAGGGCGAGGACCACGAGGTCGGCGACGCCGAGGGCGAGCCCGAGCCAGGCACGGCCGCGGCGGGTGGTGGACCGGACGAGGGCGAGGATCGCCATCACGATGGCGGCCGGGCCGAGCAGGATGTTCATCACCAGGAGGCCGACGAGCCCGAGCACGAAGGAGGCGACGGCCAGCCCGTCCGCGTCCCGGACGGAGCGGTCGGCGCGTACGTCCTCCGTGTCGGGGTGGCGGACCGGCGCGGCGAGGGTCATGGGTGCGGGCTCCTTCGGTGCTGCGGTGGGGGAACGCGGGCGGGGCCGGGCGGGGTCAGCGGGAACGTCGCTGCGCGCCGGTCCGCTCCCGTACGGCGAAGACGAGCAGCCAGCAGCCGATCAGGGCGGCGAGCGCGAAGCTCAAGGGCAGGGGGATCTGGGCCACCGCCCCGATCACGACCCCGAACAGCAGCAGTACGGCGACAAGAACGACCATGTTCAGCCTTTCCCCGGACCCTCGCGAGCACTTGAGAGTACGACTGTTCACTGACTCATCAGTCTAAACACACGCATGGCTTCCCCACTCCGGAGAACAGTTGTTTACTGAATGGCATGAGTCACACCGCCGGCACCCGGCTGGCCCAGAAGATGAGGACGCGTCAGGCGCTGCTGGACGCGGCGCTCGCGCTTCTGGAGCACCAGAGCCTCAGCAGCCTCGGGCTGCGGGAGGTGACTCGCGCCGCCGGGGTCGCACCCACCGCCTTCTACCGGCACTTCGACGACACGGCGGCGCTCGGCGTGGCACTCGTCGAGGAGGCGCTGGGCAGCCTGCACGGGGTGATCGGCGCGATCCTCGCCGAGTCCGGGGACAGCGAGGAGCGGCTCGGGCGCGGCATCGGGCTGATCCTGCGCCATGTCGCCGACCAGCCCGCGCACTTCCGCTTCATCGCGCGCGAGCAGCACGGCGGTGTGGGCCCGGTGCGGGAGGCCATCGCGGCCGAACTGCGGCGGTTCGCCGAGGAGGTGGCGGCGTCGCTCGCCGAGGAGCCCGAGTCCCGGGGCTGGAGCGACGGGGACCTGCTGATGCTGGGCGGTTTCTACGTCGACCACATGGTGATCACCGCGTCGGCCCTGCTGGACGCGGGCCCGGAGGGCGAGCGGGAGGTGGCCGAAACGGCCCGCCGCCGGCTCCGACTGGTCACCCTCGGCCGGGCGCACTGGCTGGACGACGGGGGCGCGTGAGCCGCGCGGGGAGGGGCGGTCGGGCGTCCCCCGCGTGCGCGGGGACAACGGCCGGACGGCCGCCGCGGCGTCGGCGTAGTCCGGAACACCCCCGCACCCGCGGGGACAACAGGTATCCGCGCCGCTGGAGACCGAGCAGTGCCGGACCACCCCCGCACCCGCGGGGAGAACGTTCAGAAGGTCGATCACGCCCTTGATGGCGCCCGGACCACCCCCGCACACGCGGGGACAACACTGCGCGAGGGCCCACTCCCGCCCCGGCCGGCACCCTGCCCCCGTCACGCCTCACGGGGCGCACGGGGGCAGGGCCGGAGGCGTCAGGGGCGCGGGGCGCGGGCGAGTTGGCGGGACTGGGCCACGAGGCGGTCGGCGCTGTCCCAGACCTCCGCGTCCTCCTCCAGGAAGCCGCCCGCGAGGTTGCGGGTGGTGATGGAGACGCGGAGCGGGCCCGGGGCGGGGCGGGAGCGGACGTGGGTGGTGAGCTCGACGGTGGGCGTCCAGCCCTTGAGGCCCAGCTCGAAGGAGGTGGGCGGCAGCGCGTCAACGGTGAGCAGCAGCGAGAGCGCGTCGGCGTCGCGGCCGTCCGCGAGGCCGAACCAGCCGCGCATCTCGCCCTTGCCCGAGGGCGCGCCCACCGCCCAGCCGACCGTCGCCGGGTCGAGCCTGATGTCGAGCCGGCCGGTGATGGCGGAGCTGCCGGGGATGGGGGCCGGGCCGTCGTTGGCGCCGAGGCACTGCTCCAGCGGCGGGATGGCGGGCGGCTTCGCCTCCGTACGGACCTCGTCGGACAGCGCGTCCAGGTCGCCGTAGGTGGCGATGACCCGGATGCGCTCGACCTCCGAGCCGTCCTCCGCGTACTGGAAGAGGGACGCCTGGCCGGTGGAGAGGGTGCGGCCGGTGCGGACGGTCTGGGTCCGGATCACCGCGGGGCCGGGGACGGACGCGGTGAGGTAGTGCGCGGAGACCGAGAAGGGGTCCGGGTGAGGCAGGGCCTGGCCCAGCGCGCGGCCGAGCATGGCGAGCAGATAGCCGCCGTTGACGGCGTGGATGATCGTCCAGCCCGCGGAGAGCTCGGCGTCGTAGACGCCCTCCTCGCGAAGGGTGACCGCGGTGTCGCGGTCGAACTCGCTGTCACCGATGGTCGCCGGGGACCCGATGGTCGCCGGTCCGGTCTGCGCCGCCTGCTCTGCTGCCTGTGCCATGCGACGCACCGTACACCGATTGTATTACTGAGCGGTAGCTTTTTGGTGCGGATCACAGCGGTGCGCGGCTCAGGCCGCCGCGGCGCTCTCCTCGGCCGCCGCCGACTTCCGGTTGAAGGCGCGCGGGGCCCGCCAGTGGTAGCGCATCGCCATCAGCCGGAGCACGAAGGCCACGATCACGGCGGCGCCGCTGGTGAGGGCGTTCAGCATGCCGAAGCGGATGCACAGGACGGTCATCGCGGCGCCGACGACGGCGGGCACCGCGTACAGGTCGCGGTCCCAGCGCAGCAGCGAGGGCACCTCGTTGGCCAGGACGTCGCGCAGCACACCGCCGCCCGCCGCGGTGGCGAGCCCGAGCGCCGCCGAGGCGGTGAGGCCGAGCCCGTAGTCGTACGCCTTGACCGTGCCCGTGACGCAGAACAGCCCGAGGCCCGCCGCGTCGAAGACGTTGACGGCCACCTGGATGCGCTCGACCTGCGGGTGGAGGAAGAACACCAGCACGGCCGCGAGCAGCGGGGTGGTGAAGTAGCCGAGGTCGGTGAAGGCGGCGGGCGGGACCGCTCCGATGACGATGTCACGGAACAGCCCTCCGCCCAGCGCGGTCACCTCGGCGAGCACCGCGATGCCGAAGACATCGAAGTTCTTGCGTACGGCGAGCAGAGCGCCGGAGATCGCGAAGACGAAGATTCCGACGATGTCGAGCGCATGCTGGACGGAGGGCGTGAACAGTTCGGTGAGCACCGGGCAATTGTGCCGGTACTACCCCTCTGTGCTGTCCTCCGGCGTATCGGACGCCGCGGCCGGGGCGGCCGGCCCGTCCGTCGGCACGCTCTCCGGGTGGTGGCAGGCCACCTGGTGGCCGGTCCGCAGCGCGGCCAGCGGCGGTTCCTGCGTCTTGCAGACCTCCGTGGCCTTCCAGCACCGGGTGTGGAAACGGCATCCGCTGGGCGGCGAGATCGGCGAGGGGACGTCGCCCTTGAGCAGGATGCGCTCGCTCTTGGCCGAACGGCGCTTCGGGTCGGGGATCGGGACCGCGGAGAGCAGCGCCTTGGTGTACGGGTGCATAGGCGCCCGGTAGAGCGACTCGCGGTCGGCCAGCTCCACGATCTTGCCGAGGTACATCACCGCGATCCGGTCCGAGACGTGCCGGACCACTGACAGGTCGTGGGCGATGATCACGTAGGTGAGGCCCAGTTCGGCCTGGAGGTCGTCGAGCAGGTTGACCACCTGCGCCTGGATCGACACGTCGAGCGCGGAGACCGGCTCGTCGGCCACGACCAGCTTGGGCTTGAGCGCGAGCGCGCGGGCGATCCCGATGCGCTGGCGCTGGCCGCCGGAGAACTCGTGCGGGTAGCGGTTGTAGTGCTCGGGGTTGAGGCCCACGACCTCCAGCAGCCGCTGCACCTCCTTCTTGATGCCGCCCTCGGGCGTGACGCCCTGGAGCTTGAAGGGGGCGCCGACGATCGTGCCGATCGTGTGCCGCGGGTTCAGCGAGGAGTACGGGTCCTGGAAGATCATCTGCATGTCCCGGCGCATCGGGCGCATGCCGCCCACGCCGAGGTGCGTGATGTCCCTGCCCTCGAACTCGACGCTTCCCGCGGTGGGTTCGAGCAGCCGGGTGATCAGGCGGCCCATCGTCGACTTGCCGCAGCCGGACTCCCCGACGACGCCCAGGGTCTCGCCCGAGCGCACCTCGAAGTCGATCCCGTCGACCGCCTTCACGGCGCCGGTGGTGCGCTGGAGCAGCCCCTTCTTGATCGGGAAGTGCTTCTGCAGCCCGGTCACCCGGAGCAGCACCTCGCCGGGAGGGATGTCGCCGGCCGGGGCATCGGGCGCGGCCGACCTCTGCTCGGGCACGTCCGCGCCCTTGTCCTCGCTCGTCACGGCCTTGTCCTCGCTCACAGCTTGGGCGCAATCTCTTCGGTCCAGATACGCTCCCGCTGCTCCTGCGACATGTGGCAGGCCGCCCAGTGCCGGCTGCCGACCTCCTGGAGCTCGGGCCGTACGGTGCGGGTGACGTCGTCCTTGGGTACGTCCGCGTACGGGCAGCGCGGGTTGAAGGCGCAGCCGGACGGGATGTTGATGAGTGACGGCGGGGAACCCTTGACCGGGATGAGCCGGTCGGTCTGCTCGCGGTCGAGGCGCGGCATGGAGCCGAGCAGCCCCCAGGTGTAGGGGTGGCGGGGCTCGTAGAACACCTTCTCGGCCGGGCCGCGCTCGACGCAGCGTCCGCCGTACATCACCAGGAGGTCGTCGGCCAGCTCGGCGACGACACCCAGGTCGTGGGTGATGATGATGACCGCGGAGCCGAACTCCTTCTGCAGGTCCCGAATCAGGTCGAGGATCTGCGCCTGGACGGTCACGTCGAGCGCGGTCGTCGGCTCGTCGGCGATCAGCAGTTCGGGGTTGTTGACCAGCGACATCGCGATCATCGCGCGCTGGCGCATACCGCCGGAGAACTCGTGCGGGTAGCTGTCGACGCGCTTGTCGGGCTGCGGGATGCCGACCCGGTCGAGCATCTCGATCGCCCGCTTGCGGGCGGTCTTCTTGTCGACGTCGTGGTGGACCCGGTACGCCTCCACGATCTGCTTGCCGATCGTGTAGTACGGGTGCAGCGCGGACAGCGGGTCCTGGAAGATCATGGCCATGTCGCGGCCGCGCAGCCTGCGCACCTCGTCCGGGTCGGCCGAGAGCAGTTCCTTGCCGTCCAGCCAGATCTCGCCGGAGACGCGGGGCTTGCGCTTGCCGTACTGGCCGGTGGTGTGCAGGCCCATGATGCCGAGCGAGGTGACGGACTTGCCGGAGCCGGACTCGCCGACGACGCCGAGGGTCTTGCCCTTCTCCAGCTGGAAGCTGAGCCCGTCGACGGACTTGACCAGGCCGTCGTCGGTCGGGAAGTGCACCTTGAGGTCGCGGACCTCCAGGAAGGCGGTGGGGGCGGGCGAGCCGGAGCTCGTGGGCTCGCCCAGCGCGGCACCGGTCTTGTTCGGTTCGGTCATCCCAGCCTCACTCGCGGGTCGATGACGGCGTACATGATGTCGACGACGAGGTTGGCGACCGCGATCGCGAGTGCCGCGAACAGGGTGACGCCGAGAATCACCGGAAGGTCCTTGCTGCTGATCGCCTGGACCGCGGCGAGCCCGAGACCGGGCAGGTTGAACGTGGACTCGGTGAGCACGGCGCCCCCGAGGAGCACGCCGATGTCGAGGCCGAAGACGGTGAGGATCGGCGTCATCGCGGAACGCAGGGCGTGCCGGGTGATGACGGTGCTCTCGCCGAGGCCCTTGGCGCGGGCGGTGCGGATGTAGTCCTCGCCGAGCACTTCGAGCATGGTGGCCCGGGTGAGCCGGGCGTACATCGCGGCGTTGAGGAAGGCGAGCACGATCCACGGCAGGATCAGCGACTGGAACCAGACGCCGATGCCGTCGTCGGTGGAGAGGTTGTCGGCGATCCGCACCCAGCCGAGGGTGTGCACGAACAGGCCCATGGCGACCATGCCGGTGAAGAAGATCGGCAGCGAGACACCGGCGAGGGCCGTGGTCATCGCGGCCCGGTCCCAGATGGTGCCGCGGCGCAGCGCCGAGACCACACCGGTGGCGACACCGCCGAGGAGCCACAGGACGCAGGCGCCCGCGGCGAGCGCGCCGGTGACGGGCAGCGCGTCCTTCAGGGTGGTCCACACCGGGACCTCGGTACGGAAGGAGTACCCGAAGCAGGGCGCGGCGCAGTGGGTGACGTCGGCACCGTTCGCGTAGTCGCGTCCCATCGGGATGCCCTTGACGAACTCCCAGAACTGGACGAGGAGGGGGTCGTCGAGACCCAGCTTGATCCGGATGCCCTGGAGCTGCTCGGCACCGGAAGCCTTGCCGGCGAAGAGGACTGCGACGTCCTGACCCGCCCACTTGGGCAGCATGAAGAAGATGGTGAACGTCGCGAGCAGTACGACGAGCACCATGATGACTACGGCGAACAGGCGCCGGATGAGATAAGCAAGCACTGTGCGCGGCCCGGCGGTGGGCCGGGAACCCCTGCGCGGGGTTCCCGGCCACCGCCCCGGCCATCACCTGCCCTTCGGACTGGCGGGTTTCGGCGGCGGAGGGGCAGTCAACGGGGTTGACTGCGAATGCTGTCGACCGGAGCGACTACTTGACGACGCCGAGCGAGGCGTAGTCGTAGCGGCCGTTGTAGGCGTCGGACATGTAGGCGTTGGTCAGACGGCTGCCGCGCCAGGTGATGTTCTTCTCGTAGAGGAAGGGCATCCAGTCGGCCTGGTCGAGGATCCGCTTGTCGAGCTCCGCGTAGACCTCACCGGCCTTGACCGGGTCGGTCTCCGCGATCGCCTTGTCGAAGAGGCCGTCGATCTTCGGGTCGTTCAGCTGCGACTCGTTGTAGTTGCCGGTCTCCGAGAGGAAGCGGCTGTCCCACAGCGGCTGGCCGAAGCCCTGGCCGGACGGGAAGTCCGGGCCCCAGCCGCTCATCGTCATGCCGTAGCCGCGCTTCTTCACGACGGACGGCGAGCCGGTGATGCTGGACGCCTCGGCGCCGTCGATCGGGTCCACCTCGACCTTGATGCCGACCTTGCCGAGCTGCTCCTGGAGCGCCTCGGCGGCGTCGACCTCGCCCGGGTTGTTGTTACGGGCGCTGAGCTTGGTGGAGAAGCCGCTCGGCTGGTTGCACTGCTTCAGCTCGTCCTTGGCCTTGGCCAGGTCCGGCTTGCCCTTGCGGGCGAGGACGCCGTACGGGTCGTAGTCGCTGTGGCCCTTGATGGAGGCCGGCAGCGTGCTGTTGGCGATCGCGCCGCCGGCGAGCTCGCCACCGCGGGTCTGCTGGAGACCGGCGAAGTCCGTCGCGTAGAAGACGGCCTTGCGGCAGTGGACGTTGTCGAACGGCTTCGCCGTGTGGACCAGGGCGACGTAGCGGACGAAGGACGTCTGCATGTTGTCGACGCTGTCCTTGTACTTCTGGACGGCGGTGACGCGGCCGGACTGGGTCATGCCGGTGCCGTTGAGGTCGACGTCGTAGTCGCCCGCCATCAGCTTCTTGTCGTTCTCCTCCAGGTTGGCGGAGATCGTCACCGTGATCTTGTCCGGGAGGGCGGCGCGCACCGGGTCCGAGGACTTCTGCCACTTGTCGTTGCGGACGAGCACGATGTTCTTGCCCGGCTTGTACGACTCGAACTTGTACGGGCCGTTGGAGAACGGGCGCTGGGTGTACTTCGTCCCGGTGTCCTTCTCGGCCTTCACCGGCGAGCCGGACGGCATGGCGAGGAACTGCTCGAAGTCACCGTTGGGCTTCGGCAGCTTGAAGATGATGGTGTTGTCGTCCGGCGTCTCGATCGCCTTCAGGCCGAGCTTGTCCGCGGACTTGTCCTTGTAGGGGCCCTTGTACTCGCCCTTGGGGTCCAGCGTCTGCATGAGGTACTGCGGGCCACCGGTGATGGTGTCCGTCGCCCAGATGCGCTCGATGCCGTACTTGACGTCCTTGGAGGTCAGCTTGGAGCCGTCCTCCCAGGTCAGACCGTCACGCAGCTTGTACGTGTAGGTCTTGCCGCCGTCCGTGATCTCACCGGGGCCGGTGGCCAGGTCGCCGACCAGCTTGGTGGAGGCCTGACCCGGCTTGGTGTCGTAGGTGACCAGCTGGCGGGTGTAGAACCGCATGAAGTCCCAGGCCATGCCGTAGTAGGCGCGCTGGGGGTCGGCGGAGTCGAGGTCCTGCTTGCCGACGAACTTCAGCGTCCCGCCCTTCTTGGTGGACGGGTTGGCGACCTTGTTGAACGCCGCGTTGTATCCGGCGCCCTTCGCACTGCCGCCGTCCTCGCCGTCGCCGCCGCCGCACGCCGTGGTGGTCATCAGCGCCGCGACCACGAGGGCCGCACCCGCGGTGAGCCGTCGTTTCGAGGTGACTGTGGACATTTTCTCGCAACCTCCGAGATCGCGGTCCCAGGCAGTTGCTTGCCAAAGAACCATGGAAAGAGCCACCTGACGATGCGGCAGGGGCAGGTCGTGGGCTATCGGGTTCCCTTGGGGTCCAGAGCATCGCGCAGCCCGTCCCCGAAGAGGTTGAAGGCCAGCACGGTGATGAAGATCGTGACGCCGGGGAAGACCATGAACATCGGGTCGTGCTCGTACGTTTCCAGCGCGTCCCGGAGCATGCCGCCCCAGGAGGCGGTGGGCGGGCGGACACCGGCGCCGAGGAAGCTGAGCGCGGCCTCGGTGAGGATGTTGGTGGGGATCATCAGCGTCGCGTAGACGGTGATCGGCGCCACCAGGTTGGGCAGGAGTTCGCGGAAGAGGATGTGGGTCCGTCCGCCGCCGAGGCTGCGGGCCGCCTCCACGTACTCGCGTTCCCGCAGCGAGAGCGTCTGGCCCCGGACGATACGGCCCACGTACGGCCAGCCGAAGAAGCCGATGACGGCGACGAGCACGGCGATGCGCACGCCGCTGCCGGTGAGGCCGAGCAGGTCGTCGGGGAGGACCGACACCAGGGAGATGATGAAGAGCAGCTGCGGGAAGGAGAGCAGCACGTCCATGATCCGGCTGATCACCGAGTCGATCCAGCCGCCGAAGTACCCGGCGATGATCCCGAACAGGGTGCCGAGCGCGACGGCGACCAGGGCCGCCAGGAACGCGACCAGCAGGGAGATCCGGGCGCCGTAGACGATACGGCTGAAGATGTCGCGGCCCTTGTTGGGTTCGACGCCGAAGAGGAAGTCGCCGCTCATCCCGCCCAGGCTGCCCTGCGGGAGGTTGGTCAGCGGGTCGAGCTTGTCCTGGTGGAAGTCGTTGGGCGGGTGCCCCAGCAGGCTGACGATCAGCGGCGCGAAGACCGCCACCAGGACGAGGACGAGAACGGTGATGCCGCCGGCCAGTGCGACCTTGTCCTGCTTCAGACGGCTCCAGGCGATCTGCTTGAGCGACCGCCCCTCGACCTTCTTCGCCCCGGAGTCGACGGAGTCGACCACGGGGCCGCCGACCGCGTCCGGATCCGCTTCCCTGGTCGGCTCGTGCAGTGGTGCCGTCATCGTGGCAAGGACCCCTCTCAACCGGCGGTGGCCGGGCCGAACTGGCCGCAGTGGCGGCGCGGATCAGTCAGTCGTACGCGAGCGGCAAGACGCCCTTGCTGCGGGAGTCTTCATTGCCGTCACTACAGGGAGCCATACCGGCAGGCGAATGGATGCCTAACCGTGATGCGGTCCTGGGTGTTCCGTTATCCGGACGCCGCCGAACGACCGCCGAACAGGGGGCAGTTGAGGCACAAGGGGGCAGTCCCGCAGAATCGCCGCGCAATCACCACCAGGGGTGCGCGGGGCGCAAATCCCGGACATTGAAGGCGTGATGGGTCCGGACCGGGGTGAACTCCCTCCAGGGCAGGAGGGGTTGGTGGCATATGCGCACGTTACGCGAGACTGGAAACGTAATGTCGCATTCCGCTTCTCGGGGCTTTCGGCGCGCTTCGGGGCTCCGGGCCGGTACGCGGACGGGCGCCGGCCGACACGGGGCGGCCCCCGCTCCCCGGGCGGGGGCCTGCCGGTATCAGTACGCGGACTGCGGCGGGTAGCCGTATCCCGTGGCGGGGGCCGCCGGGGCGTGCGCCTCACGGTCGTAGAACGGGCGGGCGTTGGCGCGCAGCCACATCGCGACCGGGTCGTACTCGTCGGACATCGCGACGGTGGAGACGGGCAGCCCGTCCGGGACGGCGGAGACCGACTGCTGCATCATCGTGCGCGCCGCGTCCACCGAGGACGGGGAGGCGTCGTAGAGGTCGAGCCCGATGGTGAGGTACGGGGCGCCGAGCGCGGGCTGCACCCAGGCGCGGCGCAGCGAGCGGACCGCGGGGGTGCGGTGGGCGGTCTGCGTGAGCAGGGCGTAGAACTGCGGGATCTCGATGGCGGGCTCGGTGAGCCTGAGCGGGCCGGCGGGCATCCGGTCGAGGCCGGTGGCGATCCGGCGCAGGTCCAGCCAGGGGATGCCGACGCCGCCGCCGGGGGCGTGCGGGTTGAGCCAGATGCCCCAGCGGTCGGGGAAGAGGGCGCGGGCGATGTCCACGCCGTCGACCAGCTCGTGGGCGCGGTTCCAGCCGCTGGCGGAGAGCTCCTGCGCGGAGGTCACGCAGGGGGCGTAGCCGAGGCCGTCCACCTCCATGTTCCCGTACTGGGCGTCGGGCGATCCGGCCTGGCCCTGCCACAGGAGCATCCAGATCCGGCCGTGGGCGAGGGCCTGGAGCAGCGCCTCGTACGCGTCGTAGCGTCCGGGCGTCACTTGGCCCAGCATGTGCTCGACCTGCCCGGCCGCCGCGGTGCCTGACGCACTCACCTGGTCCCGCCCCTCTTCGATCCACTGTGCCGCCCGGCCGCTCCCGGGCACACGGGCGCGGCCGGTGCCGAGGCACCCGCCATGAAACCAGCTTATGCGCCGGTCATGACACCGACTTGACGCCATGGGGCGCGCCGGTGTCCGGGTCCGGCGCGGCCGGAAAGGTACGGGGGCGTGTTTCGGAAGCGAGCGCCGTCCGCCCGAAGGGCGGGCCCGGGGGTGTCCGGTGCGTGCGATCCCGGCAGCGCGGCGAGCCATGGGGCCGGGCGCCCCCGGGGCGGACGGGACTTCCGAAGCACGCCCTACTGGCCGGCGCGCTGGTAGAACGGTCGGATCTTCTCCCGCATCCAGTCGCCGACCGGGTCCTGGGCGACGTCGAGCAGCACCAGGTTGACCGGCCAGGGCACCTCGACCCGGCCCAGGGCGCGGCCGAGGGCGTCCATCGGGGCGTTCCGCCCGGCCCCCTCCCAGGTGGAGAACTCCACTCCGACGAAGAGGACGGGGTCGCCGCCCTCGATGCTGGCCAGGGCCCGCCGGGCGGTGAGGACGACGCCGCTCTCCTCGAACTCCCCGGCCGCCGCGGCGAGGAAGTCGACGGGCTCCTCCTGCCAGTCCGGCTCGAACAGCCGGACCCGGCCGCCGCTGGCCGGGCCGTCCAGCGGGGTGCGGCCGATCCGGCAGAGCTCGGCGACGGCGGGCGGCGGCAGCGGCATACCGACCGCGCCGCCCGGGTTCACCACGATGCCGAGCTGCGGCGGCAGCCCCCGGGCGAAGTCGCGGGCGGGCGCGACCGTGAAGGAGAGGTGGCTGCCGACACAGGCGAGGAACTGCTGCTCGGAGCTGAAGACGGGGACGTACGCGGCGCCGTCGAACTCCATCGTCGGCAGGTCGAGGGACGGGGAGTCCGGTCCGCCACCGTTGGGCAACGGCACCCAGACCTGGCTGCGGCCGAGCACCTCAACGAGGCGGCCGCCCGCCTCCGGGTTGCCCAGCGAGGCCATCAGCACCTCTTCGAGCTCGTTGGCCGGCCACCCGCTCTGCGGATGCGCCTGGGCCTGCGCCGGAATGTCCACTGCTTCCCCTGCTTCCCCTTCTCACCCACGCTTCCGCGCTTCCGCGCAGAAGGTTAGCGCCCGGCCCGGGGCGGCCCCGCGGCCGGCGCCGCGGCTCCCCGGCCACGCCGGGCACCGGCCACCGGCTCCCCGGGCCGGCCGGGGGTCAGGCCCCCGCCCGCGGCCGGCCGGCCGTGAAGACGATCCGCCCGATCCGCCCCGCCGCCTCCCGGTCCAGGAGCACCGCCGAGGCGCAGCCGGCCGGAAGCACCCCGTCCGCCGTGGCCGCCATCAGTCGGCCCACCGCCCGGCGGTGCCGGGCGAAGGCGTACGCCGACACTCCGCGCCCGCGCTCGCGCTGCCCGTCCCGGGCGGTCTGCGGGTCGACGTCGAGCAGGACCAGGTGCAGGAGGCGGCCCCGGCGCCGGGCGGCCCGGGCCAGCCAGCCCCGTACCCACGACTGGGTCCCGCAGTCGTGGACGACGGCCGACTCGCCGGAACGCAGCACCCGCCACAGCCCCCAGTAGTGGTCGAGGCGGACCAGCGGGCGGTAGAGGGCGTAGGGCAATAACCGGGGCATCACCCGCGCCCAGCGGTCCCGGACGTCCTGCGAATCGACGGCGTGGGCGGTCGTCACCACCCGCCGGATCAGCGTCGACTTCCCGCTGCCGGGCAGCCCGGAGACCACCACCACGTCCCCCGCCGCGAAGCGCAGCCCGCGCGGGCCGCGCCCGGCCCGCGCGCGCAGGTCCCGCACGACGGGCGCCGACCCGGCGGGCACCGCCCGGACCGCGCCCCCCGGCCGCTCGGCCGGCGCACCCCGTGCGCCCCCCGCGGTCGTCGCGTACCGCTGCAACGTCATCGCCCTCCCCCATCGGTCGGCCCACCCCAGCCCCATGCCCCTGAAGTGTAAAGAAAAGGTAATGCGGCACAACCGCCCGTGTCGGTGGTTTCCACCGGGGGACCGGGGGCCCATTCCCGCGCGATGCGTGCGATGATGACCCCGCCAACTGCATAAAGGCCGCTTGAATCCGCGCGGGAGAGTCCCGGTCACTGTCCGTGCCGGGCGCCGAAGGAGCAAGTTCCTCCCTTGAATCTCTCAGGCCCCGTACCGCGTGGATGAGGCAGATCTGAAAAGCGGGCCGCTTCGCGGCTCCACCCAAGGTGCAAGCCGAACCCGTCCGGGGCTCTCGGCGAACCTCTCAGGTTCCGATGACAGATGGGGAGGGATCGTCCTTGTCGTCATGTTCCGGGAGTCATACTCATGAGCACCGCACCCCGCCTCACCGCCCTCGATGCCCTGCACCGTTCGCTGGGCGCGACCATGACCGACTTCGCGGGCTGGGACATGCCGCTGCGGTACGCCAGTGAGCGCGACGAGCACAACGCGGTGCGCACCCGGGCCGGACTCTTCGACCTGTCGCACATGGGCGAGATCACCGTCACCGGCGCCGGGGCGGCGGCCTTCCTGAACTTCGCGCTGGTCGGCAACATCGGCACCATCGCCGTGGGCCGGGCCCGCTACACGATGATCTGCGCCGAGGACGGCGGCATCCTGGACGACCTGATCGTCTACCGGCTCGGTGAGACCGAGTACATGGTCGTCGCCAACGCGGGCAACGCCCAGATCGTGCTGGACGCGCTGACCGCGCGGGCCGAGGGCTTCGACACCGAGGTCCGCGACGACCGCGACGCGTACGCGCTGATCGCCGTCCAGGGCCCGGAGTCCCCCGCGATCCTGGCCTCGGTGACCGACGCCGACCTGGACGGCCTGAAGTACTACGCCGGGCTGCCGGGCACGGTCGCCGGGGTCCCCGCGCTGATCGCCCGTACCGGCTACACCGGTGAGGACGGCTTCGAGCTGTTCGTCGCCCCCGCCGACGCCGAGCAGCTCTGGAAGGCGCTCACCGAGGCGGGCGCCGGGCGCGGCCTGGTCCCGTGCGGGCTGTCCTGCCGCGACACGCTGCGCCTGGAGGCGGGCATGCCGCTGTACGGGCACGAGCTGACCACCGGGCTGACCCCGTTCGACGCCGGTCTCGGCCGGGTCGTGAAGTTCGAGAAGGAGGGCGACTTCGTCGGGCGCAAGGCCCTGGAGGCCGCCGCCGAGCGCGCCGAGACCGCCCCGCCGCGCAAGCTGGTCGGGCTGGTCGCCGAGGGCCGCCGGGTGCCGCGCGCCGGCTTCCCCGTGACCGTCGGGGGCGAGGTCGTCGGCGAGGTCACCTCCGGCGCCCCCTCGCCCACCCTGGGCAAGCCGATCGCCATGGCCTACGTCGACGCCGCGCACGCCGCGCCGGGCTCCGAGGGCGTCGCCGTGGACATCCGGGGCAGCCAGGAGCCGTACGAGGTCGTGGCGCTGCCGTTCTACAAGCGTCAGAAGTGACGCGCCGGGCACCGGGAACCCCACCGGCGCCCCGCGAACCGGCACGGCCGCGCCGAAGGAACGATGCTGCCGGGCCGGAGGAAACGGCGCGGCGACTTCACAGAAGTGACGTAATCGCGTCTCACACCGTAAGACCACCGTTCATCAGCACTCCCCCGCGTACAGGAGAATTCAGACCATGAGCAACCCCCAGCAGCTGCGGTACAGCAAGGAGCACGAGTGGCTGTCGGCCGTGGAGGACGGTGTGGCCACGATCGGCATCACCGAGTTCGCGGCGAACGCCCTCGGCGACGTCGTCTACGCCCAGCTTCCCGAGGTCGGCTCCGAGGTGACCGCGGGCGAGACCTGCGGCGAGCTGGAGTCGACCAAGTCCGTCAGCGACCTGTACTCGCCCGTGACCGGTGAGGTCACGGCGTTCAACCAGGACGTCGTGGACGACCCGTCGCTGGTGAACACCGCACCCTTCGAGGGCGGCTGGCTGTTCAAGGTACGCGTCGCGGAGGAGCCGAAGGACCTGCTCTCCGCCGACGAGTACACCGAGTTCTCCGGCAACTAAAGAGACCCCAAGGGACCACCTGATGTCGCTTCTCAACTCCTCCCTCCACGAGCTGGACCCGGACGTCGCCGCCGCCGTCGACGCCGAGCTCCACCGCCAGCAGTCCACCCTCGAAATGATCGCCTCGGAGAACTTCGCTCCGGTCGCGGTCATGGAGGCCCAGGGCTCCGTCCTCACCAACAAGTACGCCGAGGGCTACCCCGGCCGCCGCTACTACGGTGGCTGCGAGCACGTCGACGTCGTCGAGCAGATCGCCATCGACCGGATCAAGGCGCTGTTCGGCGCCGAGGCCGCGAACGTCCAGCCGCACTCCGGTGCGCAGGCCAATGCCGCCGCGATGTTCGCGCTGCTCAAGCCGGGCGACACGATCATGGGCCTCAACCTGGCCCACGGCGGTCACCTGACCCACGGCATGAAGATCAACTTCTCCGGCAAGCTCTACAACGTGGTGCCCTACCACGTCGATGAGACCGGTGTCGTGGACATGGCCGAGGTCGAGCGGCTGGCCAAGGAGTCCAAGCCGAAGCTGATCGTCGCCGGCTGGTCCGCGTACCCGCGTCAGCTCGACTTCGCCGCCTTCCGCCGGATCGCGGACGAGGTCGGCGCGTACCTGATGGTCGACATGGCCCACTTCGCGGGCCTGGTGGCCGCGGGCCTGCACCCCAACCCGGTGCCGCACGCCCACGTCGTCACGACCACCACGCACAAGACCCTCGGCGGTCCGCGCGGCGGTGTCATCCTGTCGACGCAGGAGCTCGCCAAGAAGATCAACTCCGCGGTCTTCCCGGGCCAGCAGGGCGGTCCGCTGGAGCACGTGATCGCGGCCAAGGCGGTCTCCTTCAAGGTCGCCGCGTCCGAGGAGTTCAAGGAGCGCCAGCAGCGCACCCTGGACGGTGCCCGCATCCTCGCCGAGCGTCTGGTGCAGCCGGACGTCACCGAGGTCGGCGTCTCCGTCCTGTCCGGCGGCACGGACGTGCACCTGGTCCTGGTCGACCTGCGCAACTCCGAGCTGGACGGCCAGCAGGCCGAGGACCGGCTCCACGAGATCGGCATCACGGTCAACCGGAACGCGATCCCGAACGACCCGCGCCCGCCGATGGTCACCTCGGGTCTGCGGATCGGTACGCCGGCCCTGGCCACCCGCGGTTTCCAGAGCGAGGACTTCACCGAGGTCGCGGAGATCATCGCCGCCGCGCTGAAGCCGTCGTACGACGCGGACGCGCTGAAGGCCCGCGTGGTCGCGCTGGCCGAGAAGTTCCCGCTGTACCCCGGTCTCGGCTGATCCGGGAAGCGGCTCGCACCACCGGGCGGGGCACCGCGCGCACTCTCGTGGGCGCGGTGCCCCCACCCTTGTCCCACCCCGGCACCACCCGGCACCACCCGGCAGACAACGACGTCTACCAGCCCCCTGAGGAGTCCCCGTGGCCATCTCGGTCTTCGACCTGTTCTCGATCGGCATCGGCCCGTCCAGCTCCCATACGGTCGGCCCGATGCGCGCCGCCCGTATGTTCGCTCGCCGGCTGAAGAACGAGGGCCTGATCGCCCACACCGCTTCGATACGCGCCGAGCTGTACGGTTCGCTCGGCGCGACCGGCCACGGCCACGGCACCCCGAAGGCGGTCCTGCTCGGCCTGGAGGGCGAGTCGCCGCGCACGGTGGACGTCGAGTCGGCGGACGCGCGGGTGGAACACATCCGCTCCACCGGCCGGATCAACCTGCTGGGCATGCACGAGATCGACTTCGACGCGGACGAGCAGCTGGTCCTGCACCGCCGCAAGGCCCTCCCGTACCACGCCAACGGCATGAGCATCCACGCCTTCGACCACGACGGCGCCCTGCTCCTGGAGAAGACCTACTACTCGGTCGGCGGCGGCTTCGTCGTCGACGAGGACGCGGTGGGCGAGGACCGGATCGTCCTCGACGACACCGTGCTCACGCACCCCTTCCGGACCGGCGACGAGCTGCTGCGGCTCTCGAAGGAGACCGGCCTGTCCATCTCCTCGCTGATGCTGGAGAACGAGAAGGCCTGGCGCACCGAGGACGAGATCCGCTCCGGGCTGCTGGACATCTGGCACGTCATGCAGGCCTGTGTCTCGCGCGGCATGTCCCGCGAGGGCATCCTCCCCGGCGGCCTGAAGGTCCGCCGCCGCGCCGCGACCACCGCCCGCCAGCTGCGCGCCGAGGGCGATCCGCAGACCCACGCCATGGAGTGGATCACCCTCTACGCGATGGCGGTCAACGAGGAGAACGCGGCGGGCGGCCGGGTCGTCACCGCGCCCACCAACGGCGCCGCGGGCATCATCCCGGCGGTGCTCCACTACTACATGAACTTCGCGGCCGGCGGCGCCACCGCGGCGGAGAAGGAGGACGGCGTCGTCCGCTTCCTCCTGGCGGCCGGGGCCATCGGCATGCTCTTCAAGGAGAACGCCTCCATCTCGGGCGCCGAGGTCGGCTGCCAGGGCGAGGTCGGCTCCGCCTGCTCCATGGCGGCGGGCGCCCTCGCGGAAGTGCTCGGCGGCAGCGCCGAGCAGGTGGAGAACGCGGCCGAGATCGGCATGGAGCACAACCTCGGCCTGACCTGCGACCCGGTCGGCGGGCTCGTCCAGATCCCGTGCATCGAGCGCAACGGCATGGCCGCGGTCAAGGCCGTCACGGCGGCGAAGATGGCGCTGCGCGGCGACGGCAGCCACAAGGTCTCCCTCGACAAGGTCATCAAGACCATGAAGGAGACGGGCGCCGACATGAGCGTCAAGTACAAGGAGACCGCCCGGGGCGGGCTCGCGGTGAACATCATCGAGTGCTGAGCATGTAGGCCCTGATACTGAGCATGTAGGCCCTGACCAGCGTTTTCGTTCTTCCGGCGCGGTCGGGGCCCACCCTGTCCGTCCGGTGGAGCGGCTGCCGGCACCACCGCGCCGCGTGAACGGCCGCGGCACGCCTCCTGGATCGGTGGCGGAAGCGGTGCGGGCGGCTCCCTTCCCCATGTCACCGTTGCCCTTCCTGGCGTCGGGCCGTTTCCAGGTGCGGGGGTGGGCGCCGCGGCGATGATCGTGACGACGTGGCGGCCGCGCACGGCCATCCCCGGAGCGGCGTGTCACCCGCACCGGCCCCACCGCCCCGGCCGCCCCGCCTCGTCAACGCAGGTGCACCGGCAGTTCCTCGATCCCGTAGACGATGGAGAGCTTGCGGAAGGCGAGGCTCTGCTGCGGGACGGCGAGCCGCATCGCGGGGAAGCGCCGGACCAGGGCCGGGTAGGCGACGCGCAGCTCCATCCGCGCCAGTTCGGCGCCGACGCAGCGGTGGATGCCGTGGCCGAAGGCCAGGTGACCGGTGGCGGGGACACGGTCCAGGTCGAAGCGGCCGTCGTCGGTGATGTACGCGGCGTCCCGGTTGGCGCCGCTCAGCGAGCAGAGCACCATGTCGCCCTCGGGGATCACCACCCCGCCGATCTCGATGTCCCGGCGCGCGAACCTCGGGAAGGCGATCTGCACCGCCGAGAGGTAGCGCAGCGCCTCCTCGACGAAGGGGGCGGCCGCCGCGTCGTCGGTGCGTATCCGCTCCCGCACGTCCGGATCGCGGAGCAGTACGAGCGAGCCGAGCGCGATCGTGCTGGCGGTGGTCTCGAAGCCGCCGGTGAGCACGCCGTCGGCGAGGCCCGCGAGTTCGTCGTCGCCGATGTCGTCGCCGTGGTCCCGCACGATCATGCCGAGCAGCCCGTCGCCGGGGTTGCGCCGCTGTTCCCTGACCACGCCCCGGAAGTACTCCATCGACTCCGACATGGCGCCGAAGGGGGCGGTCGTGCTGGCGAAGAGGTCGAAGCGGTCCATGGCGAGCTGCTGGAAGTCCGCCCGGTCCTCGTAGGGCACCCCGAGCAGCTCGCATATCGTGAGCGACGGGATCGGCAGCGCGAACTCCTTCACCAGGTCGACCGGGCCCGGAGCGGCCTCCATCGCGGCCAGCCGCTCCGCCACGATGGCGTCGATCCTGGGCGTCAGCCGCCGCAGCCGGCGCATCGTGAACTCCGGTGTCAGGATGCGGCGCAGCCTGGTGTGGACCGGCGGATCACTGAAACCGAGCCCGCCGGGGCTCTGCTCGGCGGCCACCCCGGCGTTCGTCGCGAGGTGGGCGAAGTCGGTGCTGAAGCCGTCCGCCGAACCGAGGACGGCCTTCGACTCCTGGTAGCCGGTGATCACCCAGGCGTCCATGCCGAACGGCAGCGTGACCTTGTGCACGGGCTGCTTCGCCCGGGTCCTGGCGAGCTTGTCCACCGGGTCGAGCCCGTTCCGGCGCAGCATCATCAGCAGGTCGTCGGGGAGCAGCCGGACCGTGGAGGACCCGATTCCGTACTTCTGGATCCGGGACAGATAGCTGCGCCCGATCCGGGCGGTGATACGGGAACGCAACGTCATCGCGGTCAATCTGCACTCCAGTGCTCGTCGTTCGGCCCGCACGCCGGGTGCGGACGGGAGGAAGCGGATACGGAAAGCGGGTGGGGGCACGGATAAGGACGTACGAACGGCGGGTCAGGATGCGTTCGGCAGCCGGTGACCGCACGGCATTCTGTCCCAGTACGTGAGCGGATGGCTCGGGGGTGGCGCCGGAACGGTGCCGGGACGGTGCCGGGCCAGCGCCTGCGGCCATGGGTATGCACGCTATGCCCGGTTCATACCCCTGCTCCCGACCTCATCCCCTCCCCCGCACCGTCAGCGGTGATCAACCACACAGCCGTTGGGGCGGGGGTGTGACCGAGGACGAGGGACGGGGGCCAGGGAAGGACGTCACGCGAAGAGCGGCGACCGTCGACGGCCGCCCTCCTGGAGCGGTCGCGCTCCATCGGCCGGAGCGACGGCGCCGCGTTCGCCCTCGCGACCCGCCGCTTGTGTACGTAGCGTGAAGACCTACCGATGGATTCCTGGATCCCGGTGACCTCGGGACGGCCCGATCCGTCCGCCGGATCGCCCAGCCACCGCGTTCGTGCACTTCATCGGCTCCGTCCGGAACGCGCTGCGGCCCTGTCACGACGGGTTCACGGACCGAGGCTCGGATTGCTTCGGTCGTGGCGGGATTGATAGGGATGGTCGGGACGTTTGTTTGATCGGTTGTCGATCGGGTTGGCAGGGGGACTGGATGAAGTTCGACATGGGGTCGC
>NZ_JBIBUU010000029.1:36100-77607 GCF_043079735.1 Streptomyces sp. NPDC015144 | reverse complement strand
ATACGCACCGAGAACATCGAGAAGAACACCCACGACAACCCCTTCGGCGCCGTCCTCTCCTTCCGCGGCACCGTCACCGACACCACCCTCAGCCATCCGCTCGCCGCCACGGTGATCGAGCTGACCGACACCTTCCCGGTCCCCGACGCCAAGGCGTTCGGGGTCGGCCAGTGGTGGACCGTCCAGGTCGCCCCGGTCGAGGGCGGCGGACGCGACGAACGCGAACTCCAGAAGCTCGTCGAGATCACCGAGATCGTCGACGCGACCCATGTCCGCATCGGCTACCTCAACGGCTGGGAGCTCGCCGCCGGCCGCACCCTGACCTGGACCCGCGTCGAACCCGTCCGCAACAGCCATGTCCGCAACATGGTCTTCGAGGGCGCGGGCCCCGACGAGTACACCGGCTCGCACCCGGTCAGCTTCGAGTACGCGGTGGGCTGCGACGTCTCCGGCATCCACGCCACCGGCACCTTCTGGCCGGTCGTCATGCGCCGCTGGTGCACCCGCTTCCGCACCGAGGACTGCTCCCTGAAGAACCCGCCCACCGTCGAGTACGGCGGCGCCGGGTACCTCACCCAGCAGATCTACTGCCTGTACGGGCGGGTCGCGGACTGCACCACCAGCAACGTGCGCCACCTCAACGACCTCACCGCCTCCGCCTACTGCACCGTCGTGAACTGCCACGGCGACGGCGACGACGCCGGCGGCAACCCCTTCACCACCCATGGGCAGTACGAGCACGACCTCCTCTTCGACGGCAACTCCGGGCTGATGGACATCGCCAACTCCGGTGCCCAGTGGGGGATCTCGGCCAAACGGCTCACCGTACGCCGGCACGTCTGCTCCTGGTTCGTGGCCAACACGAAGATCACCGACCTGACCCTGGAGGACGTGACGGTGATCGCCCGCCCCACCTTCGACCAGGCGGGCACCCTCACCGTCAACGCCGACGGGGCCCAGGTGCGCGGCTGCACCGCGAAGACCTTCGCCGTCGCCCAGCGCTCCGCCCGCTCCACCCGGCCCACCACCGTCAGCGACTGCTCCTTCGACCTCCCCGCGGGCGGCGTGCTCGTCCAGACCCCGGTCACCGCCCCCGTCCACTTCGTCCGCTGCACCTTCACCGGCGTCGACGGCGCGGTGCTGCGCGGGGCCGGACCGGTCCGCCTCACCGACTGCACCGTCACCGGGGCCGAGGACGCCGCCCCGCTCTCCGTCGGCTCGGCCGACCTCACCATCGACGGCGGACGCTACGAGAACACCGGCATCGAACTCAGTGCCGTGCGCGACCAGCGGATCACCGTCACCGGCGGGGTCCGGCTCACGGGCCGCAACAGGGCCGGCGCGCTGCTCGGCCGCGCGGCCGGTCCGGGGAAGGTGACCTGGGACCTCACCGGCCTCAGCAGCACCACCGACACCGCGACCGCCCATGTCCGCATCGCCGACGGCACCAACCACTACCTGGCGACCGGCAACCGCTTCACCGGCGGAACCCTCCACCTTGTCCCCGGCGCGCTCGCCTCCGCCCTGCACACCGCCTGTGTCGAGGACGGCACGAAGCGCGTCGCGATGCCGGACGACGGCACCACGGCCCGCACGGAAGGAAACCTGATCCTGTGACCCCCGCCGCCGTCCGCACCGCCGTCCCGGCCGACGACCCGGCACTGGCCGCCCTGTGGCGGCGGTGCTTCGACGCCCCGCAGATCACCGCCCTGCACGCCCTGGACCCGGACCGGCACCGGCACACCTTCGTCGTGCCGGGCGCCGGGGAGGGCGTGCTCGACGCGGTCGTCGTCTACGTACCGAGGACGATCCGCGACGCGGACGGCGCCCCGCGGCGGGTCGGCGGCATCGGCAGCGTGGCCACCCGCCCCGAGGCCCGGGGCCGGGGCCTGGTGCGGCTGCTGCTGGCGGCGGCGGAGCGCGCCATGCGGGCCGAGGGCTGCGCCTGGTCGCTGCTGTTCACCGGGACGCCCGGGGTCTACCGGGGCTCGGGCTGGGAGGAGTTCGGCAGCGGCTGCGTCGAGGGACGGCTCGCCCCCGCGCCCGCCGCCGGGGAGTTCCGGATCCGCGCGGCCACCGCCCGCGACGCCCCGGAGGTGGCCGCGCTGTACCGGGCGTACAACGCGGACCGGCCGCTCACCACGGTCCGGTCGGCCGAGGACTGGGCGGTGCGGGTGCCCGCCTGGTACGGCCCGCTCGACGGGACACTGGTGGCCGAGGACCCCCGCACCGGGGCGCCCGCCGGCTGGCTGGTGGCCCGGCACGAGGAGGAGTGGCTGGAGGTACGGGAGTTCGCCGGTGCCCCGGAGTGCCTGGGCGCGCTGCTGGCCGCCGCCGGGGAACGGGGCCGCGCGGCCGGGCTCGACCGGGCCCGGGTGCGGCTCCCCGACGAACCGGGCACCGCCGCCGCCCTGCCCCGCCTGCTGGCGGACGCCCGGCGGACGACGGAGTACGTGGGCATGGCCCGTCCGCTCCTCGCCCCGGCCCCGGCCGTCCGCGCCACGGTCACCGCGCCCGGCGCGGTCCACTGGTACGGCGACTGCTTCTGACCTCCGGGGCGGTACGGATCCCGCCGCCCCGGTCCCCCGAGGACGGCCGACCCGGGCGACGGCCGGATCCGGGGCCGCCGCGTGCGAGGTGCCGGACCTGACCGGAGCCGACCTCGTCGTGCACTGCGCGGCGGCCGTCGGCGACCCCGTGCCCGGCTCCCCGGCCTAGGACCTGTCTTCAAACTGCCGTCGTCCGGCCGGAGGCCGGGCCGTGCGGTGTCCGGTGCGTGCGATCGCAAGGCGGAGGGTCGCTCCGATACTGGATGTATCGGGGTGACCCCGACAACGCGGCGAGCGTGCGTGCCGGGCGCCGCACGGCAGGCGGCAGTTTGAAGACAGGTCCTAGGCGGCCCTGCGGGCCGTCAACGTCGACGGCCGGGACGAGGCGGTCCGTACGGTCCTGCGCGCCCACGGGATCCGTGCGCGCGTCGCCCACGTCCCGCTGCCGGTCGCCCGCACGCGGAGCCGCCGCTCACCTGCTACGCCGTCGACCAGCTGGCGCACTCCGTGGTCCTGGACGTGTCCAGGACCGAGTTCGCGGGGGTGGACGGCCGGGCGTTCCCTCGCGGACTACGACCCGCCCCCGAGCGGGGGAGGGACGAGCCCAGGGACAGGTCCTAGCGGTCCGAGTCCTTCGACGACCCCGAGTCGTACGCCGAGGTGCCCGAGTCCAGCAGGGGCTCCTGGGTCTTGAGGTGCGCCGGGGCGAAGGCGCGCAGCACGTGGTAGCCGGTGATCACGACGATGGTGCCGAGCGCGATCCCGCTCAGCTCGAAGTTGTCGGTGATCTTCAGGCTGACCCCGCCGACGCCGATGATGATGCCCGCCGCGGCCGGAACCAGGTTGAGCGGGTTGCGCAGGTCGACCTTGGCGTTCAGCCAGATCTGGGCGCCCAGCAGGCCGATCATGCCGTAGAGGATGACGGTGATGCCGCCGAGCACCCCGCCCGGGATGGCGGCGACGACCGCGCCGAACTTCGGGCAGAGGCCGAAGAGCAGGGCGAAGCAGGCGGCGGCCCAGTACGCGGCGGTGGAGTAGACCCGGGTCGCGGCCATCACGCCGATGTTCTCCGAGTACGTGGTGTTCGGCGGACCGCCCACCGCGGTCGACAGCATCGACGCGGCGCCGTCGGCGGCGATGGCGGTGCCGAGCTTGCCGTCCAGCGAGGCGCCGGTCATCTCGCCGACCGCCTTCACGTGCCCGGCGTTCTCCGCGATCAGCGCGATGACCACCGGCAGGGCGACCAGGATCGCCGACCACTCGAAGCTCGGGGCGTGGAAGGAGGGCAGCCCGATCCAGTCCGCCTTGGCGACCCCGGACAGGTCCAGCCGCCAGTGGTCCACCGCCTCGGCACCGCCCGCCGGGGAGTGGATCTTGCCGAAGACTCGGTCGAGCACCCAGGACAGCACGTACCCGAAGACCAGGCCGAGGAAGATCGCGATGCGGGAGAAGAATCCGCGCAGGCACACTACGGCCAATCCGGTGAACAGCATCACCAGCAGGGCCGTCCACTGGTCCTGCGGCCAGTAGGTCGACGCGGTCACCGGCGCCAGGTTGAAGCCGATCAGCATCACGACCGCGCCGGTGACGACCGGCGGCATGGCCGCGTGGATGATCCGGGCGCCGAAGCGCTGCACGGCCAGACCGGCCAGGAAGAGCACCACGCCGACGGCGAAGACCGCGCCGGTGACCGTGGCGCTGCTGCCGCCACTGGCCCGGATCGTCGCCGCGACCCCGACGAAGGAGAGCGAACAGCCCAGGTAGCTGGGCACCTGGCCGCGCGTGGCCAGCAGGAAGATGGCCGTCGCGACACCCGACATCATGATCGCCAGGTTCGGGTCCAGGCCCATCAGCACCGGGGCGACGAACGACGCGCCGAACATCGCGACCACGTGCTGGGCGCCCAGCCCGAACGTACGCGGCCACGAGAGCCGTTCGTCGGGCCGCACCACGGCCCCCGGTGCGGGGGTCTTCCCGTCGCCGTGCAAGGTCCAGCGCACGCCGAGGCCCATGGTCGCTCCCTGATGTGTGTAGGCGCGGAACGGATTGCCTCGATCGGCACGTCGCTACCGCTGAAATGATCAGCGCCATGGTAATGCCGGTTCCCGGCGTGCTCGCGGCGGGGCACCGCTTTCGCGCAGGTCGGCGCCGTCCGGCCGGGAGCGGACCGGCCGGACGGGCGGCTCAGCCGCGCGGTTCGGTGGCCGCCGCCTCCGGGGTATCGGCGTTCCGGGACGCCACCGCCCGGCGGTCGCCCGCCCGGAGCACCCCGGCCCCCAGCACCAGCCCGAAGGCCAGGACCGTCACCAGCCCGAAGGAGACCACCAGCGAGGTCGCCTGGGCCAGCGATCCGATCGCGGACGGGGCGATCAGCCCCGAGGTGTACGTGATCGTGGCGACACCCGCGATCGCCTGGCTCGGGTTCGGCCCGCTGCGCCCGGCGGCGGCGAAGGCCAGCGGGACGACCACGGCCACCCCGAGCCCCAGCAGCCCGAAGCCGCACATCGCGAGCACCGCGTCGGGCGAGGCCACCACGAGCAGCCCGCCGACCGTCGCGAGGGCGCCGCCGGCCCGTACCGTCCGGACCGCGCCGAAACGGTCCACCACCTTGTCACCGGCGATCCGGGCGATCGCCATGGTCAGTGCGAACGCCGTGGTGGAGGCCGCGGCGAGCCCGGCGGAGGTGTCCATGACGTCCCGGAGGTAGACCGCCGACCAGTCCAGGCTCGCGCCCTCGGCGAACACCGCGCAGAAGCCCACCGCGCCGATGATCAGCGCCGACCTCGGCGGCAGCGTGAAGCGCGGCGGCGGCTCCTCGTCCGGCCGGCCGCGCAGGTCCAGTACGTTCCGGCAGGCGATCAGGCCCAGCACGGTGAGGACCAGGGCGGCCACCGTGTGGTGCAGCCGGGCGTCGGTGCCCAGATGCGCGGCGACCGTGCCCGCCGCCGAGCCGAGCAGCGCGCCCACGCTCCACATCCCGTGCAGCCCCGACATGATCGACTTGTCGAGGCGGTTCTCCACCTCGACGCCGAGTGCGTTCATCGCCACGTCCGACATGCCGGCCGTCGCCCCGTACACCAGGAGCGCCGCGCACAGCGTCAGCAGGTTGGGCGCCAGCGCGGGCAGCACCAGCGCCAGCGTCCACAGGGCGAGCAGGGCGCGCAGCGCGGTCCTGGCGCCCAGCCGGTGGCTGATCGCACCGGCCAGCGGCATGGCGAGCGAGGCGCCGATGGCGGGGAAGGCGAGCGCGAGGCCGAGCTGACCGGCGCCGATCCCGGCATGCTCCTGGATCCAGGGCACCCGGGTGGCGAAGCTGCCGGTCACCGCACCGTGCACGGTGAACACGGTGGCGACGGCGTATCTGGCCCGTACCACCTGCTTCGCCCCGAACTCCGTGTCGGTGGAATCCGCTGTCATACCGCCGTGCCCTCCCTTGGAAACGTTCTGCTGCCGGTGGTCCGGTGCCCGTGTGCACGGTGCGGGCCGTAAACTATCAGGAACCCTGCCTGATAAATAGTGCGCCGGGCACTCCGGTGCGACGGAGATCTGGAAGGATCCCGGCATGCCCGCATCACCGAGCACCGCACGGGCCATCAACGACCGGCTCGCCCTGGGACTGCTCCAACAGGACGGCCCGCTGACGGCCGCCCAGCTGAAGACACTGACCGGCCTCTCCCGGCCCACCGTCGCCGACCTGGTCGAACGCCTCCAGGGCGCCGGGCTGATCCGGGTCGTCGGCGAGACCGGAGCCCAACGCCGGGGCCCCAACGCCCGGCTGTACGGGATCGTCGCCGACCGCGCCCACCTCGCCGCCCTCGACGTCCGCACCGGCAGCGTCGCGGTGGTCGTCGCCGACCTGCTCGGCACCACGCTCGCCGAGGCGACCCTGCCGATCGGCGGCGACACCGCCACCGAGGCCGCCGCCGAGCAGGCCGCCGCGCTCCTGGAGCGCACCGCCCGGAAGGCGGGGGCCGGGCCGCTGCACAGCGTCGGCATCGGCGCGCCCGGCCTGATCGACCCGCTCACCGGCGAACTGCGCGACACCACCGGACTGCCCGCCTGGCACCGGCGGCTGGTCCGGGTGCTCCAGCAACGGCTGCCCGCGACCGTGCTGGTCGAGAACGAGACCAATCTCGCCGCCGTCGCCGAGCACCGCGACGGCGCGGCCGTCGGCCAGGACACCTTCGTGCTCTTCTGGCTCGGCCACGGCGTCGGCGCCGCCGTCGTGCTGGACGGCAGGCTGCGCCGGGGGGCCTCCGGCGGTGCGGGCGAGATCGGCTTCATGCCGGTGCCCGGCATCACCGCCACCCCGTCGGCGCTCAACTGCGAGGGGGGCTTCCACTCACTGGTGGGCTCCGCCCCGGTCTGTGAACTGGCCATCGCCCACGGCATCGCGGTGCCCCTCGACACCGGGGAGGGCGAGGAGGAGGGCAAGGAGCCGGGCGCGGCCTTCGCGGTCCGGGCCGCACTGGCCGGGGCGGGGGACGGGGACGCGTTCCTGGACGAGCTCGCCGGGCGCCTCGCGGTCGGGGCCGCCGCCATCGCCGCCGTCCTCGACCCGGGCTGCGTGGTGCTGGCGGGCGAGGTCGGCCACGCGGGCGGTGGCGCGCTCGCCGCCCGCGTCGAGGGGCGGCTGGCCGCCATGTCGCCGCTGCGCACCGAGGTCAGGGCCGGCCGGCTGGGCGGCGGCGCGGTCCTCCGCGGCGCCCTGCTGGCCGCCCGCGACGCGGCCCAGGACGACCTCTTCGGCTCGACGGCCTGAGCCGCGGGGCGAGCCGCGCGGCCCGGCCCCGGACGCGGAGGGGCCCGGCGGCGACCGGGGGCGGACCGGTCACCGCCGGGCGGTCACGGGGAGGGGGTCAGCAGGCGCCGAGGTCCTGCCAGACACCCCAGTCACCGGTGGAGCCGGGCGTCTCGCCCTTCGTCCACCACTTGGCCTTCCACTGGTGCCCGCCGTGGGCGACCGTCGTACCCGTGCCGTACTCGGCGGTCGCGGACCAGGCGGTGGCGGTGCAGCTTCCGCCGCCGGGGCCCGGGGTCGGGCTGGTCGACGGGTCGGGCGTGGGCGAGGTGCCGGTGCCCGGCTCGACCACGGTGGTGCCGCGTGCCAGGTCGGCGGCGAGCGCGTAGGACTTCCCGCCGAAGGTCACCGTCCAGTTCGACGGGGTGGAGGTGGGCAGGTAGTAGACGAAGTCCAGCTGCACCGACGCGCCCGGGGCCAGGCTCTGCCAGCCCGGCAGTTTCAGCGCGACCCGGTTGTGGTCGCCCTTGAGCCCGCCGACGTTGCCCGTGCCCGGGTGGTCGCTGCGCACGATCGTGGTGCCGAAGCCGGACTGGTCCTTGGCGTTGGCGGGCGCCGAGGTGGCGTAGTCGAACTGGAACTCCGTGCCGCCGGGCAGCGTCGCCTTCGTGTGGTTGGTGATCGTCAGCTTGGGGCTGATCGGGTAGTTGGAGTCGCCGAGCGGGAACTGGCCGAAGGACACGTCGATGTCCAGCGCCTCGGTGGGCAGCTCGACGGTGGAGCGCTTCGCGCCGTACGGGGCGGCCGACTTGAACGCGTCGTACATCGTCGAGGTCAGCGTCGAGCCCGGCTCGTACTGGCCCTTGGCGGCGTTCCAGCCGTAGTCGCCCGCCAGCTCCCAGATCATGGTGCCGCCGATGCCCCGGTCGACGACGTACTTCGCCTTCGCGGCGACCGACTGCTCGTCCTCGGTGGAGAGGAAGACCTTCTTCTCGGCGTTCCACAGCCAGGGCGCGACCAGCGTCGAGTCGTACTTGCGGGCGTAGGTGCCGGTCAGCTTGGTGCCGGCGGGGAATCCGTAGTCCGTGACGTAGTCCCCGACGACGCCCTTCTCCAGGTTCTTCGCGTGCCACATCGGGTTGGAGCCGGCCGGCGACTCCTTGCCGTTGGCGTCCTGGTCGTGCCAGAGGTTGTCGATGCCGACCGCGCCGTCACCGCACTTGGTCAGCCCCGCACCGGCCGGGCAGTCCGTGGTGGCGGCCCGGCCCCACAGCCCGTCGGTGCCGCCCTGCACGTTCTTGAAGCCGCGGGTGTAGTACGGCAGCCCGATGTTGATCCGGCCGGCCGGCATCGAGCCGCGGAAGTAGTGGTACGCCCAGTCGGTGTTGAGGTAGCCGACACCGCCGTACTGGGCGGTGGAGTAGACGCCCGCCTGGGCCAGTTCGGCGTCCTTGCCGTCGTCGTACAGCGCGGCGTTCGGGCCGACGTACTCGTTCCAGGCGCCGTGCAGGTCGTACGACATGATGTTGACGTAGTCCAGGTACTTCTGGACCTGGAAGGTCTCCATGCCGCGCAGCAGGTAGCCGGAGGAGGGGGCCGCCACGCTCAGCAGGTAGTGGGTGCCGTCGGCGGCCGAGGCCCGGTCGAGCTTCTCGCGCAGGGTCTTCATCAGCGCGGCGTAGCCCTTGACGAGACCGGCCCGGCGCGCGTTGGAGAGCGTCCAGTCCAGCGGGTTGCCCGAGTCCTTCATGGTCGTCGGGTACTCGTAGTCGATGTCGACGCCGTTGAAGCCGTACTTCTTGACGAAGGCGACGGCCGAGTCGGCGAAGGTGTCGATGCCGGCCTGGTTGACCGAGCCGTCGGCGTTGGTCGCCATCGAGTAGAACCCGCCGGAGTCGACCCGCTTGCCGCTGTCGTCGAAGTAGCCGCCCGTCTCGGCCCAGCCGCCCACCGACACCATGGTCTTCACGTTCGGGTACTTCTTCTTGAACTTCGTGAGCTGGTTGAAGTGGCCCTTGTAGGGGAGGGCCGGGTCCATCTCGGCACCCGCGACGCCCGGCCAGGTCATGCCGGTCGCGGGGTTGTCCGGGCCGTCGGAGCCCACGGAGAGCTTGTTGGCGCCGTCGACATGGGCGAAGGCGTAGTTCAGATGGGTGACCTTGTCCCAGGGGATGTCGGAGGCGAGGTAGGCGGGCTTGCCGTCCTTGCCGGTCCGCCAGCCGGTGAAGTAGCCGATGACCCGGCGCTGGTGGTCGGCGCCCATCTTCTCCCGGCCCTCGGTGTCGTACACGGAGCAGTAGGGGACCGGGACGCCGGGCGTCCGGTAGAGCCCGTCGGGGCGACAGGACTCCTGGTCGGCGGCGGCGGACGGGGTGGCGGTGAGCGAGCTCATCAGCAGTCCGGCGACGGCGGCGCCGACGGCGAGCAGGGTGGCTCTCGCACGGGTGGGGGACAGCACGTTCGGTTCCTCCCGGGGAGGTTCGGCGGCACACAACTTGCAAGGGGGTGGGTCGTGTTGATGCCCCGGGTGTGCGCACACCACGGAACGGCTCCTCGGAGGTGACGCAGACATTAAGAGGACTAGACCAGTGCGTCAATAGGTCTGGACCATCAGGGGACGGGGAGATTCCGGAAGGGTGGTCTGTGAGGCAGTCCACAGGCATCCGCGGGTTGACCCGCCGCGGTCCGTGGCACACTGGCCCTGTACCAGCAGCAGCGCACTCCGGGGTCGGTGCAATTCCGAACCGGCGGTTATAGTCCGCGACCCGTCCGCATCCAGCGGCCGGTTGACCAGGTGGGATTCCTGGACCGACGGTTAAAGTCCGGATGGGAGGCAGTGCGCGGCGGGCCGTTTCGCGGGTACGCCGCCGTCGGCGGATGGTTTTCGGGCGACCGATTCCATCCGGGTTGTCCGGCATTTCCGGCGTTCCTCCGTTGCGTTCCCGCTCTTTCTGTCGTCGTCGACAGGCCCCGGAGTCCGTGCCCGAAGAGGCAGGAGGACACCGGTGGACACCGCGGCCGACATCACCGCCATGCGTCGCGCGATCGCACTCGCCGCCCAAGGTCTCGGCTCCACCAGCCCCAACCCCGTCGTCGGCTGCGTCGTGCTCGACGCCGCGGGCCGCCCGGCGGGGGAGGGCTTCCACCGGCGCGCCGGCGGACCGCACGCCGAGATCCACGCCCTGCGCGAGGCGGGCGACCGGGCCCGCGGCGGAACCGCCTACGTCACCCTCGAACCCTGCAACCACACCGGCCGCACCGGCCCCTGCGCCCAGGCCCTCGTCGAGGCCGGGATCGCCCGGGTCGTCTACGCGGTCGGCGACCCGAACCCGCAGGCCACCGGCGGTGCCGACACCCTGCGTGCGGCCGGGGTCACGGTCGGGCAGAGCCTCCTCGCGGAGGAGGCCGAGGCGGGCAACGCGGCCTGGCTGACCTCCGTGCGGCTCGGCCGCCCGTACGTCCTGTGGAAGTACGCGGCGAGCCTCGACGGCCGGATCGCGGCCGCCGACGCCACCAGCCGCTGGATCAGCTCCCCGGAGTCCCGCGCCGACGTCCACCGGCTGCGCGCCGAGGCGGACGCCGTCGTGGTCGGCTCGGGCACCGCCCGCACCGATGACCCGCAGCTCGGGGTACGCGGCATCGAGGGCGCCGTCCAGCCGCTGCGGGTGGTCGTCGACACCGCCGCCACCGCCGTGCGCCCCGGCGCCCGGGTCCTCGACACCACCGCCCCCACCCTGATCGCCGTCGCCGAGGACGCCGACGCCGGGCACCTGCCTCCGGACGCCGTCCTGCGGCTGCCCCGCGCCGCCACCGGCCCCGGCCTGGACCTGCCCGCCCTGCTCCGGGCCCTGCACGGGCGCGGGGTCCGCTCCGTACTGCTCGAAGGCGGGCCGACCCTGGCCGGGGCCTTCGTCGCCGCGGGCGTGGTCGACAAGGTCGTCGGCTACCTCGCCCCCGTACTCCTCGGCGCCGGGCCCGCGGCCCTCGCCGACGCCGGAATCACCACCATCGCCGAGGCGTTGCGCCTCGATGTGACCGAGACCGTCCGCATCGGCCCCGATCTGCGCATCACCGCCGTCCCCGGCACCGACCGGAAGGGAAACTGAGTGTTCACCGGAATTGTCGAAGAACTGGGTGAGGTCACCGCCGTCGAGCAGCTCGCCGACGCCTCCCGCTTCCGACTGCGCGGCCCCGTGGTCACCGAGGGCGCCAAGCACGGCGACTCCATCGCCGTCAACGGCGTCTGCCTCACCGTCGTCGAGCTCGGCGACGGCGAGTTCACCGCGGACGTCATGGCCGAGACCCTGAACCGGTCCAGCCTCGGCGCCCTGGCCACCGGCTCCCGGGTCAACCTGGAGCGCCCGATGGCGGTCGGCGGCAGGCTCGGCGGCCACATCGTCCAGGGCCACGTCGACGGCACGGGCCGGATCGTCGCGCGCGAACCCTCCGAGAACTGGGAGGTCGTGAAGGTCTCCCTCCCCGCGGAGCTGAGCCGCTACGTGGTGGAGAAGGGCTCCATCACCGTCGACGGGGTCAGCCTCACCGTGGTGGACGCCGGACCCGACTACTTCACCATCAGCCTCATCCCCACCACCCTCGCCCTGACCACGCTCGGCATCAAGAAGCCCGGCGACCCGGTCAACCTGGAGGTGGACGTCATCGCGAAGTACGTCGAGCGACTGCTCGGCCACACCACCCAGGACCCCGAGGAGCCGGTGGCATGACCTCTCTGCACTGGCTGAACGCGGAGGCGTTCACCCTCTTCGGCCAGCGCATCATCTGGTCCGACATGATCGGCAACACCGTCGGTCTGATCGCGCTGACGCTCGGCTGGCTCCGCTCCGTGTGGACCTGGCCCGCACAGCTGCTCTCCGGCGTCGTCCTGGTCGCCGCCAACGTCTCCGTGCAGCAGGCGGGCAGCGTCGGCAAGCAGATCATCGTCATCGCGGTGGCCGTCTGGGGCTGGCAGCAGTGGACCCGGGGCCGGCAGCGGGCGCAGGACGGCTCCATAGCCGTACGGTTCGCCACCTGGCGCGAGCGCGGCCTGCTGCTCGGCGGCGCCGCGCTCGGCACCCTCGCGGTGGGCGGCCTGTTCACCGCGTTCCCCTCGCTGTCCTGGAGCCCCTGGGCGGACGCGTACATCTTCGCCGGGACGCTCGTCGCGATGCTCGCCCAGGCCCGCGGCATGGTCGAGTTCTGGTTCGCCTGGCTGCTGGTCGACCTCGTCGGCGTACCGCTGAACTTCCACAGCGGGCTCGCCTTCTCCGGTCTCATCTACGTCGTGTACGGCGCCCTGGTCCTGTGGGGCATGCGCGACTGGTGGCTGCGTTCGCGGACACCCGCTCTGAAGGGAGCCACGGCATGACCGCCCAGCCCACCTGGCTGCACCGGGAACCCGGCGCGGCCGCCGAGGACCTGCGCCTGGACCCGGTCGGGCAGGCGATCCGCGACATCGCCGCCGGTCGGCCCGTCGTGGTCGTCGACGACGAGGACCGGGAGAACGAGGGCGATCTCGTCGTCGCCGCCGAGAAGGCCACCCCCGAGATCGTCGCGTTCATGATGAGCGAGTGCCGCGGCCTGATCTGCGCGCCGATGGAGGGCGACGAGCTGGACCGGCTCGACCTCCCCCAGATGGTCGACCGCAACACCGAGTCGATGCGCACCGCGTTCACCGTCTCCGTCGACGCCGCCCCCGCCCACGGCGTCTCCACCGGCATCTCCGCCGCCGACCGGGCCGCCACGCTCCGACTGCTGGCCGGCGGCGAGGCGGGCCCCGGCGACTTCGTCCGCCCCGGCCACGTCTTCCCGCTCCGCGCCCGCCCCGGCGGCGTCCTGGTCCGCAACGGCCACACCGAGGCCGCCGTCGACCTCGCCCGGCTCGCCGGACTGCGCCCCGCCGGGGCCATCGTGGAGATCGCGGGCGAGGACGGGGTGATGCTGCGCCTGCCCCAGCTGGTCCCCTTCGCCCGCAAGCACGGCCTCACGATCATCTCCATCGAGGACCTGATCGCCTACCGCCGCAGCTCCGAGCCGACCGTCCGCCGCGAGGCCGAGGTACGGCTGCCGACCGCGTTCGGCGCGTTCACCGCGTACGGCTACCGCTCCACGACCGACGGTGTCGAGCACGTCGCACTGGTCCACGGCGAGCTCGGCGACGGCGAGGACGTGCTGGTCAGGGTGCACTCCGAGTGCCTGACCGGCGACATCTTCCAGTCGCAGCGCTGCGACTGCGGCCCCCAGCTGCACGCGTCCATGCGCCGGATCACCGAGGAGGGCCGCGGCGTCGTCGTCTATCTGCGCGGCCACGAGGGCCGGGGCATCGGCCTGCTGTCCAAGCTCCGGGCCTACGAGCTCCAGGAGCGCGGCGTCGACACCCTCGACGCCAACCTGGAGCTCGGCCTGCCCGCCGACGCCCGGGACTACGCGGCCGGCGCCCGGATCCTGGAGGACCTGGGCGTCCGCAGCCTGCGGCTGATGACCAACAACCCCGACAAGACGGCCGCGATCCTGCGGCACGGACTCGCCGTCACCGGCCGGGAACCGATGCCCGTCCAGGCCGGCGAGCACAATCTGGGCTACCTGCGCACCAAGCGCGACCGCATGGGGCACGACCTGCCCTGGCTCGACGCCGCCACGGCGTCGACCTGCGGCAACCAGTGAACCCGGCCATCACGGCCACCTCACGGAAACGAACCACGGGAGAGACATGAGCGGCAAGGGCGCACCCGAACTGTCCGTACGCAACTGCGGCGACCTGCGCGTGGCGGTCGTCGCCGCGCAGTGGCACGAGAAGGTCATGGACGGGCTCGTCGACGGCGCGCTGCGGGCCCTGCACGACCTCGGGATCGACGAGCCGACCCTGCTGAGGGTGCCCGGCAGCTTCGAACTCCCGGTCGTCGCCAAGGTCCTCGCCGGCCGCGGCTACGACGCGGTCGTCGCCCTCGGGGTGATCATCCGCGGCGGCACCCCGCATTTCGAATACGTGTCCACCGGTGTCACCAACGGGCTGACCCAGGTCGCCGTCGACACCGGCGTCCCGGTCGGCTTCGGCGTCCTCACCTGCGACACCGAGGAACAGGCGCTCGACCGGGCCGGCCTGGAGGGCTCCCACGAGGACAAGGGCCACGAGGCGGTCACCGCGGCCGTCGCCACCGCCGCCACGCTGCGGACCGTCAGCGAGCCCTGGCGCTGAACACGGGCCGGGGACCCCGTACTCTAAGACCCATCATGGCGAACAAAACCTTCGAAGAGCTCTTCACCGAGCTCCAGCACAAGGCCGCCAACGGCGACCCGTCCACCTCCCGCACCGCCGAGCTCGTCCACAAGGGCGTCCATGCCATCGGCAAGAAGGTCGTCGAAGAGGCCGCCGAGGTCTGGATGGCCGCCGAGCACGAGGGCAAGGACGCCGCCGCCGAGGAGATCTCCCAGCTGCTGTACCACGTCCAGGTGATGATGGTCGCCCGGGGGATCTCGCTCGACGACGTCTACGCCCATCTCTGATCCCCACCCGCACCACCCCAGCACCGCGCACACCCGCACCCCAGCACCCACCCCCTCCTCGCAAAGGAATCCGACCTCATGCTGCGCATCGCCGTCCCCAACAAGGGTTCACTCTCCGGGCCTGCGATGGCGATGCTCCATGAGGCCGGATACCAGCAGCGCAAGGAGTCGAAGGAACTCGTCCTCGTCGACCCGGAGAACGAGGTCGAGTTCTTCTACCTGCGCCCCCGCGACATCGCGATCTACGTCAGCTCCGGCCGCCTCGACATCGGCATCACCGGCCGCGACCTGCTGCTGGACTCCGGAGCGGACGCCGAGGAGATCCTCCAGCTCGGCTTCGCCCGCTCCACCTTCCGCTACGCCACCAAGCCCGGCACGGCGAGCGGCCCGCAGGACTTCGACGGCAAGACGATCGCCACCTCCTACGAGGGCATCGTCGCCAAGCACCTCGCCGACGCCGGCGTCCACGCCTCCGTCGTCCACCTCGACGGCGCGGTCGAGACCGCCATCGAGCTCGGGGTCGCCCAGGTCATCGCCGACGTCGTGGAGACCGGCACCAGCCTGCGCAACGCCGGACTCGAAGTCATCGGCGAACCGATCATGACGTCGGAGGCGGTCGTCATCCGCCGCACCGGCGCCCCCGGCGACGACCCCAAGGTGCAGCAGTTCCTCCGCCGTCTCCAGGGCGTCCTGGTCGCCCGCTCCTACGTGATGATGGACTACGACTGCCGCGTCGAGCACCTGGAGCGCGCCGTCGCCCTCACCCCCGGCCTGGAGTCGCCGACCATCTCGCCGCTGCACCACGAGGGCTGGGTCGCCGTCCGCTCCATGGTCGCCGCCCGGGAGGCCCAGCGGATCATGGACGACCTGTACGCCCTCGGCGCCCGCGCCATCCTCACCACCGCCATCCACGCCTGCCGCCTCTGACGGCACGGCAGGACACGGCACCCCGAAGCGAAGACCGAGAAGACGGAAGAACGACATGTCCGCCCCCGCAGCCCGGCCCGAACTCCCCGCCCTCCCCGTCACGTTCCGGCCGACCCGGACCCGGATCGTCCTGCTGACGGTGGGCGCGGCGATGTTCCTCGTCATCACCGTGGTCGCCCTGACCCTGGAGCAGCTGGGGCCGGGCGAGCGGGCCAGCTTCGTCTTCACGGCGCTGCTGTTCTTCGGGGTGCTCGCCCTGCTCAGCCGCCCCAAGGTCGTCGCGGACGAGGACGGGGTGACCGTGGTCAATCTCACCCGGACGCGCCGGCTGTCCTGGGCGGAGATCCTCCGGGTCAACCTGCGTGTCGGCGACCCCTGGGTCTTCCTCGACCTGAGCGACGGCACCAGCCTGCCCGCCCTCGGCATCCAGCCGGGCATCGCCAAGGAGCAGGCCATCAGGGACGCCCGGACGCTCCGGGTGCTCGCCGAGAACCACGGCACCGGAACGGATCTCGGCTGAGCCCCCTGCCCCGCACGGCCTGTTCTTGACTACTCTGGAGGACGGCGGTACCCCTGTGTACCCCCGCCCCGCACCGGAAGGTCCATGAACAACAGGACCGGCGGGGCCTTCCTGCGACCCAAGGAGTGACTCCTTCCAGCAATGGACGGATCGTCCGGTAGTACCTGCGCCGCCCCTTCCCCGGAGGCGGCGGCATGACCACCCCCCTGCTGCTCCTCGGAGCGGCGTTCCTTCTCATCCTCGCCAACGGATTCTTCGTGGCGGCCGAGTTCGGTCTCGTCACCGTGGAGCGGCCGGACGCCGAGCGCGCCGCGGCCGAGGGAGACCGGCGGGCCCGTACCGTCGTCGGCGCCCTGCGCGAACTCTCCTTCCAGCTCTCCGGCACCCAGCTCGGCATCACCATCACCTCACTGGTCGTCGGCATGCTCGCCGAACCGGCCCTCGCCCAGCTGCTGGAGGGCCCGCTCAACGCGGTCGGCCTCCCCGACGGCCTGGTCTCCGGCGTCAGCGTGCTGATCGGGATGATGGCGGCCTCCGCCGTCCAGATGGTGATCGGCGAACTCGTGCCCAAGAACTGGGCGGTCTCCCGGCCGCTCCAGGTCGCCCGGTTCGTCGCCGGCCCCCAGCGCCGCTTCTCCGCCGCCTTCCGTCCGGTGATCAGCCTGCTGAACACCGTGGCCAACCGCCTCGTCCGGATGCTGGGCGTCGAGCCCACCGACGAGCTGGCCTCCGCCCGCACGCCCGGCGAGCTGGTGTCCCTGGCCCGGCACTCGGCCGAGGCCGGCACCCTCGAACAGGACACCGCCGACCTCTTCGTACGGACGCTGTCGCTCGCCGGGCTCACCGCCCAGCACGTCATGACCCCGCGCGTGAAGGTCAGCGCCCTGCAGTCCTCCGCGACCGCACAGGACGTCCTCAACCTCACCCGCGCCACCGGCCTCTCCCGCTTCCCCGTCTACCGGGAGCGGATCGACGAGGTCATCGGCATGATCCACCTCAAGGACGCGCTCGCCGTGCCCGCCCAGGACCGGCTGCGCACCCCGGCCGGCCGGATCGCCGTACCGCCGCTGCTGGTGCCGGAGACCCTGCCCGTGGAGCAGCTCCTCCAGCGGCTCCGCAACGAGCAGCCGATCGCCGTCGTGGTCGACGAGTACGGCGGCACCGCCGGGGTCGTCACCCTGGAGGACATCATCGAGGAACTGGTCGGCGAGGTCAGGGACGAGCATGACGCCGAGGGCGCCGACCGTCCCGAACTGGCCCCGGCCGCCCCCGAGGACGGCCGCCCTGCCTGGGAGGCCGACGGCAGTTGCCGGGTCCTCACCCTGCGCCGGATAGGCCTCGACGTCCCCGACGGACCGTACGAGACGGTGGCCGGGCTCGTCGCCGACCTGCTGGGACGCATTCCCGCCCCCGGCGACCGGGCCGAGCTTCCCGGCTGGCGGATCTCCGTCCGCCAGGTCGGCCACTACCGCGCCGAACGGGTCCGCTTCGTCCGCCTGGCCGAACAGCCCGGCCCCGACGCCCCCCGGACGCACCAGGTCCTGGAGGGCGCCCGATGAGTCTGGCCCAACTGCTCTTCGCCGCGCTCCTCGTGCTGGCGAACGGCTTCTTCGTCGGCGCCGAGTTCGCCCTGGTCTCGGTACGCCGCAGCCAGGTCGAGCCGCTCGCCGCGGCCGGGTCCGGCCGGGCCCGCCAGGTGCTGTACGGCCTGGAGAACCTCCCGCAGATGATGGCCGCCGCCCAGTTCGGCATCACCGTCTGCTCGCTGACCCTCGGCGCCGTCGCCGAACCGACCATCGCCCACCTCCTGGAGCCGGTCTTCGCGGCGGTCCACCTCCCCGAGGGGCTCGTCCACCCGCTCGGCTACGTCCTGGCGCTCGCCTTCGTGGTCTTCCTCCACCTCGTCATCGGCGAGATGGTCCCGAAGAACCTCGCGATGGCCGCGCCCGAGCGGACCGCGCTCTGGCTCAGCCCCGGACTGGTCGGCTTCGCCCGGCTCTGCCGTCCGGTGACCGCCGCGCTGGGCGCCTGCGCCCGGCTGGTGCTCCGGCTCTTCGGCGTCGAGCCGAAGGACGAGGTGGAGGCCGTCATCACCAGCGAGCAGCTCAACCGGCTCGTCGAGGACTCCGGCCAGGCCGGTCTCCTGGAACCGGAGGCGCAGGAACGGCTGGAGGACGCGCTGGAGCTGGGCAGCCGGCCGGTCACCGACGTACTGCTGCGCCGGGCCGCCCTCGTCACCGTCGACCCGTCCGTCACCCCGCGCCGGATCGAGGAGCTGACCGTACGCACCGGCTACTCGCGCTTCCCGGTCTGCGCGGAGGGCGGTGGTCCGTTCATGGGCTATCTGCACGTCAAGGACGTACTGGACCTGGAGGACGGCGAACGGGCCGTCCCCCAGCAGCTCTGGCGGCCGATGGTCACCGTACGGGCCGAGCTGCCGCTCGACGACGCGCTGACCGTGATGCGCCGGGCGGCCACCCATCTGGCGCAGGTCGCCGACGCCTCGGGCCGGATCCTCGGCCTGGTCGCGATGGAGGACGTCCTGGAGACGCTCGTCGGCGAGGTGCGCGACCCGGCCCACCGGATCGCGGTCCCGCGCCGGGCCGCCGAGCCCGCCGCCACGGTGGTCGGCTGAAGGGGTCCCGTGCTGCCGGAGCGGACCCGGTTCCGCGGTCCCTCCGGCAGCCGGGAGCCTCACAGCGCGGGCGGCGGCTCCTGCTGCCCCCGGCCCACCGGCCCCCGCCCGGACAGCACCTCGCCGTAGGCCTGCATCAGGTCCGGAAGCCGCAGGGTCGCCAGGTCGTCCCGGCCCGGCAACGACGTGTACCCCGAGAGCCGCAGATCGCGGTAGGCACAGCTCTTCTCGTACAGCGTGCGCAGGAACCGGCCGTTGCCCAGCTCGTCGATCCAGCCCTGCTCGACGACATGACCGCTGATGGAGGCGAGCTCCTCCAGGGACTCCTCGTCCCACCGATCGCCGTTCTCCGCCGCGAGCACCTCGCCGATCGCGGTCAGCTCCGCCGGACGGTAGCTCGGGAAGTCGACCCGGGTGGTGAAGCGCGAGGAGAGCCCGGGGTTGGTGGCCAGCAGCCGGTCCATGCCCTCCGGATACCCGGCGAGGATCACCACCAGGTGGTCCCGGTTGTCCTCCGCCCGCTTGAGGAGGACCTGGAGAGCCTCGTCCCCGTACGCGTCCCCCTTGCTGTAGCCGCTGTTGGCGAGGCTGTACGCCTCGTCGACGAAGAGCACCCCGCCGAGTGCCGAGTCGATCAGCTCATTGGCCTTGACCGCGGTCTGGCCGAGGAACTCGCCGACCAGGTCCGCCCGCTGGGCCTCCACCAGATGGTCGCCGCCCAGCAGCCCCAGCGCGTAGAAGACCCGGCCCAGGATGCGGGCCACCGTCGTCTTGCCCGTACCGGACGGGCCGGAGAAGACGAAATGCCGCTTCGGCGGCTGCACCGGCAGCCCCTGCCCGGACCGCAGCCGCGCCATGTTCAGCTGCGCGGACAACGCCTTCACCTGGCGCTTCACCGGCTCCAGGCCCACCATCCGCTCCAGCTCCGCCAGCGCCTCGGCCAGCAGCACCGGATCGCTGGGCCCCGCCGGGAACGGCGCGGGCGGCTGACCGGGCACCGCCGACCGGTGCCGCGCCCCGCCGGACGGCGGAAGCATCCCGGCACCCGGGACCCCGGGCGGCTCGCCGTCCGGCCGCAGCTCCCGGCCGTCCAGCGGATCGGTGCCGGGCAGCGGCGGCTCCGGCTCCGGCTGCGCCTCCGACACGGCCCCGTCCGTACCGAGCCCGGCCAGCGACACGGCGGCCAGGTTCGCCGCGTCGTCGGAGCCCTCCAGCCCGTCGTAGTCCGCGATGGCGGCGAGCCGCGCGGCGGTGTCCATGAACGTCGGGTCGATGCGGTGCACCGCCCGGTACAGCGGAAGGGCGGCGGCGCTGCGGCCGGTGCCCTCATGGGCGCGGGCCAGCCAGTAGCGCAGCTCCTTGCGCTGCGGCTGCTCGCTGCGGCAGCGCATCAGGGCGGTGGCCAGCAGCGGCTCGGCCTGCCCGTACATCTCCAGCCGCACCCGTGCCATCCCGCCGAACAGCCCCGCCTCGATGCCGAGCAGCGGATCGTCCGTCAGCTGTTCGGTGTTGCGGACCAGCTGCTCCCAGTCCTTGACCAGGTACGAGCGGCAGGCGTGCAGAAAGCGGACCTGCGGGTCCGTGTCCACCGGGGGCAGGCCGGCGAGCGCCCGGTCCAGCTCGGGGACATGGCGGCCGTCCAGCCAGTGCGAGGCGTGCGCGAGCAGCAGATCGCGCCCGCTCTCCAGCACCGGCTGCACCCACCAGCCCAGCCAGTACCAGGAGTTGAGCGTGCGTCGGTGGCGGGTGCGCTGCTCGCCGAAGCGTTCGCGGTGGCGGTACATGCGCAGCAGCGCGGTCGTCGTGTCGACCCTCAGGGCGTGGAGGCCGAGCCAGCCGTCCGCCATGCCGGGGTCGAGCCGTACCGCCGCCCTGAACTCCTCCTCGGCCTGCGGATAGGCGCCCACGGTGTAGGCGTCCACGCCGCGCAGCCAGGCGAGGTCGGCCGGGGCCTGTGCGCCCTGCGTGCCGATGTCCATCTGGTCCCCCACAAACCGTGCCCCCAGGATGTCCCGCCGCACGATCCTGCCCACCGGGGAGCGTCGAATCACTTGGCCGCGAACGGGAATTGACCGCACCGAGAGGCATCGTACCTGCGCAGGGAGTATGCGACTAAGGGCTCCGCAGACGGAAGGAAGACTGTGACCCAGGGTGATCGGAACGCGCTCGAACCGGCGCGGGGGAGGGGTCGAGGGCAGAACGAAGCCCCCGATCACGGGGGAACAACCGGGGGCTTCGTGTCTGTATGGGCTCCGAAAAGCCGCACATTGAGAACGTAAGACCTGTACCGTCCCCGGGTCAAGCCGAGTTGGGGTACTTCCGGGGCGATTTCCCCCTATTCACCGGGGCGCCGCACCGCGCTCACGCTCGGTGACGGAATAGTTCATTCCTGCTGCCGGGGCGGGGCCGTCCAGCAACGCGTATCCCACCGGCAACTGCCGCACCAGGGTGTCCGCGTACGGGCGCGAAGGATCGGCCGAGAAGTGCTCCGCCTCGGCCGCCGTCCACCCGTCCCAGAACTCCGTCAGCGTCGGCCCGTCCCGGCGCCGCCCGCGCGCCCAGGACTCCGCGGCGTCCATCTCCATCCACAGCAGCCGCGCCAGCAGGGGCCGCACCGCCCTTCGCCCGGCCCCGACCCCCTCGACCAGCACCACCGGGGCGGGCCGGAGCGTCCGCGCCGCGCCGAACCGCCGGGCGGTCCAGTCGTACGGCGCGTACCGCGCGCACACGCCGCGCCCCAGCGGCTCCAGCACCTGTTCCCGCAGCCGGTCCGTCCAGGCGAAGCAGGCGTCGTGGCTGGCCAGATCGTCCAGGTGCAGGACCGGGGCGTCGCCGAGGGCCGCGGCCAGGCGGGCGGCGAAGGTGCTCTTGCCGGAGCCCGCGTGGCCGTCCACGGCGATCAGCCGCACCGGTCCGCAGGACGGGGCCAGGGCGCGCAGCCGCGCGGCGAGCGGCGAGAGGTCGGTCATGCCCACCAGCCTACGAGCCGCCCCGGAGCATCCGCAGGTCACGTCAGTGGACCAGACCAATATTGGTTGGTCGGCACGAGTCGAATCCCTGGCCGGATCCGGTCGCGACCGGCGATAGTTGGCGCACTGCCGTGAACCTGTAGCCGCATTCCGCCGACGACCGGGGGTCTCGCCCATGAACCGACCGACCTCACGCAGAACCGTGCTGACCGCCGCGCTCGCGGTGGCGGCCACCGCAGGCGCGGTGTCCTCCGCCACGTCCGCCTCGGCCGCCGTTCCCGCCGCCCCGTCCGGGGCGGCCCCGACGACGGGTCCCACCGTGGACAACCACTCCTGGCACGGCTTCACCGACTGGCGGTCCGGCTCCGGCGCCGGGACGCGGCCGGTCGCGGGCCGCCGCCCCGGACTGGTGATCGGCCACGCCGAGGGCCGCACCGACTACACCGACCCGCACACGGGCACCACCGCCACCTGGGAGTACGCGAGCTGGACCTCGCCGCTCCACCGCTCCGCCGTCCCGGCGACCGAGGTCATCGCCTCCTGGAACGCGCACACCCCGGCGGGGACCTGGATCCAGATCGAGCTCCAGGGCCGCTACTCGGACGGGACCGCGACCCCCTGGTACGTGATGGGCCGCTGGGCCGCCGGTGACGGCGACATCCGGCGCACCTCCGTGGACGACCAGACCGACGGCCGCAGCTCGGTGTGGACCGACACGCTCTCGGTGGACGACGCGGCGAGCGGGCTGCGGCTGGCCGCGTACCGGCTGCGCCTCACCCTGTACCGCACCCCCGGGAGCCGCCTGACGCCCACGGTCTGGCGGGTGGGCGCGATGGCCTCCGACGTCCCGGACCGCTTCACCGTCCCGGCCAGCACCCCGGGCCTCGCCCGCGAGCTGATCGTGCCGCGCTACTCGCAGAACATCCACGCCGGCCAGTACCCCGAGTACGACAACGGCGGCGAGGCCTGGTGCAGCCCCACCTCCTCGCAGATGATCATCGAGTACTGGGGCCGCCGCCCGACCGCCGAGGACCTCTCCTGGGTCGAGCCGGGCCTCCCCGACCCGCAGGTCTGCCACGCCGCCCGCTTCACCTACGACTACCAGTACGAGGGCTGCGGCAACTGGCCGTTCAACGCCGCCTACGCCTCCACGTACGACGACATGAGCGCCGCCGTGACCCGGCTGGGCTCGCTCACCGACCTGGAGACCCTGATCCGGGCGGGCATCCCCGTCATAACGTCGCAGTCCTTCCTCAAGGAGGAGCTGACCGGCGCGGGCTACGGAACCTCCGGCCACCTGATGACCGTCATCGGCTTCACCGAGGACGGCGACGTCATCGCCAACGACCCGGCCTCGCCGAGCGACGAGGCGGTGCGCCGGATCTACCGACGCCGCGAATGGGAGAACATCTGGCTGCGCACCAAGCGCTACAACGCGAGCGGCAAGGTCGTGGGGGGTACGGGCGGGGTCTGTTACGTCTACTGGCCTGCCCGGCCGACTCCGGTGCAGCGCCGGGTGCTGGAGTCGTTCGGTCTGCTGTGAGTGCACATGGCCCCACGGCCGTCTCCACGACTTCGCGCTAGCGCTCCTGGCCCGTCCTGAGTGAGGTGGCCGTACCGGTCCACCGTGACCTTGATCGAACGATGTCCGAGCCTGCGAGACGCCTCGTGGATCGACACTCCGTTGGTCAGGGCCACGGTGGACCACCATGGCCGATCTCGCCCACCAGGGCGCCGGCCCCTGGCTGACCACCGGCATACGCCTACCAGGGGCTGTGTGCGCGCTACTCGGACCGCATGGACGAGACCGGCTGGGTGTCGCACAACCGCCGCAAAACATTTCTTGTGCAGCAGGCCCGCAGAGCCCGGAAGAAGGCATTGCGGGCCGCCGGGGTCACGATGACACCTCCTGTGGCTGTTCAGGGGTTGATGCTGACGCGCTTTGCCGAGATGTGGCCACCGCGCCCGGCGGCCCGGGCGGCGGTCAGCGTGGCGAGCCGAACCGTCTGGCGGGCGCGAGGGCCGGGAGTTCGTGCGCGAAGGGCGGTTCGGCGCCCGCCCGGGTGCAGGTGATCGCGGCTGCGTGGGCGGCGAAACCGAGTATCTGCCGCCAGGCATCGGCGGGCAGTGCGGCGAGGGCTTCGGCGGACAGCAGGTTCCGTTCGGACAGCGCGTGCAGGAGCGCCGCGTTGACGGTGTCACCGGCTCCTATGGTGTCGGCGACCCGGACGGACTCGCCAGGCACCGAGAACTCCCCGCCGCTGCTGGTGTGGACCGTCAGGCCGGCCCCGCCCCGGGTGACAACGACGGCGGAAGGACCTGCGGCCAGCCAGCCGTCGATGTCGTCCCCGAGCCATCGCGCGTCCTCCTCGCTGAGCTTGAGGAGCGAGACCGACGGCAACATGCGGTCGAAGCGGGCCCGGTAAGCATCCGGGTCGAGGATGAGATCGGCGCGGATGTTGGGGTCCAGGGCGATGAAGCGTCCGAGTCGGGCCTCGCGGTGCATCAGCTCTTCGTAGGCGCTCGCCCCTGGCTCCAGGACCAGCGAACAAGTACCGAACGACACCGCCCTGGTCCCGGCAGGCAGTGACCCCGGCAAGGTGAAAAGACGGTCGGCCGTGCCCTGGCAGTAGAAGGCGTACACGGCCGAGCCGCCCCTCGCGATGGAGGCCACGGCCAGTGTGGTCGGCTCCGGGCCTCGCTGCACCAGGCCGAGGTCGACCTTCTCCTGACACAGGCGGTCGGCCAGGGCGGTGCCGAAGGCGTCCGTCGAGATTCGCCCGCAGAAGGCGGTTGCGGTGCCGAGGCGGGCGAGCCCGACCGCCGTGTTGTACGGCCCGCCGCCGCGGGCCGGCAGCAGAGGTGCCGTGGCGTCGGTATCGTCTGCCGGCACCAGGTCGATCAGTGCCTCACCAGCGACAACGATCACTGCGGGTTCCTTTCGCAGGGGGAGGGACGGAATCTGGCGGAGACGGGGCGCGACGGCTTCGGGCCCCTCCGCTCCGTGGGGCGACGACGGTGTTCAGGCGGCCCTCACGGTGCGGTCGGCGGTGAGGAGCACCTTCACGTGCTCCGGGCGCAGCGACGCGGCGAACGCCTCGCGGGCTTCTTCCAGCGGGTAGGTGGCGGTGACGATCGCCTCGACGTCCACGGCGCCTGAGTTGATCAGATCGATGGAGGTCCGGTAGTCGTCCGCGGTGTACATGAGAGTCCCCTCGATGCGGATCTCACGGTCCTGGACAAGGTCCAGCCGGATGGGAGTGGCCCCGGGAGCGCCCACGCCGACGACGACGATCTGGCCCCCCTTGGCCACGATGTCGACGGCCTGGGACATGGACTGTTCACGGGCGACGCAGTCGAAGACCACGTCGGCCGGACCGCCGAGCACCGCATGGGCCTGTGCGACCAGGTCGGCCGCGTCGGCCGGGAGCGCGTCGGTCGCGCCGAGGCGAACGGCCCGTTCCCGTTTGGTCTCCAGCAGGTCGGTGACCACGATCCGGGCGGCACCGGCGTGCCGGGCGGCGGCCACGACCAGCAGCCCGATCGGGCCTGCGCCGAGGACGGCCACGGTCCGGCCGGAGAGGTCACCGGCCTTGGCGACGGCGTGGACGGGCGTGGCGAGCGGTTCGACGAGGGCCGCCCGGATGTCCGACATCTCCTCCGGTACGCGGTGGACGCGGTCGGCGGGGATCGTGAAGAGGTCGGCCATGCCGCCGGGGGTCTGGCAACCGAATACCTTCAGGTCCCGGCAGATGTTGTAGCGGCCGGAGCGGCACTGCGGGCACTGGCCGCAGTACAGATTCGGTTCGACGATCACGCGGGTGCCGACAGCGAAGTCCTCGGCCCCCGGGCCGACGGAGACGACCACGCCCACGACCTCGTGACCGGGTCGGTAGGGCAGGTCGATGAAGGGGTGGTGTCCGAGGGCGGCGTGGGTGTCGGACCCGCAGACGCCGATGACGGTGCTGCGGACGAGAAGTTCGTTCTCGCCGGCCTGAGGTGCGGGCACTTCTTCGAGGCTGATGTCGTCGATGGACCGGACGAGTACGCGTCGGTTCGGCTGGGACATGGCAAAGAGGTTCCGTTCGGTGTGTTGTGCGTGGCCCGCGCGAGGGACGGGCGCGACGAGGCGCGGGGGTCCCGGGCGGCCCGGGGTTTCGGGTCCGGAGGCTGTACACAGGTGAGTGAGCCGGGCGGGCGTTCCCGGCGGCGGGGCCACGAGTGGTCCTGCTCGTTCCCCGACGGCCGATACGGCCTCGCGGGCCCGAGGCCGCCGCGCGCCCGGAGCAGTCGGTCCGGCACGCCGTCGTCATGCTCCGGGTACGCGGCCAGAGCCCGGGGACTACGGCTGCCGTATCGGTTCGGCGTGCTGGGCAGGAGCGACCTGTGTCCGCCGCGGGGCGGTTTCGCGGATCGCCGCCACCACGAAGCCCAGGGTGACGGCGGCCAGGAGCATCACGTAGAAGGAGGGCGCGAGCTTGCTGCCGGTACTGGAGACCAGCCAGGTGGCCACGTAGGGAACCGTGCCGCCGAACGCCGAGACCACCAGGTTGTACGGAATGGCCATCGCGCCGCTGCGGATCCTGGCGGGGAACTGCTCGGCCATCATCGCGCTCAGCGCGCCGTCGAACACGGCAATCATGAGACCGAGGAGGAGCATCGCGGCGATGGCCGCGGCTATGTTGCCGAGCGACATGAGGTAGAACGCCGGCCAGCTGACCACGACGATGCCCGCGCTGCCCGCGATGAGCATCGGCTTGCGGCCGACGCGGTCGGAGAGCGCGCCCATGACCGGTACGGCGAGCGCGGTGACACCGATGGCCACGGTCGTGGTCGTGAACGCGTCGCTGGTACTGAACCCGAGATCGCCGCTGAGGAAGCTCGGCAGGAAGGACACCAGCGCCCAGTGCCCGATCGCCTTGAGGAGAAGGACGCCACACAGGATCAGCATCGGCTTGTAACCGGTACGGAAGGCCTCCTTCGTCGGCGATTGCGCCACCTCGCCCACGGCCTCCATCTCGCGGAACTCCGGCGAGTCCGTCAGCTGGAGTCTGAGGTACAGGCCGACGAGCCCCAGCGGCAGGGCGAGGAGGAACGGAATCCGCCAGCCCCAGTCCGTCATCGCCCCGTCTCCGAGCACGTTGATCAGGACGAGGGCGAGTGCGGAGCCGACGACGGACGCGACGAACCCGATTCCGTCCATCCAGCTCGTCATGTACCCGCGGCGGGTACGGGGCGAGTGCTCGAACAGGAGCGCCACCGCGTTGGACGTCTCGCCGCCTGCCCCGAAGCCCTGCAACATCCTGGCGATCACCAGCAGCACGGGAGCGAGGACGCCCACGCTGTCGTAGGTGGGCAGCACACCCATCGCGAAGGTGGAACCCGACGTGAGCAGGACGACGATCACCAGCGTCCGCTGTCGGCCGATGCGGTCTCCGAGCGGTCCGAAGAAGAGGCCACCGAGCGGCCGCAGAACGAACCCGACCGCGGAGACGGCGAAGGTGGCGAGCAGCGCGGCCGTCGGATTGTCGGAGACGAAGAAGTTCGCGGCGAGGAAGGTGGCCAGCAGCCCGTAGGTGCCGACGTCGTACCACTCGATGAAGTGACCGATGCCCGCCGCCACAAGCACCTTGCGGGCCTGCGGACTGATTCTCTGGTCTTCCGCATCGTCTTTGTTGTGCATGGCGTTCTCCTGAAAATCCTAATGTGCCGGCGGCGACACACGGCCGCCCTGTTCCTGGATCACGGTCCTGATCTTCGTGGTGTCCAACTGCCGCGGCTGCTGCCCGCCGGTCGCCGCCAGAGCGGCGGCCACGCCGGCGGCCTGGCCCGTCGCGGCGCACGTGGCGCCCACTCGCGCCGATCCGAGCGCCTCGCGGTCCACCGAGATGCAGCGGCCGGCCACGAGCAGGCCCTCGGTGGTCTGCGGCAGCAGGCTGCGATACGGGATCTCGTAGGGCAGCGGCACGTACATGGCGTGCACGCCCACGTCCCCGGCCGGGTGCACGTCGATCGGCCAGCAGCCGACCGCGATGCTGTCGTCGAAGCGGGCGTTGGTGCGGATGTCGTCACCGGTCAGCGTGTACGCCCCGACCAGGCGCCTGGTCTCGCGCACACCGATCTGGGTGCTCGTGTGCAGCAGCCGCCCGTTCGCGAACGCCGGGCTGTGCTCGCGCAGGGCGTCGAGCATGACGACGGAGTCCTTGCGGCCGGTGATCTCCGCGCGGGTGAGTTCTTCCGCGTCGGACGCGTCGCCGATGACCCGGGTGGTGTTGACCCAGGCGATGTCCTTCTCCATGCCGCCGAACCACGGACCGCCGAACGGCGGCAGCTCGCCCCGTGCACGGGCCGCGCGCATGGCGTCCACGTCCAGGTCGATGTCCCTGCGCGTCGAGGCATACCGACTCAGCAGCGGCTCCTTCAGGAGCGTGGCCTCCGGACCGATCGGGATGTTCACGGGTACGGCGTGCTCACGGTCCGGATCCGGGCTCACGCCGCCCACGCGGAACGGCATGGTCATGGGCTGCAGCGTGTTGCCCTTGGCCCAATCGGAACCGGCTCCGGCCACGATGTCGCCGTTGCCGGTGCAGTCCACGGTGACCGAGGCACGGATGGCGCGTCGACCGTCGACGTTCTCGACGTACACGCCCCGTACGGCACCGTCCTCGATGATCGGGCGGGCGCCCCAGCTGTGCAGCAGTATCCCGATGCCCTCGGCTTCGATCATGTCGTCGGCGACGCGCTTCATGACCTCCGGGTCGGAATTCAACACCCAGCCGTCGCCGTCGACCGCACCGCCCTGCTTGGCGGCACGGGCCAGCCACTCGGCGGGGACACCCTCCACGCAGCGGGCGTAGGGGCGCAGCCAGGAGTTGTAACCAGCGAGCGTGAGGACCATTCCCGCTGTCCACATGCCGCCGAGGAAGCCGTGCCGCTCGACGAGGAACGTGCTCGCCCCCGCCCGCGCCGCGGCGACGGCGGCACACACACCGGCCGGTCCGCCACCGACGACCAGCACGTCCACGTCGGCCACCACCGGGATCTCCCGGGCCTGTTCGTGCACAGTCATCTGTCGCTCTGCCGCATTCGGCATCGTCATGGTCCTCTTAGTTCTCTCGGTTCGGTTCGTGGTGGTCTCGGTCGCTGGCCGAGGCACGGATCTTCAGCTCCGGCGGGAGGCAGATGCTCACGCTGGGAGCCGTCGAGCCCTGAATGCGCTCGAACAGCAGGTCCGCGGCCCTCGCGCCGATCTCGTCGGCGGGTGGGCGGACGCTGGACAGCGCGGGTTGGAGATAGGCGGCGAACGGCAGATCGCCATGGCCGATCACCGCGACGTGGCCGGGAATGTCGATACCCTTCTCGGCCAGTGCGCGGTACAGGCCGAGAGCGAAGTAGTCACTTCCGGTCAGTACCGCAGCGCCCGGTTCGAGCCTGCTCACCAGTTGCCGGGCGCACTGGTAGGCGGCCTCCGGCTCCCACGGCAGCACTCGCCTTCCGTGCGTGGACTGCGGCACCAGCGTGATGGCGTCGTCCGAGGGGAGGCCGCGTTCGGCGAGCGCGCGCTGGAAGCCCGCGCGTCGGTCGGCCGCCGAGGAGAACGGCACGTCCTCCTCCAGCAGGTGAACGCTGGTGGCACCGGAGTCGAGCAGATGGGAAGCCGCTTCATAAGCCCCACGCTCGTGGTCGACACCGACGAAGTCGCACTCGAACCCGTCCAGTCCGCGGTTGACCAGCACGATCGGCACGCCGGAGTCCTTCAGCCGCTCCCAGTGCTCCGCGCCCTCCTGGACGGGAATCACCACGGCTCCGTCCACGCCCCACCGCAGGAGAGCCTCCGCCGCGTCCCGCTCCGTCTCCAGGTCCTCTTCCGTGACCATGAGCAGGAGCGAGTAGCCGTTCGCTCGGCAACGCTCCTCGACGGCGCTGATCAGCAACGAGTAGAACGGGTTGGCCGGGTGGGTGATGACCATGCCCAGCGTCATCGCGGAGCCGGACACCAGCGATCTGGCCATCGAGTTCGGAACGTAGCCGAGCCGGTCGGCCTCGGCGCGAATGCGCGTTCGCAGCTCCTCACCGACCGAGTCCTTGCCCGCCAGGGCCCGCGACACGGTCTTCGCGGAGACCCCCAGCGACTCGGCGATCGTCTTGAGTGTCACGCGTCCGCCAGTCGGCATCGTGTGCCCTTCCCGTCGTTGACTGCCTGAAGGTAAACGTTTACCCCAACTGCCACGTTAAAGATGGGTAAACGATGGGGTCAACGGTTACCTTAAGGACGGCCCCGTCCCGCGTCAATGCCTCCCAGGCGTGGATCGCGGTACTGCGTGAGCTTCCGAGGTCGCCGGGCACGTACGAGGGTCCGGCCGTCGCTGAGTAACAGGCTCCGCGTAGGCGTCAAGTGGCGGCGCCGAAAGCCCCGGGCCCCGTCGGCGTTTCGCTGGTGCCGACGGGGCCCGGGGCGCTTGCCGCGAGGCTTCCGGTGGAAGTGAGGGTGAAAGGGGCTGGTGCCGGGGGCCCGAGGGGTCAGCGGAGGCGGAGCGCCTCGCGGATCGTGCCGAACAGGTCGGTCTGGTCGGTGACGCCCAGGACGCGGTAGGCCTGCGGACCCTGCGCGGCGATCCGGACCTCGGTGCCGGTGTGCTCCTGGGACTGGCCGGGCGTGTTGGTCGAGTAGTTGACCTTGATCGGCTGGCCCTCGTCGGTGATGAGCGTGGAGCTCAGGCCGGGCGGCTGGGCCTCCAGCGGGATGATCTGGCTGGTGTGGCCGTGGTCGGCGGTGGTGACGACCAGGGTGTCGGGGTGCTTGGCCGCGTACGCGCGAGCCGTCTTCACCGCGCGGTCGAAGGCGGCGGTCTCACCGATCTGGCCGCAGGGGTCGGCGGCGTGGTCCTGCTTGTCGATCGACGCACCCTCGACCTGGAGGAAGAAGCCCTGCTTGCCGTGGTTCCGCTTCTGCTTCGCCTCCAGCAACTGGATGGCCTTCGCGGTCTGGTCGGCCAGCTCCGGGGTGCCGGCGGGCCGGTTGGCGTTGGAGGTCACGCAGCGCTGCGGGTCGGTGCCGCCGAGCGCGGCGGGCTTGCCGGACCACTCGGTGGGGACGTTGCCCGGGGCGAAGAGGCCGAGCACCGGCTTGTCGCCCTTGGTCGCCTTCAGGGAGGCGTCGTCGGTGACGACCTGGTAGCCGAGCTTGCGCGCCTGCTCGGTGACGGTCAGGCCCTTGTACGGGCCCTCGGTGATCTTCTGGTCGAAGCGCTGCTTGCCGCCGCCGAGGAGGACGTCGACCTTGTGGTTCACGCTCTGCTCGGCGATGGAGCCGGGGCCGCCCTTGGAGATGGTGTCGACGGAGCACTTGGCCATGTCGGCCGGGCCCTGGCAGGAGCGGTCGGTGACGTGCGAGGCGAGGACGGCCGGGGTGGCGTCGGTCAGCTCGGCGGTCGTCACCGAACCTGTGGCGAAGCCGCCCTTCTGCGCCAGCTCCAGGATGGTCGGGACGGCCTTGTTGGTGCCCGGCGTCTTGGAGATCCGGCCGTTGACGGTCTTCACGCCGGTCGCCCAGCCGGAACCGCTGGCCGCGGAGTCGGTGACGTAGTCCGGCGTGCCGTTCTCGTGCACGGCGTACGTGGTGTACGCGCCGGTCAGCGGGAACTTGTCCATGTTCAGGCGGCCGGCCGCGCCCACGGTGTAGTCGCGGGCCAGGGTGATCTCGGAGTCGCCCATGCCGTCACCGATGAGCAGGATGACGTTCTTCGCCTTGCCGCCCTTGATGGCGCTCTTCGCGTAGTCCTTGGTGTCGTGCGCGCCGGCCGTGGCGGTGAGCGCGACGGCAGCGGTGGCGGTCGCCGCGAGGACGGCGCCGGCGGCCATCAGGTGCTTGCGGGACAGGCGCTGTATGGGCATGCATATCTCCTTGATCCGGTCGGCGGGCAGCACCGACGAACCACAGCCCATCAGCGCCGGATGAACCGCCGGTGACGTCCGGGCTGCTTCCGTCCTGCCGGGACGTGGCATGCGGGACGCCCGGGACATGACATGCGGAACGTTCGGGGAGCGCCCCGCGTGCGGAGCGCCCGTGCCGCCCGGAACGGCGGCGGGCCCCGGCGGAAGGAATCCGCCGGGGCCCGCCGGGTGACGGCCGGTGACCGGTGTCAGTCCGTGCCGGACTCCATCGCGGCACGGTCCAGCATGGCCTCCTCGTCCGCGGCCTCGCCGCGCGAGGCGATCGCCTGGGCGCCGCCGCGGTCCATGGCGCCGATCAGCCCGGTCGAAGCGGCCTGCGCCGCGCCGATCGGCGTCGGGTGGCCGCTGCCGACCAGGCCGAGCCCCGCGTACTGCTCCAGCCGTGCCCGCGAGTCGGCGATGTCCAGGTTCCGCATGGTCAGCTGGCCGATCCGGTCCACCGGGCCGAACGCCGAGTCCTCGGTGCGCTCCATGGAGAGCTTGTCCGGGTGGTAGCTGAACGCCGGGCCCGTGGTGTCGAGGACCGAGTAGTCCTCGCCGCGCCGCAGCCGCAGCGTCACCTCGCCGGTGACGGCCGCGCCGACCCAGCGCTGGAGCGACTCGCGGATCATCAGCGCCTGCGGGTCCAGCCAGCGGCCCTCGTACATCAGCCGGCCGAGCCGCCGGCCCTCGTTGTGGTACGCGGCCAGCGTGTCCTCGTTGTGGATCGCGTTGACCAGGCGCTCGTAGACGATGTGCAGCAGCGCCATGCCGGGCGCCTCGTAGATGCCGCGGCTCTTCGCCTCGATGATCCGGTTCTCGATCTGGTCGGACATGCCGAGGCCGTGGCGGCCGCCGATCGCGTTGGCCTCCATCACGAGGTCGACGGGGGAGGCGAACTCCTTGCCGTTGATGGTGACCGGACGGCCCTGGTCGAAGCCGACCGTCACGTCCTCGGTGGGGATCTCCACCGACGGGTCCCAGAACCGCACGCCCATGATCGGCTCGACCGTCTCGACCCCGGTGTCGAGGTGCTCCAGCGTCTTGGCCTCGTGGGTGGCGCCCCAGATGTTGGCGTCCGTGGAGTACGCCTTCTCCGTCGAGTCCCGGTACGGCAGCCCGTGCGCGAGCAGCCACTCCGACATCTCCTTGCGGCCGCCGAGCTCCGTGACGAAGTCCGCGTCCAGCCAGGGCTTGTAGATGCGCAGGTGCGGGTTGGCGAGCAGCCCGTACCGGTAGAAGCGCTCGATGTCGTTGCCCTTGAAGGTGGAACCGTCGCCCCAGATCTGCACCCCGTCCTCGAGCATGGCGCGGACCAGCAGGGTGCCGGTCACGGCCCGCCCCAGCGGCGTCGTGTTGAAGTAGGGGCGCCCACCCGAACGGATGTGGAACGCGCCGCAGGAGAGCGCGGCCAGCCCTTCCTCGACCAGCGCGGCCCGGCAGTCGACGAGCCGGGTGATCTCGGCGCCGTACGCGGAGGCGCGGCCGGGCACGGACGCGATGTCGGGCTCGTCGTACTGGCCGATGTCGGCGGTGTACGTGCAGGGCACGGCGCCCTTGTCACGCATCCAGGCGACGGCTACGGAGGTGTCGAGACCGCCGGAGAAGGCGATGCCGACGCGCTCGCCGGTGGGGAGGGAGGTAAGGACTTTGGACATGGCAAGACTATGCACCACATCGCATGGTCATGCAACATGAGCGGTGGCGACCCGCTCATTTCCGGCCCCGGGCGGAGTATCCGACGGCGACGGGAGACGGGGCGACGGAACGGTCGACACGGCGACGGAACGGCCGACGAGGGGAACGGTCGACACGGGGAACGGGGCGGCAGGCCCGTCGGCCCGCCGCCCCGCTCCCGCTCCTCCGCGCCCGGAGTCCGGTGCGTGCCTAGTCGATGGCCTTGATCAGCTCGCCGTCGGTGGTGTCACCGCTGAGCTCCCAGAAGAAGGTGCCGCCGAGCCCCTGCTGGTTCTTCCAGCTCATCTTGGAGGCGATGGTGGCCGGGGTGTCGTAGCTCCACCAGTTGCTGCCGCAGCGGGCGTAGGCGGTGCCGGCGACGGTGCCGGTGGCCGGGCAGGTGTTCTTGAGGACCTTGTAGTCCTCGATGCCGGCCTCGTAGGTGCCGGCGGCGGCGCCGGTGGCGGTGCCGCCGGGGGCGTCCTGGGTGACGCCGGTCCAGCCGCGGCCGTAGAAGCCGATGCCGAGGAGCAGCTTGGACGCGGGGACGCCCTGGGCCTTCAGCTTGGCGATGGTGGCCTCGCTGTTGAAGCCCTCCTGCGGGATGCCGTCGTACGAGGTGAGCGGGGAGTGCGGGGCGGTCGGGCCCTTCGCGTCCCAGGCGCCGAAGTAGTCGTACGTCATCGGGTTGTACCAGTCGACGTACTGCGCGGCGGCCCCGTAGTCGACCGCGTCCAGCTTGCCGCCGTCCGAGGCGTCGGCGCTGATCGCCGAGGTGACCAGGTTGCTCGTGCCGAACTTGGCGCGCAGCGCCGCCATCAGGTTGCCGTAGGCCTCACGGCCGCTGGTGTCGCAGGTCAGGCCGCAGGCGTTGGGGTACTCCCAGTCGATGTCGATGCCGTCGAAGACGTCGGCCCAGCGCGGGTCCTCGACCAGGCTGTAGCAGGACTCGGCGAAGGCGGCCGGGTTCTTGGCGGCCTCGCCGAAGCCGCCGGACCAGGTCCAGCCGCCGAACGACCAGATGACCTTCAGGTCGGGGTGCAGCTTCTTCAGCTTGCGCAACTGGTTGAAGTTGCCGCGCAGATCCTGGTCCCAGGTGTCGGCGACGCCGTCGACGGACTGGTCGGCGGTGTACGCCTTCTCGTAATCGGCGTACGAGTCGCCGATCGTGCACTTGCCGCCGGTGACGTTGCCGAAGGCGTAGTTGATGTGGGTGAGTTTGGCGGCCGAGCCGGAGGTCTCGATGTTCCGCACGTGGTAATTGCGTCCGTAGACGCCCCAGTTGGTGAAGTATCCGACCACTTTGCCGCCGGCCGCGGTGGGGGTCGTGCCGGTGGTGGCGGGCGCCGCTGCCCGCGTGGTGGTGGGGGTGGCGCCGGCCGGTGCGGTGCCCGCGACGCCCAGCAGGGCGGCGCCGAGGGCGGCGGTACAGGCGGCTGCGGCGAACGCCCGGAAGCGGGCGCGAAGTCGATGCGGTCCGAACATCTTGTCTCCTCGTGGGGGAGGGAACTCGCTTGTGGGGACAGTGAGTCGGCCGTCGCGCGAACTTGGCATGAACGCGCAAATGCCGTTCGGTGGGAACCGTAGATGGACTAGACCAGTCGGGTCAATGGTGTGGACCAAGTCCGGTGATCCTTCCGCCCCCGGCCGAGTCGCCCGGGTGCCCCGTGACGGATATCGTCCGATCGGGCATACTCGACCCGCCACGGCCGCCGGCCAGCGGCTCTCGTGATCCGAGGGGCCGACGGGAGCGGCCGGACCGCAGTGCTTCTCCGGGCGCGCCCGGAACCCCCCGGCGGCGCCGCCCACACCCCTCGCGCGCGACCGTCGCAACGCCCGACAGGGAGGAGAGCGCCGTCATGACCGACCGTGCTTCGTACATGGTGGAACGTCGACTGCCCACCGAGGAGTCCAGGGAACTGATCGCGCTCGTCCGCGACATCGCCCAGCGGGAGATAGTCCCCAAGGCCGCCGAGGAGGAGGAAGCGGGCCTGTTCCCGCGCGAGATCTTCTCGCTGCTCTCCGAATCCGGGCTGCTGGGCCTGCCCTACGACTCCGCCCACGGCGGCGGCGACCAGCCGTACGAGGTCTACCTGCAGGTCCTCGAAGAGCTCGCGGCCGCCCGGCTCACCGTCGGCCTCGGCGTCAGCGTCCACTCCCTGGCCTGCCACGCGGTCGCCGGATACGGCACCGACGAGCAGCGCGCCGAGCACCTCCCGTCGATGCTGGGCGGCGGCCTGCTGGGCGCCTACTGCCTCTCCGAGCCCGCCGCGGGCTCCGACGCCGCCTCGCTCCGCACCAAGGCCGTGCGCGACGGCGACGACTGGGTCATCACCGGCACCAAGGCATGGATCACCCACGGTGGTGTCGCGGACTTCTACACGGTCCTGGCCCGCACCGGCGCCGAGGGCGCCCGCGGGATCACCGCCTTCCTGGTCCCCGGCAACGCCGAGGGGCTGAACGCGGCCGCCCCCGAGAAGAAGATGGGCATGAAGGGCTCGCCCACCGCCCAGCTGAACTTCGACGGCGTCCGGATCCCCGACGCGCGCCGGATCGGCGAGGAGGGCCAGGGCTTCGCGATCGCGCTGTCCGCGCTCGACTCCGGACGGCTGGGCATCGCCGCCTGCGCGATCGGTGTCGCCCAGGCCGCCCTGAGCGAGGCCGTCGAGTACGCCGCCGGACGGCGGCAGTTCGGCCGCCCCATCGCGGACTTCCAGGGGCTGCGCTTCATGCTCGCCGACATGGCCACCCAGATCGAGGCCGGCCGGGCGCTCTACCTGGAGGCGGCCCGGCTCCGCGACGAGGGCAAGCCCTTCTCGCGCCAGGCGGCCATGGCCAAGCTGTTCTGCACCGACACCGCCATGAAGGTCACCGTGGACGCCGTCCAGGTGCTCGGCGGATACGGCTACACCCTCGACTTCCCCGTCGAGCGGCTGATGCGCGAGGCCAAGGTGCTGCAGATCGTCGAGGGCACCAACCAGATCCAGCGGATGGTCATCGCACGCCATCTCGCGGGGCCCGAGACCCGCTGACCTCCGGGCGGCCGCTCCGGCCGCCCAGGCGTCGCCACGATCCGGCTCCGCCCCCGGTCGTGGCGGCCCACGAGGGCCGCGCCACGCTCCGTCCGGGGTGCGGCGCCGCCGCGCGGACGGGGCCGGGTGCCCACCGTGGGCACCACACCGGCGGGGCCGTCGTGGCGCGCGGAAGCGGCGGGCGGTACGGGACGGCCGTCAGGCGGCGTCGCGCCGCATCCGCGGCATCCGCAGCGGACGGGAGCCGGGGCCGCCGGCGTGGGAGAACGGCTGCATCCTCCAGTCGAGCCCCTGGGGAAGCGTCAGCAGCAGACCCGTCTCCTGCTCCTGGGCGTCGAGGGAGTCGTCGGCGGGCCGCGCCTGCGAGGCGGCGCGCCCCGTCCCCGAGCAGACGGTCAGCACGAACGGATTCCACGGCGTCGGGCACAGCGCGTGCTCCGGGAGCACCTCCTCGCCCGCGAGCAGCGCGATCGGCTGCGCGCAGTCCGGGCACACGACCCGGTACATCTCGAAGGTGTCGTACGCGTCGGGAACGGGCTCCTCGCCGGGGACCGCGTCCTCGACGGAGTCCGGTTCGGTGCGTTCGGTGAGCTTCAGGCGCTGCATGGGAAGTTCCCCCCTCGGGTGGGCCGGCCGGGTGACGTGGCCGTGGCCACAGCAAGCACTTCCCGTCGCGGATCCCCCGTAACCGCGAGGGGGTCGGCTACCCATCCGTAAACCTGTGGTGTTCGTCACATGAACCCGGTGTGCCGCCCCTCCGGGGCCCCCGGCGCTGTGCCTGGAGGGACAAGGGGCAATAAGTTGATCCGCATGGAGGAGCTGGACCGACAGATCGTGGAGTTGCTCGTCAAGGACGGGCGGATGAGCTACACCGACCTGGGCAAGGCCACGGGCCTGTCCACGTCGGCGGTTCATCAGCGTGTCCGCAGACTGGAGCAGCGCGGGGTGATCCGGGGCTACGCCGCGGTCGTCGACCCGGAGGCCGTGGGCCTGCCGCTCACCGCGTTCATCTCGGTGAAACCGTTCGACCCGAGCGCACCGGACGACATCGCCGAGCGGCTCGCCGGGGTCCCGGAGCTGGAGGCGTGCCACAGCGTCGCGGGCGACGAGAACTACATCCTCAAGGTGCGGGTCGCCACGCCGCTGGAGCTGGAGCACCTGCTCAGCCGGATCCGCTCGCTGGCCGGTGTCTCCACCCGCACCACGGTCGTCCTGTCCACCCCGTACGAGGCACGGCCGCCGCGCATCTGACAGGGGGCGCGGACCGCGCGGGTCCGGACAGGCGCGAGACTGGTCCCATGACCGAGAGCACCGCCCTTCAGAGCGACCACCGCACCGTGCTGCTGCGCGGTGGAGACGTCCACAGCCCCGCCGACCCCTTCGCCACCGCCATGGTGGTCGAACGCGGCCATGTCGCCTGGGTGGGCTCGGAAGGGGCCGCCGACGCCTTCGCGAGTGGCGTCGACGAGGTCGTCGACCTCGACGGAGCGCTGGTCACCCCCGCGTTCACCGACGCCCACGTCCACACCACGTCGAGCGGCCTGGCCCTCACCGGCCTCGACCTCTCCGGCGCCCGGAACCTGAACGAGGCGCTCGTTCTGCTGCGCTCGCACGTGGCCGCGCACCCCGAGGACCGGGTGGTTCTCGGCCACGGCTGGGACGCCGCCCGCTGGCCGGAACAGCGCCCCCCGTCGCGCGCCGAACTCGACGCGGCGGCCGGGGGCCGTCCCGTCTACCTGCCGCGGATCGACGTGCACTCCGCGGTGGTGACCACCGCGCTGCTCGACCTCGTCCCCGGCGTCACCGGGCTGACCGGCTACCACCCCGACGCCCCGCTGACCGGGGCCGCCCACCACGCGGTCCGCGCCGCGGCCCACGGCGCCGTCTCCCCGGCCCAGCGCGCCGCCGCCCAGCGCGCCGCCCTGCGGCACGCCGCCTCGCTCGGCATCGGCACCCTCCACGAGTGCGGCGGCCCGGACATCTCCGACGAGGAGGACTTCGCCGGTCTGCTGAAGCTCGCCGCCGAGGAGAGCGGCCCGCGCGTCCACGGCTACTGGGCCGAGCAGGTCGCCGACGAGAAGGACGCCCTCCGCATCCGCGAACTCGGCGCGATCGGCGCCGCCGGGGACCTCTTCGTGGACGGTTCCCTCGGCTCGCACACCGCCTGCCTGCACGAGCCGTACGCCGACGGCCCGGCCGGGCACACCGGCACCGCCCACCTGGACGCCGCGCAGATCGCCGCCCATGTCACCGCGTGCACCGAGGCGGGGCTCCAGGCCGGTTTCCACGCCATCGGCGACGCCGCGGTCACCGCCGTCGTCGAGGGGGTCCGGGCCGCCTCCGAGACGCTCGGCCTGGCCCGGATCCGGGGCGCCCGGCACCGCGTCGAGCACGCCGAGATGCTCACCCCCGAGACCATCGCCGCCTTCGCCGAGCTGGGCCTGACCGCCTCCGTCCAGCCCGCCTTCGACGCGGCCTGGGGCGGCGAGGAGGGCATGTACGCGCGCCGGCTCGGCGCCGAGCGGGCCCGCACCCTCAACCCGTACGCGGCGCTCCTGCGGGCCGGTGTGCCGCTGGCCTTCGGTTCCGACAGCCCGGTCACCCCGTTCGACCCGTGGGGCACCGTGCGGGCCGCGGCCTTCCACCGCACGCCCGAGCACCGGATCTCCGTACGGGCCGGCTTCACCGCGCACACCAGGGGCGGCTGGCGGGCCGTGGGCCGTGACGACGCGGGCCTCCTGGTCCCCGGCGCCCCGGCCGACTACGCGGTCTGGCGCACCTCGGAACTGCTGGTCCAGGCCCCGGACGACCGGGTCGCCCGCTGGTCGACCGATCCCCGTTCCGGCACCCCCGGGCTGCCCGATCTCACCCCCGGCGCCGAGCTCCCGGTATGCCTGCGGACCGTGGTTCTCGGACACACGGTCTACGAGCGGCCGAACGAGTGACGTACGGATGCCCCGTCCCGCCACCGGCGACGGGGTTCGTTCCGCCGTCACCTGGGGATCTTCGCTACTGACCAGGCAAGTTTCGTAAATATTGCAGGTCAGACGGCTATTGACAGAATGCGCCCACCGGCCGGTAGGTTCGGCCGGGTCCACCACAGGACGTCCGACCGGTCGAGCCTCCACGCAGTCGTCGAACGCCGCTGGGTCACGGGGTGGTGTGCCGCACCGGCGCACCACCACTGTCAGCCAGGTTCAGCGCCCGCGCCTCGGGACGAGGGAAGGTTTCAGCCGGTCGGCGGTGCGACCCGGATGGGGCCCGGACGTTCAGTAGACAACGGCTCTAGGTCGACCCGCAGCCAGCGGGCCCCAGGTCGGCCCGAAGGGCGCCGGGCCCCCATCCGCAGAACCCGTCCCGCCCGCGGGCCGGGCTTCTGTCCGTACTTCCCTCCTTCTGTCCCGGCCGGGCGGCGATCCGGCCCGACCGCGTCGCCGAGCGCCCCCCGCCCGCTGGATATGGTGGGCACCTGCGTACGGACTTAAGGGGCAGTAAGTGAACGACGGCGGTCAGCGGCGGTACGGGCCGCTCGGCAAGATCCTGGTGATCATCCCGACCTACAACGAGGCCGAGAACATCAAGCCGATCGTCAGCCGGGTGCGTACCGCGGTGCCGGAGGCCGACATCCTGATCGCCGACGACAACAGCCCGGACGGCACCGGCAAGATCGCCGACGAGATCGCCGCCGAGGACGAGCAGGTCCGGGTGCTGCACCGCAAGGGCAAGGAAGGGCTCGGCGCGGCCTACCTCGCCGGCTTCGGCTGGGGCACCGGCCACGGCTACGGCGTGCTCGTGGAGATGGACGCGGACGGCTCCCACCAGCCCGAGGAACTGCCCCGGCTGCTGACCGCGCTCAAGAGCGCCGACCTGGTGCTCGGCTCCCGCTGGGTGCCGGGCGGCCGGGTGGTCAACTGGCCCAAGTCGCGCGAGATGATCTCCCGCGGCGGCAGCACCTACTCCCGGCTCCTGCTCGGGCTGCGGACCCGGGACGTCACCGGCGGTTTCCGGGCCTTCCGCGCCGAGACCCTGGACGGCCTCGGCCTCGACAAGGTCGCCTCGCAGGGCTACTGCTTCCAGGTCGACCTGGCCCGCCGGGCCGTCGAGGCCGGCTACCACGTCGTGGAGGTCCCGATCACCTTCGTCGACCGGGAGGTCGGCGATTCGAAGATGAGCCGCGACATCCTGGTCGAGGCGCTCTGGCGGGTCACGGCCTGGGGCGTCACGTCCCGCGCGAACCGGGTACTGGGCCGCAAGCCGCTCTGACGCGCCCGGCCCGCGGAGCCCGGCGCGGGATCACCCCCTTGCGCCACTCCTACGCCCGTACGGGCACACTGGGGACCATGACGACCGGTACCCGGCCCCCGACCGCCCGCGGACGCTCACGCGTCCGCACCTACCTCCCCCTCGCCGTCGCCGCCTGGGCGGTACTGGAGATCTGGCTGCTCACCGTCGTGGCCGACGCGGCGGGCGGGTTCACCGTGCTGCTGCTCCTGGCGGCGGGCATCGTCTTCGGCGCCGCGGTGATCAAGCGGGCCGGCCGCCGGGCCTTCCGCAACCTCACCGAGACGCTCCAGCGGATGCCGGGGCAGCCCGGCGCCGCGCCGGAGCAGGCCGAGACCCCCGCCGACAGCCGGGGCAACGGCTTCCTGATGCTCGGCGGGCTGCTCCTGATGATCCCCGGGATCGTCTCCGACGTGGCGGGGCTCGCCCTGCTGGTCCCGGCGGTCCGTACCCGGCTCGGCCGGTACGCGGAGCGGTCGCTGGAGCGCCGGATGCGCGCCGCGAGCCCCGGCAGCTTCTCCGACGCCTTCCAGCAGGCGCGCATTCACCGCCCGGACGGAAAGGTCGTGCAGGGTGAGGTCATCCGGCCGGACGGCGGGCAGCAGGCCCCGCGCCCCGACGAGGGCCCGCGGCCGCCACTGACCCCCTGAGACCCGTGAACGCCCGACGCGACAGAGCCGCGGGGGGGGGGGCCCCCCCCCGGCCCCCCCCCCCCCCCCGGGGCGGGGGAGGGGGGGGGGGCG
>NZ_JBIBUU010000029.1:0-36090 GCF_043079735.1 Streptomyces sp. NPDC015144 | reverse complement strand
CCCCGGGGCGCCGCGGGCCCCCCCGGGGGCCCCCCGGGGGGGCCCCCCCCCCCGGGGGGGCCCCCCCCCCCGCGGCTCTGTCGTACTGAGGTGGTGCGTAAGGGGTCAGGCGGACTTCCTGCTGTCCCTCGGGTGCACGGCGATGTTCATGGCGCCGGAACGCAGCACCGCCAGCCGCTCGGCGAGTACTTCCTCGAGCTCCTCGCGGGTGCGCCGCTCCATGAGCATGTCCCAGTGCGTACGCGCAGGCTTGCCCTTCTTCTCCTCGGGGCCGTCCCCGTCCACCAGGAGTGCCATGGCGCCGCACGCCTTGCACTCCCACTCCGGCGGAATCTCCGCCTCTACCGAGAACGGCATCTCGAATCGATGTCCGTTCTGGCATGCGTACTCCACCGCCTGGCGCGGGGCCAGATCGATGCCGCGGTCCGTCTCGTAGCTGGTAACCACGAGTCGCGTGCCGCGGAGAGCTCGCTCACTCATGAATCGTGCCTCCCGGGCTTGTCGCCCACAGGACAGGTGTCGCTGTCGTCGTCATCCGGTCAACGTCCGGTCGGCGGCAAAGATTCCCGTTGCCGGTCATGCGTCGCCCGTCGTGCCGCTGCTTCTTAAGGTTTCCCAGGGTTCCAAGTACCCAGCAATGCCCGGATTGTCACATCTGGTGGAAGTTGTCACCCAACGGTTCTGTCTCTTCCACGCGCAGTAACGGTCCTCCGGGCAGGCCAAAGGCGTACACTACCGGCCTTTCACTTCAACGTCTAAATCCGTTCCGGTACGGGATTGCCCGCGGCGGCCACCGCCCGGCGCACCGGCACCCTCGCGAGCAGCGCGGCACCGACCACGAAGAAGATCACCAACGAGATGATCGCGTCCCGGTAGCTGCCGGTCAGCTGGAAGGCGAGCCCGAACACCAGCGGCCCCAGCCAGCTCAGCCCGCGGTCGCTCATCTCGTACGCGGAGAAGTACTCGGCCTCCTTGCCGCGCGGCACCAGGTGCGAGAAGAGCGAGCGCGAGAGCGCCTGGCTGCCGCCCAGCACCATGCCGATCGCCGCGGCCAGGGCGTAGAAGTAGACCGGCGCCCCGGAGGGGAGGAAGTACCCGGCGACGAGGATCAGCGTCCAGACCACGAGCGAGCCGAGGATCGTGCGCTTCGCGCCGTACGAGCGGGCCAGCCGCCCCATCCCCAGCGCCCCGGCCACCGCCAGCACCTGCACCAGCAGCACCGCCGTGATCAGCGTGGTCTGGTCGAGCCCCAGTTCCTCCGAGCCGTACACCGACGCCTGGGAGATCACCGTCTGCACACCGTCGTTGTAGACCAGGTACGCCAGCAGGAAGGAGAGCGTCAGCGGATGGCGGCGCATGTCGCGCAGGGTGGCCAGCAGCTGCTTCCACCCCGAGCCGACCGCGCCCTCGCCGTTCGCCGCCACGCCCCGGTCGCGCAGCCGGCGCAGCGGTACCAGCGTGAAGGCGCCCCACCAGAGACCGGCCGAGGCGAGGCAGATCCGCACCGAGTCGGACTCCGAAAGGCCGAAGGAGTCGTGGCCGGTGTACAGGATCAGGTTCAGCACCAGGACCAGCGCGCCCGAGGTGTAGCCGAAGGCCCAGCCGCGCGAGGAGACCCGGTCCCGCTCGTCGGGCTCGGCGATCTGCGGCAGGTACGCGTTGTACAGCACCATCGACACCGAGATCGCCGCGTTCGCGACGATCAGCAGGAACGCGCCCAGCAGGTAGCGGTGGCCGTCCAGGAAGAACATGCCGGTGGTCGCGGCGGCCCCGGTGTAGGCGGCGACCGCCAGCAGCGGCTTCTTGCGCCCCGTGCGGTCGGCCGCGGCGCCCGCGATCGGCATGACGATCACGGCGAGCACGACCGAGACCGATACCGCGTACGCGAACAGCGAACCGGCCCGGACCGGAATGCCGAGCGGGTGCACGTACCCCTCGGCGTCCGCGGCGGCCTTGGCGATCGAGGTCAGATAGGGCCCGATGAAGACCGTCAGCACGCTCGTCGAATAGACGGAGCACGCGAAGTCGTAGAAATACCAGCCGCGCTGTTCGCGTCTGCGGCCCGCGGCCGCCTCCGCGTCCGGGCCCGCCGGTCCAGTGGTTTCCGCGGTCTCGGTGCTCAAGCCGCACCCCCTCGTATCGCCCCGTGAGGACCCCGCACGGCAGGCATCAGGCCCAGGCCCCCCGCTCGCTCAGCACCGTGCGCAGTGTCTCGATGTGATCGGTCATGATGCCATCCACACCGAGGTCCAGGAGGGCTGCCATCCGTTCCGGTTCGTTCACCGTCCAGACGTGCACCTGGAGGCCGCGCGCGTGCGCCTCGCGCACGAAGCGGCGGTCGACCACCCGGATGCCGCTCTGGCTCTCCGGCACCTGCGCGCAGACCGCCCCGGCCCGCAGCGCCGCCGGTATCCCGTACGAGCGCAGCCGCAGGGCGAGCACGCCCCGGACGCCGTAGGAGGTGGCGAGGCGGGGGCCCGCCAGCCGGTGCGCACTGGCGACCCGCGCCTCGGAGAAGGAGCCCACGCACACCCGGTCCCAGGCGTTCGTCCGGCGGATCAGCCCGATCAGCGGCTCCAGCGCGGAGGCGGCCTTGAGATCGACGTTCCAGCGGGCGTCCGGGAACGTCTCCAGCAGCTCCTCGAAGAGCGGCAGCGGCTCCCGGCCCGCCACCCTGGCCCGCCGCACCTCGCTCCACGGAAGCTCGGCGATCCGGCCGCGGGCGTCGGTGACCCGGTCCAGGGTGGTGTCGTGGAAGGCCACCAGCCGGCCGTCCGACGTGGTGTGCACATCGGTCTCGAAGTAGCGGTACCCGGCGTCGGAGGCCCGGCGGAACGCCTCGGTGGTGTTCTCGATCCCGTCCGCCGCACCGCCCCGGTGGGCGAAGGGGATCGTCGTGGGATGGTCCAGATAGGGGTGGCGTACTGAGGTCACCGCGGAAGTATGGCCTGCCCGGGTGTCGGCGGGGTGACGCAGGTGCCGCCGTCGCCCGGCGCGGGAGCGGCGGCAGCCTCCCCGACGGGCTCACCGGCCGGGTCCTCCTCCTCGTCGTCGGGCTCCCGGTCGTCCGCGAAGATCCGCAGGAAGAACTGGGCGAGCGGGCCGATGGCCAGGGCGTACAGCACCGTGCCGACGCCGAGCGAACCGCCGAGCAGGAAGCCGCTCACCACCACCGCGACCTCGATCAGCGTCCGCATCAGCCGGATGGAGCGGCCGGTCCGCAGGTGCAGCCCGGTCATCAGCCCGTCGCGGGGGCCCGGCCCGAACCGTGCCGCGATGTACAGCCCGGTCGCGACACCGTTGAGCACGACCCCCGCGACCAGCACCGCGATCCGCGCGGCCGGGCCGTGCAGGGCGGGGACGAACGCGAGCGTGCCGTCCATCGCGAGGCCGACCGCGAAGACGTTGGAGACGGTGCCGAGCCCGGGCCGCTGGCGCAGCGGTATCCACAGCAGCAGCACCACGGCACCGACGACGATCGAGACGACCCCGATGGACAGCCCGGTGCGCCCGGCGAGCCCCTGGTGCAGCACGCCCCAGGGCTCCAGCCCCAGACCGGCCCGGACCAGGAGCGCGGAGCTGGCCCCGTACAGCGCGAGACCGGCGTAGAGCTGGACCAGCCGGCGGGTGAGACGCGCCCCGCGAGGGGCGGAGGCGGTGGACAAGAGATACCCCCTGATGTGGTGGCGGCGGACTGCCGCATGTCACTCTGTGGCAGGGGATTGGCCGCCAACCATGGCCAATCCGAGGAAGGTGGACTGATTTCCATGGCCGAGTGGACTTCGGCGGTCGGGGCGGCCCAGCTGGCCCGACAGCTCCAGGCACAGCAGCCCCGGCCCGCCGGGCCGGGCACCCGCCGCCCGCCCGCCTACCGGGCGCTGGCCGACGGGGTCCGCCTGCTCGTACTGGAGGGCCGGGTGCCCGTCGCCGCCCGGCTCCCCGCCGAGCGCGAGCTGGCCCTCGCCCTCTCCGTGAGCCGCACCACCGTCGCCGCCGCCTACGAGACGCTGCGCACCGAGGGGTTCCTGGAGTCCCGCCGCGGGGCCGGGAGCTGGACGGCGGTGCCCGCGGGCAACCCGCTGCCCGCGCGCGGTCTGGAACCGCTGCCCCCGGAGTCCCTCGGCTCCCTGATCGACCTGGGCTGCGCAGCGCTGCCCGCCCCCGAGCCGTGGCTGACCCGGGCCGTGCAGGGCGCCATCGAGGAACTGCCGCCGTACGCCCACACCCACGGCGACTACCCGGCCGGGCTGCCCGCGCTGCGGCAGATGATCGCCGAGCGGTACAGCGCGCGCGGGGTGCCGACCATGCCCGAACAGATCATGGTCACCACCGGCGCCATGGGGGCCATCGACGCGATCTGCCATCTCTTCGCGGGGCGCGGCGAGCGGATCGCGGTGGAGTCCCCGAGCTACGCCAACATCCTCCAGCTGATGCGGGAGGCGGGTGCCCGGCTGGTCCCGGTGGCGATGGAGGAGGGGCTCGGCGGCTGGGACCTGAACCGCTGGCGGCAGGTCCTGCGGGAGGCGGCGCCGCGCCTCGCCTATGTCGTCGCCGACTTCCACAACCCGACCGGTGCCCTGGCCGACGAGGACCGGCGGCGCGGCCTGGTCGACGCGGCCCGCTCGGCCGGGACGGTCCTGGTCGTCGACGAGACCATGAATGAGCTGCGCCTCGATCCCGACGTGAGCATGCCGCGCCGGGTCTGCGCCTTCGACCCGGCGGGCTCCACCGTGATCACGGTCGGCTCGGCGAGCAAGGCGTTCTGGGCGGGGCTGCGGATCGGCTGGGTGCGCGCCGCCCCGGACGTGATCCGCAGCCTGGTCGCCGCCCGCGCCTACGCCGACATGGGCACGCCCGTCCTCGAACAGCTCGCCCTGAACTGGCTGATGCGCACCGGGGGCTGGGAGGAGGCCGTGCGGCTGCGGCGGGAGCAGGCGCGGGAGAACCGGGACGCGCTGGTCGCCGCGGTCCGCCGGGAGCTGCCCGACTGGGAGTTCGCCGTCCCGAGCGGCGGCCTGACGCTCTGGGTGCGCACCGGCGGGCTCTCCGGGTCGCGGCTGGCGGTGGCCGGGGAGCAGGTCGGCGTCCGGGTCCCGTCCGGCCCGCGGTTCGGTGTCGACGGCGCCTTCGAGGGGTACGTGCGGCTGCCGTTCACGGTCGCGGGGCCGGTGGCGGACGAGGCGGCGGTCCGGCTCGCGGCGGCGGCCCGGCTGGTCGGCTCGGGGACGGGCGCGGGGGCCGAGGCGCCGCGCACGTACGTCGCCTGACCGGGCGCGGCGCCCCGTCCGTCAGTCGGTGACCGCCAGGTTGTCGACGGTCACCGCGCGCGGCAGCAGAGGTTCCGGGACGCCCGTCGGTTCCGGGGCGGCGGGCTTCTCCGCCCCGGCCGCCGCGACCGCGTCCCGCCGCCCGGGGAGCAGCCCGAGCACCGCCTGCCGGTGTGCCTCGTCGGCCGTCTCGTCGTACGGGTCGGGGGTGGCCGGGACCTGGAGGCGCAGTACCGGACCGGTGCCGAGGCGCGCGTAGCCCCGGCCGGGCGGGCTCTCGGGGGCGGGGGTGGTGTCCGGCTCGGCGCCGAGCACCGCCGCCACCTCCTCGCGGGAGCAGCGGCCGAGCACGACCCGGGCCCGCGCCTGCCTGCGGATGCCCTCGCCGAGGGCGTCCAGGCTGTCGAACTGGTCGGCCAGGACCACGGTGACGCCGGTCGCCCTGCCGTGCCGCAGTGGCGCCTGGAGCAGTTCGAGGGGGTCGGGGCGGCCGCCCGTGGCGGTGGCCAGCCGGCAGAGGAGGCCGGGCCGGTCCAGCAGGATCCACAGCGGGCGCCGGATGTCGTCGGGCAGCGGCCGGCCGGCCTGCCGGGCCCGGCTCGCGGCGATCAGCCGCCGTTCCGTCTCGTGGGCGGCCCACTCCAGGGCCGTCAGCGCGCCGCCGGGTTCGCACTCCACGGCCAGTACGCCGTCCCGCCCGGTCAGACAGGCGTACTCGCCGGTCGCGGTGGCCTCGACGACCAGGACGTCGCCGTGCTGGAGCGCCTGGAGGGCGAGGGAGCGGAGCAGGGTCGTGGTGCCGCTGCCGGGCTGCCCGACCACCAGGAGATGCGGTTCGGTGGAGCGGGCGCCGGTCCGCCAGACGACCGGCGGGGCGTCCCGGGTGAGGTCGCCGTCGTGCACCGGGACCGTGCGCTGCACGGCCTCGCCGTCGGTGAAGCCCAGCACGGTCTCGCCGGGGGCGGTGACGAAGCGCTGGGCGCCGATGGAGGTGGGCAGGGCGCCGAGCACGGTCATGAGGAGCTGGTTGCCCTCCTCGTCCCAGGTGAAGCGGTACTCCCGGCTGCGGCCGGACTTGGCGTGCAGGAGCTGTTCGATCCGGGCCCGGGAGGCGGCCTCCCCGTCGGTGAAGCAGGCGGGGTACGTCACCCGGAGCCGGGTCGGCCGTCCGTCGCCGTCGAAGGCGTGGTCGCCGAAGGCCTTCGTCCAGTCCCCGCCGTGCGCGTACAGGGGGGCGGGGTCGTCGGGGACGCCGAAGTACGGCACGAGCGCCTCGTACAGGGAGCGCAGCCGTGCGGTCTCCGCCTCGTCGGGTCCGGTCCTCTCCTCGGTCCGCTCCCGTCCCTTCCAGGCCGCGGCGCCCATCACCGTCACCAGGGCGATCAGCCCGCCGAACGGCATGACCGCCAGGGCGAACAGGCAGACCGCGACCGTGAACAGCGCGGGGCCGCGCCTGTCCTTGGGGGTCGCGGCCCACCTCTGCCGTCCGGCCGCGGCCAGCAGCCGCAGGCCGCGGGTGATCGTGATCAGCGGCTGGAGGATGTCCGTGGCGTTGTCGGCGGCCGTGCGCGCGATCTCCCGGCTGCGGGTGATCGAGGCGCTGCCGCTGCTCAGAATGCGGGGGAGTGGTCGCCGGGCCACGTCGGCCTCCTGAAGGGGGTGGGAGCGGTCGCGGGGGTCAGAACTTGATCCCGCCCAGCAGGCCGGCGAGGCTGGCGCCGCCCGCGGTGATGCTCGGTGCGATGGCGGTGCCCGCCAGGTAGAAGCCGAACAGGGCGGTGACGAGGGCGTGTGATGCCTTGAGTCCGTCCTTCCTGAAGAAGAGGAAGACGATGATGCCGAGGATGACAACGCCTGACATGGACAGGATCATGAGTGGTTCTCCTGGTTGGGGGGACGGTCACCATGAGTCCTTCCAGGTTCACCGGAAGTATCTATATGACAAAAGCTGCATTCGGGTGAAAAGTAATTGTTTTCACTGAACTGGCCCTCCGTGGGGTCCGCCGTGGCGGAACGTCCGGTGGCGGGTGCGGCACCGTCCGTGATCCTTTGCCAGGGAAGGCCCGGGTCGCGCGACCCGGGCGGGCAGTACCCTGTCGGTTCACTCGTACGGCCCCGTGGCGTACGTTCCGGCAGGCCGGCAGCGGTGCGGAAAGAAGAAGAGAGAAAGGCGGCCCGTGCGATGAGCGAAACCCCCGACCCCGAGGTGGTCGAACTGGCGACGAAGGTCTTCGACCTCGCCCGCCGGGGCGAGACGGACGCGCTCGCCGCGTACGTCGACGCGGGCATCCCCGCGAACCTCACCAACGACCGGGGCGACTCGCTGCTGATGCTCGCCGCCTACCACGGCCACGCCGCCGCCGTCACGGCGCTCGTCGAACGCGGCGCCGACCCGGGCCGGGCCAACGACCGGGGGCAGACGCCGCTCGCCGGCGCCGTCTTCAAGGGCGAGGACGCGGTGATCGACGCCCTGCTCGCCGCGGGTGCCGATCCGGCCGCCGGAACCCCCTCCGCCGTCGACACCGCGCGCATGTTCGGCAAGGCCGACCTGCTGGAACGCTTCGGTGCCCACTGACCGGGTACGCGGTAAATGTGGTCGCGGTGGCGAAATGGCTTGGGTCATCATGACGTCGCGGGCCCGGCTCCGGGCCACCGACGAGAGGCAGAGGGAAATGGTCTACAGCAGGCGGAAGACGAAGGTCGGACGAGCATGTCGCTGCGCGGCGTAGTGCCCACCCGGCACTTGGAACGGCACAGTCCCGGTCGCGTCGACAGCTTGATGTGAGGCATTTTCCATGTTTGATCCGTTCATAGCGCCGAGCGGCACCCTGCTCGGTCTGCTGCAGAGGGGCCGCGGCGACGGCACGCTCCACGCGCTCGCCGCCCCGCGCCCGGAGGCCCTGGCGGCCCTCAACCACTGCGTCCTGAGCGATCCGCGCCACGACTGGCAGGTGGAGAACCGCTCCCTCTACTACGCACGCCTCTACCTCGACCTCGACGGAGGCATCGAGGAGATCGAGCGCCACCTGTGCGATCCCGACGACCACCTCGACACCGACGACTCGCGCACCGGGCTCGCCCTCGCCGTCCTCGGCCACCTCGCCGCGTACGGCCGCGACGACGCCCTGGCCCTGCTGCGGCGCTACGCGGCGACCGGCTCGAACTGGGCCTGGGCCCTGGACGAGCTGGCCCTGCGCGACGACGACGCGGGGCTCCGCAGCCTCGCCGTGCCCGTGCTCGGCCGCTTCCCGGAGACCCCCGAGGGCGCCGCCGAACTGGCCTCGGTGGTGCGTGACGCCTACGAGCCCCGCCCCTGGCGGCTCTGGGCGGACGACCCGCGCGAGGAGGTCGGCGCCCGGGTCCGGGCCGCGTCGGAGCAGGGCTCGTTCGACCGCTGGCAGCGACAGATGCGGCCCGGCGGGCCCCGCCCCGGCTGGAGCGTGCGGGCCGTCCTCGACTGGGCCCAGCAGGGGCTCGAACGCGGCAGCGTCCTCCACGCGCCCGCCGCCCGCTGCCTCACCGCCGTCGCCGGGCCCGAGGACCGGCCCGCGATCGTCGAGGCCGCCCGCAGCGGCCCCGACGGCGCCCGCGGCGCCGCGCTGCACTACCTGGCGGAGGCCCGGGACCCGGCCGTGCTCGACCTGATCGAGGCCGCCGCGGTCTCCGCCTCGCGCACCGTCGCCGACGCGGCCGTCGCCGCCTTCGAGCGGATGTGCGGCGACGCGGCGGTGGAGCGCGCCCGGAGCTGGGCCCGGCGGCCCGACGCCCTCGGCGCCTCCGCGACCGGAGTCCTCGCCTGCCGGGGCGGTGCCCAGGACGCGAAGGTGGTCCTCGCCGCCCTCCGTGAGGCGGTGCGCGGCGCGGGACCGGACGAGCCCCGCCTCTGGACGCTCGTGGACGGCGCCGGGCGGCTGGAGATCGCCTGCGCCGCCCCCGTGCTCCGGCACATCTACCGCGAGACCTCCTCCTCGCACCTGCGCGGCCGGACGGCCCGCGCCCTGGCCGCCACCGACCCCTCCTTCGCCACCGGCTTCGCCGTCGAATGCCTCTGGGACTGCGAGGAGACCACCCGGGAGGTCGCCGCGCTCCACGCGGAGACCGGTGACATCAGGGTCGCCGAGCGGCTGCGCCGCCTCGCCGCCGACCCCGCCGAGGAGGCCGAGGTGCAGACGGCGGTCCGCAGCCGGATCGGCCCCGACGCCCCGGCGGTCTGACCGGGGCACCCGCAGCGACGCGCGTCGGGGGGCGCGCGGCGCACAGCACGGCCGGCCCACCGGCCCCGTACCCCTTCCGCCCCCGCCCTCTTGGCCGTCGGCCGCGCCGCGCGCCAGTATGGGGGGATGACCGGAGGCTGGGAGTTCTGGATCGACCGGGGCGGCACCTTCACCGACGTCGTCGGCCGGGCCCCCGACGGACATCTGGTCACCCGCAAGCTGCTCTCCCACGACCCCGGGCGCCGCCGCGACGCCGCCGTGGCCGGGATCCGGACCGTACTCGGCCTCCGCCCCGACGAACCCGTCCCCGCCGACCGGATCGCCGCCGTACGGATCGGCACCACCGTCGCCACCAACGCCCTGCTCGAACGGCACGGCGAACCCACCGCCCTGGTCGTCACCGAGGGCTTCCGGGACGCCCTGCGCATCGCCTACCAGAACCGGCCCCGCCTCTTCGACCGGCACATCGTGCTCCCCGAGGACATCTACGAACGGGTGATCGAGGTCCCCGAGCGGATCGACGCCCACGGACGGACCGTCACCCCCCTGGACCGGGCGGCCGTCACCGAGCGGCTGCGCGCCGCCCACGCCGCCGGACTGCGCAGCGCCGCCGTCGTCCTGATGCACGGCTACCGCCATCCCGGGCACGAGCGGGCCGTGGCCGACGCCGCCCGCGAGGCGGGCTTCACCCAGGTCAGCTGCTCGCACGAGGTGAGCCCGCTGATCAAACTCGTACCGCGCGGCGACACCACCGTCGTCGACGCCTACCTCTCGCCGATCCTGCGCCGCTACGTCGACGAGATCGCCGGTGAACTCGACGGCATCCGGCTGCTGTTCATGCAGTCCAACGGCGGCCTGCGCGAAGCCGCCCGCTTCCGGGGCAAGGACGCCGTGCTCTCCGGCCCCGCCGGCGGCGTGGTCGGCATGGCCCGCACCTCCGAACAGGCCGGGTACGACCGGGTCATCGGCTTCGACATGGGCGGCACCTCCACCGACGTGTCCCACTACGCGGGTACGTTCGAACGCGAACTCGGCACCCAGGTCGCCGGGGTGCGGATGCGCGCCCCGATGATGAGCATCCACACCGTCGCGGCCGGCGGCGGCTCCGTCCTCCACTTCGACGGCCGCCGCCAGCGGGTCGGCCCCGACTCGGCGGGCGCCGTCCCCGGCCCGGCCTGCTACCGCCGCGGCGGCCCGCTCACCGTTACCGACGCCAATGTGCTGCTCGGCCGGGTGCAGCCCGGATACTTCCCGGCCGTCTTCGGCCCCGGCGGCGACCTCCCGATCGACGCCGACCTGGTCCGCGAACGCTTCGAGACCCTCGCCGAGGACATCGCCCGCGCCACCGGCACCCGGCACACGGCCGCCGAGACCGCCGCCGGATTCCTGGAGATCGCCGTCCTCAACATGGCGAACGCGGTCAAGAAGATCTCCGTGCAACGCGGACACGACATCACCCGGTACGCCCTGACCGGCTTCGGCGGCGCGGGCGGCCAGCACGTCTGCGCCGTCGCCGACTCCCTGGGCATCGACACCGTGCTCGTACCACCGCTCGCCGGGGTGCTGTCCGCGTACGGCATCGGCCTCGCCGACGCCACCGCGATGCGCGAGCGGTCGGTGGAGGCGGAGCTGACCCCGGCGACCGAGGCCGAGGTCCGGGACGTCTGCGCGGAACTGGCCGCCGCCACCCGCGCCGACCTGCGCGCCGACTCCGTGCCCGACCACGCGATCAGCACCCGCGCCCGGGTCCTGCTGCGCTACGCCGGTACGGACTCGGGCCTCCCCGTCGACCTGGACACCGCGTCCGCCATGGCCGCAGCCTTCACCGCCGAGCACCGCGCCCGCTACGCCTTCACCATGGACAAACCCCTGATCGTCGAGGCCGTGACGGTCGAGGCGACCGGCGACGCGGGCCGCCCCGCCGCGCCCCCGGCCGGCCCCCCGCCCCGCACCCGTACCGCACCCCGCCCGCACGACACCGTCCGGATGCACGCCGAGGGCCGCTGGCAGGACACCCCGCTCCACCTGCGGGCGGAGCTGCGCCCCACCGACACCGTGACCGGCCCCGCCGTCATCGCCGAGGCGGACGCCACCACCGTCGTCGACCCCGGCTGGCAGGCCGCCGCCACCGGCACCGGGCACCTGCTGCTGACCCGGGCCCGCCCGCGCCCGGACCGCACCGCCGTCGGCACCCGGGTCGACCCCGTCCTGCTGGAGGTCTTCAACAACCTCTTCATGTCGATCGCCGAGCAGATGGGCGTGCGCCTGGAGAACACCGCCCACTCCGTCAACATCAAGGAACGGCTCGACTTCTCCTGCGCCCTGTTCGACGCGGACGGCAACCTGATTGCCAACGCCCCGCACATCCCCGTCCACCTCGGCTCGATGGGGGAGTCCATCAAGGAGGTGCTGCGGCGCAACAGGGGCACCATGCGCCCCGGCGACGCCTACGCCGTCAACGACCCGTACCACGGCGGCACCCATCTGCCGGACGTCACGGTGGTCACCCCGGTCTTCGGCCCGGACGACGGCGAACACCCGCGCTTCCTGGTCGCCTCCCGGGGCCACCACGCCGAGATCGGCGGCATCACCCCCGGCTCCATGCCCGCCTTCAGCCGCACCGTCGACGAGGAGGGCGTGCTGTTCGACAACTGGCTGCTGGTACGCGACGGCAGGTTCCGCGAGGACGAGACCCGCGCCCTGCTCACCGGCGCCAGGTACCCCTCCCGCGACCCGGAGACCAACCTCGCCGACCTGCGCGCCCAGATCGCCGCCAACGAGAAGGGCATCGCCGAACTCCGCCGCATGACCGACCAGTTCGGCCCCGACGTGGTCGCCGCGTACATGGGACACGTGCAGGACAACGCCGAGGAGTCCGTCCGCCGGATCATCGCCGGCCTCCACGACGGCGCCTACCGCTACGAGACCGACAACGGCGCGGTCATCGCGGTCTCCCTCACCGTCGACCGGGAGGCACGCGGCGCGGTCGTCGACTTCACCGGCACCTCGCCTCAGCAGCCCGGCAACTTCAACGCGCCGCGCTCCGTGGTCATGGCGGCCGTGCTCTACGTCTTCCGCACCCTGGTCGCCGAGGACATCCCGCTCAACAGCGGCTGCCTGAAACCCCTGGAGATCAGGATCCCGGAGGGCTCCATGCTGTCCCCGGCCCATCCAGCGGCCACCGTCGCGGGCAACGTGGAGACCTCCCAGGCCGTCACCGGGGCCCTGTACGGTGCCCTCGGCATTCAGGCCGAGGGCTCGGGCACCATGAACAACCTCACCTTCGGCAACGAACACGTCCAGTACTACGAGACCGTCGCCAGCGGCTCGGGCGCGGGCGACGGCTTCGACGGCACCGACGCCGTACAGACCCACATGACCAACTCCCGCCTCACCGACCCCGAGATCCTCGAATGGCGTTACCCCGTCCTGCTGGAGAGCTTCCGGATCCGCGACGGCAGCGGCGGCCGGGGGCTCCGGCACGGCGGCCGGGGCGTGGAGCGGCGGCTCCGCTTCCTGGCACCCGTCACCGCCACCCTGCTCTGCGGCCACCGCCGGGTCCCGCCGTACGGCATGGCGGGCGGCGGACCGGGCGCGCTCGGCGAACAGCACGTCGAGCACCCCGACGGACGGCCCGACACCCCCCTGCACGGCTGCGACACCGCCGAACTGGAGCCGGGCGACGTCCTGGTGCTGCGCACCCCCGGCGGCGGGGGCTACGGAGCCGCGCCGGAGGCGCCCCGGCAGGAGGACGACGGCCGTCCCGGCAGCGCGTAAAATATGCCCGGTGTCTCGCGCGCGGGTCGCTTCTGCGCCGTTTCGACCGTTGTCGGTGCGAGGACCTAATCTGTCCACCGTGACTTCGCCTGCCTACACGGACAACGCCGTGCCCCAGCCCGGCGCGGGGCCGCGGCCCGCCCCGGGCCCGGCCGCCGACGAGGGGCTCTCGCGGCGGCTGCGCGCCCTCGCCTGCACGGCGCCGCTGCACGACCTCGACGTCCGCAAGGCGAACCTGGCCGGTGAGTACACGGTCTACGCGATGGCCGAGGTGGCCCTCGCCGCGATCGACCTGGTCACCCTCAACATGGACTTCGACACCGGGGCCGACCACGACCAGATAGTGACCAGACTGCTCCCGCGCGTCGCCGCCCAGGCCCCGCACCGCCCGGCGGCCGAGCACGAGCGCGTCGCGCGCTGGGTGCTGGAGAACCTGATCAACGTCGGCAGCGTGGACCGCGGATTCCGCGCGGTCTACGGCACCTTCGGCCCCGACGGGGTCTACGTCCGCCGCGACTACGACTTCAAGCTGATCGAGGAGGTCCCCGGCCACGGCGGCACGGTCTACCTCCGCGCCACCGACGAGGCGGTCAACGTCCTGGTCGGCGCCCTCGACACGGACGTCACCAGCGCCCAGATCGCCGCCGAGGTCAAGCTGGAGGTCCTCATCAGCCGGGGCCGCCTCGCCGACGCCCAACTCGCCGCCGAGCAGGCCCGCTACCGCACCGTCCAGTACGCGGAGACCCTCCGCAAGACCCTGGAGGCCACCCGGCGCAACGTCCGCGCCGTCGACTGGCTCAACGCCGTGCCCGACATGATCGCCGAGGCGCTGGACCACGTGGCCGACCGCTACCGCCACGAGAACGCGATCCTCACCAACATCCGCAAGGCGCGCGACGAGGCGGAGGAGCCCGAGCACAAGCGCCGCGCCGCCGAACTGGTCGACATCGTCAAGGACTGCATCCGCCGCCACACCCAGCTCCAGTCCCGCCTCCTGGAGGCCGGACCGCTCTTCCGCGCCGAGCAGGACCGGCAGGCCTTCGCCACCCCCGCCGCCCGCACCGGGCTCGACCTGTACGGCCAGCTGGTCGCCCCGCTCCTGCCGCTCCCCGTCGAGCGGGCGATCCGCGTCACCGACGCCTTCTTCGCCCACGGCACCGGTCTGCGCACCCCCGTCTCGGTGCGGGTGGGCGACCTGGTCGAGATGCTGCTCACCCCGCCCCTGGAGCGGGAGCACCTGGGCGTGGAGATGCCCGAGCCCGACCTGATCGCCACCCCCGACGACAGCAGATTCAGCGAGGAGCAGCTCGCCGCCGCCATGGAGCTGCTGGACCTGGAGCACGACGCCCCGCGCCGCCTGTCCGGTCTCCTCGCCGAGGCCCGGCGCCGCGACGACGACCTGCCCTACCTGGTCGCCCTGCTCGCGGTGCACGCCGCGAGCCCGCCGGTCGGCACCGCCTACCGCCAGGGCGAGCGGCGGCTGCTGTTCTCCGTCGACGACGGCACCCCCCTCGACGACCCCGAGTTCGGCGGCGCCGACCTGATCGTGGGCACGGCCCTGCTGGACGCGGCCGGGATGGCCGCGGACCGCTCGGAGGCGTCATGACCGCCGCACCGCCCCGCGCCCCCCACCCCGTACCGAAGTGTTTCCGCAACAAGGAGCGACAGCTGTGAGCGAGCACCGCGCACCGCACGACGACGCGTGGAGCGAGCAGGCCACCGCGTACCCCGTCGAGGGCCCCGCCGAACAGCCCGGCCCCACCGCCGCACCCCCCGTCACCCCGGCCGACGCGGCCGACGCCGCCCGGCTCGTCGCCTTCGGCCTCCAGCCCAAGCTGCTGCCCGCCCGCGACGCCGAGTACGCCGAACTGCTCCGCCGCTACCGGGACGAGCCCGCCTTCGCCCGGCTCGCCGACGCGGTGGCGACCGGGCTCGGCCTGGTCGTCCTGGAGGTCTCCACCCGCGCCGGCATGGCCGTGACCGCCGCCGAGGACTCCGTCTTCGCCGTCCGCATGGGCGACTACGCCCGCCGCGCCTCCTCCGACTCCGCCGACCGCTTCCTGCACGGGCTCGCCCACCTCGCCGTCGCCGCGATGGCCTTCCCCCGCCCCGAGGACCTCGCCGACGACGCGTACATCGGGCGGATCACGGTCAACGGCGTCGACTCCTTCGTCCGCCAGGCCTGCCACCGCCTGGAGGAACGCGCCGCCGAGCACGGCGACAACACCGACCCCGCCACCGACGCCCCCGGGCTGGAGGCGGCCTGGCGGATCTACGCCCGCCGCAGCTCCACCGGCGCCACGAAGGACGCCCGGCGGCTGGCCGGCTCCACCACCGGCATCGTCGGCAAGGCCGTCGCCTTCCTCACCGACTCCGGCTTCCTCCAGCGCACCGGGGACGACGCCGGAGGCGCCTTCCGCACCACCGCCCGCTACCAGCTCCAGGTCCGCGACATGGCCGGCTCCGCCGCCATGGCCGAACTGCTGGAGCTCGGCGTCGTCCCGGTCACCGACGGCACCGCGACCCTGCTCCCGCCGCCCGGCGCCGACGACCTGGAGCTGGCCGCCGACGCCGGCCTGCCCTTCCACGCCTGACCGGGCACCCCACCGCTTCCCTTCTGCCTGCCGCTGTCTGAACGACGAGAGTCCGCCGCCATGTACGAGCTGTCCCGGGTCCGCCTCTACTCCATCGGGCCTGCCGGTGCACGCTACGCCGATACCGTGCTCGACCTGCGCGGAGTGGGCGAACCCGTGCCCAACCCCGCACCGGCCCAGGCGGAGTTCTTCGAGGAGGAGCCGGTCGGCCCGCCGCGCCGCCCCGCCCCCGCCGGCGTGCTCTTCCTGGAGAACGGCGGCGGCAAGTCGGTGCTGCTGAAGCTGATCTTCTCGGTGATGCTCCCCGGCCACCGCAACACCCTCGGCGGCGCCAGCTCCGGCGTGCTGCGCAAGTTCCTCCTCGCCGACGACTGCGGGCACGTCGCCCTGGAGTGGCAGCACACCCTCACCGGGGAGTGCGTGGTCGTCGGCAAGGTCAGCGAATGGCGTGGCCGCCAGGTCTCCAACGACCCCCGGAAGTTCGCCGAGGCCTGGTACTCCTTCCGCCCCGGCCCCGGCCTCGGCCTGGACTCCCTGCCGGTCGCCGAGGCCACCTCCGTACGCCCGTCCGCCGAAGGCACCTCCGGCGCGCGCGGCAGGCGCCGCACGATGAAGGGCTTCCGCGACGCCCTCACCGAGGCGGGCAAGTTCTACCAGCACCTCGACGTGCACTGGGAAGAGATCCACGACCGCTGGAACGAACACCTCGGCGACCTCGGCCTCGACCCCGAACTCTTCCGCTACCAGCGCGAGATGAACGCCGACGAGGGCGAGGCGGCCGGACTCTTCGCGGTCAAGAAGGACTCCGACTTCACCGATCTGCTGCTGCGCGCCGTCACCGACACCCGCGACACCGACGGCCTCGCCGACCTGGTCAGCGGCTTCGGCAACAAGCTGGGCCGCCGCGCCGAGCTGACCGCCGAACGCGACTTCACCGCGGGCTCCGTCGACCTCCTCGGCCGGATCGTGGAGGCCGCACGGACCCGCTCCCGCACCCGCGACGTCCACGCGGGCGCCGAACGCCGCACCCGTACGCTCGCCCGCAGGCTCTCCGCCCGCGCCGTGGAGGAACGCGGCCGCACCGCCGAGCTCGCCCAGCAGGTCACCGCCGCCGCGCACACCGTGACCACCGCCGAGCGGGACCGCGGCCGCAGCGCCCTGATCGCCGCCGAACTGGCCTACCGGCACGCCTCCCTGGCCCTGACCGCCGCCGAGAAGGGCGCCGCCGCCCAGCGCCGCGAACTGACCGACGCCCGCACCCTGCACTCCGCCTGGCAGGCCGCCGAGGCGGTGCTCCGCCACCGCGCCGCCGCCGACCGCTCCGCCCGGGTCGCCGTCGCCATCCGCGAGGCCGAACGGGACGCCGCGCCCGCCCTCGCCGCCCGGGCCACGGCCGCCGCCGACCTCGTCCAGGCCCTGCACACCGCCGCCGAGGCCGGCGAGACCCTCGCCAACGAGGAGGAGGAGCGCTCCGCCATCCTCCAGACCGAGGGCGAGCGGGCCCACCGTGACGCCACCACCGCCGCCACCGAGGCCCAGCGCGCCCGCAGCGAGGCCGGGCACCTGCGCCAGCGCCTCGCCGAGGTCGAGCAGGAGACCGCCCAGGCGGTACGGGCCGGCTGGCTCGACGACACCGCACCGGACGCCGACCCGGCCCGGGCCGCCCTCGCCGCGAGCGACGCCGAGACCTCGGCCGTCGCCGCCTGGGACACCGCCCGGGAAGCCGCCCGCGCCGCCGCCGACACGGCCCGGGAGGCGGCCGCCGCCGAGAGCCGCGCCGAACTCGCCGCCGCCCGCGCCGCCGACGCCGCCCACGCCGCGGAACAGGCCTACGGGGCCGAGCTCAGGACCGCCGAGTCGATCGCCGCCGACCCCCGGCTGGCCGACTTGCTCGGACTGCCCGCGCACCCCGGCACCGGCGTCCCCCGGCCCCGCAGCGGCGCGGCCGGCCCGGAGCCGGACGCCCCGCACGGCACCGACCGGCGCCCCGCCGGAGAACCGGCCGGCGGCCCCGTCGAGCCGGACGGCACGGCCCCGGCCGCACCGGGCACCGGAACCGCCGTCGCCGAGCAGACCACCGGCCGGGAACGGCCCCTCACCGCCCAGGAGCTGGACCGGAGCGCCGACGAACTGCGCGAGCTGCTCGACCGGTCCATCACCGCCGCCGAACGCCGCCTCTTCGAGCTGCGCACCGCCGCCGCCGACGACTCCCGCATCCTCGGCGCGCTCGGCGACGGCGGACTGCTGCCCCCGTCGCCCGACGTCCTCGCCACCGTCGAGTACCTCGGCGAACACGGCATCCCCGCCCTGCCCGGCTGGCGCTACCTCGCCCAGGCCGTCGACCCCGCCGACCACGCGGCCGTCCTCGCCGCCCGCCCCGAGCTGGTCGACGGCGTGGTCATCACCGACCCCGACTCGCACGCCCGGGCCCGCGAGGTGCTGAGCGGAGCCGCGCTGCTGCCGCGCTCCGCGGTCGCCGTCGGCACCGCCGCCGCGCTGCTTGCCCCCGTCCCGCCCGCCGGTACCGGCCCGGCCGCGGACACCGAGGGCGTGTTCCTGGTCCCGCCGAACCCGGCGATGCACGACGAGCACGCGGCCGACGAGGAACGGCAGGCCCTCAGGAGCCGCGCCGCCGCCCGCGACGAGGACATCCGCGCCCTCGCGGCCCGACTCGCGGGGGACCGCACCCTGGCCGCCCGGATCGGCTCCTGGCGGGCCGACTGCCCGCCCGGCACGCTCGCCGAGCTCGCCGAGGCCGCCCGCACCGCCCGTACCCTCGCCGGGACCGCCGAGGCCGAGCTGGCCGAGGCCCGTACGGTGCGCGCCGAGGCGGACGAGGCGGCCGCCGACACCGCCCGGGTTCGCGAGGAGCGCCAGGAGACCGCCCAGCGCGCCCGCCGCACCGCCGACGCCCTCGCCGGTCTCGCGCACCGGCTCCGCGAACGGGCGGGCTGGCAGCTCAAGCTCCGGGAACTCACCGACGAGGCCGCCGAGTCCGAGGCCCGCGCCGCCACCTTCCTGGAGCGCGCCCGCGCCGCCGACGAGGACCGCCGCGCCGCCCAGCGCGCCGCCGACGACGCCCGCCGCACCGCCCGCGCCCTGCGCGCCGAGCGGGCGGAGATCGCCGGCGCCCCCGAGCAGCTCCCGGAGCCCGACGGCGACCGCCCGCGCCCCGCCCTGCCCGCACTGCGCGAGGCGTACCGGGCCGCCTCCCAGCTGTACGAGAAGGTCGGCGTCGGCGCCGACCTCCGCGCCGAGCAGGCCCGCGCGGAGAGCGACGAGAGCGCCGCCCTCGCCGAGCTCGACCGGCTCACCAACAAGGTCCGCACCCGCGCCGCCCAGCTCCTCGAATCCACCGACGGCGCGGACGGCCCCTCCCGGCAGGCCGCCGCCGCCCGCGCCGAATCCCTCGTCCAGCTCCTGGAGACCAGGGCCTCCACGGCGAGCGAGCAGCTCGGCCGGCTCCGCGGCGAGGCCGAGCGGCTCGCCCCGGCCGACGGCGAGCCCCACCACACCGAACTCCCCGAGGAGCTCGTCCCCGCCGACGCCGAGCAGGCCCAGACCCTGCTGCGCACCGCCACCGCCGAACTCGCCGCCGCCACCGCGACCCTGGACACCGCCCGCGCCGCCCACGCCGAGCTGCTCCACGCCCACCGCACCGCCGAGGACTCGGCGGGCGGCTTCGACGAGACGGCGGCCCTCCTGCGCGACCTGCTCAGGGACCACGGCGCGGAGGACGACCCCGAGGCCCCCGAGCCCTACCCCGGCAGCCTCGGCGAGGCCCGGCAGTCCGCCGCCGAGGCCCGGCGCTCGCTGCGCGGCTGTGCCGCCGACCTGTCCGCCGCCGAGAGCGCCGTACGGGAGGCGGGCGACGTCCTCGTACGCCACGCCAACGCCACCCGTTACGAGCAGGTACGCACCCCCGCCCGGCAGCAGATCCGCGAGCTGCCCGCCTCGGCGCTGCCCGAGCACGCCGAGAAGTGGGCCGCCGCCTTCGCCCCCCGGCTCCGGGTGCTCACCGACGAACTGGCCCAGCTGGAACGCAACCGCGACTCCATCGTCGACCGGCTCCGCGGCCTCGTGGAGTCCGCCCTCACCACCCTCCGCTCGGCCCAGCGCCTCTCCCGGCTCCCCGAGGGCCTGGGGGAGTGGTCCGGCCAGGAGTTCCTCCGTATCCGCTTCGAGGAACCCGACCAGGCGACGCTCACCGAACGGCTCGGCGAGGTCGTCGACGAGGCGACCCGGGCCGCGCTGAGGAAGAACTCCGACCTGCGCCGGGACGGCATGTCCCTGCTGCTGCGCGGCGTGCAGGCCGCCCTGGAGCCCAGGGGCGTCGCCGTGGAGATCCTCAAGCCGGACGCGGTGCTGCGCGCCGAGCGCGTACCGGTCGGGCAGATGGGCGACGTCTTCTCCGGCGGTCAGCTGCTCACCGCGGCCATCGCCCTCTACTGCACGATGGCCGCGCTGCGCAGCAACGACCGGGGCCGCGACCGGCACCAGCACCGCCACGCGGGCACCCTGTTCCTGGACAATCCGATCGGCCGCGCCAACGCCACCTACCTGCTGGAGCTCCAGCGCGCGGTGGCGGACGCCCTGGGCGTGCAGCTGCTGTACACGACGGGGCTCTTCGACACCACCGCGCTCGCCGAGTTCCCGCTGGTCATCCGGTTGCGCAACGACGCCGACCTGAGGGCCGGGCTGAAGTACATCAGCGTGGAGGAGCATCTGCGCCCCGGCCTGCCGCAGCAGGACCCGAACGGCGGGACGGTGCACGGCGAGATCACCGCCACCCGGATGTTCAAGCGGGCCGCCACGGCCGATCCCGGCGGCGCGTAGGCCGCGCTCGGCGGTGAGCGGCGCTCAGGCCCCGGAGAGGCTCTCCGTGCCCCGGCGGCGTATCCGGGCCTCGTCCCGCTGCGCCGCCCGCGCCGCCCGCCGTGCCCGGCGCCGCTCACGGCGCAGCCGCCGTGCCGAGCTGCTCGGCACGGAGACCACGCCGTTGCGCTGGTTCCAGACCTGCCGGGTCACCCAGACGTCCAGCACCGACCAGGTCGCGACCACGGTGCTGGCCACACCGCTGAGCACCATCGGGAAGGCCAGCCAGGACTCGGTCAGCGTGCACAGGAACGCCACCATGGCCTGAATGATCGTCAGCGACATGATGAGCACGGCACGCACCGCGGAGCCGCGCACCGGGTCGGGCATCCGCCACCGGGTCGCCGGCTCCTCCACCCACAGCTGGCGCGGGACCCTCGCCCCGCCCGCACCCGCCGCCCCGGCCGGTGCCGACGACACCGCGCCGCGACGCTCTTCCGTTTCCAAGGACTCTCAACTCCCCACCACTGTCCGACTTCAGGGCTGCCGACCGGACCGCGCCACGACCTGTGAGCGCGGTGGACCGCTCCGCCCGCGGAGCCCCGTCCCCCGACGCGCGCCCGGCGGCCCGGACGGTCCGGCTCCGGTCATGGTCCCGCAGAACGGGCCCCGACACTCCTCGTGTTACCCCTGCCCCGTACAGAGAGACGAGTGAGTGGCGGTGAAGATTCCCCCAAGTCGGAGCGAAGCGAATAATTCCAGCCAACTGCTCTGCCGGTCGGGATCAGGCCATGGGGGGCTTCTTCTGCCGCTTTCGCGAATTTCATCGCTCGCGATATCAGGACAACCTGCGATCGAGCCCGGATAGCGCGGCTGAAAATAGTCCGGACGACCCTTCGAGTTGTTACTCCGTCGGTAGTAGGCTCGCGCCGTTTGTTGACGAAACACGACCCCCGCCCCGCGGGGTCGAGCTGGGGGAGTCCATGCGCTTTCGCGGGAAGTCCATCCGCAGGAAGATCGTGGCGCTGCTGCTGGTGCCGCTCGTCTCTCTCACCGGGCTCTGGGGATTCGCCACCTATCTGACGGGACGCGAGGCCCGTCACCTCATGGGCGCGAGCGCGATCGTGGAGAAGGTCGGCCACCCGCTGGAGGACACCGTCCGCGCGATCCAGGACGAGCGCCGCCAGACGCTGGTCTTCCTCGCCGACCCCAGGGCATCCAACGCCCTCCCCCTGCTGCAGCGCCAACGCGCGGCCACCGACAAGGTCCTGGCCGGTGTCAAGAACGGCGCCCGGCAGAAGGACATCCGAAAAGCGCTCAGCGCGGAGGACGACGCACAGCTGAGCTCGATCCTCGCGACGGTCGAAGGACTGGGCGCCCTGCGCGAATCGGTCGACCAGCGGACCATCGACCGCGCCAAGGCCATGGAGTTCTACGGCCGCTTCATCGACCCCTGCTACCGCTTCCTCACCGGACTCCGCACGATGGAGAACGTGTCGATGGACAAGCAGGTCCGGGCGCTGGCCGGAATTTCCCGGGCCCGCGAAATGCTTTCCCGCGAGGACGCCCTGGTCGCGTCGTCACTGATCGCCGGGCGGCTCACCGCCGACGAACTGCGCCAGGTCTCCGACCTGGTGGCCAACCGCAAGCTGCTCTACGAGATCAACGTGGACGCGCTGCCCGCCTCGGAACGCCAGAGCGTGGAGCAGTACTGGGCGAGCCCGGACAGCGAGCCGCTGCGGACGGCGGAGAAGGTCCTCGTGGAGGAGGGAGCCACCGAGGACCCCCGTGCCGTCGACGCCGAGCGCTGGCAGGAGGCGGCCTCCCCGGTCCTGGACCGGCTGGCCGCCGACTCCACGGAGATGAACGTCCGGTTCCAGGAACGCGGCAGGCCCGCCGGGTACGGCATCCTGATCAAGGCCGGGGTCGCCGGTGTCCTCGGGTTCCTCGCCCTGGTCGGCTCGGTCTTCGTCTCCGTACGCATCGGCCGCGAGCTGATCCGCGACCTCTCCCGCCTCCGCAAGGACGCCCACGAGGTGTCCGGCGTACGGCTGCCGAGCGTGATGCGCCGGCTCGCCGCCGGGGAACAGGTCGACGTCGAGACGGAGGCCCCGCACCTCCAGTACGAGCGGGACGAGATCGGACAGGTCGGCCAGGCCCTCAACACCCTGCAACGGGCCGCCGTCGAAGCGGCCGTCAAGCAGGCGGACATGCGGCGCGGCGTCTCCGAGGTCTTCGTCAACCTCGCCCGCCGCAACCAGGTCCTGCTGCACCGGCAGCTGACCCTCCTGGACGCCATGGAGCGCCGCACCGAGAACACCGACGAACTCGCCGACCTCTTCCGCCTCGACCACCTCACCACGCGCATGCGCCGCCATGCCGAGGGCCTGGTGATCCTCTCCGGCGCCGCCCCCTCCCGGCAGTGGCGCAAGCCGATCCAGCTCATGGACGTGGTGCGTGCCGCGGTCGCCGAGGTCGAGGACTACGAGCGGATCGAGGTCCGCCGGCTGGACCGCATCGGCGTGGGCGGCCCGGCCGTCGCCGACCTCACCCATCTGATCGCCGAACTCCTGGAAAACGCCACCGTGTTCTCGCCGCCGCACACCGCGGTCCAGGTGCACGGCGAGCGGGTGGCCAACGGCTTCACCCTGGAGATCCACGACCGGGGCCTCGGCATGACCCCCGACGTCCTCCTGGACGCCAACCTCAGGCTCGCCGAGACCCCCGAGTTCGAACTCTCCGACACCGACCGGCTCGGTCTCTTCGTGGTCAGCCGCCTCGCCCAGCGCCAGAACGTCCGGGTCTCGCTCCAGAAGTCCCCGTACGGAGGCACGACCGCCGTCGTCTTCATCCCGGCGACGCTGCTCACCGAGGCCCCGGAGACCCATGGCACCGGCTTCCGCCTCGACCGCCGGGCCGAACGGGCCATCGGCGGCGGCTCCGCCGGAGCGCCCCCCGGCGGCGCACCGGACCGCCGGACCACCGGCAGGTCCCCGGGCCTCTCGCCCGTCCCCGCCGGCCTGGTCGACCCGGCCCTCCTGGACGGCCCCGTGGAGCTCGAAGGCCCCGTCGACACGCTCGGCTTCGACGACGGCCCCGCGCTCGACCCGCTCCTGGACCCCCTGCTGGGCGGCGCCGACGACCTCGACGGGACCGAGAGCGAGCGCGGCGGCATCTTCCGCGCCCGCGACCTGCGGCGCGAGACCGACCGCGAGCAGCACCAGCAGGCCCCCGAACGGCCGGCCGGAGAGGGGCCCGGCGCCCCGGTGCCGCTGCCCCGCCGCAAGCCCCCGACCCTGGTCGCCGAGAATGGCCGCCGGGTCGACGGACCGGCCCGCTCCCGCCTCGCGACCGCCGACACGGACGGGCGTGCCACCGCCCGCATCCCCCACGACACCGACCGCACCGCCCGCCCGGGGACGGCCACCGAACCCCGGCAGCCCGCCGGCTTCCGGAAACCCGCCGCAACCGCGGACACCCGGGAGACCGTGGGCGGCCTGCCCCGCCGCATCCGGCAGGCCAGCCTCGCCCCGCAGCTCCGGGAGGAAACGGTCGTCCGCGAAGCCGAACCGGACCGGACGGAACCGGACCTGGACTTCGAGCGTGATGCGGAGGAAGTGCGCAGCCGCATGGCTTCGCTCCAGCGCGGCTGGCAACGCGGCCGACGGCAGAACGCCGAGAACGCCGAGGGCACAGCCGGCCACGGTGACACAGCACAGGGAACCACTCCGGGAGGGGACGGTCGATGACCGCACCGAACGTCGCAGCAACCACCGCCGCACGCCAGGGCTCCGGCCAGCTCAACTGGCTCCTCGACGAGCTCGTCGAGCGCGTCGCCAGCATCCGCAAGGCGCTGGTGCTCTCCAGCGACGGCCTTGCCACCGGCACCTCGAAGGACCTGACCCGCGAGGACAGCGAACACCTGGCGGCCGTCGCCTCCGGGTTCCACAGCCTGGCCAAGGGCGTCGGACGCCACTTCGACGCGGGCCGGGTCCGCCAGACCGTCGTCGAACTCGAAGGGGCGTTCCTCTTCGTCACGGCCGCCGGTGACGGCAGCTGTCTCGCCGTGCTGGCCGACGCGGACTCCGACGTCGGCCTGGTGGCGTACGAGATGACGCTGATGGTCAAGCGCGTCGGCGCCCACCTGGCCAACGCGCCCAGGACGACCGGTCAGTCCGCCGGGGGGTGAGGGGACGGTGAGCGCCGAATCGCCCGGATCCCCGGCCACGCCCACCGACCCGCAGGCCCCGCACTGGTACGACGACGAGGCGGGACCGGTGGTCCGTCCGTACGCGATGACCCGGGGCCGTACCAGCAGCGCAACCCGCCATCGGCTCGACCTGATCGCCCTCGTCGTGCCCGAACCCGCGGCCGACGACCCCGGCCGGGACCGGACGCTCTCCCCGGAACACGTGGAGATCGTCGAACTCTGCAGCGGCATGCCCCAGTCGATCGCGGAGCTCGCGGCCGGCCTGGACCTCCCCGTCGGGGTGGTCCGGGTGCTGGTCGGCGATCTCGTCGAGGACGAACTGGTGCATGTGACCCGTCCCGTTCCGCCGGCCGAACTGCCGGACGTGAGCATTCTTCGAGAGGTGATCGATGGTCTTCGGGCGCTCTAGCCGCAAGAAGCGGCCCGTGGAGCCCGTTGCCCTGAAAATCCTGGTGGCGGGCGGGTTCGGCGTGGGCAAGACGACGCTGGTCGGCGCGGTCAGCGAGATCAGGCCGCTGCGCACGGAGGAGACCCTCAGCGAGGCGGGCCGCCCGGTGGACGACCTGGCGGGGGTGGAGTCGAAGACCACCACCACGGTGGCCATGGACTTCGGCCGGATCACGCTCCGCGACGACCTGGTGCTGTACCTCTTCGGCACCCCGGGACAGGACCGCTTCTGGTTCCTTTGGGACGAACTGGCCCAGGGCGCGCTGGGGGCCGTCGTGCTCGCGGACACCCGGCGGCTGGAGGACTGCTTCGCGGCGGTGGACTACTTCGAACGCCGCAAGATCCCCTTCACCGTCGCCGTCAACCGCTTCGAGGGGGCCGAGACCTTCCCCGCCGGGACGGTGCGGGCCGCGCTGGACCTCGATCCGGAGGTGGAGCTGCTGATGTGCGACGCACGCGACCGTGCCTCCGTACGGGACGTGCTCGTGGCCGTCGTCGAGCACGCGGCGGCCCGGGTCGACCGCGACCGCCAGCCGGCCGCGACGTAGGGCGTTCCCGGCGGGCCGGGCCGGACACGCCCCGGTGCCCGACCCCCTGGCGTCCGGTCAGTCCCCCTGTCGGCAGTCCCCCTGCCGACAGGGCTCCTGTTCGCAGGGGTGCTCGGCGAGCCACTTGGCGGCGGTCTCCGCCAGCTCCCCGTCCCGCCCCGCCAGCATCATCCGGATCATCTGCGCGTCGCCGCGGAGCGACCAGACCGGATGCCCGAAGGTGGCCGGGTTGTTCTTCTCGATCAGGAAGTGCGCGGGCCAGGCGGTCCCGTACCCGATCAGCGGCAACGCGGCCAGATACCGCTTGCGGCCCCGGGCCAGGCCGTAGGCGGTGAGCGCCAGTCCGGTCAGGGTGCCGGTCAGATGGACCCACCGGGTCGCGGCCTTCGAGTGCATCGCCACGTAGTAGGGCCAGAACTCCTCGTACGAATCGAACGTCTGCTCAGCCATACCGGCACGGTAGCCGTTGGAACGGGAACCGGAAACGCCCGCGCGGCGGCCGGGGCCCCGGGAGCGGCCCCTGCCGCCGCCCGCGCGCCCGGCGTCAGTGCCCGGCGACGGACCGCCGGGCCACCGGGAAGTCGAAGTAGGTGTCCGGGAACAGCTCCGGCTTGAAGGTGTAGTGCCACCACTCCTCGGCCAGATTCACGAACCCGGCCTCGGTGAGCGTCTTCTTCAGGAACTGCCGATGGGCGCGCTGCACTCCCCGCACGCGCGGGTCGTCGGTGTGGGAGAGCGTGTCGAAGCAGTCGAACCCGGTGCCCATGTCCACCGAGTTGTCCGGGAACCGCTCGGCTGCCGGTGCGTAGCAGGGCACCTGCTCACCGCCCGGACGGTACGGCGGGGTCGGCGCGGCGGGCAGCCTCACCAGCGTCAGGTCCACCGTACTGCCGCGGCTGTGCCCGGACTTCTCCGCGATGTACCCGTCCGCGAACAGCCGCGTCTTGTCGACCCGGGGGTAGAACTCGCCCTTCATGGCCTGGTCGTCGAGGTCCTTCGCCCACCGTACGAAGTGGTCGACCGCGCGCTGCGGGCGGTAGCAGTCGTACACCTTGAGCGAGTAGCCCTGGCGCAGCAGCCGGGTCTGCGCCCGGTGCAGGGCCCGTGCCGCGGGGCGGGTCAGGATGCAGAGCGGCTGACGGTAGCCGTCCACCGGGACGCCCATGAAGGTGTGGGCGGTGGGGTAGCGCATCTCCTGGATGATCGTCGGATCCACCGAGCTCAGCGCGACGAACTCCGCGGGCGCCTTCGGTTCCGGCCCGGCCGTCGCCGCCGGGGCGGTGGCGGCGACGGCGGACAGGGCGGCGGCAGCGGCCGCCAGGACACGGAGAGCGGAAGCAAGTTTTGTCATGACCGCATAATCCAGCAGTGCGGGGCTCTCCACCCGGCGATCCGGTACAGTCCGCGCGTGTCCGAACCCCGGAGCAAGCCCGTCGAACCCGTCAAGGACTCCCACTGCGGAAGCTGCGGCGCCCGCTACGACCTCCCGCCGGCCACCTGGCCCCGCACCTGCGCCGCCTGCTCCACCACGGCCTACCGCAACCCGCTCCCCGTCGCCGTCGCCCTGCTGCCCGTCACCGGCCCCGACGGCACCGGCCTCGTCGTCATCACGCGCACCGTCCCGCCCCACCGGGGCGGCCTCGCCCTCCCCGGCGGCTACATCGACCACGACGAGGACTGGAAGGACGCGCTCGTACGGGAACTCCGCGAGGAGACCGGCATCCGGGCGGCCGCACAGGACGTCCGCCTCGCCGACGCCCTCAGCGCCCCCGACGGCCACCTCCTCCTCTTCGGTCTCCTCCCGCCCCGCCCGGCCACGGCCCTCCCGGCCTCCCGCCCCACCGACGAGACGGCCGGCTTCCGGCTGCTGACCGCCCCCGCCGAGCTCGCCTTCCCGCTCCACACCCGGGCCGCCCGCGCCTGGTTCGACGGCCGCTACCGCTGACCGGTACGCGCCCTACCGGCCCCGCACCCGCACCGGACACCCCACCGGCCCCTCACGCCCCTCCCGTTCCACCACGACCCGCCCGTCCACCCAGCGCGAGGTGTACCGCTCGACCTCCGCCCGCTCCCAGCCGTCCCCCACGTCCCGGACCACCGCCCCACCACCCCGGCGCCCCGCCGCCGGAGCCCAGACCTCCAGCTCCACCCCGCCGTCCGCACCCCGCACCGGCAGAATCGAACCGGCCCGCGCCAGCACCGGGATCCGCGACAACGGCGCGTCCGGCACCGCCTGCCCCGGCCCCTCGTACACCGCACCGGTCGCCGTGTCGTACCAGCGCCCCCGCGGCAGCCGCACCGCCCGCCGGTCCGCGCCGGGCTCCAGCACCGGGGCCACCAGCAGCGCGTCCCCCAGCAGGAACGCGTCCCCGCAGTCCCGCAGCGCCCGGTCCCCGGGCGACCGCCACCAGAGCGGCCGCACGTACGGCGCACCGGTCAGCCCCGCCAGCCGCGCCAGCGTCACGAAGTACGGACGCAGCCGCTCCCGCTCCGCCAGCGCCGCCCGCGCGTGCTCCAGCACCTCGGGCCCGAACTCCCAGGGCTCTCGCCGCCCCGCGTCGAGCGCCGCATGGGTACGGAACAACGGCAGGTACGCCCCCAGCTGGAACCACCGCAGATACAGCTCCGGCGACGGCGACCCGTCGAACCCGCCCACATCGGGCCCCGAGTACGGCACCCCGCACAGCCCCAGCCCCAGCACCAGCGCCAACGAGGTCCGCAACCCCGGCCAGCCGGTCTCCACATCACCGGACCAGGTGCCCCCGTACCGCTGCATCCCCGCCCAGCCGGACCGCGAGAACAGGAACGGACGCTCCGCCGGACGCAGCCGCAGCAGCCCCTCGTACCCGGCCCGCGCCATCGCCAGCGCGTACACGTTGTGGGCCTCCCGGTGGTCACCGCCACGGCCCTCCAGCGCGTGCCGCGCCGACCGGGGCAGCGTCGGATCGCCGAACGCGGCGAACGACACCGGCTCGTTCATGTCGTGCCACACCCCGGAGAAGCCCTGCGCCAGCCGCTCCTCGTACAGACCGCCCCACCACTCCCGCACCGCCGGATCGGTGAAGTCCGGGAACACGCACTCACCCGGCCACACCTCACCACGCACCAGCCGCCCGCGCGCGTCCCGCACGAACGCCCCGCCGTCCCCGACCGCCGCCCCCGCGTCGAACAGCGCGTTCCCCGGCTCCGCCTTCACCGCCGGATCGACGATCGACACCAGCCGCACGCCGTCCTCCCGCAACTCCTTCGCCAGCCCCGGCAGGTCGGGGAACCGCTCCCGGTCCACCGTGAACACCCGGTGCCCGTCGAAGTGGTCGATGTCCAGATGCAGCGCGGACAGTGGCAACCCCCGCTCCCGGTAGCCGCCCGCCACCCGCCGCACCTCCCGCTCGCTCCCGAACCCCCACCGGGCGTGCTGCGGGCCCAGCGCCCAGCCCGGCGGCAGCGCCGGAGCACCGGTGAGCGCCGTCCACCCCCGCAGCACCCGGGACGGCGTCCCCGTCACCACCCAGCAGCGCAACGGCCCGCCGTCCATCCGCACCTCGCACGTCCCGGGCCGGTCGTGCCCCGAACCCGCACCCTCCTCGCCCTCGCGCAGCGTCACCCGCCCCCGCCAGGAGTTGTCGTGGAACATCAGATGCGTCCCCGCGTCACTCACCACCAGCTGCACCGGCATCGTCAGGTACAGCGGATCGTCCTGCGGCCCGAACCGGCCCCCGGGATCGGTGTTCCACAACGCGTACGCCCCGTCCCGCAGCCGCGGCCCCGACGCCCGCCCCCCGAGCCCGAAGAACCGCGCGTCCGCGGGCACCTCGGAACGCTGCACCCACCGCGCCCCGCCCCCCGCCACCGGCTCCCACCAGCGCGGCGGCAGCTCCCGCCGCAGCACCACCCCGCCAGGGGTCCGCAGCTCCACCGCCCCGTGCCGGGACACCGCGACGGTCAGCCGCTCCGAGACCACCTGCCAGCCACCGTCCGTGTCCGGCTCCAGCACCGCCCGCGGATCGGGCTCCGGCGCCGCGCCCGCCAGCGCGTACGACGGAAGCGGCTCCGCCCCGTCCCAGCCCCAGAACACCGCACCCCCCACCGCCACCCGCACCCGCAGCACGGACCGCGCGAACCGCACCACACCCCCGCCCGGCCCCGGCTCCGCACCCACCACGGGCCCCGGCACCCGCGCCCGCTCCGCACCGCGCGGCGGCAGCGCCCGCGCATCCGCGCCCCGGCGCCGCCAGGAGGAGCGCACCGCGCGCAGCCCCCGCACCGAACCGACCGACTTCACCGAGCGCACCAGGTCACGACCGTTCATGCGGCTCACCCTGCCATCGAACAGGGCGGACGCGGGCTCCGTTCAACTTCCGTTCACCCAGCGCCGGACCCGTGGCCGGACCACATGTCCGGGCCGCCGGCCATGGGTGGCGAACCCTGGTGCGAAAGACGATCACATGGCATCGTCCGTAAAGGCCGCCTCACGCGCACACCCCGGCACGTGCGCGCGACCCACGCCCACCCCGCGTATCCGCAGAGCCAGGGAGCCGCCCCATGACCACCGCAGCCGACGAGACCCCCCTCTGGCAGCCCGGCCCCGACCGCATCGCGGCCGCCGCCGTCACCCGCTTCCAGAGCTGGGCCGCCCAGCGCCACGGAGCACCGGCCGAGGGCGGCTACCCGGCGCTGCACCAGTGGTCCGTGGAACAGCTCGACACCTTCTGGCGGGCCGTCGCCGACTGGTTCGACGTACGCTTCTCCACCCCCTACGAGGCCGTCCTCGCCGACCGCACCATGCCAGGCGCCCAGTGGTTCCCCGGCGCCACCCTCAACTACGCCGAGCACGCCCTGCGCACCGCCGAGGACCCGCTGCGCGCGGACGCCCCCGCCCTGATCCACGTCGACGAGACCCACACCCAGGTCCCCGTCTCCTGGGCCGAGCTCCGCCGCCGGGTCGGCTCGCTCGCCGCAGAGCTCCGCGCCCTGGGCGTCGTCCCCGGCGACCGGATCAGCGGCTACCTCCCCAACATCCCGGAAGCCGTCGTCGCCCTCCTCGCCACCGCGGCCGTCGGCGCCGTCTGGACGTCCTGCGCCCCGGACTTCGGCGCCCGCAGCGTCCTCGACCGCTTCCAGCAGGTCGAACCCGTCGTCCTGTTCACCGTCGACGGCTACCGCTACGGAGGCAAGGAGCACCACCGCGCGGACACCGTCGCCGAGCTGCGCCGCGAACTGCCCACCCTGCGCGCCGTCGTCCACATCCCGCTGCTCGGCACGGCGGCCCCCGAGGGCGCCCTGGACTGGTCCGCCGTCACCGCCGCGGACACCGAGCCGGTCTTCGAGCAGGTCCCCTTCGACCACCCGCTGTGGGTCCTCTACTCCTCCGGCACCACCGGGCTCCCCAAGGCGATCGTCCAGTCCCAGGGCGGCATCCTGCTGGAGCACTTCAAACAGCTCGGCCTGCACTGCGACCTCGGGCCGGAGGACCGGTTCTTCTGGTACACCTCCACCGGCTGGATGATGTGGAACTTCCTCGTCTCCGGTCTCCTCACCGGCACCACGGTCGTCCTGTACGACGGAAGCCCCGGCTACCCCGACGTCAGCGCCCAGTGGCGGGTCGCCGAACAGACCGGGGCCACCCTCTTCGGCACCTCCGCCGCCTACGTCATGGCCTGCCGCAAGGCCGGCATCCACCCGGGCCGTGACCTCGACCTCTCCCGCGTCCAGTGCGTCGCCACCACCGGCTCGCCCCTCCCGCCCGACGGCTTCCGCTGGCTCCACGACGAGGTGGCCGACGACCTCTGGATCGCCTCCGTCAGCGGCGGCACGGACGTCTGCAGCTGCTTCGCCGGAGCCGTCCCCACCCTCCCGGTCCACATCGGCGAACTCCAGGCCGCCTGCCTCGGCACCGACCTGCGGTCCTGGGACCCGGCGGGCAAGCCGCTGACCGGCGAGGTCGGCGAACTCGTCGTCACCGCCCCCATGCCCTCCATGCCCGTCCGCTTCTGGAACGACCCCGACGGCAGCCGCTACCACGACAGCTACTTCGACATGTACCCCGGCGTCTGGCGCCACGGCGACTGGATCACCCTCACCGACCGCGGCTCGGTCATCATCCACGGCCGCTCCGACTCCACGCTCAACCGCCAGGGAGTACGGATGGGCTCCTCGGACATCTACGAGGCCGTCGAACGGCTCCCCGAGATCCGGGAGTCCCTCGTCGTCGGCATCGAAGAGCCCGACGGGGGCTACTGGATGCCGCTCTTCGTCCACCTCACCGAGGGGGCCCGGCTCGACGACGCACTGCGCGACAGCATCAAGCGCGCCATCCGGGAGAACCTCTCCCCGCGCCACGTCCCCGACGAGGTCATCGAGGTCCCCGGCATCCCGCACACCCTCACCGGCAAGCGCATCGAGGTCCCGATCAAGCGCCTGTTGCAGGGAACGGCCCTGGAGAAGGCGGTCAACCCCGGCTCGATCGACCGGATCGAACTCCTCCACTTCTACGAGGAACTGGCCCGCGAGCGCGCCTGACCACCCCGCCCACGTCACCGACCGTCCCGTTGTCAGTGCCCGTGATTACTCTGAGTGAGCATCGATCGACAGCGCACTGGGGGAGTCATGGGGCACACCACGAACAACGGGAAGAACAACCACGGCAGGCCGTCCCGTCCCGACCGGTCGGCCGCGTCCATGCGCCGCGCGCTGCGCCGCGAAGCACCCAGCACCGTCGGCCTGCTGGCCGACGAGCAGGACTTCGCGGCGATGCGGCGCTACCGCACCTTCACCTTCGACGACCACACCCTCTACCTCCAGCAGGTCGAGAGCCTGCTGAAACACCTGTCCGCACGCGGCGTGCACACCACGGTCGCCCTCTTCGACCCCGAGGAGTACGCCGAGTTCTGCGCGGACGCCGGGCTGCCCCCGGACACCCCGGACAGCCGCAGCCGCTTCACCGCCGAGGTCGCCTCCGTCGGCGCCACCGTCACCTACACCGGACAGTCCCTCGACGACCTGATCCCCCTCCTGGCCGACCGGGCCGCCCGCCGGGCCACCTGGGAGTACGCCACGACACGCCTGGCCGGCCTCGGCGCCTGCGCGGAGTGCGGGGAGGACATCGGCCGGGCCGCCTTCGACCGGGCCTCGCACCTGCTGCTCCGGGTCCTGGAGGCGGCGGGCACGGGCACGCACCACCTGGTCTGCAGCACCCCCGCCGACGGCGAACACCTGGTGGCCGTCCTGCACACCGCGCGCGACGCCGCCGGACCGGCCCTCATCGGACCGGACGAGGGCGCCGAGTTCGTGACGGTGCTGGCCGTCGCCATCGCCCTCGAAAGGCCCGCCGGGCTCGTGCTCCGTACGACCCGCCCCGGCGCCGGGGACCGGGTGCACGGCTGGCGGCTGAAGCGGGGTGCCCTTGTCCCGCTCGGCGCCGCCGAGGTCTTCGACGCCTACTGCACCGACGCCGAGACCGGCGAACCGATCGCTCCGGAGTCGCACGTGGAGTACTGCGCGGGCTTCGACATCGGCGCCGACGAACCGGAGGCCCACCACTGACAGCACGGAGGGGCTCCCCGCCGCCATCGGGCGGGGAGCCCCTCCGTGTCCTCACGGCAACCGCGACGCTACTCGCCCGAGAGCACGCCCTGGGCCGCGACCCGGGCCTCCTCGGCGGAGTCGGCCGCGCGGGCGGCCGACGCGGCACGCTCGCACTGCGCCAGCGTGTACTTCGCCAGCGTGGCCCGGACATAAGGAATGGAGGCGGCGCCCATCGACAGCGACGTCACGCCCAGCCCGGTCAGCACACAGGCCAGCAGCGGATCGGAGGCCGCCTCACCGCAGACACCACAGCTCTTGCCCTCGGCGCGGGCCGCCTCGGCCGCCAGGGCGACGAGGTCGAGCAGCGCGGGCTGCCACGGGTCCTGCAACCGCGACACGGCACCGACCTGCCGGTCGGCGGCGAAGGTGTACTGCGCCAGGTCGTTGGTGCCCAACGAGAGGAACTCCACCTCCCGCAGGATCGAACGCGCCCGCAGCGCGGCGGACGGAATCTCCACCATCGCACCGAACTTGGCCTGGAGACCGGCGGCGCGGCAGGCGTCGGCGAAGGCCCGGGCGTCCGCCCGGTCCGCCACCATCGGCGCCATGACCTCCAGGTACACGGGGAGCCCCTCGGCCGCCTTCGACAGAGCGGTCAACTGGGTACGCAGCACCTCCGGGTGGTCCAGCAGGGTGCGCAGACCGCGCACGCCCAGCGCCGGGTTCGGCTCGTCCGCGGGGGTCAGGAAGGCCAGCGGCTTGTCGGCCCCGGCGTCCAGCACCCGTACGACGACCCGTCCTTCGGGGAACGCCTCCAGCACCGCGCGGTACGCGGCGACCTGCTTCTCCTCGGACGGCGCCCGCTCGCTGTCGTCCAGGAACAGGAACTCGGTACGGAACAGCCCCACGCCCTCCGCGCCGGCCTCGACCGCGGCCGGGACGTCGCCCGGCCCGCCGACGTTGGCGAGCAGCGGCACCTTGTGACCGTCGGAGGTCGCACCCGGGCCGGACGCGGCCGAGAGTGCGGCCTTGCGCGCCGCGGCGGCACTCTCCATCTCCGCGCGCTTCTCGGCGCTCGGTTCGACGAAGATCTCACCGGTGCTGCCGTCCACGGCCACGACCGTGCCCTCGGCGAGCTCACCGGCACCGGGGAGCGCCACGACGGCGGGCACCCCGAGAGCGCGGGCGAGAATGGCGCTGTGGCTGGTCGGCCCGCCCTCCTCGGTCACGAAGCCGAGGACCAGGGCCGGGTCGAGGAGCGCCGTGTCCGCGGGCGCCAGGTCCCGGGCGATCAGTACATAGGGCTCGTCGCTGTCCGGCACCCCGGGCATCGGCACCCCGAGCAGCCGGGCGACGATCCGGTTGCGCACGTCGTCGAGGTCGGCGACCCGCCCCGCCAGGTACTCCCCGGCATTGGCGAGCAGCGCCCGGTACGCGGCGAACGCGTCGTAGACCCCGCGCTCCGCGGTGCTGCCGACGGCGATACGACGCTCCACGTCGGCGATCAGTTCGGGGTCCTGAGCCATCATGGCCTGGGCCTCCAGCACGTGCTGGGCCTCGCCCCCGGCCAGATTCCCGCGTGCGATCAGATCGGCGGCGACGGCCTCGACGGCCTGCCGGGCGCGCCCCTGCTCACGCTCGGCCTCCTCGGCGGGGATCTGCTTGGCCGGCGGTTCGAGCACCGCCGTCCCCATATGGCGCACCTCACCGATCGCCACTCCGTGGCTCACACCGACGCCTCGCAGCGTTGTCTCCATGTCACCCGTCTCCGGTCGTGCGGCGGCTCGTGCCTCCGCGGTGGATATCCAGTCGGCCGTCATCGGACCGGGCTCGTCACTGCCAGCCGAACAAGGAGTCGCCGACCTTCACGTCGCCGTTCTCGAGCACGTCGGAGAGGGAGTCGGCGGTGGCCTCCAGCGCGACGACCGGGCACACCGGCGACTTGCCGGCCTCCTCGACCCCCGCCGGGTTCCAGCGCACGATGCCCTGACCCCGGGTCACGGTGTCCCCCTTGTTCACGAGCAGCTCGAACCCCTCACCGTTGAGCTGAACGGTGTCGATCCCGAGGTGGGTCAGTACCCCGTGCCCGTCCGCGTCCACCACGACGAACGCGTGCGGATGCAGGGAGACGATGATGCCGTCGACCGGCGACACGGCCTCGGAAGGCTCACGCACCGGGTCGATGGCGGTGCCGGGTCCCACCATCGCGCCGGAGAAGACCGGATCCGGTACCGCGGCGAGCCCGATCGCCCGTCCGGCAAGAGGGGACGTCACAGTGGTCATGGGGAGCCTCCCAGGGGTGGAGCTTGTGGGGCGCCGTTACCGTATGTGGGTAACGACGTGCTGTTCAGCAGCGTAAGTCATAAGAAGTCCCGGTTCCGCCCGAGTCCTGCTGCTACGCGGCCTTAGCGCCACACCGGAAACGATTTGCCTCGACTCCCTGCTGCCTGTACTGTCGTACTCCTGCCTGGCCCCAACATGACCTTCGAGTCGAGGGCCGGTGGCGACCTTCAAGCAATTGACTCTCCACTACGACGTGGCACCTGTATGTCTGCAGGGGCTGGTCAAGGAAAGAGAAAAGGCCTGATAGAGTCGGACTCGCCGGAAAGGGAATCGCGGAAGCGAGGAACTGGAAAGCGGAACCCGCTTCGACCGGGAATCGGGACTCGAAAGAGTCTGATAGAGTCGGAAACG